>NZ_NOZE01000027.1:0-554 GCF_002259025.1 Rhodococcus sp. 05-2255-1e | reverse complement strand
AGTTGGCGAGAGGTGTTGCGGGAGAGCGGGCCCATCCACGGCAGCCAGCCGACGGTGGTGCCGTCGCCGAACAGGTCCCGATATGCGCCACGATCCGCAGTCACCGAACCGGCCTCGTTGTTGGTTTCTGCTGTGGTGTCGATGTCGACCGGGTCGACCAGGTCTGATTCGAATTCTGTTGCAGCGCGTGTGGTTTCGTCGTCGGTGATGTCGTCACTGCTCTGGCCGGCCAGGCTCTGGAGGTCCTGCAACCGGATGTGCAGGTTGACGTGCGGCTTCTCACCGCCCTCGGTGGGGCGGTCACTGGAGGCGAGGTAGCGGTCGAGGATGTGCCCGAAGGCGTCGGCGCGTCGCCGTGCGGGACTGCGTTCGTCTGGGGTGCCGTCGGCGGCAGGGCGGGGTTCGGTCAACGGCGAAAGCGCGGTGAGCAGCTTTTCTCCGGTGATCGCATCGAAATCCATCTTCGCCACGAGACGTCCGTTGAGGGTTTTCGAGGCGAAGAGTTCGTTGCGGTCGGTGTCTTCCGGTAGTGGCTTGTTGCCGCCGTAGGTGTC
>NZ_NOZE01000007.1:0-83589 GCF_002259025.1 Rhodococcus sp. 05-2255-1e | reverse complement strand
ACTCGACGGCGTTCGATCCCAATGCCCCGGGTACCAACCATCAGCCGCTACGAGCGGCCACCTGCCGAGAGGCGCACTGGCGAACACCGTCACCCAACACCGACCAGGGCCGCGCACCACAGGTGCGCGGCCCTTGTTCGTTCGAAACACGGTCGACCTGCACAGCCACAGCCGCCGCTGACATCGTCGTCCAGTCGTTCGCGTGAATGACTGTTGCCGGAACCGTCGCGCCATCCCGTGCGTCCAACCAGACGTGGACGACGAAGAGCGCGCAGCCATCCGAGCGGACGGCCACGACCCAGACAATCCGGCCGTCTGCGATGCCCTCGACCAGGTAAAACGCACTCTGTACCTGTACCGGCATCTCGCCTGGACCTTCACCAAGGACGACCTCGACGGCGTGTCCCTTCCCCGCCGAACGAGCTGACCAGCACGTTCGACACTCGAACATCCGTTCGATACGCTGGCGGTAGTTCCTACCGGTACGGCGAAAGGTCGATCTTCATGGCCACCGTCGACGCCATCCCCGACCTCACCGGACTCGACAAAGCCACCCAGCTCGACGTCCTCCGGCGTCGGATGGCCACGGTCCCCGGCGGTCGCCGCGACCACGCACCCGCCGAGCTACCCACCATCTCCGCCAGTGAACCGGCGGCACCGGCCGCCGACGATCCGGAACCGCTCAGCGGCGCTGTACGCGGCAAAACCCTCCGGACCATGCCCGTACCCCCACCGCTCGCCGCGCTGCTCCCACGCCGGGCTCTGGCCCGCGGAACCGCCATCACCGTCACCGGCGCCGGGTCCATGCTCATCGCCCTCGTCGCCGAAGCATCCGCAGCCGGCCACCACGTCGCCCTCATCGGCCAACCCCGACTGAGCCTGCTCGCCGTCCACGAACACGGCGGCAATCTCGCAAAAGTGCATCTTGTGGATCCTGGAAAAACTGACCCTCTCGACGCCGCCAGCATTTGCCTCGACGGGGTCGATTTGGTCGTGACCACCGTCCATGGCCGAGACGTACCGCCCACGCGCGCAAGGGCTTTGCTCGCCAGGAATCGTCGGCAGGCGAGTGTGCTGGTCCTGACGGACGGACACATGCCCGGTATCGATCTCACCATCGCCTCCACCGTCTGTGGTTACGGCGGAATCCAGCAGGGGAGGGGACGCATCAAGTCGATCACCCTCGACACCACCGTCCACGGGCGCGGAATACCGCACCGCAGCGGCCGCTACACCCTCACCGCGCCTACGTTCGGTGAGACAGGCCTGCGCTGGACACCCGCACCCGCGGCCGACCTGGCCGGCCACCGGCCCGTCGCGGTCGCGCAATGAGCACCGACAACGAGGCCGGCATCTTCGATGCCTGGCCCACCACCTTCGAGCCACCCACCCGGCGCATCGTGGACCCGCCGAAATCGGTGCACGTGAATATCGCGCTGGCGATCGGACGATCCGGAGGCGGGCGATTCCGCGACACCACGGCCTTGAAAGTGAGAGCTGAGGGCCTCGCAATGGACACCATCGTCGAAGGAACCCTGTTCGCGTGGGCCCGCACCAGTGTGGGCGATTGGCTTGCGCAAGCGTCGTTCTCGATCCCTACGGGCAACAAAAAGGGCCGACTCGACCTTGATCGGCAGTGGGTTCCCGCCGACGCGGTCACGCCGATCACCTAACCCGTCGGTATTGCGGTACTAGGTGTGTACCGGCATACTGGGCGCATGACAGCCACCAACGACGTCGACGCACTCACCGAACAACGGCAACGCTCCCGCTTCTTCGTTCAACACCTCACATTCCTCGCCGACAACTACGTCGATCAGGCCCTGGTCAAAACCGCACTCCTGAACGGCCTCAGCCAATCCGACACCGCGAAAGCGCTCGGCATGAGCAAAAAGACCGTCAACACGCACTCCCGACGCCCCTGGGTGCCGACCGCAGCCGGGAAAGGGATCGACCTGCCCGACGCCACGCCGTTCTACCGCTACATCTTTGGATCCGACGACGCTGCAGCCGCAGCCTTCGCCACCTGCAAACGATACGATCGCGAACGACTCCACATCGAATCATTCTGAGGCGCAACGCCATCCGTATCGTTCACATACCAATAAAGGGTCTGCCATGACATCTGCACAGCGCTTCGCCACCGAGTGGCTCGCCAATGCCCAGTTCGCTCGCACCTGCACCGAACGGGACGAACCCTGGCCCGCCTGGTCGACCGGCGAAGTCCTCGCCGTCGCCGTCATCCTCCGCGACACCGCCATGCTCACACGCCTCGGCTACACCGAAGTCGAAGCGCTCGACCGGCTCCGGTACGACATCGGCAAACCGGACCTCGACGCAGCAGCGCGATGGTTCGCCGACATCCGAGCCCAGCTCTAGCCGCAACTGCTACCCGTCCGCCGAACCGCCCTCACGCTTGAGAGCTCGCTTCGCCGCCGCCAGCCCGCGTGCCCGCAGATATGCACTCAACGGCACACCCTCCGCCGCCGCCGCACGAGTGACGTCGCTGTGCTCGGAATCGGTAAACCGCACCGGCACAACCCGATCCCGAAGCGGCTCCACCGACTTCGGCCTACCACGCTGACCCATGCGCAACATATTACCCGACTACAGTAAATGGTTGTCACGAACAATTTATTCGACTACAGTAAATGGGGTACAGAGTCGGAGATCGGCTGCAGTAGGCAATGATTCGGGGAACTCATGCAAAGCAATTACGACGCCACGTCGAGCGATCAGTTCGTCGTCGTCCTCTCGTACGTCCTCTGGGGATGCACCGCCCTCGGTATCGCGGGCACGATCCTCGGCGGAGCCATGCTCTTCTGGTCCCGCATGTCAGGTAGCGACGCGGGGAAAGCTCTACAGGCGTGCGTGGGAGGGCTCGGCGTCGCTGTCGCTGCTGGAGCAGTCCGTGCGGTCCTCCCGGCGGTGTCCACCGACGAGGCGACGGACGTACCTGCCGCCGACCCGCCCACGATTCCCGACGCCCCGACGACGCCCGTGGTCGACGCCGCACCCGCGGCTCCGACGGACTGGACGCCGCTGATCTGGATCTGCGTCGCAGTGATCGCAGCAGTGCTCGCCCTCGCACTGGCCACGTACCTGATCACCCGGACCCGCAGTCACCTCGTCGACCGCCGCAACGCCAAGAAAGCACTCGAAGCCGACTACGCCGCCGCCCACGCCGTCTACAGCGAGGTCGCGGACGCCTACGCCGCCTACCTGGCCGACCCGTACTCCATCTTCGTCAGGCCCCTACTCGACGACCTCACCGAGCCCCGCACCGCAGCGTTCATCGACGCCTTCGCCGCAATGAACGACGTTCGCCCCGAACAGTGCCCCGACACCCCCGAACGCGTGCACGCCTTCGCCACAGCCGCGCAGAAAGCGCGCACGGCCTGGCGCAACGCCGACGGCTACGCCCGCACCGTGGGTCTGCGCGTGACCAGCGTCGACGATCAACGCACCGTGCGGCGGATCCGCAGCGCACTCGGCATCGCCCTCGACACCTCGGCCACCGGACAAGAACGCGAGACCGCGCTGCGCACCGTCGAAGAACTCGCGGCCGGCATCGTCAGCATCCCCGACCGCATCTACGACAACGCCAAGAAGGCCATAGAAACCACCACACGCAAACAGCTCACCAGCTGACCCACCACCGCCCGGTGGCGGTCGACACCCAGCAGTATGTCGGCCCCACCTGGCAACATGACCCTCCAACGACACAACGGCACACACAGCCATTGACGACGACAGGTCGATCGACACAATGCAGGGGGACCACACCAGATGCTCTTCACCACCGGAATAGCGATCATCGTCGCCGCAGGTATCGCGTTCTACGCCCTGCGCACCAAGCAGAAGACACCCCAGATGTACTGGGCCTGGGTCCTGATGATCGTCGGAACCATCGTCACCATCATCGGACTGTGGACCACATTCGACGACCGAAACACCCTCACCTGGATCCTCAATATCGCCGCCACCATCGGACTCTCAGCCGTACTCCTGGCCAGCCTGTCCATCTTCCGTAGCGTCGGCGTTTCCGCGCTGCTCGGCCCTCGCCGGAACAGCGCCGCCGGCCTGACCCCAGGGGAAGAACAGTGAACCTCGTCAACACCACCGCCCTCATCGTGTTCGTCGCACTCGTCACCGCGGCCTACGCCATCGGCACCCTCTACATACGCACGCCATCCCGAACCGCACTGCACAGCAACGCACTTGCCCTCATCAGCCTCGCCGTAGTCGCCGCCAGCGTCTTCGCCCTCACCTACCCAGACCTCGCCTGGGGATGGAAAGCCGCCCTCATCGCAGGATCCATCCTGTTCGGCTACCTGAGCGCACGGCAGTTCAACAGCACCCGCGCCGAATACGAAGCCGACCAGAAACGCAGATTCACCCACGCCACACTCGACGACGACAGGGGCAACCGATGACACTGCCCCACGCACTCTGGATCGCAACCATCGACACCCTCACATCAACTGCGTACGTGGCTATCTCGACAATCCTGGTCACCACCGTCGCCATCAGCAAGCTCGTCCACTACTACCGCACCCGACCCACCCACGACACCACCAACCGGCGCCGCGCCATCCTCGGATGCATCGGAGCAGTAATCGTGGCTCTCTCGTGGATCACACTCAACCTGCCCGCCAAATTCATCTCAGTATTCGACCCCGACAGGTACTACAGCCAAGTCCCCGTCATCGTCCTACTGGGGGGGCATCGCCGTGTCCGTGATCGTCCCAGCCCTGCTCGCCCGCCACCTCACAGACACGATCACCGGCCGCTACGACTACGCCACCCGGCAGCCACACTCTGGCCACACCCAGACCGCCAAGCTCGACAGGGGCAACCAATGAACATTCTCAACACCAAGAACACCCACGCCGCCAGAGCCGAGATGGAACGACTCAACCGCGACCTCCTCGCCAACTACACCAAAGAGGGAGCAGGTCTGTACCTCAGTGCGGCCCGCGCCTATCGCACACAACGCGCAATACAGCTCAAACGACTACTCCACTTCTACGTCGCCCTCTCGTTCATCGCCATCATCACCAACATCATCAACACGGGGGTCGGCGGTGAACCGTCGACCATTCTGTGGATCGCCTCCTGCGTAACTGTTCTCGGTGTCCTCTACAGCGGCTACAAACTGTGGCGCAACGCAACTCACGACGAATTCGTGGACACCATCGGTGCTCAAGAAACTGTCGTCGACGCACACGAACTCCACAACAACCGCCAACGCAACACCTGACCCGGCAACCACACATCTCAGCGCACGATTGGTGATCGAGCATGAACCGCACAGCTCCGCCGACGACCACGATCGACTGGTACCAACTGGACTGCCTCATCTCCAGAGACCTTCGCAAACTCGAAAACCACTTTGGACGGGGTCTGGACAGCAGATTCCCCATCTCACCTGATGCACAACACCGCGTAGCCACAGGCAAAATGCAAATTCAGAAATGGTTGGCCGCTCTACAACACCTACGCAACGACGCAGCGCGAAACACCACACCCGAGCTCGTCCAAGAATGGGTGCAATTGCGACAGCAGATGGTCATGAAAGGCCCCTTCGGCATCCGCTTTTCGCTGGTCCCACACCGCACGCGACACTACGAACTCGACCACTGACAACCACGAGCTACCGCGACACCGAGCGTCGTCACCCTCCGTCGCTCCCGCACAATCACCAACCAGCCGTACCCCACTACCGCGCCGCCGTAGAGCACCAGCTCCGGCGGCGTTTCGCGTCCCACCACCAGAGGCCGGCCATGTACACAATCAGGCCCTAGCGGGCCACACGCACCCCTACGGGCTGCACCGAATCGAACTCCGCTGCGCTCCGCACTCAAAAGAGCGAAAAGAATCAATTTCTTTCGGGCGTAGGTGGCTTCTCCGAGCATCCATCACCCGTGCCCGCCGGCTCAACCCCTCGCTCCGCTGCGCTACGGCCAAGGCTCCGAACACTTTTCGTAGAGCAGTCGCTTCGCTCCCACGAAAACTGCCCGGCCGAAGAGTTGCCCCGTCGTTCCCGTGCGCTGGTTTCTCTCCCCAGCCACCACGGCGAAAGAAATTCGGCAGGGCAGAAGGTCCGGCCACCAGTTTTCGAGGAAGGTCACCATGCGCGCACAACACCCCACCACCGCCGACGAAATCGACATCATCGTCCACCGACGCGGCAACCGGACAGTCCGCCGCACCGTCAAACGCGCCAGCGCACGACGCGACCGACGCACCGCACGCCGCGAACTCCGCCACTGAAAACCGCTCCACCCCAACTCAACCCGTACACACACTGAAAGGCATCACCATGACTCAACGTCGTATGTCCCTCGCCACCGCCGCCGATACCCTCGCCGCCATCCCCGCCCTGCTCGGCTACACCCCCGACAACTCCGTCGTCGCCATCAGCCTGGCCGACAACGGCAACGGCTCGCACGAGGTCGTCACCGCCGCCCGCATCGCCGCCGTCCAGGCCGAAGCCGGAGCCGACAACGTCGCGACCCCACTGTCCCGGCACACCGTCCACGGACGACCGGTCACCGCCGTGATCCTCGCCGCGATTGCAGACACCGCCCACGCAGGCGCTGCCCTGCTCGGGCTCGACGCCATCCGCGACGCGTTCACTGCACGCGGAATCCGCACCATCCGCGCCCTACACACCTACAGTCTCACCGCAGGAACGACGTTCACCGACCTCGACCGCTTCACCGACGGCATCATTCCCGATCCCGCCACCACCGCACTCGCGGCAGCCCTCACCGCACGCGGAGCCGTCATTGCCGCATCACGCGCCGACCTCGAGGCCCGCTACGCCCCCACCGCCGAGATCCCCGAATCCCTGGCACTCGCCGCCGCCGCGACGATGGGTGCCGACTTCCTGCCCGTCACGTTCGACGAGCTCGCAGCCGTCATCCATGCCCGCGAAATCCCCAGCGCCGACCTCACCGCCCGCGTCGGCCTCGCACTGGCCACCGGACACACCGAAGTCCGAGACGCCTTCATGGCCCTGCACGTCCACGGTGACCACGACGCAGCCGACGCGTTCACCCGCATCGCCGCCCCGCTACGCGGCACCGCCCGCGCGAACGCCCTGACCATCGCCGCCTACTTCCTGTACTGCACCGGCGACGGCGCAGCCGCGCACGCGGCCCTCGACGCCGCCGAACGCACCGCCCACCGCGCCGACATCACCCTGCCGAAACTGGCGGTCCTGCTCTCCGCCGCACTCGCAGCCGGAATGGAACCGACGCAGGTCCGAGGGCTCGGCGAAGTCATCACCCCCGACTACGTCGCCGCCCACATCGGCGCAGTGCAGAGCTACACCTGACGCCGCTGCTGAGCGTGGCCACCGATTCGAGGTGGCCACGCTCCGCAATCGGAGGTCGCGGGGCCGGTGCATCGGGCATCGAGCCCTCACACCGACAGACGCGCCCAGCATCGTCCTACCAGCGCGGAGCGGGCGGCCATCGGATCAGAGGGAGGCCGAGAGCGGAACTGCGCTCAGAGGGACGTCGGCTCGGCCGGCCACACCATGTCGACGTCGGCGGCGGTGGGTCGGGTGTCTTCGACCGGAACACCGGCCACGATCGCATCGAGCGCCAGATCCGACGGTGGCGGTGCAGCGTTCACCACAGCTTTGGACAAGGCATGTTCGATCCGCGAGCGCTCCATACCCCAGCACCCTACCGACCAGCACGAGCACAACTGCGGCTACGAGCTCGGCGGTGACGACGACAAGGGAGGGTTCTTTTCGGTCCGTCTGGCTGCGCAACGAGAATGCAACACCCGTCATCTCCCGGATCAACCCCTGACTCCGCTCACGCTCCGGCCCACAGGGCCCAGCACGACTGTTCGCCCGACCCACACTCGCTGCGCTCCCCGGCGAACACTCGCACCGGCCAGGCATTGACCGTCGACGCCGTGCGCCGCGTCTCTTTTTCGCGCCACCCGGAAGCGAAAAGAACGCAGTAAGAAAAGGGTAGGGAAGGTTTCCGAGAACTGTATTTCAATTCCCCTGACGAATAAGCGGTGCGGCCAGAAGTGAGCATGAAAATGCAAGGGCAGCAACGTGAATGGACGATATTCGAGCCGCGTAAACTCTGGTGAAAATGCGGCTGTTGACGTAGAATGGAAGTCAACGCCAGCAATTCCGATAAGGAGAAAGCTATGTCGATCACCGTGTACACGAAACCCAATTGCGGACAATGCGACGCAACGAAACGACGACTCGACAAACACGGCCTCGATTACCGGACCGTCGATATCACCCAAGACGACACCGCTCGCCATTTCGTGAGTTGCGAACTCGGCTACCTCCAGGCCCCCGTCGTGTACGTCGACGAGGACACCCACTGGAGCGGATTCCGGATCGACGCCCTCGACGAGCTCGCCGCCGCCTGAAACCCACAAACCCACAAACACAGAAGAGGCCCCACCATGCGACTCGTACCCGCCTACACCCCCGACCCCGACTACATCGACCGCCAGATCGACGCCGAACTCACCGCAGAACACCCCACAACACGCCATGCCGACCATGCCGACCATGCCGACAGTGAGCACCACGACATCGACAAAGCCGCATCCTGACCACCGACGCGATGCACCACAGCCGGTAGCACCTCCCACCGGTACGACGTCCGACCCGACACGAACACGAGGCCCACGATGAACGCACTACGCGCAGTCCCCACACCCGGCGACGACCCGGCAGCGCGGGCACGCGCGGACCTCGCACCCGTCGAGGACCTCGACACGTCGGTCGAACCCGGCTACGACCCGGCCACCGACCCCGAAGCGATGCTCCTGTGCGCCCTGATGGACGTGCGTAACCAGTCCACGGACGGTGGGGACGTCGAGCGGATCACCAGCACGCTCACCGCGGCGGACTTCGAGGACCCTGCACACGCACGCATGTACGGCCACATCGTCGACCTCATCACCGCCGGCCAACCCCACGACTTCGCGTCCGTCACCGGTGCACTCATCCGATCCGGAGCAGACGGAGCCAAAGACGCCCCGCTACGCAAACGCCTCATGGGCATCGTCACCGCCGGCGCACATTCCGTCGCGGCCGTGCACTACGCCGACAACGTCCTCTCGCAGTCCTACCGCCGCAGCTTCCACATCGCCGGCCAACGACTGACCCAGGCCGCCGAAGAAGCACCCGAAGCCGACCTGTTCGAATACATGGTCGAACTCGGCACCCGGCAGCGGGCAGCATTCAACCGGCTCAACAGCTTTCGGCAACCACCGACCTCCTGAACAAACCCACAGGGACACCGGTGAGCGCGTCGACGACGCCCAGGGCACTACGGTGCACTGCGGGCCACAATCGAAAGACGAGGACAGTGACAGAGACAGGTGAGCATGCCGAACGGCCGCCACACGACGCGCCGGACCGCACGAACGCACCGACGACCGGTGCCGCTGTCGATGCGGGTCTGCCCGTGCACGTCCGCGAGCAGATCGCTGCTGTCGTCGACGCGTCCGGCGACCTCGAGCGCGTCCCGACCGGTAGCGGCGCACTGACTGTGCAGGTGTGCTCGGCATCGGAAACCTCGTACGACGCCGCGACGTGGAGCACCCTGGGTACTTACCGTGCCGCTGACGCCGCAACCCTGGCCGAGCGACTGCTCGACGCTCTCGGGGACAGTGCGAACATCGGCACCGACCTCGGTGTCCTCATCGTCACCCACACCCATACCGACACCCTGGAGGCACCGGCCATGACCGCACCCACCGCCGACGGAACCCGCGCGCCGGCCGCCCCGCTACTCACCCTCGACCTCGCGAAAGCCGACGTGCTCGACGACGACTTCGAGTGGCCCGAACCCGGTACCCCGCAAGCACTGTGGACACCGCACTGGCTGCTGCAGGCCGCGATCAACTCCGGGGCCGTCACCTACGACCGGCGACTATGGGGCGAGCTCGCCCTGTCGGCCGAGTTCACCGCCCCGAACCGGCACGAGCTCCAATTCGTGATCACCTACGAAATCGACGGCGCACCGAACATCGTCGACGGTGACACCACCGACTACCCGAGCAACTTCAACGAGCTCGACGACGACGAACAGAACGCCGTCCCCTCGACGCTGGTCCCGAACCCGGAGACCGCGCGGGCCTGGTTGACGTACCTCGTCGACGCCTTCAACGCCCTGCACGCGAGTACCGACAAGCTCGTCCGCGGCTGGCCCGAGTAGTAGAACCCCGTCAGCGCCGAAGCCCCCAACCACACTGTGTGGCTGGGGGCTTCGTTCGTTCTCGCGATTCGGGATCGCGTGATGGTCAGTCCTCGCGGATCCTCCGCAACAGCTGTGCGAGCGCGAGCGCGGTGATCGGATCGTCGACGGTGGACGCGGACGCGACGACCACCTCGAGGTCACCCGAATCCTGCACCGCGTCGAGCAGATCGAGCGATGCGTCGACAGCGAAGTTCGGGCCCGAGATGTCGTTGATAATCGACAGCAGCTCGGCGAACCGCGATGCAGTGTCCGGGTGGACGGTCGAATGCAGCATCTCGAACGCGGCTACCGCTTCCGGTGAGCGCAGTTCGGCGAGGATCGCGAGCTCGACGGTGTCGAGGTCGGACAGGGCGGGGGAGTCGGGTGTGCTCATGGTGTGGGTCCTTCGGTCGACGCGTCGCCGGTGACCGGCGAGGTGGGAGGGACGAGAGACAGTCGGGCCACCGCGGCTTCGGTGGTCCCGAGTTGGCCGGCGACGGCGGCCGTGGAGTCGATGGCCACCAACTCTGCGACGAGATCCAGATGGATCCGGGCGGCGAGGCGGTGCTGATTGGCGAGGTAGGCGAGGAGCTCGGCGGTGAGCAGTGCGGCACCGGTAGGTCCGCCGTAATCGCGCGCCCAGTCTTCACCGTCGCGTTCGGGCGCGTACAGCAGCGAGTCCGGCTCGCGGAGAACCTTGTCGAGGATCTCGGCAGTGATCCCGCACGCCTGCAGTCGCTCGATCACCCCAGGGATCTCGGCGGCGGTGCGGTGCCCGACGAGGCTGAGGTACCACCCGATGTCGATCACGCCACTGCGTCCGATTCGTCGTCGAACGACCGGCGGGTATGGCTTTCCAGTACGTGGAGCTCGGCGGTGAGGCCGACGGCGCAGTCGGCGTCGGCCACCGGATCGAGGGCAGCGATGTTCGCCCGCAGTTGCGTGATCCGGGTGTAGCGGGCGACCGCTGCGGTGTCGGCGTCGTAGACCTCCGCCGGGTGTTCGACGACGAGCCGTCGTTGCCCGGGCACTGTCTTCACGGTCGCCTCGCTGTGGCCACCGCTGCGCATCGTGATCTCGCGGGCGAGAGCGCCGGCGAAGATGTGCGCCGAGTGGGCGGGGAAGTCGCCCGCCATCGTGGTCGAGTCCGGCAATGGATCGGGACGGGTCGAGCGCACGGTGACGTCGATCAGGTCGGCCGGGTCGACGCCGGGAAGCGGCTCGATCGGTGTGGCGGTCCAGACCCCGATCGAGGTGGTGACGTAGCCCGGTGGCGGCAGTTCCGCCGAGCGGACACCCGCTGCGTAGTCCGACATCGACGCCAGAGCGCACGCGATCTCGCCGGGGGTGCCGATGAGGCACAGCGAGTCGTCGACGGTCTGGGTGAAGGTCGCGGCGACGGTATCGACCTGGTGGAGGTCCGCGACGGTTTCGGCTTGGCTCACCGCGAACCGTGCCGCCGTGGAGGGGGAGCGGAAGTGCCCGCGGGTGTGTACGAACCCGGGGTCGCCGTGTTGGTCGAGGGTGGAAATCTCGACTTCGATCAGCGCACGAGTCGAGGGCGTGGCCGAGTGCGGCGCTGTGGCCGGCGGGTGGGAGTGGGGATCTGTGGTGTCCATGATGGATGCCTTCGATGTAGGGCGAGACAGGTCAGAGTGGAATGGGGCTCGGGCCCCACGATGGCCAGGCCGAGAGAGCCAGGGTGGCGGCGGCGCACAGAAGACCAATCAGGACCAGGTTTCGACTGATGCGGTCGTCCAACGGTCCACAGATGGTTGTGTGCCTGAGAGTGAGGCCGAGCCGGGCACCGGCGATTGCCGTCGTGATGAAGGACGTGAGCGCCAGTGCCACGGTCAGCCAGTACAGAACGGCCATCGGTCAGCTCGCGTTCGCGTAGCTCTCACCGGACGTGTTCTGCTCAGTGTCCGTGCCGGTCGACTCAGGAGCGTCGGACTCGGTCTTCGCCGTCGACGACGGTTGCAGGCGCGGGGGCCGAGGTGCCGTCTTGGTGGCCGCGGTGGTCGCGGTCTTCTTACCGTTCGCGGCGGAAGCAGGGACTTTGAGTCCGGCTTTGCGGAGCTCGGGAACGGACCAGCCACCGTCGACCGCGGCTTTGATCGCGGAAAGTTCTGTCGCGGCCGCAGCCCGCTCGGCGGCTTGGGCTTCGGCGACCTTGGAAGCGGCGACGGTGCGTTCGTTCTGCGCCGCGACAATCGCGTCGATCAACCCGAGACGGGCATCGAGCGCAGCTTGCGCGGCGGCGCGAACAGCCTGGGGATCGAGAGGAGTGAGAGACATGTGCGGACCTTTCGGAGACGGCGTGGAGCGCACACGCAAACCGATGCGTGGCGCTGTTGTTGACGCGGTCTCGGGCGGCCCGCACGGCTGCCCGATATCCAAGGACAACGCTATCGAATCGGTCCGACAGATGCACCCCGCCAACCGCTATATGCCTTGTATGGCATATGCCGTGCAGGGTATACTCAGGTGGTGGACGTTGATGCACCGGAAGAGTTCTTCGACTGGCTCGATCGCGTGGAGGCGAAGGCCGACGCCGGCGATGCTGCGTCGGTGCGGGTGCTTGCTCGGGTGACCGATGCGTTGGTGCAGTTGCGTGAGCTCGACGGTGTTCCGTTGGAGGATCGGCCGGACCTCAAGAGGGTGCGGCAGTCGAAGAAGTTTCCGGTGTGGCGGACGGCGCATCCGTTCGATGCGCAGATTGCGCTGCGGTTGATCTGTTGGTTTCCGCCTGGCAGTAGTTCGGTGGTGGTGGCGTTGTTCGCGGCCGACAAGGCGCGGATGGGTGATGTGTTCTACGACGGTGTCGGCGCACGGGCTGATGTCGCGATCGAGCGTTGGTTGCGGGAGACCGCGGAAGGGGAGCAGTGATGAGCGAGAAGAAGTCGTTCCGGCGTGCGAACGACCGGATCGAGCAGTTGCGTACCAAGCCGGCGATTGCGGAGACGGTGCGCGAGTTCGCGGCCGAGCGGGAGACGATGAACCGGGTGTACGCCGAGGGGTTGGCGGACATTCGGAAGGCCGGCAACCTCACCCAGGTTCAGATGGCAGCGTTGCTCGGTACGAATCAGGGTGCGGTGTCGCGGATCGAGGGCCGCGACGATCTGCTGCTCTCGACGCTGCGGCAGTACCTCGCTGCGACCGGCGCTGTGCACCCGAAGATCGTGGTCGAAAAGGACGGCGTCGAAATCGCCCTCGACCTCGACGCGTTCGCCTGAGACTGCTTCACGTTTGTCGGTGCACTTCTACTCGTTCCCGTCCCCCAGATCGGTATCGGAGCCTTCGATGTCGGATACCGAGTCGTTGACTAGAGGGTCGTTCCTGGATTCCTGCTCGGCAGCGGCCTTTACTTCTTTGAATGGCTTGGGCGGCCACGGTTTGCGTAGTGACTGTGGTTGCCCGCTGTGCTCGTTCCAGTCGACGGCGGGAGGCTCCGCCCATGTTCGTGGGGACGAGAAGTCGAGGCGTGTGGTTTTTTCGAAGTCTGCGACACGGAAGCTGACAGGCGCACGCCACCAGCTGCTCTCGAAGGTGACTCGTCCCTCGAATATGGCGGAGTCGAAAGTTGTGCGGCTGCTCTTCTCGTAGTTGGCGTGGGAGAAGTAGTTGTGGGGTCCGCGAAACTCCGCTGATGTGAAGTCGCACGTTCCGGTCACGATCATCCTGTTGAATAGAGCATTGGTGAAGAACTTCGTCTTGACGAAGATTGCTCGGGTGAACTGTGTTCTCTTGAACAGGGCGACCGTGTTGTTGGTGTTTCCTCGAAACTCAGCGTCGGTGAAGTTGGCGTTTCGTAGACGGGCGTTGGAGAAGTCAGCGCCGTCGACGAAGGTTGCGTTGGTGAAGTCGAGGAGTCCGTTGAATCTGCTGCTCGCCCATCCGATGTGTGGCAGCTGTGCGCCGGACAGGTCGAACTTGCAGTCCTGCCACGGGCCGTCACTCTCGGTTTCTGAATCCATCAAAGTTCGTTGTCCGATTATGCGGATGATGGTGTTCCGGACTTCGGCGTCCCGCAGCTCGTCTGCTGTAGGAGGCCGCATTTGGATGGCAACGCTGGGTGCGGACTGAGGTCCTGTCGTAGCGGGTGTTCGGAGGTACGAGCAGAGAAGGTCGATGCACACTTGCCGTTCGGCTGGCTGCCGCGAATCGGCCCAGTCGTCGGCAAGCGACGCCAACGAGTACACACCGGCGAGCCGGATCGTTGCGGAGTTGTCGGCAAGTTGTGCAGCGCTGCTCGTGAAGCGTGATTGTAGGTCCCGCCTGACTTCTCGTGAGTGCGCTTGGTCGCGAGCATTCTGCTGCTCGGTGAGTTTGGCTTCTTCGTCGTCGTGCGTCTTGTCGCGCGTCAGCTTCGCGCTGTAGAACGTCAGCGCTGCACCGCTGAGGACCGCAAGCCCGCCGATAGTTGTGCCCTGTCCTGACTCGATCGGTGTGGCAAGGATCAAGGCGAACAGGCCCAGTCCCGCACCGGCCGAGCTGATACCTATGCCGACCTGTGTTTTGGTTTTTGACAGCCACGATGACTGTGTCGGTGCGTTGCCATTCGCTTCCGGCACGAGGTCCTTGCTGTCACCCATGCGTCTCATCGTGCCCTGTCGTCCGAACGGGATGGGCGGTTGCCCCCAACTGTGGATCGGACGTGGTCCTCATGTGGATGTCCGAGAGTTCCCAGGCCGCTCCGCTCGATCTCAGGCACCCACAATCGGGTCCGAGACCCACAACCGGGGACAACCGCCGGCCGCGCACCGGTGGCGCGCGGAATCGGAACTCGCAGCGCTCGTCCTGAGCGTCTTTTCTGGTGACCCACTGCGCAGGCTCCGCGAGCCACCAGCGTGCCCCTGGCGGAGCAAGTTAGTATTTAGGTGCCCTAAATGTGGATTTCCTGACGGAAATCTGACACGCTGGTCGCGTGGTCCCCGGTCGGGGTCGCTGCGCTGGGCATGTGAATGGCGAGTGGAGAAGGCGGTGACGGCGTGAGCGAAGGCAAGAGTGTGTGGCGTCGAAGCCGCCAGTCCAACGAGGACGGTGGCCGGCAGAACCGGCACGTCGTGAAGCTGACCGATGAGCAGGAATTGGCTGCGCAGGCGAGAGCCAAGGTGGCCGGGGTGACGGTGTCGCGGTTGCTCGCGGACTCCGCGCTCTCGGAGCAGCGAGCGTTGATCGCGCACGAGGATCTCGCGCAGTTGTTCGCGTTGACGAACCACGTGGCGGCGGTGGGCCGCAACCTCAATCAGCTCGCGAAGGCGGCGAACGCGACGGGGGAGTTGGAGCCGGAGACAGCGGCGGCCATCGAGTCGGTCATGCGATTGTTCGACCGCCTGCACACCATCCGCGTGGAGTTGGCCGGCCGGTGATACCGAAGATCGTCAAGGGCTCGAAGATGGTCGGTCTGGTGGTGTACCTCGCTGGTCCGGGTAAGGCCAACGAGCACGAGAACCCGCACATCGTGGCCGGCCACAACGCGGTGGTGTTGCGCGCACCGACCGGCGAGCTCACGCACGCCGATGCGATCGACATTGCCCATGAGATCGACACTCCGCGTGTGGTGTTCGGCACCGAAGTGCTCGCGACGAACCGCAAGCAGATGAACGCTGCGATCGACGATGGAGTCCCGCGCTCGGTGGCGTTGGCGGACGCGACGCACGACATCAATGTCTGGCACTGCTCGCTCTCGCTCAACCCGGAAGAAGGGGAACTTTCCGACGAGAAGTGGGGCGCGATCGCGACCGACTTCATGAAGGAGATGGGCTTCGACGATCCGGACGACCCGCGCTCACCGGCGCGGTGGGTCGCGATCCGGCACGGCAAGACCAAACGGGGCGGCGATCACATTCACATTGCAGCGTCCGTGGTGCGTGAGGACGGGACGAAAGTCAATCTGCGTCGTGACCACAAGCGGGTGCAGACGACGGCGAATCTGCTCGAGCACCGCTACGGCTTGACCGTGCTGATGTCGCGGGAGGAGGAGCGCGGTACCCGTGGTCTGGAGCCCGCCGAGCTCGAGACGACCCGTCGGTCCGGTGCGGTCGAACCTGTCCGGCACAGCTTGGAACGCGCAGTGCGAGCAGCAGCGACGGCGTCGAAATCCGAAGCCGAGTTCGTGCGCCGACTGCGTGCCGACAAACTGCTGGTACGTCCCCGGTACGACAAGGGTTCGGCCGGCGCGGTGATCGGCTACTCCGTCGCGGCGACACCGTCGGCCGCCGAGCGGGCGAACGGCGGCAAGCCGGTCTGGTACGGCGGCGGCAGGCTCTCGAAGGACCTGACGTTGCCGCGACTGCGCGACGAATGGGACACCTCCGCCGACGCAAATGCGGCGGCAGCGGCGGAATGGTCGGCGGCGCGCAAGAAGGCGTCGGTCACTCGCGGCAACGGCCGTGAACGCGCCGGGTTCGACCCGGCGTTGTACGCGCGAGCGGCGGCGGACATGGAGACCTGGAATGCCTACCTGGCATCGGTTCCCGCGTCGGACAGAGCGCAGTGGGCGCGGGCGTCCGGGCGGGCCGCGGGTGTGTTCGCGGCGTGGTCGGCGCGCATCGAACCGACGCCGGGCCCGTTGGCAGCGGCGTCCGCGTCGCTTGCGCAATCCGCGCAGATCCCGGCGCACAGCAGAGGCGACGGCGCAGGCGCGCGTATGACGTCGGCGGCCGGTGCCGCGCTGATCGTGTTGCAGGCAACGACGACCGATCCGACAGCGGCGACGGCGTTGTTGCTGCATCAGATGATGCGCACCCTCGATGCGATCGCGGCCGCGCACAGGGCGTCCGGCGAGGCACAACGGGCTGCGCAGTTGGTGGCAGTGCGCGAGCGTCACCTCGACGCTCTGCACGCCCGGTTGTCGAACCCGATGACCGCAGCGACAGCGTTCGAGCTTCACCCGATCGCCGCGCGCATCCAGAAGGCAAGAGAGGTGGAGGCGGGCTCACAAACGCTGCGGGGGAAGCAATCGGTCGCTATTGCCGCCGATGTAGCGGGCGTGGATGTCGGATCCGACAGTTCACGTCGACCTCGAGTGGGGTCGCGCAAGGATCTCAACCATGAGCGATGACGAGATAGCGCCGTCTAATCTTCCGGCGGTCTACGAGCGCGGCGTGATACGGCATGGGGTGAAAGAAAACAGACCGCGCGTGACTAAGTTTTACGACATGAGCAAGACTGCCCGTGACCCGGTACCCAAGGCGCAGGAGAAAGTGGTCATTGCTCGAAGCGGTAACAAGTGCGCATACCCAGGCTGCGGACTCGAGCTGACGATCGACCCTAAGAGTGACGAGGATCAGCCCAAAGCGACGGGCAAGGTCGCTCACATCGCAGGGGCAAGCCCGAACGGGCCCCGATACGACTCAACCATGACGCCGAAGCAACGAGGGTCTGCCGACAACCTCGTCTATCTATGCAGTCCGCACCATGACGCGATCGACTTCCAGCTGGGCTATCACACGCGCGATTTTCTGATCGAAGCAAAACAGACTCACGAACTGGCGGTCGCACGCGCAGTCCGCAATGGCCTCGGCAAGGTGAGCTACGAGGAGTTGGAGGTCGTGTGCAAGGTCATCGCAGGCGACAGCATTTCGTCTGGGACAGGTGGTGTCGAGCTTGCTCTGCCACTCCAGCAGAAGATCACGTTGAACAACCTCGGTGAAGCCTCGGTGCGGCACATTATGGATGGGTTGTCCCAGGCTGCCCGCGTAGAACAGTTCATTGCTTTCCAGACCACGACACAGCCGAACTTCGGTCGTCGCCTGGCCGCCCGATTCAAGAGCGACTATCACAGCGCAGTGGCTGATGGACTCGAAGCGGATGTCATCTTCGAATACCTCGTAGGGAAGGCATACGAGAACTCGGGACCGCGGGACACCTCTGCAATGCGCGCGGCCGCTCTCGCGGTTGTCGCATACCTTTTCGAGCTATGCGAAATCTTCGAACGTGAGTGAAATATTCCCGGACAAGTTCACACCGATCGAGCGCACGATCGTCGGTGAAGCAGCAGCATTGCTGGCTCTGCTCGGAAGCCACAGTATGAGCGTCGGGCAGCTCTATACCGAACACAGGCAGACCGAAGCTTCGTCGACGTACGACTCCTTCGCGGCGGCACTGACTCTGCTGTACGGGGCCGGAGTACTCGACTATCGAGACCAGATTGTGAGGGTCACTTAATGTTCATCCGTCTGAGTGCCAACCGTGATGAATTTGCACCTATCGCCTTCAAACCGGGCTTCAACGCGATCATCGCGGACAGAGCCGAGGACTCCACAGAGCAGGACAGCAGAAACGCGCGCGGTAAATCGACTCTGCTGATGTTGATGAACTACGTTCTCGCCGGCCAGTTGCACAAGACACTCAAGCCGCTTGCGGATGATGGGTGGGAAATGACCCTCGAGCTGCAGATGTTCGGGGGAGTAGTTGCCGCGACCCGGCCACTCGACAAAGGCGGCAAGAAGCTCGCGATCCGAGCGACAGATGAAGCGCGCGCAGTGATTGCGCCCTACCTTGTCGAAGGGAGCGTCGCCCTCGAAGATTGGAAGACACTGCTCGGTCTTGGGCTGTTTCGATTGGAGCCCGACCCCGAGCCGGGCACGGGTGGCATCTCAGTCCGCACTCTGCTCTCGTACGTTGTCCGAATCGAAATGCCGAAAGACCCACTGAAAATTCTGACGCAGCAAGGCGCAACGAGCAGCCGCGAGCACGTCGCGTTCCTGCTCGGACTGGATTGGAAAGTCATTCACGACCTGGCAGACATCAAGAAGGGTCTGAACCAGATAAAAATCATCACTGCCGCTACTCGTGAAGGGCTCGTAGCCACCCTTCGTCCCGAGGACGACTTGGTTCTCGAACGAGCTGCCGTGACGAACGAAATCGAAGAGTGGCAAAGACGCATTATGGGGTTCAGGATTCTCGAAGACCCGAACTCCGTAGTCGAGCGCGCGGACCAGCTCACGGCCCAAATTTCACGGCTTCGAGATGACGCTGTCGTGGACCGGCGTATGCGCGAACTCTATTTGGAGTCACTGGCTGAAACCGACACCCCGGACACTGTTCCGCTTCCCGTCGAAGCACTGTTCGGCGCCGCAGGTGCCATCCTTGCAGACGGGTTTCGCCGCCAGATCGAGGAAGTACGTGCCTTTCACAGCACGTTGCTCGCGAACCGCCGAATCTTCCTTCGTGAAGAGGTCGACTCGCTCGACCAGAGAATAGCAACACGTGTCACCGAGCTCGAACGCTTGGATCAACAGCGCGACAATGTACTGCGAACACTCGACGCCGGCGGTGCACTCGACGAGCTGAACGCGATGAGATCCGAACTGGGCGAAATGGAAGCGCGCCGCGCAGCGCTCGATCTGCAAATCGAACAAGCGCGGGACCTGAACACCAGACGAGAAGAACTCAAACTCGAACAGTCCACGATGCGAAACGAGGCTGTACGCGAGCTGACGATCTCACGAGACAAGCTCGATCGGATCAGCGACCGATTCACCTTCAAAATGCGTCAGCTGTACGGCAAAGACGCCGCCCTGACAGTCTCGGTGGACGATGCGGGTTACAAATTTTCGTTGCAAGCATCTGGCGCAGGAAGCACAGGCGTAGATCGAATGACTCTGTTCTGTTTCGATCTGACCATGCTCGAAGAAGGGATCTTAACCAAGCACCATCCCGACTTTCTTGTGCACGACTCAACCGTCTTCGACGGAGTCGACCCACGACAACGAGCCGGAGCGATGCGCTTCGCCCAAGAAATGGTCGAGACCACTGGCGGACAGTACATTTGCACCATCAACAGCAACGACGTACCGGGCGACGTCCTCGACGAAGAATGGTTCAAATCAGGTGTGATTCGTACGGTCCTCGACACCGAAGTCGGAGGGCTGGTCGGTCGAGAATTCTGACCACGACCCACCGGTAGGAAGCCGCGCCCAAGTCGCTCTAATGCGCAACGGTCATGCATCGCTGTATGACGGAGGCGTAGTACGCAGTGTAATACGCCGACGTATTACACTGCGTCTATGAGCGATTCCCCGAAAAATCAGTCTAGGAACTCCGACGTGCTCGGGACTGTGCGTTCGGGGGCCGAATCGCTGGTCAGGACCAACGCCACACCTCGGAGCAACCTTCAATACACCGTGCCGAAGTTGAGTGCGACCAGCAAAGTGTGGCTGCGTCGTCCTGGGAAGAAGCCGACCTCGACACCGATCAGTCTCCGCCTCGACGAGGACGAGACCCGCGACCTGCAGTTACTGATGACCGTGACCGGGCTGAACCGCTCCGACGCCATCCGCTTGGCGTTACACGAAGTTGCCGAGGCGCAGCTGACTGCACGGCTCCGTGAGCAATCGGAACTCAGTCGCACGGATCCGGCCGAAGAGCAGGATCGAGCGGAACTCGATGAATTGCTACCCTCCGTCGGGTTCTACGACGACGCCCCGGACGAGACCGCGGACGCACAGGCGAACGCGGATCGGGTAACCGAGTGAGAGGCGATGTCTATCGTTTGGAGTTCAGGGGATCTGGCCACGAGCAGAGAGGGGTCAGGTATGCCATTGACGTCCAAGATGTTCGACTTAATCTCTCGACCGTCGTAGTCGTGCCCACCACCGGCAATCTAGACCTCGAACGTGACTGGCGTCCCCGCATCGCTATCGACGGCGATCCGTGCATTGTGAAGTGCGAGGCCATTCAGTCGGTCGATAGAAGCACGCTGGGGGCACGCTGCGCTCAGCTCGACGAGGACGACCTCGAAGCGATCGACACCGCGATCCGACTGGTACTGGTACTGCCCTCGTAGGCCGAGTCAATCGTGTTCAGAAGGGATCGAGCGTCTATAAGAGATAGTTGCTGCGGAGGGTGTTGATCACGGGACCGGAGTGAGCGTCGCCGTCACTGGGAGGGCGAGGAGTACTTCCCACTCAGGCGTGGGGCTCGGTTGCCCGGTCCAGTACTTGTCGGCCCAGTCCATCATGACGTCGTAGGTCCCGACGTGGAGACAGTTCATGTCGCCCCGGTGAATCACCGCCCCTGCCGGTACGGACAGCTCCCAAATCGGGGCACCGCCTACTTTGGCGCAGAAGCCCTGGGCCTCGCCGACAGAGTCGAACGCGAACAGGGAAAGGAAGCGCGACGGCATGCCCGGATGCATGGTGCGGCGGTAGAGCTCGTAAAAATTTTCGATCAGGAGCTCGTTCGACACGACGGCAGAGCTGTGACCGGCCCACCCCACCGATCCAAACATCGGAAGGCCTAGCTGACCGTGATACCTGCGACCGTGCTCGGACAAGCCACCGTTCAGATCGATGACCCCGCCTGTCCCCGCGAGCGTTCCACCCCGATCGACGTGAAAGAACGTCTGCGCTGCCGACGGTGCCTGTGCCGGCGTCGTTGCGGCCTCTGTCGGCTCTGACGTGTTGTGGTCCTGCACTCGTCACCCCTTCTCGCACCGGTGCCGTATCCGGTCGATGCTCGTGGGCGAGGACGCCCGTCTCCCGATCTGCTTTTCAGACTACGGATCTCGGGGCACACCGGGCTTCGAAAGAGCTGACGCACCGAACAGGCCGTTCCCGTTCGGTGCGTCAGTTGTTGTCGAGTAGCTGTGTTCAGGGCTTGTCGATGTATCGCGCGACGGTCCACGCGACTATTCCTTGTTCGCGTGAAGAGTTGAGTTCGGCGAAGCGGTCGTGTTCGGGGAAGTGCTGGCCCGGTTGTTCGGGTCGGACGCCGATGACCGGACCGTAGACGACGGCGATATTTTCGCCGCCGAAGCCGTCGAGTGCGTCGAGCCACCGCTGCGGAACTGCGTCGAGCAAACCGACACCGATCTCCTCTCCATCGGAGGCTCTCAGCGTGATCGTCTTCCCGGTTCGAGTGACGGTGAAATCTCGCAACGCCGGGGGACCGGCGCTGTCGATGAGCCGCATTCCGTACGACAGGGCCACGTCGAGCTTGACCTCTCCTGTGCCTACGTCGCCGGGGACTCTGATCGCTCGTATCGGTTCGATCAACAGCATTGGGAACGGGAGCGGGGCGAGCTGGACGCAGTCGTCGTTGCCGAGTACCGCACGAATGCTGCATTCGGTGTCCAGCAGGGCCGCTGACACCTTGCCGGTGGTGTTGAGCACTTCGCTGCCCGGCCCGGGGGTGAACCCCGTGGCGTTGGGTAGGGGGACCGTTGCCGGGAGCGCGTCGAGGGCGGCGACGGCGCACAGTGCGTCGTCGGCCGCGGCAACGTCATGCAGGCCGACCACGCCGGCGGCGAGCTCTTCGACGTCGACGCGGTCGGTGAGGATGACCAATGCCCGGCCCACCGCCTGCAGCGTCTCGGCAATGGTCGGGTTGAGCGGTGCGAGGTACCGAGCGCCGCTCGGTGCTGCCACCTCCACGGTCCCATCGCTTCGTAGGTCGGCACCCCAGGTCACCGTGCCGTCGACACTCGGCCGCGCCGGCACCGGTTCGAGGCAGTCGAATTGGGGATTGAGCTGCGCGACCGATCGCCACACGCCGTCCTCACAGGTGCCGACGTGGATGTCGCGACTGGGGTTGATGATGACCAGCGGTAGCGCCTGTTGCGGCCGGTCGGCATTCGGTGTGGTCGAACGCTTGCGCCGGGAGAGGCTGCGGCGCTTGTCTTTCGCCGGTGCCTGGAGCACCGCGGCGGTGATCCTGTACGACGGGTGTGGGACGGACACTGTCCCGCCGGTGCGGTAGTCCGCACGGCGGCAGCTGGCATGGGTCGGGACGACCGTCAGCAGTGAGCTGTCGGACTCGTGCAGTGACACCGCGACGTCCTGGTCTCCGAGTGTCACACCGCACGCGGCGCACTCGCCGTCGCGGTGGATCATGGCGCGCACTGTCTCCCATCCGGTGCCCAATCGGGCTCGAATGTCGTTGGTCGCGGTTGCGTTGACCGGTGTCACCTCGTGGAGGTCCTTTCGTGTGGATGTAGACGGCGAGCGGTTACCTGGTGAAGGTAGATGGGTTGGCTACTTTTCCAGGCCGGGCCGTTTGTCGGTGCTGCGTCCGCGTTCCTTTCGTCGGACGCCGGGGTCGTTGACGGTGTCGAGAACCGGGGTGGTGGTGGACGGATCGAGGGCCTCGGAGAGCGGCTTGGCCTGTTGCACGTCGGCAAGCATTCGGGCGTCGACGATGTCTGCGTCGACGCCGGCGTCCAGGAGTGCTTCGGCGTCGCGGGCGCGCCGCGCGCGGGAGTCGTAGATCGGGCCCTGGGGGTCCAGGTCGATCTTCGGCCGCCCGGCGTTGCTCCATTCGTCGATCAGTTCTGTTCGTGCCGTCAGGTAGTCCTCGCGGTTCGCTGATGCTTCGCTCTGCGAGAACTGCGCGGCCAGTGCGGGCGCGTTGCTCATGGCCCACGCCTTCGATTGTTCGACCTCCCAGGCGGTGGTAATGGTCTGCGCCGCGGCGTCTTTGCCATCACCGGTTCCGTAGAGGAAGCGCTCGGCGTCGCGGGGTAGCGCTGTGGTGGCCCATTGCGCGGCGAGGTCGGTATCCGTCGGGTCGGCGGCGATGGTCGGTTGCTCGGAGACGCGTACGCGAGGCGACGGCGACTGTGCGATCGCTGTTGCCGCGTCGTCTCGTTCCTTCTGCGCTTTCTCGGGAACGGCGTCGGGATCGCGGTCGGCGTTGACTTCTCGCAGCCGATCGGTGAGCGCGTCGGGTAGGCCACGGTAGTCGGCGGCGGTGAGGCCGTAGTGCCGCTCGATCTGCTCTTCGACGTGTGCGATGCCGTACGGGGACCCGTTGTAGACCAGCTGTTCGTAGACTTCGGCGATCTGGTGCTCGGCTGCCATCTCCCACCACCAGTCCTCGTAGGCGAGGTAGAGCGGCGGTGTGGGCCGAGTGAGCCCGGCACCTTCGGGGTCGGTGCAGTAGTACGTGGGGTCCCACTCGCCGTGCTCGCGGTAGAGGTACACCGCCCATCGAGCAGGGTCGGCGTCGATCAGGTACTCGTTCACTGGAGCTCCGTCGGATTGCTGCAGATCCCACACCGGAATGTGTCCTCGGCCGGCGGGCGGATCCTCCAGAATTGTGAACCCTCGGTCGATGTAGGACTGTGAAAGTTCCTCTCGTTCCTGGCGTTCGGCCATCAGGGCTGCGACTTCGGCGGCGATGTCGGGGGTCTCGCTTCGGGCGAGAGCAGTGGTGTCGATGCCGTAGCGGGTCGAGAGCTGCTCGTCCAAGTTCGTGACCGCCTCGGCGGCCACCGGTGACTCGTTCTTCCATGCATGTGCGGTGCGATATGCCTGGGCGACTGTGTCCGGTTCGGCAGCAGTCCACCACCGGTCGGAGAACGTCGGACGCAGGTACGCATCGGCCGCTGTGCGTTCGGCCCGGATGCGAGAGTCGAGGGCGCGACCGTGTTCGACGGAGCGTTCGCGGGCCTGGCGTTGCCGCTCCTCTCGTCGACGCGCTATCGCCTCGCCAGCGGCCATGGCCACCTGTACGCCGGTGCGGACGGCGCGCGCGAGGTCGTCGGTGAGGGTGTCGGGGGCAGGTGATGTCATAGCGAGTGTCCTTGTCTGGCCTGTGCTTCGGGCACGAGGTCGGTGAGGTCGATAAGGCGCTGTGGTGGCGATTCCATCTCGAAGTGGTCGTGGAAGGCGTTGTCTCTGCGGAGGCGCGCAGGGCGTCGACGAGCGCGGCGCGCGAGGCGAGACTGTCGATCGCGGCGACCATGAGGCACTGCGCGATGAACAGGTAGGACCAGTAGCCGGCCTTGGTTCCGTACGTGTTCAGCCAGGCCCGCGCGTGCACGATGTCTCCGAGCAGTGGACCGAGCAAGTCTCTGTTGATTGTGACCGGGGATTGGCCGTGCTCATCGAGCCCGTAGATCTGGCTTTTGTCGTCGCGGACGAGATCGTTGTAGGTCTCCCTCGCTGGTCTCTCGCGTACTCCGACGGCATGCCGCAGCTGTCGGACATGCGTGCGGAAGGTGGCCGGGCGCAACACGCGATCGACAGTGACCTCCGGCAGCACGAGGAGAACGTCCGGGACCGGCGACGGTCTCAGACCTATGCAGTGCGTCCCGCTCACGATCGGAGCGGTGACGGTGAACCACTGCAACGCAGCAGCGACGACGTGTTGCACCTGATCGGTGACCTCAGGAAAAGCGTGGGGTGGGATGCAGCGCAACGCGTCACCGAACGAGCCGATCGCGGCAACTGTCTCTGTCTGGGTCTGTGTCATCGGTGCTGTCCTGTCCGTGCCGTGCGTGAGTGTTCTGTCGCGGTGCCGGCGGCCACCGACGCATCCGTTGCTGTGGTGGACGACGATGCGTCCGGATGGGCGGGTTCGGAGGGCAGTCGGGTCATCCGGTCGCTGTGGCCTTCTCGAACCGAGCAGTGCTCGAACGGCCCGGTCGGGGACATCAGGTGCTCCATGTGCACGTCGAGATGGTCTTTCCACAGCACACTGGCACCGAGCCCGGGATCGGTGCGTAGTACCTCGAACACGTGCCACATCGCGTCGATACGGGCGACCGCTTCGCTGTGTCGACGCCAGTGAGAGCACCATCGGCGTTCGTTGGTGTCGGTCACTTCGCGTCGGTACACGGTGAACAGCCATTGGTCGACGAACTCGTCCAGCGATTGGAAGTACGTCTCGGGTGCTTTCGGTTTCTGCTGGGCAGCCGGCGGCGATGTCGCGTCGGTGTTCGCGCGAATCGCGTCGAGAACTCCGGGGTCGGTGTTCGCGCGGAGGGCGCGGTAGAGCTCTGGAGTGAGATGTTCCGACAGGGTGGTTTCTGCGATCAGCTCCGCTTCACGGTGCAGCCGTTGACGTAGCGAGCCCACCAACTCGACCAGATCGTCGATCGAGGCGGGCGACGACGCCGGTTCGTCACCATGATCGGCGTAGTCGGGTTCGCTGTCGTAGTCGACGTCGCTGGGTTCGCCGTCCTCGTGGGGTGGCTCGGTGAAGTAGTCGTCGACGGGTGGTTCGCTCATGACTGTGTCCTGACGGCGTCCGAATCCCGGTGCGAGACGGTGGATTGTCCGGCTCGTGGTGCGGTGGGGTCACTGGGGTCGTAGCGCAGTCCCGATGCCTTGCGCAGAGACGGACCAGCTGCGGAGAGGGGCAGGGACGGTGCGTCCGTCGAGGTCGTGATCTCGACCGAATCGACCTCTGCGTCGATCGAGTCATCGTCAGTGCGGCCCCGTTTCGCCCACCACTGTGCGGTGCGTTGGCGTGGGGTCAGCCGCGCTTCGGGGAGCGGCGTGCCCTTGTTGAGGGCGTTGACGAGCTCGGCGTACGGTCCCTCGTACCACGGTGTGGTTTCCACGATCACCGGCCGCTGCCCGGATACGCGGACCAATGCCCTTTTGCGTGGCCATGATTCGATGTCCTTGACAGGAAGGGTCCGCACTGTCGATCGCTGGCGGCTCACGGTGCGTCCGGAGCTGGTCTGCGAGACCGATCCGGTGATCTCGTAGTGGTCTCCGATCGCGGTGGACATGTTCTCCACGAATCGGTCGTCGTCCACGACGTCACCACCGCCGTAGATTCGAATGTTCGCCGCTCCGAACAGTTTCCGCATACCTTCTTTGCCCCAGCAGGCTTCGCCCTGCGACCAGGACTGCAGAATGGTCATCAGCATCAGTCCGCGGGATCCGTAGTGGGAGTACAAGCTGGGGAGCTCGTCCCAGCGCACCACGTTGGCGGCCTCGTCGAGAGCGAACAGAGCCGGGCGCGACAGTCGCCCGCCTTCCCTGACCGCGCGGGCGACCAACGCGTCACTGACGGCGATGGTGAACGCTGTGACCAGGGGGCCGGCCGAGCCGATGTCCTCCTTCGAGAGCAGGTACAAGCTGTCGGCATCGCTGGCTGCGAAGGCGTCCGCGTCGAAACTCGGCCGGGTGTCGTTCTCGCTCATCTTCATCACCCACGGATGAATGGTGCGAAACTTCAAGCAGTTCACCATCTTTCGGGCGGTAGCAAAGATGTTGCTTCGCGTCTTGGGGGTCTCGTTGTAGTGGGCACGCAGACCCGCGGCGATGTCGGGGAACCGTCCGTCGTCTTCGAGGATCGTCAGTGCCTCACGGTTTTCCGGTTTGCCCGCCCATCGGTAGATCTCGGGAAGGGGGCGCTCGGCCACGGCCGCAGTGATGATCAGGCCTGTCAGAAGATCCTCGCCCATCGCGTCGAAGAAGTCCGTTTTCTTCGCGGCATCGCCGTCGGCGCTGATCGCAAATTGGTGCGCGAGTTTGGAGGCTTTGAGTTCCCACCCTCCGCGCAGGCTGAGCTCCTGCTGCTCGGTCTCGGTCAGTCCCATTTCCTCGACGTAGTCGAGGCCGAAGACCGTACCCGCGGTGTCGTCGCTGGCCTGGGCGTCGCCATCGCCGCCGGGGGCGGTGTCGACGAAACCGTCGCCGTCCTCGTCGATCTCCGGCTCGGTCTTGGTCAGCGATACCGTCGCGAGCGCTTCGGCGGTCTCGGCCGTGGCGGCGCTCGAACGCACCCAGGCGATGGGGTCCCAGTAGAAGCGAGGTGCCTCGTTGGCCACCGCTTGAGGATCGAACACCCAGACCCGCCCGGAACGGGCGCGGAAGACACGCGTGATGTCGAGGACGTCGCGCTTGTTACTGGTGGTCACCACCACCCCGAACGCCGAGAGGATCGCCGGCACGACCCGCGAGGTGGTCTTACCCGATCGTGGGCCCCAGATGTCGACCGAGGTCATCTCCACGGTCGAGTAGAGCTTCATGCCGCCGTGCACCATGCGTCCGAGGTAGATGCCCGGCACCGTCCCATCCGGAAAATCGGTGCCGATCGACGCTGCGTGTGAGCACGCGGCCTTCTCCGACAGATCCTTCATGTCTCGGGCCGATCCCATGTAGCGGGCGGCGTCGTCGATGTGAGTCTTGCGATTGCGTCGGCGTCGCCAGAACAGACCCGTGGTCACCAGCAGCACGATCAGCACCAGTGCGAAGAACGTCGCCACTACTGTCGCGCCGGTCGGCCACACCAGATCGCCGGTGTAGAGCTGGGAGATCACGTCGGCGGGGTTGGCGGGGACGCTCTGGTCGGTATCTGACAGGGCGGTGCCCAGATGTAGCGATACTGCGGCTCCGCCGCCGATCAGGACTGCGGCACCGGCGATGCCGCCGAGCAGCCACGTGCTGGCGGTGTCGGTCGTGGGATCTTTGACGTCGTTGTTCACGATGGTTCTCCTCGGGTGCGCGCGCCGAAATTCAGGGGGTGTACGAGCTGACGCGGATGCCGTGGCCGGTGTCGGTGACCCGAACACGGACCTGCCGGGTGTCGTAGGTCCTGGCGGCGGGATCGTTGTCGGGCTCAGCGATGGCGGCGGAATGGATCAGCCGTCTGCAGTCCAGATCCACTGCCATGGTCACCGCGTCTTCTGGGACCGCGTACTGACCGCCGTAGCAGCGTGTGCTCACCTGCTGGTGGGCGTCGGAGACCATCTGCCACAGACCGCTCACCGGACGTGGCTGTGCAGCAGTGGAGTTCGCGAGTTCGTCGGTCAGGAACGGTCTCGCCCGTTCGAGGGCGTCGGCCTCACTGCTATCGGGGCCCGGCTCGAAGGACAGGACCGTCTCCATCGCCCGCCGGGCCGTGTCGAACAGGACTCCCGGGTCCACGCCGTCGTCCAGGCGTTGATTGCTGGTGAGGGCGATCGCGGAGCCGTCGACGGTTTCCGATGCCTGCGTATCGCTGCCGGTCGCGCCTTGACTGGAGGTGGTCGAGCATCCTGCCAGCAGCAGTGCCGCGGTAACGGCGCACAGCCCTGCGGCCCGGCGCACCGTCGGGATGGTGTGGGTGACGTTCATCGGTACTCCTCGATCGTGTTCGGTGGGGTGTCGTGTTGTGGGTCGGTGGTCGAAACGTTCTGTAAGGCTTCTGCTTTGGCGATCAGGACCGTCCAGTGCGCGATCGCGTCATCGGCGGAGTGAGTCATCGGTAGTCCCTGCTGCGCTGTCCGACAGTTCGCTCCGGTGGAGGTGGCGGCCGAAGGTGTCGATGTGCGGGCACATAGTCGGAGAACAGTTGCCGGTGAATGCGGTCGGTCGTGTCGATTCGACCCTCGTCGCCCGGGATGTGCTCGGGCCGAGCTACCCTGTGCTGGTGTCGATCTCGCTCGCTCATGATCGAGCCGCCGCATCGAGTGCGCCCGACACGATGACCGTCCACAGGCACCATGTACCGGCGGCGATGGCAAGCAGTTTGAGGGCCGATCGCAGGGCAGTGAGCGGCCAGTCTCGGCCCCGCTGGTAGTCGATGACGACGGCGATCAGCGATCCGAAGGCCACCGCGCACACGGCGACGATCACCGCCCACCACCCGCTGTTCACGGCACCGCGCACCGCGGGATCGTCACTGGCCGCGACTGCGTCGACGGCGGCGGCGGGGAACGGGATGGTCCATACCGCCCACAGCACCAGGGCGGCCACCGCGCAGGCAGCCCAGAGCCGGAACCTCCCCACTGCGTCCAGGGGGTGAATGGTGGTCGAAGGTGTGATGGTCACGGTCGGTGCTCCTTTGTCCGTCGTGGTCGAGCGGGTGATGTGCTGGCGTGGCGGTGGTTCGGTCATGTGCGGTACCGAAAGTCGGAGAGTTTCCATCCGTTCGGGGTGGTGATGACCGTTGCCCGCCAGGGTTCGACGGGCCGCTGCGTCGACGAGCCGTCGGCGTGGAGGACTCGTTGCCGGCATTCGAGGTCGACGATGACCGTCCGCATTCCGGCCGGCGGGGTGGTGGCACCTTCGACGGGCCAGCAGGTGGCGGTGAGGGTGTCTTTCGAGCGGGCCCAGGCGTCCCACTCCCGGTCCGGACGTAGCTCGGTGGTGCTCTGGGGCGCATCGAGGGTGTCGATCAGGGGTGTGGTGATCCAGGGCCGTGCGCGGGCGAGCGCGTCGGCTTTGCTGGCGTCGACGGCGGGTTGCCAGGACAGAATGGCGTTCATCGCTGTCGTCGCGGCACCGGAGGCATCGAGGCCCGCGGGGTCGAGCGGGTCGATCTGGACGTGGGCGTCGGTGCCTTCGGGGATCGGATCGGAATCGGGTGAGCCCCCGCAGCCGGAGATGGCCAGTACCGCGGCCGCGGCGATGCCCGCGGCGAGTGCGCGGCGTCGACGGGCCGGTGAGGTGCCGCGAGTGTGAGCGTTCATGAGTTCTGCTTCCTGTACTTGGCTTCACCGGCGATGATCTTGTCGGCGTACGGGCGGGTCTGAACGACGTAATCGGTGGAGCCGGTGGGGAATCCGCCGGAGGAGAGCACGGCTCCCTCGCCGGCGTTGTAGCCGGCGAGATAGAGCTCGGTGGGTCCGTTCGGTGCGGACACGCGGCCGTCTGCGATACCGGCGTCGATGGCCTTGGCGATATCGCACATGTACTGGCCCTGGGCCATGACCGCGTCCCCGATGGAGTTGACGTCGACGCGTCCGTCGCCGTCGTAGTCCTTGCCGTAGGTCGCCCAGGTGCCCGGCATGAACTGTGCGGGCCCACCGGCACCGGTGGAGGAGACGGGAGCGTTTGCGCCGTAGGCGAATCCGTTCTCGGCGTCGAGCTGAGCGGCGATGAGCGAGGGCTTGATCTGCGGGCAGATCCCGCCTGCTTTGCGGATCCACGGCTCGAACTCGGGCGGGACCGATCCGTCGGCGAGATCTTCCCCGAGGCCTCCGCCGGCGACGGTGCAGCCCGGGCTCGTGGCCGCAGCATTCGACCCCGAACCGCCACTGCCGGGCAGCTGTCCCCAGACAGTGCCGGCGTCGTCGAAGCCGGAGGCGTCGACGGTGATGTGGACGTGATTCATATGGTTCTCGTTGTCCGAGCCGCGGTCCTCCATCAGCGAGGGCTCCTGGCCGGGGAAATGGATGGTCTGACGCCAGATCGCGTACTCGAGGTGGAAGAAGTCCGCGTTGGCCATGACGTAGTCGAGGACTTCGTTGCCGAGCGCGACGCCTTCGCCGGAGGAGTAGTTCGGGATCATCGCGTCGACGGCGCGGCCTTCGGGGTGATCGGTGGCCGCTCCGCCGTTCGCGCGCCACCCGCCGAGCGAGTCGAGCCGGTCCCCGAACTTCATGGCCAGGGCGCGCATCAACCGTTTGGTGCCGACCTGCAAGTTCGCTTCCGAACCCATCGACGCCGGTGTCGGAGCCGAGAGGTCACCGCCGCCTGCGGTAGCGCCGGCGAGCTGGTCGACCGGGGCAGCGGGAGCAGCAGGGGCGGCCGGTGCCGGACTCGGCGCAGCGGGAGCCTGCCCCGGTGCCGGGGCGGCCTCGTACTGGGCGAGGGGGTCGATGGCCTGCCCGCCGGCGTGGCCACCGTCCCAGATCTCGAAATGCAGGTGCGGGCCAGTGGATTGGCCGCGGTTGCCGATGGTGGCGATGAGCTGCCCGGCGCGCACGGGTTGGCCGGCGGCGACGGTGAAAGTGTCGATGTGCCCGTAGACGGTGGAGATGGTCTTGCCATCGATGACGTGATCGAGCACGACCCACTGCCCGAAGCCGGAGGCGTCGCCGGCGGCGTTGACCGTGCCGTCGGCGGCGGCGTAGATCGGGGTTCCGATCGGGCCGGCAAGGTCGATGCCTTTGTGCATCGATCCCCACCGCATCCCGAAGCCGCTGGTGAACGTCACCTGGGCGGGGTCGACGGGCTTGATGAACGACCCGGGCGCAGCAAGAAGGTTGCCCGGACTCGCTCCGGTCGCACTACTGCCGGGCATGCAGTCCAGGGCCCCGATCGCGGCCTGGTCCTCTTCGTCCTGCGCGAGGAAGGCCATCATCACGACCAGGCCCATCATCGCGGCCACGACGGCAGCGAGCACGCCCATCACGGCCGACGAGGAGGAGGACGACGACGAGGACGCCATCAGCTGGTCGCCGTCCCGAACATCGACCCGCTGGTGCGCCCGGCGGCGAGTCGGTGGTTGAGCTCGGCTGCGGCTTCGAGGGCGCGGCGCAGTTCGAGGACCTGCTCGAAATCGGCGCGCGGGCGCCGACCGGAGTCGTTCACCCAACCGCGGACCGTCGTTTCGGCCACGTCGAGGTGCTGGGCGACGACCTTGCAGGCCGCGGTGAACGAGGTTCCCTTCTCGATCGCATCGCAGACGGTGCCGATCGCGGCATCGCGGGTGGCGTCGTCGACGATCCGGTACTTGCGGCGCTCACCGCCACCGAACGCGGTCATCGGGTCACCGCCGCACGGCGCTGCTCTTCGGCGGCCGCGTCGAGCCGCTCATCGGTGTCGTGGATTCCCGACTTCTTCTCGGCCGGGGTCACCCACACCCGGAACGGGACACCGGGGCGGCCGCCTTCACCGAGCTTGAGAAGGAAGTGCCCCATCCCGGAGGGTGGCTGCTTGACCGCTTCGAGTGGTTCGGCGATGCGGTCGGTGTCCTGCGCCTCGAAGTGCGCGTCCTGTTGCGGGTCGACGGCGTCGCAGTACCGAGCTTCGCTGTCCTGGTGCACCCATTCCGGTGTCTGGGTGCCGGCGAGGTAGAGCAGCGACCGTGAGCAGTGCTTGCAGCGAATCCGCGCCGCGGTCATCGCGGTCGCGGCCGAACCCAGGTCGGCCGAGTCCGACCAGTTGGTGAGCATCGTCTTCTCCCGCTCGGAGAACTGCATAACCTCGGAGAGGCGAGCGACCTCGCTGCGGGGGATGGGGCCGATGATGCGGGCGCGGGAGCGCTCGAAGAATCCTGAGGCACCGACTTTTTCGAGGTCGGCCACCGAGTGGGTGACCGCGATGACGCCGACGCCTTTGGTGCGCTGCAGGCGTTGGACACCGTCGAGGCGGTCGACCATCGTCGGACCGCACGAGAGGACCTGCCAGAGCTCGTCCATGAGGATCGAGAACGCCAGGTGTGGGCCGTTGCCGCTGGTAGCGCGCAGGTGCGCGGCGTCGACGGCGGCGAAGCACTCCGACCAGCCCGAGACCAGCACTGCGGCACGCATCAACGAGTCGCCTTCGGGGACGGCGGACATGTCCAGGCAGGTCGAGGGGTTGTCGATGTCGATCCGGACAGTGGTATTCGAGTCGAACGTTTCCCCGAACCGGCCTTTGGTGAGCGCGCGCAGCGTTCGCAGCAGCGGTTTGACCTGCCCGCGGTACTCCTCTTCGCTGTCCGCCACGACGTCGTTCTGTAGTTCCTCGGGGCAGCTGTCGACAAGGTCGAGCAGGTCCGACAGGCGCGCGGGCCGCTCGACGTCGTGTCCGCGGCCACCGCCCGAGACGGGTGTGTAGAGCAGTCGGATACCCGAGTCGATGACCGCTTCTTCGTAGTCCTGCAACGGAGAACGGCGGACGATCTCGCACAGTGCCAGCACGAGGTTGACCTGACGGAAGTGCAGCGCGAACTCGTAGCGGCGACGCAGATCCGGGTCGATGGTGACGTACCGGGCCAGAGCGACCCCGATCGGACCGGGATCGAGGGGATTCAACGAGCCTGTGCCGTAACCGACTTCGTTGACACCGGTGGTGCAGACCGCTTCGGTGAGCTTGCGTCCGTCGGGCTTGACGTCGCCGGGCCACATCACCCGGATACCGGCGGCGATGTCTCCCAACGCGATACGGCGCAGCAGGGTCGACTTACCGAATCCGTTGAGCGCGATGATGATGCACGCCGGTGCGGTGATCGCGCCGCGCTCTTTCGCAGCGAGCGGTGAGAAGCCGACCGGAGCGCCGGTCGACAGGTGCGGTCCGAGGATCGGTCCGAGGATCGGTGCGGAGGCACCGAAGATCCACGGATACAGCCCCGCGACCTGCTTGGTGGTGCCGCGGTACTCCACCGGCGGCAACACGATGGCCATGCGGCCGCTGCTCGCGCCTTTGAATCCGCGTGCGTCGGATTCGGTGAACCGCGCCGGATCGGTGCCGTCACCGAGCAGGGCCAGGTCGCGGTCCCGGTTGCGGCGATGGTTCGCGTCGCGGTTGAGGCGGGCACGCAGCCAGAAGGCGGTGATACCGGTCGCGGCCGCGCACCGCCGTTCGAGCGCGGCCCGCTCCTCGTCGGACATGACCTTGTATTTGTCGACGCGGGTCGATGCGGGCTTGGGCGGGCGGGCGTGGGTGGTGGGCACCGGGGTGGTCCTCTCGATCGGTCGACAACGCGGCAGTGGTGGTTGCGGGTGTGGATCAGCCGTCGGCCAGGCGCGGCAGGGAGGTGTGTTCGGGTGCGGAGACCCCGACCCCGAGACCGACCGCGAATGCCGCGTCCTGCCAGTAGTTGCTGCGCCGCACCGACAGCAGCGCCTGGACCGAGACGTCGCGCAGGATGGCATCGATGCGGGGAACGTCGGTGCTCTCGGCGGGTCCGGTGACGGTGATCAGGACCGCGAACCGGGTCATGCCGTGCCCGAGGGACTGTTCCTGCTGGGCGAGATTGGCGGCGCGCTCGTCGTTGACGTCGCTCATGTTGTCCAGGCCGGTGCGTCCGGATCGGCGGGCGCGGGCGTTGCGGTAGTCGCTGGCGGCGACATCGGCGGCCTCGCCGGCGGGGTGGACGCGGTAGATGATCGTCACCCGCTTGTGCGGCAGCTCGGCGTGCGGGCGGATCAGGCGTTCGAGGACGCGTTCGGTGACTGCGCGTTTCGGTGCAGCCCGCATTTCCCAGGTCACCGACACCGCGCCGTCGTGCAGGTAGCGATCGCGTTTACGGAACGCCGTGCGGGGCCCGCAGTCCGCCCAGTTCAAGCCGGTGCCCTGACCGGAGTAGAGAGCCGCCTCGACGGCTTCGAGAGCAGCGGGATCGTAGGAGCGGCGCACCGTTCCGGCGACCTCGTCGGCGGTCATAGGGGTGCAGATGACCCCGGCAGCGGCTGCGGCGGAGGTGATTTCGGGAAGTCGACGGGCGATCTCCACGGCCTGCTCGGCGGGGTCCTTGCGACGCTCGTCGGTCTGGGCCTCGAAGGTGATCGCCAGGCGGGCGGCCATTCGGACGCCGCCTTTGGCGGTGCCGGTCGCTGTTTCGTACATCGACTGCCGCGCGAGCTCGGGGGCGTCGCGGCGCACCCGGCCGCGGACGGTCTCCATCAGCACCGTGCCGGTATCGGGAACGGTTTCGAGTACTGCTGCCACCAACGGGATGTCGGAGACGTCGCCGAATGCGGTGAGCTGCTGTCCCCAGTTGTTCACCGCGCGGTCGAGGTGTTCCTGGTCGAAGTTCTCTCCGCCTTGCGGCTCGGCGGCGAGCTCGACGGTGTAGATGTTCTTGTCGGGCATGTGGATCATGGAGAACGTGCGGCCGGCGGAGTCGATCGCCTCGTAGAGGTCGGTACCGGCGAGCACACCCGGTAGCCGCAGCATCCCGCCGGGCACCTTCGAGAAGGCACCGGAGGCGTAGGTGTCTTCCCCGCGACGGCGCGAGGTCAGAGCCGAACGCCAGCCGGAGAATCGGCGGTGTCCGCTCTGACCGTCCTTGTTCATCACCATCGGCACGAGCACCACCGCACCCGCGGCCACCACCAGGCCAGAGGCCATCAGCGACCGTGTGAACAGGTACGTGGCGATCATGGCCACGGCCACGCCCATGCCGATGATGGTCACTGCGAAGCTCACACCGAATGCACCGCCCGAACGCGGCAATCGCCACGCGCCGTAGGTGGTCGGGACTCTGCGCTCGCTGCTCATCGAATCGTCCTGCCCGTCCGGTCGGTGACACCGATCGCGGCCGCCACACGGCGGGCGGCAGTCCAGAACGCTGGATCCTGCTGCCATCCGGCTGGTCGACGAGGCACCAGCGTTGCACTCGATGCGATCGACCGATGCACCCCGGCCGATAGCTCATCACGGTTGTCGCAGTGGTGGTTCATATCTGAAAGCCCCTGTCGTCGTTGGTGTTTCCCAGGTTGCGGTCGGCTGCTCCGTCGACGCCGGACCCGAAGGAATCCGGGGCCGATCCACCCCCTGCGGCCGGTCCACCGGCGTCGGTGGCCCGCCCTGCTGTCTCTGCGCCGGAATCGCCTGCACCGGTGCCGCTGGGCATCGATCCGCCTCCGCCGTCCGATCCGCCGCTGCTCGGCCCCGAGCTGTCACTTCCGCCGCCGCCTCCACCGGAGGGGCCGACACCGAAGGACGCGGGAACCGATCCGGACGAGCTCGACGGAGCCCATCCCTCGACTGCGCCGCCGCCGGCCGCGCCGCCCGCTGCGCCGCCGGCCGCGCCCGCACCTGCGCTGGCACCGCCGGTCGCGGCCATGCCTCCGATCTGGACCGCGGCACCGGTGAGAGCGGCAGCGGCCGCGAGACCGCCTGCACCGCCCGAGGTTTCAGGAAGCAGCAGCTTCATCAGCGATGGCAACACCAGTGCGGTGCAGGCCAGCAGGAGTGCTCCGACGACGGCGGTCATGATGCCGCCGTCGGCTTCCTGCGAGGGTGCGGACTGGGCGAAGAGCATGGCCGAGATTCCGATGACGAACGCGCCGACCGGCTTGAAGAGTAGGAACGCCAGCGTCCATGCGATCAGGCGGTCGTATGCGCCCGCACCGATGCGTGTTCCGCCGGCGGCCGCGACGATCGGCAGGAACGCCGAGACGACGACGAGCATGCCCATTCGCATGATGAGCAGAAACGCCATCAGCAGACCGCCGAGGATTCCGATCAGTCCGATGACGAACAGCATCGCGATGCCGCCCGATCCGGTGAACACCGTGATCCGCACCATTGCTTCGACGAGCTTGGCGGGATCGTCCCCGACGGTGGAGGTGATGAACCAGCTACTGACCCCGTCCGATATCCGGGTGCCGATGACCACGAAGAAGCCGATGGAACCGGAAATGATCGTGGCACGGGCGAGTTGGCGGAATCCTTCCTCCGAGACCTGCCGAATTGCTCCCGATCGGGCGAGGGCGAGCTTGCCGCCGAGCAGGATGATCGAGACGATGAGGAACGCCAGCTGGATGTCGTAGGTGTAGCCGCCGACAGTGGACAGCACGCTCTGGAATGCCTGTTCGTTCTGGCCGGGGATCTCGATCCACCAGCCCAGAGCGAATTTCAGGGCCGCGCCCCCGGCCTCACCGAAGCTCAGACCGGCTTTCTCGAATGCGCCTTCGGCGGCGTTCTTGACGGCGTTGACCGGTGCGGCCGCAACATCCGCCGCAGTGTCGATGCAGGTCGGTTCGCTCTCGGTTCCCGAGGCGGCGTCCACGATCTCGCCTACGGCAGATGCGATGGCACCGTACGGGCTCAAGCACTTCGAGACCGCGCCCGCCTGGTCGAGAAAGGACGGATCCTCTGCTGGTGGCGCGGGATCTTGTGCGGCAGCGATACCGGCACTGCCTGCTACCAGGGCAAGAACGGCTGCGAACGTGAAGACCGCGCGCAGCGAATGGGTGAGAAGTGTGTGCAGTCGACGCCCGATCACCACCATGTCAGCCAGCCCGCCTCGAACGGTGTCGAGTCGGCACTGCCACCGACCGTCGGACCCTGCGGGGAGTTCAGTGGCCGGACTTGCAGGACCCATCCACGGTCTTCGCGCCAGACGAAGTCCGAGTACACGCGCCGGTACTGGGTAGCGCCATCTTTGAGGGTGGCGGTGTAGCCGAACCAGACGCGGGTGAGGGCGTCGGTGTAGTTCAACTTCAAGGAGGGCAGCGCAACGTATGCGGAACCGTCCGCGACGGAGCCGAGAACGCCGGTGGCGTTGTAGCGCTTGGCTTCCGCGTTGGTGCCGGTCGGATCGTCGGCCTGACCCGACGCTGCGATCATGTCGATGCGATCGTTTCCGGAGGTGACGTATGCGAGATAGTGCGCCGCAGCCAACGCCGCACCCTGGGGGGTGTGGCTGAATCCTGTTGCCACACCAGAGGAATCGATAGCAGTCGGCCCGTCCGAGGTGGAGAACGGCAGCACCATGTTGCCGTGCACCCGTTGGAGCATCACCCCTTCCGGAGCGGTGTCGGGTGTGCGGCCGGCAGGTGGGGTCTTCTGCTCGAGGACGACCCCGTTCGGGTCCTTCGGGACGTAGACCACCCGGTCGAGGGAATCGAACTCGGGATCGGGCTCGAACAATCCGGCAGTGTCCTGCGGGGTCACCTGCGCCGCGGTGCCGCCGTCGTCGAGGGGGACCAGGGGTGTGTCCTGGTCGCGGGAGAGGACCACCAGGCTCACGGCGAGGCCGGCGAGCATGATGACCACCACCATTCCGACGCCGATCCAGCCGACGGTGCCGATGCGCTTGCCTTCGGGCTCGGTCGGTTCTGTTGCAGGCGTGGGATTCTCGTCGTAGTGCGGTTCGGTCATGGTCTGGTTCCTTCCAGGTCGACGATGTCGCCGGGAAGGGTAGCCAGATCCTCGACCGGGTTGGTGTCGCTGACCGGGAGAGTGAGCTTCCAGTCATCGCCGGACCAGGTCACCGGGGTCAGAGTCGAGGCCAGCGAGTCGTCGGGGAAGCGCTGAACGATCGAGACATCGGCTGCGTCGGCCGAGTACTCCTCGATCGTGTAGCCGACGATCTCGGGGGCAACGGAGGGATCGATGCCGCTGGTGGAGACCAAGGCCCGGTTGCCGGCCCACAGGTCGCGGCCAGGGCCGGCAACGCTGACAGCGGGAAGGATTTCCGCCCATCGTCCGTCGACGGCGGTGGCGAGCTGGACCGATTGGTCGATCGCGGCCAGCGCTGCCCCTTGCGGGGTTTGGGTGTAGCCGGCGAACGGTGCCCCAGGGGACGAGGTCGGTCCGTCCACTGCGCCCAGGGGTACCGCAATGCTCCCTGCTGTGGTCCAGGAGGCGATATCGGGGGCACGGTGAAGATCGATGCTCGGTGCTGCGGGAGCATCGCTCTGCGGCTCTGTCTCGTCGCGGCCGCAACCGGCCAGCAGGAGGCCGACCGTGATCGCGGTGGCCGCACCTGCGGCCAGGTATCGACGGCCTGTGCGGGGGTGAGTGGCGATGGTCATTGTCCGCCTTTCAGAGGTGGGTTGATGCGTTCGATGTCGTCGACGACGCTGGGGTTCGGTTGCGGATCGTTCGAGACGGTGCCGGTCGCGTCCAGTAGGGCAGCGGCGATACCTCCGGCCGCGACGGCGGCGAGAATCCAGCCGATGACCGCGGCGAAGAACTCGGCCGAGACAGGCGATTCGACACCGGGAGTGTGCTGGTGATCCCAGGCCATGCGGGCACCGACGAAGATGATCTTTCCTACGCAGGCCACCGCGACGAGCCCGAGCATCCACCCGAGGGCGGTGTTGATGTTCTCGACGACATCGGCGGGCATGGCCAGGACAGTCCCGGCGTCGGTGGCCCCGGTCATCCGCCGGCGACTGCGTTGAGGATGGCGTTGGCGCTACCGGAGACGATCGCGCCGACCAAAGCGCCGAGGAGGATCTTCGGGGCTTGGATCGTTCCCTGATTCCACTTCTCCCAGGCCATCTTTCCGCCCGAGAACACGATCGCGGCCATGCAGGCCAGCAGCACTCCCCAGAAGAGCCAGTTCAACAGTTTGAGCAGTCCGTTCGCGCCGGGCGGGAGTTCGGCGGTGACGTTGAATTCGATGGCCTGGACCGAGAAGTCCTGCACGGCCTGTGCGGTTGCGAGAATCATGGGCGATCATCGAGCCTTTCGTGTCGTGTTCGGTGAAGCGGTGAACATCGGTCGCATCAGTACTGCGGTCCGAAACTCGTTGTGAGGCAGCAACGGTGAACTGGTTACGAGATATAGGGCGAGAGGCCGTAGGTGCCGGCCATGATCAGGCAGCCGAGGATGGATCCGACCAGCATTTTCGTGTTCTTGTCCTCGCGGCCGTCGTGGTGCTTGCGGGTCCGTGCCATGCGGCCCAACGCGACCAGGACCCCGATCGCGCAGGCCAGGTAGATCGACAGCGTGAGCACCCCGAGCATCGGCAGTGCGCCGAGCGCGGCCATCATGCGATCCACCCCATGAACTCGTAGGCGGCGAACGAGACAGGGCCTGCGACCACGGTCCCGATCAGCACCTTCGTGGTCTTGGCCTGACAGCCTGTCTTGCTCATTCGAGCCCACGCGATGCGGCTCAACGCGATAGCAAACGCTGCTCCACAGAGGACGCACACGGCCAGCATCAACCCCCGAAAGAGCGGCAGAATCTTCAATGGCCCGGTCGGTGGGGGCAGCGGATCCTGCGCCAGCGTCACGGCGCTCTGGACAGTGTCGATGAGGATCATGTGTGGTCACCGAGCCTTTCCGTTGGGTTCGTCAGTGCGGTTACGTGTCCGATCGGGCTGCTGAACAGAGGCGTTGGACGTCATGTGATGGAGCGGACGGCTTGGTAGGCGGTGACCGAGACAATGAGGCAGAGCCCGGACAGGGCAAGCCATTTCAGGTCCTGGGCCTCGCGGCCGTCCTCGTGTTTCCACGTCCATGCCAGGCGGGCGAACTCGAACACACACGCCGCTCCGCTAGCGATGCACGCACCGACCGTCATGTACCGCAGCAGCGCTCCCACATCCGTTATCGGCGGCGGGATCGTGCTCTCGGTCGGACGGAATTCGACGTGAGCGAGGGTCTCGCTGATCGTCAGTGCGGTGTTCATCAGGCAACTTGTCCGGTGAACAGTGCCGGGATGCGTGCGTGTACGGCGTTGGTCAGGGCGATGCCGACGGTGTGGATATCGGTCGGTAGTGCTGGGTTGGGGGCGGTTGCGTCGGCGGCGAGGGGATGCCAGCGTGGGAGCCGATCCAGGGACGCCGACAGCAAGCTTCGGTGCCATCCGATGTGCCAGGACTGCTCGAACGCCCCACCGACGACGTCGCGGTGTTGGCGTATCGGTTTGTCCAAGGTGGGGGCCGACGCGACGGTGATCAACCCGAGGAGCTCCGATCCGGCCCCGATTTCTCCTCGCTGGTGTGCGAGTGCGAGATTCTGTGCGGCGGTGAGCGATTTGAAGCTGTCGCGGGCGACGATGACGACGTAGGGGGAGACGCGTTCGCGGTCGTCGCCCGGTGGCCACGATCCTTCGCTGTCAGCGGTGAAGGACCAGAATTGTTCGAGGGTGCTCACCCCTGCTTCGCGGGTGGCACCGAGCAGCCACAGTGACGGTGAGATCCACTGTGTCGCTGAGTCTGTGGTGTCGATGGTCTCGGTCATGCTTGCTCTCGCTTTCGTTGCTGGTCGGTCTCGAGGTCGGCGGCGGCGAGTGAGAGGGCCAGCGCGGCAGATGCGGCGGTGGACCATGCGGCCGTCGTGGCCGGGGCCACGCGGCGGTGATCGAACAATCCGGGTGCAGCCAGGGCATTGTCGAAGGGCACCTCGACCAGTGCGGCGAGAACAGGGCTCAGTCCGGAGCGGACGGCGGTGAGATCGACGGTGCCGGCTGGGATGGTGTGGGAGATGACCACGACGGTGCGAGCGAGCGCAGTCGCCCCGTGGGCGGCGCGAATGTGCTCGAGGCGTCCTCGTAGGCGGGTGAGTGGTTCGGCGCGTGCGATGGCGGTCAGGACGAGCACGGCCTGTCCTCGCAGGCTTGCCACGCGCGGTGCGTCGAGGGCCGTGCCGACGTCGTAGATGCGCGCTGCTCCGCGTGAGGCGAAGATGCTGTCGATCAGGGTCAGGTCGCTGCGGTCCGAGGTCGGTCCGCACACTGTTGCGTTCGAGGTGGTGGCGGCGCTGCTGACGGGTAGGCCGGCGGTGATCGGGTTGTCGAGTGTGTGTGCGGCGGCGCGCTCGAAGAGGTTTCCGCCGTCGGTGGTGGCGTCGGCCACCACGACCGGGAACTTCGGTGTGGTTATGGCGGTCGCGAGCCCGAGGGCGGTGGTGGTCGAGGACGCACCACCTGCGGACGACCCGACCATGATGCAGACCTGCTGCGGCGGTGGGGTTTTGCCCGGGCGGATGGGAACCACAGTGCTCACCGAACCTCCTCGACGTTGCTGATGGCGTAGTTCGCGCCGGTGCGCACGGTGGTGATCCGGGAGGCGATGGCCGATTCCGATCCGGACGGTGTCCGCAGCGCGAGAGCGACGGCATGAACGTCCGGGTTGTCGGTGGCCGCGATCGTCACGCAGTGCTCGGTACCGGCCGGGGTGCGGTCGATGACGGCCTGAATGCGTTCCGGTGGTGCCGGAGAGACCATGAGAGAGGCGACAGCTGCGCCGGACCGCTCCACGTAGTAGGCGTGCTCGAACGCTGCGATGACATCGACCGCGTTTCCGCGTCCCCCGGCAGCGTCGGTGGTCGTGGCGTCGGGGGTGCTGGCAGCGGTGCAGAAGGGAGCGGGGGCGGCGCTGGTGGGCGCGGTGGTGCTCGCTCTCGGTGCGGCGGTCGAGGCAGCCACCACGGTCGAGTTCGTAGTGTCGGGTGCGTCGTCCTGGCCGTTGACGACGACGACGGCACCGATCAGTGCGGCGGCCGCGACGCCGGCAGCGACGATCCACGTCGGGGAGATCCGTCGACGCGGGCGCGCGGGCGATACCGGGAGCTGCGAGGTCGCGTCGTCGACGGGGGGAGTCGGCGCGGCTGCGGTGCGACGGCGACGGAACCGGCGTTGCGGCTGGTCCATCACGAGGCGGTCGGCCGGGACGTGCGCGGCTACCCAGTACGGAACGGGAACGGTCTCGGGGGCGATGTCGCCGAAATCGGCATCGGCATAGTCGTGTTCGGTGTCGAGGTCGTGTGCCGGATCGGTTGTGGGGGAGTTGTTCTCGCCTACTGCTGGCATCGCCGGTAGCGGAGGTGCGGGGGTCATCGACGGGTGCACGGCGGAGTCTGCGGCCGGCTGCCACTGCGAGTGGTCGAAGTTTTCCTGGGGGTCAGGGAACAGCATCGTGCTGTCGCGGTGATTGTCGGTCGCCATTGTTTTCTCCTGTGTCCCTGAGACGTTCGATGAGAGCGCGAGGGGTTCGGGTGGAGTGGGGAGCTTCGGGAAGGCCGGTTCCGGCCGCGTGCGGGTCGGTCGGAACGCGGCCTTCCCGAAGCAGGTCACTGGATAGGTCAGGCAGGCACTGCCGGAGCGAGCGGGTTGGACAATCCGGCGGCCGCGAGCGCGTTGTCGATGGCAGCGAAGGCGGGTGCTGCATCTGCCACAGCGGCCTGCACCACAGGCGTTGCGTCGGCAACAGCGGCTTGTACCGCCGGAGTCGCGTCGACCACAGCGGCATCGACGGTGTCGAGTGCCTGCTGGCCACCGGCGATCTGTGTCGTGACGAATCCGCGTGCGGTGTCGACAGGGTTGTCCGGAACGGTCCAGACCGGGGCGGCTTGCTCGATGACCGGGGCCGGTGCCGGTGCCGGCGCAGGGGCGGGTGCCGGTGCCGGTGCCGGCGCAGGGGCGGGTGCCGGTGCCGGTGCAGGCTGCGGGAAGTCCGGCAGTTCGATCTTCTGCGGCTCACCGAGATCGCCTGCACCGTAGGTCGTTCCGAGCGCAACGCCCGTGGCGAGACCGACTGCGCCACCGATCGCGGCCGAGGGTACACCGCCGACCAGTGCACCGATCGCGGCTCCGCCTGCGGTGCCGGCGATACCGGTGGTGATCGGTGCGATGCCGGGGGCGATGGGGATCAGCCCGCCGGCGAGCGCGCCGCCGATACCGCCGATGGTTCCGCCGGCGAGCGAGCCGAGGACAGCACCGGGGACACCGGCCGCCACAGCGCCGGTGACCAGGCCTGCGCCGCCTGCGGCGATCTGGGCGGCACCGAGTCGCTGGGCGCGGTCGGTCGGGACACCGATCGACCGCCAGAAGTCGGTCACCTGCGCCTCGATGACGGCCGTGGAGTTGTTGGTGCGGTCACGTGCGTCGTCGGTGAGCCAGCTGGGCTGGTCGGCGTAGTAGTCACCGAACTTGACCGTCTTGTCCGGGGCGGCGGTCGGGTTCGTGGGGTCTTCGACGGCGGTCGGGCCGTGCAGAGTGCTCACGTCCAACGGAGCTGCGGGTTCAGCCGGAGCGACCGGTTCTGCAGGCTCGACCGTGGTACCGGAGTTGTCCGAGGTCGTCGCCGTGCCGCTGTTGTTGGTGCTGGTGGAGTCGTTGTCGTAGTACGCGTCCCAGGTCTGCCATTCGGTCTGGTCGTACTGGACGGGCGGTGCAACCCAGTAGACACGCTTTTCGGGCTGCGGGGCGGGTGCGGTCAGTTCACCCTGTGTGGACGGTGCATCGGAGGTCAGGGGCCCTTGGGTCGACGGGGCTGCGGTGGTGATGTCGCCCTGGGTTGCCGGGGCGTCACCCGGTGCGGCCGATGCGGTGCCGTAGCAGAACACGGCCATCACCGATGCTGCGGTCGTGGCGGTGGCGATTCGGGTCAGTGACCGAGTGGGAATCTTGTGAGTGCCCATGAAGGAGTGGACCTTTCGTGTAGGTGGAGCTATTGGACGGGGGTTGCAGCCGGAAGCGAGGTGACGGTTCCGGACGTGGTGGAGGGACGAGTCGAGGGCAGCACCGAGGTAGTTGCGGTCGAGGTTGTGGGCGTTGCGGTGCGTGTCGTGGTGGAGCTCGACGGAGACGACGACGTCGTCGTGTCGGTGGAACTGTCACCGAAGTCGGCTGCGGCGGCCGCGAGCCAGTCCGCTACAAACTGTGTCGTCGATTCGCCCTGTGGAGTCGCCGCCGCAGTGCCGTAACCGGTATGTGCGGCAATGGTGTTGGCGTATGAGGTCAACGCTGCGAGGTCGAACAGATCCTTGTTGGCCGTCACCTCGTTCTTGACGACGTTGAATGCCTGCTGCACGACCCGCTTCGATGTTGCAGGCGGGACGAGCTCGATGACCGCTTTGGCGGTCTTGGCTGCGATCACCGCGAATGCTGCAGCGGGATTGGACAAGCCGGCAGCGGACACTTCGGCGATGGTCTGCGGCGTGATGACCTTCTTCGCCACCGACACCACGGCATTGACCGCGACCAGACCGACCTTGGTCAGTGCTGCGATGGCCTCCTGCCCGGTCGGAGGCGTTGCCTTCGGGTCCGAGGCTTCGGCGAACCGCTGCGAGAGCGACTTCTTCGGTGCGATGGACAGATTCTCGAGGGAGTTCTTCGGTACCGAGACGTCCTCGTTGATGACGTCGACCGCGACGCCGAACGATGTCGACGCCAACGCCATGCCGATGGACGACACGGCGCGGAACGGGTCACCGCCGACCTCTGCCTGGCCGGCGACATTGGTCACCGCTCGCGCGATCGGGGCGTTCGCGGGTGCATCGCACGCGAGGTCGCCGGTCTGGCACATCGAGGCCACCCGCCCGCTGAGCGATCCGTAGCTGGAGACGACGTCGCTGGCCGGGCCGATGCCTGAGCCAGCGGGTGCAGGGGCGGAGACCGGGGGAAGTTCGGCGACGTGGTTTCCGGACGAGCCGGGAGCTGGGGAAGGGTCGTCGCTACTGCTGCCAGGGAAGACAGGCGACCCGGCACCTCTGGTCGGCGAACCGAACAGCGCGCCGACCGCAACCTTGTCCGCTGAGATTGCGCTGGTGCCCGCGCCGACCGCCTCGAGGAAATTCGAGGCGGCGTGCGCACCCTGGCTGTAGCCGACGACGGCCAATCGGGTTGTCGGGCAGCTCGAGACGACTTTCTCGGCGGCAGCTTCGAGGTTGGCTGCGGCTTCCTCCACCGAGACGGTGTAGGGCTGCTTACCGCCGGGGACGGCACCGCCGAATGCAGCCGGGTACGGCACGTACGCGCGGTCGAGCGAAGAACCGATCACCCGCGCGGCCTCGAGCGCCGGGCCGAGGACCGTTCCGAGCATTCCGGTGTCGGCCTTGATCGGCGCATCCGGCGAGGACTGTCCCGTCCCCTGGACGGCGAGGGTGTAGAGGGCGGGGCAGTCGGTGACCAGTTCGTCGAGCCACGGCTGCTCCGGGCTGGCCGAGGCAGTCGGCGGCGTCACCAGCAGGTGTGCCGCGCTGACCGACAGCGTGCACGCTGCGACGGCCATCATCGCGGCGATGGATCTGAAACGAGTTCTGTCGGACAATATTTCGACTCCTGTCAAAACCGAGAGAAACTGTGGGCTGTGACGTCGACGACGCCGGAACGTGAAACTTCGGTGCGCTTCTGGTGGGTGCCAGGTCGATCGACAAACGCAGGCACCCACCGGCACGGCTGGAGAAGATGTCAGCCCAGCAGGCTGAGCCAGAACCAGAGCTGCGAGAAAATCCACGGCATCGGGCGTATTCCTTTCTGTCAGTGGAAGTGTGGGAATCCGGTAGATGTCCCGGCGGGGCCGCGCAGCGCTGAACATGATGAAATGCGCTCACTGCGCGACCCTCGCGCCGGTCCACCGGTCGAGCTGCAGGGCGTCGGGGAGCTCCCGCAGCTCACGAGCAGGCATCTAGAAGCCCACCCGAGTTCAGGGGTTAGGCGGCCGTGCGCGGTGAGTCTTCGCGCCGCCTGGCGTTCCCCACTTTGGCGGGCCACGCTCCGAGGAGCTCTCCGGTCGCCTCGCAACGCAGCTCGTGTTGCGGTCCGTCGTGGCCAGATGGAAGTGAACACCCGACCATTCCGAAAATCATGCTGATGAATCCAGTGGACTCGCAGAGGGGACGGCCGTTCTTCGACTCCGTCTCTGACCGGACCCGGGAGTAGGTAGCTTCCATGCACGCCTCCAAAGACGTCGTGTGAGCGTCGTCGGTCGCGGTGTACCAGCCTTTTTACGGCCACCCTATCCGACATAGAAAGCACACTAACACGTTATGTAGCCAAACTGGGCCTAAGAGAGTCGCAATCTGCGTTGTTCGATCCCAACGAGGACTGTGTGACATGTGTATAAAGGGTATGTGACGGATTCCCGGGTGTCATCGCCCTTAAGAGGGTTTCGGTCTCTTATGGGCGATAAGCTTTTGCGTGTGCTTGAGCAAATCCCGCCGCCGCTGGCGTTCCTCGCTGACGCCGTGACGATGAGGCGTCGGGCCCTGGGTCTCACGCGAATCGGGCTTCATGAGGCCGGCGGCCCTTCTGACTCGACGATGGCGCGACTCGAGTCTCCGACCGCGACGACGGCGTACCCACGTCCCAGCACCCTCGACCGTTTAGATGCTGGTCTGAAGTGGGTCCCAGGATCGGCCGCCGGATGTCTTGACCTGCGTGAGCCGACACCGCTGGAAGACATCAGTGCAGCGATCCCTACCCAGCCGACTAAGCCAAGTGCGCCACAGGAGCTAGCTGCTGAAGGCAGTGCGGGCGATCCCCTGGACTTTGCATATGTGGCAGTGCCCGTTGAGGTACTTCGGGAAGGACTTCTTCTTATCCAGCAGAGCCTCTCCCCTTCGGATCTCGCGGGCGGGACAAGCGCTCTCGGTTCCCTTATTAGGTTTGCGCAGCAACTCTCGGCCGCGCATGCAACAGAGGTTTTGGAGCGTTTCGGAGGGCCTACCCGGTCGATACCAGGCTTTTTGAGGATCACATTTGCCCCCTACCTGCTAGAAGATCCACCTTTCGACAAGCCGACCGAACAGCAAGTCGACGACCAGAACTACCGCAGGTGGCTCGTGGGTGCCCTCGAAGATCAGACCGGTCGTTACGCATGTCGCCTTACTAACAAGCTGCGTGCGATTGCTTTGCAAGCTCTCTAGACTTGCGAAAATGACGAACGCCGCACCTGATGGAGCCAGTGAAGACGTCGCTGCCCCCTCACGACGGAACAGCGATCTAGGAAAGTCGGAGGCGATTTCTCACCGGCTCTGGTTGATGATCGAAGTGACGGGTCGCTCAGCGATGAGTGACGGCACGCACGAACTGCTCGCTGAACGGCTGACCCGCGCAGGCTGCGCGATCCGCCCCAGGACGATTAAGGCCCACCTCGACGGGACACTTCTGCCGACCCCACGCGAGCTAGAGGCATACGCGGTTGCGTGCGAATGGTACGAGGGCAGCAAGCTCCTCGCTGACGATCCTGACCTGTACATGAAGCCCTTGGTTCAGGCTGAGCTCTTCCTTTGCGAGAACTTCTTTGGCATGCCGCTGGCGCGGGGGCGGGAGACACCGCACGGAATGGGCAACATGTCGGTAGACGATCTGCGTGCATACCGTGCAGAACTTCTTCGTACAGGACGCTTGGACCGCGTCGCGCCATGACCCTCTTCTCCCGGTTTTCAAAGGAAGCCGGGAGAAGCAAATCAGACCAGCTGCCCCCTTCTGATCCTAGACAGGTGGCCGTTCAGCTGGTGCGACGAATCAATCCCGGCCCGACCTGGAGTGTGGACGAGTTCGTAGCTTCCGAAGCGCGGCGGCGACGACGACCCATCACCGTCATAGAGTCACGAGACCTCATATCGCTCACCGCTGGTGTCACGGGGCAACTGTGGACTCGCGAGCTGGCCGACGAAATCGTTCTACCTCCGGGGCTCACTGCTAATGAGCGGCGATACGCCATCGCACACGAGATGGGACACCTACTACTAGAACACCCCCAACAAGCTTCACCGGACGCCTGGGTTTCTTGGTTCGATGCACTCCCGCCTCACCTGGTGCGTAAGCGAGCTGCGAGGTTCACCTGCCAGGTGCACTCCGTGGCCAAGCTAGCGCCTACGGCCACCGCTCTAGGGACGATCGAGCAGGAGGCCGAGTGGTTTGCTTCCCTGCTGCTCGCTGAAGTGGACGACAAGCGTGACCGAATTGCGGCGCGGCGTGGCGCAGACAAGACCGCCCAGATGCTCGACCGGCTTGCCCGCACCTTTGGGTACTACTAAAGGGGAGTCACAATGTGGATTCTTGATCTCACGACGTCCATCGGAGCGTCGTTCTTGGCACTGGTGGGGGTCGTCCTCCTCGCTCGCTCGGGGCCAGTCCGAAACCCAACGTCGGCTGGCCACTGGTTTGGGATCGCAGTCTTGCTTTTTGTTACCGCCCGATTCCTGCACCTACCCGGAATCGAGGACCAGGTGTCATTTGTAGCGGGAGAGCTCCTTGGTCACTACAACTGGCACAACATCCCCTATGTTCTGACTATCACCTGCACGACCGTTGCAATCGTCTACTGCGTGCCGGCTGTTGCCTGGCTCGTCGGAGCTGACGTAAAGCCACTCGTTCCTCACCTCTTTGCTGGTGGGTCCAGCGTGATTATGCTCACGGCGTTCATAACCAGTGGGCTATGGCGTCAGCCGGAGCCATATCTTCCTGACGCTTTTGAGTGGAATGCGTCGCAAGTGATCTTTTGGGGTTATATAGCCCTGGCAATTGCTGGCGTCGGCATCATCTCGCTCGGACTGATCCTTGGAAATCTTCGAGAATTCACGGGGCCAATCCGAGTCATGATGCTCCTAATAGCGTCGTCTGCCATTACAGCCGTAGTTTTTGCATTGCACATCGTATTGCGTGTTTTCATCATCAAAGCAGCGCCCGGCCTATTTCCAGAGGCATACGCACGCAATGGATCGCTCATTGCGGTTGCACTTACTACGCTCGTAACGGTTCAGCTGCTAGCTGCCTTTCTTGTCCCGCTACTGGTCCGTCTCTGGGTGCGCATTCAGTACTTTCAGATGCTGTGGGACCGTCACGACGAATGGGTCCGCTCACGTCAGCTTGAACACCGCAATGTGTTCGAGCATCTACAGATCCCGCAGACTCGTTTAGAGTGCTGGCGGGCGGCGCGGACACCGGTAATTGCACGACGAATGCTATTTGAGATGTCTACGGTTTAACTGCAGCCGCGAACATCCAGGTAACCTCGGCCCCAATTGCATCCTCGTCATACGGGATCTTTCGACCAACCGTGGGTGCATATTGAGCAATCGACAATGCGCTCTGCACTTGCCACGTGTCTCCTAGCCATTCCTGAGGCGTCGTCTCAATCACTGACTCGAACGCATAGCCGTTGTTTCCGACAGCAGCAGACATGGCCTGGGTTTCAGCGTCTAGCTGTGCACCTAGCCCAAAATGGACAGCCAGTAGATGACTACCAGGGGCGGCCACACCGCGAAGAGTTTCGATGATCTTCCGACTAGCCGAGTCTTTGAGATACATGAACAGGCCCTCGGCAATGAAGAGAGTCGGCTTGGAAGCATCGAAGCCCGCTGCCACCAACGTCTCGGACCAACGGTCTGAGGTCAAATCGGCCGCGACACCGTGCCAGCGCGCGTTGGAATCTATGCCCAGCGTGTGGGCTTTCAACTCCGTAACGTCTGACCGGTCTATCTCATAGACGGAAACTCCACTCTCGACCCATCCAAGTCGAATTGCGCGTGTATCGAGGCCTGCGCCGAGAATCACAACCTGCTTGATCGATTGGCCGGCCAGCAAACGTGCGCACCAGTCGTCTAGGTAGTGCGTGCGGACAGCCAACGAGACGTACACCCTCTGGCCCTCCACCTGGTCCAGCGTGACCTGCTCGATGCCGAGTCCCGCAGCACTTACCAGCTCACCAGCTAGTTCGTCCGAGAAAAGCCTGTCCGGGCGCGCCGACTCGATGGCGCGCATTTGAGCGGTGATGACGGCAGTCGTGCCAACGCTCGAAACCTCAAGTGTCATGGTTTGCGATGCTACCGGGCAGGCCCGTCGACGCCATCCGTCACAAGGCCGCCATAGAGCTCCGGGACGGAATTTCTCAGGCCCTACCGCGTGTCGTGCACGTATCTGATTCGCTCTGCGTGTGAACATGGGTCCGCAGCAACTACGTCGAGAGGAGTGACCGTGGCACAACCCCACCTCGGGACCCGGCGGGGCTTTCTCGTCCGGGGTGTTCCGTCAGAGGTCGACGTAGAACAGCTTGCCCATCAGGCGGGATACAGTGCGGTTTCCCGATTCAGCGCAGACGTCTTTTGCGATCTCGCTGGCCTTGAGGAGCTCAAGTTGGGTCCCGACGTCAATCTTCCTCTCAACGCGCTACCGCTGCCGTTTTCGGCCCGCCTACCGGCAGCGCCTAAAACCACGCAGAAGTACACCATTCGCGTGCCAGACAAGGTGAATGCTGTCGAACTCGCCCACCGTGCTGGTTACAGCGCTGTCTCACGCTTTGCTCGCGATGTCTTCTGCGGGCTCGCGGGGCGGCGTGATTTGCAGCTCGGCCCGGACATTTCATATGCAGAAGGGGGCCAGCTCTCCCTTACTGCTTAGCAGAGATAAAGCGACGGTCCCCCGATAGGGATCGAGGGACCGTCAAAAGCCTGAGCCAGTGAGCGGCAACTCGCTGGTCTCGAGATCCCCGAAGGGACTGTCGTGGAAGACAGGTCTCAGGGTACATCGCGCCCTGATGAAGGTTCAAGATTTGATGCTCGTGTCGTCACGGCAATGTCGACACCCGACAACACGTGGAGACGTCTGTCTCCGTTGGTGGCCGCGCGTCGGTCCATGCGTGTCTGGAGTGCCGCTAGCGGCAAGTTCGATACCTCGCGGACTCTGACAAAGCACCTACCGGTCGTGCCGGCCGCGGTGCCGATCTATGCGCGCGGCCGTACGAGCCTGCTAGCGCTGGACTTCGACGCCAAGCACCACACGCCGGAGCAGGTCGACGTCGATGTCGAACGTGCCTTGGGATGGCTCCACGAATGCGGTGGACGCACCGTCACCGATCGTTCGACGAGCGGCGGCCGCCACGTCCTGGTGCCGATGGCCACCGACATCGCTCTGCGCGTCGACGACATCAAGATGGTGATGCAGCTCCTGTCGGCCCGCTTGGTCACCCTGGACGCCACTCCGATGCTCAACGCGGACTGGGGATGCATCACTCCCCCGGGCTCACCGTGCCGCGAGGGTGGCTACCGCATCCTCGACGGCACCCTCGACGAGGCGATAGACGCCTTCACCGTTCGGTCCGACCGCGGTATCGTCCCCCGCCTCATCGCTCTCTTGGGCGGTGCGACCACTCCCCGGCACCGAACCCCTGTAGCCGCTGTCGCTGCCTCCCTCACCCAAGACGAACGCCTCGTCGGTGTCGGCCGGGACCGACGCTTGGACCCGCGCTTCCACCGCACTACGGCCGTCCCAGAGGCGGTCGAGGCGTACGCGGCGACGGGCAAGTTCACCAAAACAGCCAGAGCCCTTTGGGACTCCCCCTCAGAGGCGCGGCAAGCCGTCATCAGCCACGCCGTCCTGCGCGGTGCCAGCACCGCAGACATCGAGAAGGCGATCGTCACCAAGGCGTGGTCGGGAGTCCGTAACTCGTACATCGACAAGTACGGCAGGCACTCCGCCGCCGCTCTGCAACGAGACGTCGCCAACGCCCTGAGCTGGGCCGCAAGGATCGTCCGCCCATTCCACCAACTCACGCACAAGAACAGACACACAGGGGGTAGTAGTTCCTTCCTGAAAGATCGAATTCGTCGCCAATGGCTGGCACACGCACAGCTGTGGATTGACTCAGAATTTCTCGGTACCCGCCAGCGCCCTGTCCTACTGGCAGTGGTCCAAGCACTCGCCTACACATCGGCTCTGGCCGGCGAATTGGTCGAGGGAGTGCCGGTGGTGGCAGTGGGTGGACGGAGCTTGTCGCATTCGGCTGGGTTGATGTCGGAATCGACGGTCTGGAGTGCGTTGCGGGTGCTCAGAGATACTCCAGGGTCTCCCCTGCTTCTCGTGGCCCGCGGTGCTGGCCGTGAGGCAGATCGCTACGCCCTGACCACACCCGCGACCACAAAGGGCCCAAGACGAGCGCGGATCGAGCGTGCACGTGTGGAGCCGGTACATCCAGCATGGAGCGTGCTCGGTCTGCGTGGGCGGGCGGTGTACGAGCTGGTCGTAGCGGGTCTGGCTACGAACATCGACGACGTCTTTGCCGGCGCGATGCTGCGGCCGTCGAACGGTTACGCGATTCTGGCGGCTCTGACGGCCGCTGGACTCATCGAACGCGACGGGGCGACATTGGGTCCCGGAAGTCGCACGTTGGACGACGTAGCGGACGCTCACGGCCTCGAGACCGTCGCGGCCGACCGCATCGTTCGACACCGAGCCGAACGGCTCTTGTGGCAGGTGTGGCTCGAAAACCGCTTCTACGGTCCGGCCGTGGCGTTGGCCATGAAAGATCCAGCGGCCGACGTTCCGATCTACGGCGCTCCCCCACCGCGCGGGGCAGAGTCAGAGACGCTATGGGCGGCGATCCTCGCTGCAGGGCCACCCCCGGAGCCCGATCCTGTGCTGGAAGCGATCGAGCTCCTGAGTGACCATCTCGGCGCAGTGATCGTGCGCGCCTGAGTCCCCCGGCAGGGCCGTTACCTCCAACGTTGTGCTTTTGCAGAAACACGCGTTTCTGCAAAAACGAAAGCACGCCTCCGAGCCCTGAGTACAGAAGCACAGAAATACAGAAAACCGGAAGCACGGAAATGTGCTGTTGTAAGTTTACGTATCTGTGTTAATGTAGGGCGCAGCTGGATGCCAGGCCGCAAGCTCCACTTGCCCGTCCTTGTAAGCAGGGTGCGTTTCGGCCTGATCACGGAAACGCACGTTTCATGATCTGCAGAAATACAGAAAACCTGTTTTGTGCGCCACCTCACCACCGGCTTTGAGGGCTGTTCAAGTGTGCGAGTAACGACTGCGTAGTCCTGAAATGCAGAATTACAGAAACCCTGGTCCACAGAAAGTTACAGACGCGTTCCTACGTGCTTCTGTAAAAACAGAAAGGCGCATTTCATGATTTTTAGTTTTCTGAATCAGAAGGGAGGCGTCGGCAAGACAACTCTCAGCATCAACGTCGCTGCGGAGCTCGCGTCTGACGGATCTCGCGTCCTCCTGGTCGACGCAGACCCACAGGGCAGTGCACTCGACTGGGCCGCCGCCAGGCAGGAACCACCACTCTTCACGGTCGTCGGCTTCCCGCGGGCGACGCTCCATCGTGAGGTCGCGACAATGAGTGAGGGCTACGACCACGTCGTCATCGACGGGCCGCCGCGTGTCACCGATCTGGCAAGGTCGGCCATTCTCGCCGCCGACGTCGTAGTCATACCCATACAGCCATCGCCGTACGACGTGTGGGCCGCAGAGGAAGTTCTCAGCCTCGTGGCCGAGTCGAAAGTGTACCGAGACGACCTGATTTCTGTATTTGTGCTTAATCGTAGAATCTCAGGCACGGCGATCGGCCGAGACGTCCGAACTGCTCTCGCAGAACGGGAAGGGGAGACGACCCTCCTCGAACGATTCGTGACCCAACGAGTCGTGTTCGCCGAGTCCGCTGCGCAAGGCCTGTCAGTAGCAGAAGCAGACCCGAGCTCTCCTGCGGCAGAGGAGATTAAGGGCGTCACGAAAGAGCTGAGGAACCTGAAATGAGCGGCAAACGCGTAGACATCCCAGTGAAACCGGCCCGCGTCACTCCCGAAGCGGACACGTGGGTCGAGAGCCGCAACACCGCGCCGACCGATGAGCAGCCAGCAACGCGTCCCGCCCAGGTCAAGGCGGTGGAGAAAGAGGAAATCAAACGCCTGACGATCGACATCCCTGCCAGCCTTCACCGAGACATCAAGGCGCAGTGCGCAATGCGGGGAACCAAGATCGCAGATGAAGTCCGTGAACTGCTCCTCAAGAAGTACCGATCTTCCTAACCGCAAAACACAGAAACACAGAAATGCAGAACTATAGTTCGCCGCCGCTTCACTTCCGTTCCTAGCGGAGACCTTCGGCGGATGCCCTGACCTGCTCATCCCGTAAGGCCCCGGTAGTGCGGACACACCACCGGGGCCGGGCGGCCACAGACAACTCAAGGAGCTGTGACCTATGAACCACCGTAACGCTGACCAATCCACCGAACCATCAGGCACCGACTCTCACGGCATCAGCCAGCCAGCCGAAATACACCCCGCCATCATCAAGTGGGCACTCGGTATCGGCCTCATCGTGGCCATCGCTGTGACCGCATCAAGCTTCAAGCTCAGCTTTTCCACCCTCTACGACCTCGCCACCATGGCACGGCTGGGCGACTCCGCCTGGGTGATCCCCGTAGTCCTCGACGGACCGATCCTCGTAGCCGGCATCTTCCGCGTCGCACTGTCCCAACACACCGACAGGGCCACGGTGATCGGCCGGCGCTTCATCATCGCCGTCTACACGCTCGCCGGACTGGCCAGCATGGCCGGCAACGCCTACCACGCAGTCCTCACCGTCACCGACCTCAACGCCGGAGTCGCCGCCGCACTCGGAGCACTTGCGCCCCTGATGGTGATGACCATGTGCGAAATGATGTCCATCGGTATCAGCGCACCGCGTCACCGTCGTAGTCCAACGACACCGTCAGGCACCGACGCGCACGTCGCCGAGCAGTCATCCACTACCCCCACTGGCGGCACGGAGGCACAGAATGGCCCTGCCCTACCACCCACTGACGCAGAACAGCTCGAGGCGTACATAGCCGAACGCGGGGACCTTCCTCAGGTCGTATGGGATACAGCGGACGTCTACCTCAATCACCCAAAGGCAATGGGCAAGTTCAACAAAACGGCCGATGTCCTGGGCGTTTATCCGAGCACCGTTGCGGATCGGTACGACAAATGGGTCGAATTTCAACAGAAATTCGCTGCCTCCAAAGCAACCCCGCGAACTACCCCGCAAAACGAGGTGGTCGAGGGAGACCCGCACGGCCATTCTCCGGTCGACGCCAACGCAGCAGCCTCCATTGCGACGGCTGACGAGTATGCGGAGGCAACGCGGTGACACAGCAACGAGCCATCAAGACCCGTGCGGCACTTCTCGCCGCCGCCGCACACGAGTTCGCCGACCGTGGCTATGCCGGCGCGTCGGTCAACAGCATTCTCGCCAACTCGACCTCCACCAAAGGTGCGCTCTACTTCCACTTTCCATCGAAGGAAGCCCTCGCCGAAGCCGTCCTCGAAGACGTGCGCTCGGCATACACACCGATCGTCGAACGATGGCGTAGTGCACACATCCAGCCCTTCGACGCGATCGCCGGGATCGTCGACGACATCGCGGCCGTCGCCACCAGCGTCTCAGGGCGCGCAGAAATGAAGCTGGCGCTAGATCCACCGTTGCCCGATCTGCAGCGCCCATCCCACGTATGGGAAGCAGCCATCCGCAACCACGCCGTCAACGCCGAACAAGCAGGGTTCCTCCGTTCAGGGTTCACCGCAGAGCGGTTCACGAACTTCCTTCTCGCCACACTCGCCGGACACCGCATCCTTGCCGACATAACCCCGGCATACAGCGACCCTCCGGACCTGCGCGACCTCTTCTCGGACACCGTCCGAACACTGGTCACAGCAGCCGCGACACAGGACTACCTGCATTCCCGCGCCGAAACGGGGGAGCGGACCACACCAGCTGCAGCTGGTACCAATGATCAGGTGAGCGAACGATGACCACCGTCGACCGGCCCGCGAACAAGCCCGCACAGCGGCCGGCCAAACGAGCCCGCACCACGAAACCCCGCCGGCCGTGGGCCAAGCCCGGTGACGATCGAGTCGTCATCATCGACATCGACGGCGTCCTGGCAGACCTCAGCGCGCACGAGTCGCTGCTTGCCGTCGACGAACGACCGGCCGAGCAACGGTGGGAAGAGTTCTTCGCCCACATTCCCGACGCCGCAGTCATCGACACCGGCTACGACCTCGCCTGGGCCATCGACGGTCTCGGATACACCATCGTCTACTCCACCACCCGACCCCGCTACACCCGAGACGCCTCAGGACTCTGGCTCACCACCAAGGACTTCCCGACCGGGAAAGCCATGTTCACCAGGCCCAAAACCCCAGCCGGGCTGCACCCACAACCAGCCTGGCAGACCAAGCTCTCCCACGCCCGAGCAGTCACCCACCAACACCGGGCCTGGCTACGGGCATTCATCGACGACGAAGCGGCCATGCTCGCCAAACTCACCGCCGCCGAGATCCCCGCCGTCGACGCGCACACCCTCGCGGGTTTGACGACAACAGAGCTGCGCACAGCACTCGAAGCGCCGACGGCACCCACGACCGGTCGGCGGGCCTCGCAGACCTAGAATCGACACCCCCACTGCGACGCAAAGAGAGACGACGAGAACGAGTGCGAAACCCGTTCAACCGCCGCACCCGCCAGGCGGAATCGACACCCGACCCGACTATGACGCCGCCCTGCGCGAGCTCGCTCCCGCAGGCTGATCTCGACCGCGCCCACCGGTTCGCTGTGCACTTCGAGAATCGGCAACCCTTTACGGCACCTGACACCACTGACTGGCAACACTGGCGTGACGGCAAGCTGGTCCCCTGGTACATCACCCACACACTCGACTGCGGCCAACACATCGGACCCCACGTCGACATCGCCTGCAAAGCCGAAGAACCAGCAGTGGATCGGTGGGAAGCCGGTGTGCTGTACCCGACCTGGGAACAGGCCGTCGCCCTCGCCGAACTCGTCGGGGTACGGGTCCGCGACCTCGCGAACCCCGAAGCGGTCCCGCACCACCACGACAACCGCCCCCTCAGCCGCAAGGAAGGCACGGCGATCCTGTCCTTCGAGCCCGACGCGGTCCGCGAGGCAACGAGTGCACATCCCGAACCGCCCCCCGATCTCACCTGAGACAGAGCTTCTCGCGGTATCGGCTCGCAGACGTGACCCGGTTACAGGAGCACTGTCAGCGTCGGAAGCCGCGATCGGGCCTGCGGGACTCGATGTCGACGAACGGGGTGAACCAATCGACGGGCGCGAGATTGGCGGCACCGGGAAACGGTTCGAGATCGTTGTTGAACAACGTCAGCACATCGTGGTCCTGGAACAGAAAGTCCAGCGGACCTTCCCAGTCGTCGTCGTTGTCGTGCGCGGCGATGCCGCCGACCAAATCCATACGGCGATCGGACTCGTCGGTGGCCATTGCCCGTGCTCGACCGAGGACCAGGTGCAGCGCCATCTCCTCCCCGGTGCAGACCGGATCCGGGTCGATACCGGCCTGAGCCTCGAGTGCGAGATCGTCGAAGCAGCGGGCCTGCTCACGCCACCATGCCGCCGGCTGCGTCCATGTCACAGGCGGGAAGTCACTGAGAATCGACGAACTGCGCGATGCCGACTCCGGACGTCGGTGTAGCTCCTCGATCGCGTCGTAGACATCATCGGCCAGAGTCCACGCTGCGACCTCGACGAACCGGCGTTGCCGGGCCGTCAGTTCTATCACCAGATCCTCGAATCCTGCATCACCGTCGATATCTGCCGCCAGGTCTTCTGGTTCCGCACCGGGGGACGGGGCATCGCTCCGGGAAGATGTCCCGGTCCCGAAGTTCACCGGAATGACCACACCGTCACCGCTGTTGCCGGTCTCGTCCATGGGCTGTCGATCGTCATCACCTGTACCGCGCGAGTCCATGGCCGAACCCTAAAAGGCCTACGGCCGCTGCCGGTCTCCGCCACACCGCAGGGTGACGAACCGATATGCAGTGACGGGTGACTAAAACGAACGTTTCTGTCACCCCCTCGATCCACGAATCAGCCTGTCAGTGTCAGGAGTGAACCGCTCCTTTTCGTCGCGTTTCTTGGGTGAGTGCAGTCGCGTTCTGAAATCCTGGTGTCGGAAGAGCGCAGCACTGTCGCGAACTCGGGTGGCCTGGGGACGAGGTGGACGTAGACAAGCTGGATGTGATCGAGAGCGGGGTTCTGACCGCGTCGCCGAAGAGTTGGGGGCAGGCTGAATCCCGTTTCGCGGTGCTCGCTCCACTGGTCGAGACGCACCCGGTGGGCTTGTCGGTTGTCGACGATGCGGCCGAACGGCTGGGCCTGTCCCGTCGGCAGGTGTACGTCCTGCTCGACAAGCTCGAGAACGGGACAGGAACTGTCGCCGATCTGTTGGTGCGCCGGCCGTCGGGTGGTCGCGGTGGAACCCGGGTGTCCGATGCTGTCGAATCGATTATCGCGGAGCAGGTGGGACGACACTTCCTCCGCCGCCAGAAGTTGAGTGTCGCTGCGGTGCATCGTCGTATCGCTGTCGTCTGTCACCGTGCGGGCCTGCTGCCGCCGTCTCGAAACACGGTCGCTACACGGATCGCGGCCCTGAATCCCGCAATGGTGGCCCGAGCACGAGGGGGAGCGGACGAGGCACGTCCACGCCAGGCGGCCGGCGACATCCCACCGCCGATTCGGGGGATCCTCGAACTGGTTCAGGTCGATCACACCGTTGTCGACGTCATGGTCGTCGACGAGTACGAGCGCAGACCGATCGGCCGGCCCTACCTGACGGTTGCCATCGACGTCTTCAGTCGAGCCGTACTCGGTTTCGTGGTGACACTGGAACCGCCCTCCGCTGTCTCGGTGGGCCTGTGCCTGGGACGTGTGTGCAGTGAAAAACAAACATGGTTGCAGGCCCACGACCTGACGGCCGAGGTCCGGTGGCCGATGGCCGGCAAGCCGCAGCGGTTGTACCTGGACAACGCCGCCGAATTCAAGAGCGAGGCACTGCGTCGGGGCTGCGCTCAACACGCCATCACACTCGACTACCGGCCACCGGGGCGACCCCACTACGGCGGGATAGTCGAACGCGTCATCGGAACAGCGATGACCGCAGTGCACGAGCTCCCCGGAACGACGTTCTCGAACCCGAGCCAGCGAGGCAGTTACGACTCGGATGCACACGCCGCATTGACGCTGCGCGAGCTGGAACGGTGGCTGGTGCTCTCGATCGCGACCTACCACGAGAGCGTGCACACGGGCCTCCGGCAGTCTCCGGCGACAAGATGGGGCACCGGAGTCGACGCTGCGACAAGCCCGCCGAGAGTGGTGGTCGACGAGGCCGCGTTCCTGATCGACTTCCTGCCCGTGATCCGCCGCAGGGTGACTCGCACCGGATTCGTCGTCGACCATGTGCGCTACTTCTCCAACGCACTCAAGCCGTGGGTCGCGCGCCGAGAGCACCTGGGCGCATTCGTCATCCGACGTGACCCCCGCGATCTGAGCCGCATCTGGGTTCTCGAACCGGACGGCGCGGGATACATCGAGGTCCCGTACCGGATGATGGCGCACCCTGCGGTGACACTGTGGGAGCACCGCGCGGCAACCGCCCGCCTGCGAGAGCAAGGACGGTCGAGCATCGACGAGAGTGCCCTGTTCTCGATGATCGAGCAGATGCGCGACCTCACCGACCGTGCACAGAAGGACACCCGCAGAGCGGGTCTCGACTCGAATTCTGCTCAGTCCTGCCCGGGCGGGCCGTTCTCTGGGACCGCACCGCGTCGGAGGAGCGGCTGCAGCCGGTCTCGGCACCGCCGGAAGTCGTCGCACTCGACCGGCGCACCGCCCGAGCTCTGACGTCCGGGTGGGTGCAGCTCGACCGCGACCGGGTCCACGCCGCAGTGTGGTTCCGCATGCTGCGCAGCGTCGTCGACGACGTCTGCACCCCGCTCTGCCGCGCGGGGCGGTGGTCGACGGTGCTGTCAGCCATCTGGAACTCCACCGGGCATCCGCGGCCGCCACAGGCGTCGCGAGTGGTGTTCGAGCATCTGCGATGGACCGAGCAGGAACGCGTCCTCGCTGCCGCCGCGGCGGCCATCTCCGCGATCGAGCGCGGCGACATCGCGGCCGGAGGCACTCACGGCGGTCTCCTCGCCCCGATCCCGGTCGCGACAGTCGATCCGGGAACCGCTCCCACCCGCTCGTCCTTCCCGGCTCGCGAGCACAGTGCGTGGGACGGTGTGCAGGACGCCATCGACGCCGCCATCGAGTTCGCCCGCGGCAACAGCGCTGCGGCGGCTTCGCTGTTCGCGTTCCTGCACACCGGATGCCACACCCCGGCCGACACGGTCCGACTCGAGAAGGCGTTCGCTGACCTGGACATTCGACTTCCGTCGTGATCAATGGGGTGCGGTGTCTTGACGGCGAGGACCGGCACCGCCCAGTCACGGCCGGGCTTCGCCCGAACCGGCGCACCTGGGGTCCTGCGGACAGGGCGTGTATGTCAAGGGCACCGGGCGCGATGCATCCGTCGACAGCGAGACTGTCCAGGTCGTAGGTCTTCAGTACCGAGTGGTGGAGTTCTCGAAGACGCCGGTCATCGCGACGCGCGCGCAATGGGAGTCGCCGAACAGGAGTCGTCGGCGTGCTGCTGTTGAATTTCCCCAGGACGAAGCGGGCCAGAAGCATGTCGAAGACGACTCCGTCAGGGATGCGCGGCCGGGTAGCAACGCAGAGGGTGGTTGATGTCCCGTTTGGGAAGCAGTGCTTGGAGCTGTTCCCATAGAGGGCTGGCGATGCAGGTGGGCAGGACGGGCACGTGGTCTTCTGTTAGTCGTCGGCGGAGCGTAGGTGCGGGGCCGCCGCGCCGCGGCCGTCTGGGCGCGGCGCGGCAGCCTGCTCGGCTATCCGGTCTACGCCTACCTCGACGCAGTGGCCGGCGAGCGGGAGATCACCACGGCACCGACCACTAGCCCGATGATGGCGAGTACCGCGGCAATCACGAACGGGTCTCCGGCGTGCAGGGCCGGGGCGAACCCGAGACCCACATAGATGGCCACACCGGCTGCTCCGCCGAGCTGGTCTGCTGCTCGCTGGACGCCGGAGGCAATCCCGGCGTCTTCGTCGGTGGTCCCACTGACCGCGATGTACTGCAGACCCACGAGTCCGAAACCCATTCCCGCTGCGATCAGCAGCATCGCCGGGAGCAACCATGCCGCCGCGCCGCCCAGGACGGCCACGAGCGCGACCATAGCCATCGCGCCTACAGCGGACGCGAGCCCGACCAGCACGCACGCGCGTGCGCCCCAGCGTCCCAGCAACCGGGGCACGAGCACCGACGCCGCTATCAGAGCCCCGGCCAGGGGCAACATCGTGAGGCCCGCCCCCAAAGGCCCGATGCCAAGCCTGTCCTGCAGGTAAAAAGTGAACAGCAAGAACGAGGTCGACAACGCCCCGCTGAGCAGCATCGTCGTCAGATTCGCCCGCAGCCGAGCGCGGTCAGCGAAGAACGTCAGCGGGACCAGCGGATTCGGCGACCTCGACTCGACCCGCACGAACCCGACGGCAGCCAGCGCTGCGCCGACCAACGCGGCCACGCTCACCCACGGATTGGTCGCAGGCTCGCCGGCCTCGACTGCGGCGTAGACGAACAGCAACGGGCACGCGGTCAGCAGAAGCGAGCCCGGAAGATCCAGTCGGATCCCCTCACGAGACGCGGGCCGGTCTGCCGGGATCAGGATGAGCGCGGCCACGATCACGACCAGGATGAACGGCACCGAGATCAAGAAGATCCAGCGCCAGCCCAGGTGGGCGGTAATGATCCCCGATAGGGCAAACCCGAGTACCAGGCCGCAACTGGCCACGGCGGCCCAGACGCTCAGGGCGCGTGACCGGCGCGGACCCTCGGGAAAGAGCAGCACGATGGTCGCCATCGCCGCGGGCAGCGCGACAGCCTCGCCGGCTCCCTGGAGCAGGCGGGCGGCGACCAGGACCGGAAAGGACGTGGACAGGCCCGCGAGCAGGGAAGCCGCGCCGAAAAGGGTCGTGCCGACCAGGAGGGTGCGGCGGCGTCCGAGCAGGTCACCGAGTCGGCCGCCGAGCATCAGCAGCCCGCCGCCGGTGACGGTGTAGCCGACCACGACCCAGGTCAGAGAATGGCCTGCGACACCGAAGTCCGCGCCGATCGAGGGCAGCGCGATATTGACCACGGTCACGTCGACCGCAATGAAGAACTGCAGCATGGACATCGCGCACAGCACGAGCCATGCGCGCACACTGGGACTGTGCACGCGGGTAGAAAAGGAAACGCCTGAACGCATCTAGTGCTCCGTCGCTCTGAAGAATTACGAGCAGCACAAAGTGCCGCTCCGGATGGATCACGAAGCGACTGAACGTTCCAGGTGAAGTGTTGCTGGGTGCCGGACGTCCCGCCGCTAGCGGGACGTCCTGGTAACTGCCGCGCAAGCGGCCGAGCATGAAGCGGCAGACATACCGCAAATGCTAGCAGCGGAAGACTACGACTCTGGGCCTGTGTCCCGTATCCGCGCGAGCTCCAATCGACGTTCCGCGCACGGATAATCGGACCGTGGACTACGACCTGGCTGTCCGATCGGTACTGACCTGGGCGATGCAGAACGAGAACGTCAGGGCCGTCGTTCTCACTGGATCTGCCGCAGCGCACGCACAACATGCACTGTCGGACCGGGACATCGAACTGTATGTCCGTAGCACCGGACCGCTGGAAGACGACGATTCCTGGTGGCGCGACCTCGGTGAGGTGCTCGCCGTGGAACGGCTGGAGAACGGTGACGACCAGCCGACACGGCTGATCTACTACGTCGGCGGAAAGCTCGACTTCACCCTGGTGAACGTGGCTGATGCGACCGGCGAACACGATCGCCCGTTCCAGGTCCTCCTCGACAAGGACGGCCTGACTACATCCCTTTCGCTGCGTGCACACGAGCCTGAGCTCCCAGACCAACAGCAGTTCGACGAGTGCTGCAACTGGGCTTCGGCAGCTGCGCTGATGGCAGCGAAAGCCATGGTGCGCGACGAACCGTGGTCAGTGATCACGCGGGATGCGGACCTCAAGTCCGAGCTGTTGCGGATGATTGAATGGGACCACAACATCCGGTACGGAACCACACGTGACGTTCGCTTCTTGGGCACGCGCATGCGCCAGTGGATGGACGACGACATCCAGGCCCGCCTCGTCAGGTGTTGGGCCCCATTCGGCGACCGCAGCGGTCAGGCCCTCAGAGCGACCCTTGCGTTATTTCAGGAGCTGGCCGATCGAATCGTATCTGCGATGAATCTCGGTCCGTTCCATCACACCGCCGTAGGCGAAGAAGTCGACCGCATACTGACCGCGAACCGTGACGTCTCCGGGTGACGCGAAGGCTCTCGACGGGCCGGTCGGCGTAATTCGTTCGAGTCTGCGACTGGTGGAGGCTAGGTTCGGGGCGTGGTGCGAATCGTCCCATTCGAGACAAACAGCCATCGGCCTGAAGCCCTCGACGTGGCCCTGCGGGCGTGGGAGCCGGTGTTCCCGCTTCTCGAGGACGCTGTGCCGAGCTTCGTCTACCGATCCTTCTATCCAGAGGGATGGCGGAAGCGTCAAAAAGACGATCTGACAACGGTTCTTGCACAGGAACCCGAGAACGTCGACGTCGCGCTCAGTGGCTCTGCGCTGGTGGGGTGGGTCTGCACACGGATACATCCGGAGGACAGCATGGGTGAGATCTACGTACTTGCCGTCGATCCTGAATGGCAGCGTCAGGGAGTTGGGCGCATGCTGATGCGCCACTCCACAGCTCGCGCGAAGTCCGCTGGGATGCACATGGTGATGGTCGAGACTGGTGACGACTCCGGGCACACTGCGGCCCGCCTGGCTTACGAGTCCGACGGCTTCGAGCGATGGCCGGTAGCGCGTTACTTCAGAGACATATCCGACTAGGCCGTGTCTGCTCTTGCGGGCCTCTGCGGTAGCGGTAGATGGTCCCTTCCACGGACCGGCGGTGGTCGACCCAGTCCAGTCCTGTTGTCCAGCTGTGTTGTGTACGCATTTTCTCCCGCTGCTCTTTCGGGAGCCGGAGACGACGAGTTCAGCGAAGGACGGGCGGACGCTGCACGATCTGGCGTGTAGGGACGGGGGCGAGGCGGTATCAGTCGATGGTGTTGATCACCCGGGCGGGAACGCCGGCGACCAGCGTGTGCGCGGGCACGTCGCGGGTGACGACGGCGCCGGCGGCGACGACCGCTCCCGCCCCGATGGTCACTCCCTGGGTGACCACGGCGGCTGCACCGATCCAGACGTCGTCCTTGATCGCGATCGGTGCGCTGGCGGTGTAATCGTAGCGCTCGGCCAGCGGCAGCGGGTGCCCGCCGGTGATGAGGCTGACCCGCGGAGCGATCATGACGTTGTCACCGATGGTGATGCCGCCGCCGTCCATGAAGGTGCAGCCCTGGTTGACGAAGACGTCCTTCCCGAACGTCGTGGCCAGGCCGTGCTCGGTGTAGAAGGGCGGGTAGATCGTCACCGAGTCCGGCAGAGGCCCGCCGAATACAACCGACAGTAGTTCCGCACGGGCCGCGGTGTCGCTGAACGGCAGGACGTTCAACCGGGAGGTCGCATCGGTGACCACGGCGATCCGTTGCGCGAAGCGCGTGAACTCGGGGGACTGGACGTACATTACCTGCTGGGTGCGTGTGGACATGCCCTGATCACAGCAGCACGACGGACCCACGATCAAACAACCCGAGTAACGCTGAACACAACCACTGGTTGTGACACTAGGGTTCGGGGTGTGGACATCGAGGCGGTACGGACCTTCGTGACCGTTGCCGAGGCCGGACAGTTCCAGGCAGCGGCAGACGAGCTCGGGATCAGCCAGCAGGCGGTCTCCAAGAGGATCGTGGGCCTGGAGAGGAGCCTCGGGGTATCGCTCCTGGTGCGCACCTCGCGGGGATCGCAGTTGAGCCTGGACGGGCGGGTCTTCCTCCCACACGCCAAGAAGGTCTTGTCAGCGCTCGAACAGGCAGCGCAGGCAGTGCGTCCCGGTAGCCGTCCCTTGCGGGTGGACGTCCTCAACCGGCGCATCGCACCGGCGCAGACCGTCTACCGCTTCTACCGCTCGCGCCCCGGCACTGCTCTGGACGCGGTCACTCTCGGTGACGGGAACGCTGCTCAGGCGGCTCGGGCCGTCCTCGCGGGAAGCATCGACGCCTCCTTCCGGGCCATGTCGATCGACCAGCTTCCCGCTGGGATCAGGGCCGAACGGCTCATGGACGTCCCGCTGGAGGTCCTGGTCGGTCCTGCTCACCCCCTGGCAGGAAAGGAACATGTCCGGCCTGCCGATCTCGCTGGTCATCGCATATGGGTCCCCGGAATCAGACCAGACACGGAGTGGGAGCTGTTCTATCGGTCGCTCTCGCAGGAGTTCGGGCTGAGCATCGACGCTCTCGGCCCCGACTTCGGCGACGAGGCCCTCATGGACGCACTGGCCGGGTCAGGCTCCCTGGCCACTTTGGTCGGCACCGACGACCGGTACCTGTGGCCGGACAGCTACGACTTGCGGCGAATCCCTCTGCGCGAGCCGACACCGCTCTACCCGCACGTGCTGATCACACGGGCCGGGCACCAGCATCCTGTCCTGGCCGACCTGCGCGACTACCTCCGATCCACCCGACCGCAGATCGACGACAAGGTATGGGTTCCTGAATGGGTGACGCACTAATCGATTGGCCGATTCAACAGACGCGCTCCGGTGCTGGTTGGCCTGCCAACCAACGGCGCGCTACCCGCCACGAAAGAACCGGCCACGAGTGGGTAAACGATCGGACCACGTCTTTCACCTCGCATTTCTGCGGCGGAGTCGCTGCGCGGCAGCAGGGGCTGGGCGATCCCCATTGACGTGGCCTGCGCCCGAACAGGTACACGAAGGCGGACAGGTCGAGTCACTTACCTTAGTTGTGCGGTGACCAACGAGAATTTCCTTTCCCGCAGCGTCTCCGCTGAATGGCCTGTTCAGCGCACTTTTGGGTGAGGAGGCGTGTCGGAGGTGCGGCATACAGTGCCGGACATGGCACATCAGCAGCCAGGCGACACGTCGAGGCCGATTCCGGTCGTCCTCGCGGGTGCCGCAGCGACGTTCCCGGACCTGACGGCAGAGGTGGCTGCGCGGATCGAGCGGTCGATGGCCTCGGCGCGGTCTGCGGGAACCCGCCGCGCCTACTCGTCGTCGTGGCGACGGTTCGAGAGCTGGTGTGCGCGCGCCGGGCACCGTCCGCTACCGGCACACCCGGCCACCGTCGCGGCATACCTCGTCGGCGCCGCCGACACGGTCACGACCGACGGGACTCGTGCTTATGCTCCGGCGACGCTGGGGAAGTGGGTCGCCGCGATCGCCGACCGCCACCGAAGCACGGGATGCGAGAGCCCGTGCGGCCACGAGATGGTGCGGGCCACCCTCGCCGGCATCCGCCGCGACTACGCCGCGGCGGGGGACCGACCTCGAAACCCGCGTGCACCGCTGGTGACCGCGGACATCACCGTCATCGTCGATCACGCCCGCCGCAGCGTGGCCGGGTGGTCCTCGGAGGTGTTGGAGCGCCGCGATACGGCGCTGCTGTTGATGGGATATACCGGGGCGTTCCGGCGCAGCGAACTCGTCGACCTCGAATGCAGTGACGTTCGCCGGGACCGCCTCGATGGCGCCCATGTGCGGATCAGTCGATCCAAGACCGACCAGGAAGGATCGGGTGCGGTGAAGGCGTTGCCGTTCACCGACCAGCACCGCACGTGCCCGGTGTGCGCGTGGGTCCGGTGGCTGCAGGTCGTGGCCGCCTTCGATGCGGGTGGGCGGGTGTCCGTCATTCGATTGCTGACCCGCGCAACACCGTTCGACGAACACGTGTGCCGAGATACGCTGCCCACCGCCGAGGGCCGAGCGCCGCTGTTCCGGTCGATCCGCAAGAACGGCAACCTCTCGACAACGGCACTGTCCGGCGCCGCGGTCCATGCTGCCATCCGTCGCCGCGCCGCCGACGCCGGGTACGACGCGCACACCGTGGCCCAATTGGGTGGGCACTCACTGCGCGCAGGATTCGTCACCCAGGCCTACCGCAACGGCGCCGATGCCCACGCCATCATGCGCCAGACCGGGCACACCACCCCCGGAATGGTGGAAATCTACGCCCGCGAGAACGCACCCTTGATCGGTAACGCCGTGACCAGGCTGGGCTTGTGAGCGCGACGAGCGGAACAACGGAAGATGCGGCGGACAGGGCAGGTCGCGACCTGTCCGGATTGCCGACGTGGGCGTTGTTCTGCGACTGGTGCGTCGCCACTGCCCATTTGGCCCTGCCGGCCACCGCGTCCACACTGGCACGGTTCCTCGTCGCTCACCCGGCGGCAGCATCGACGCAGCGGCGCCGGGTTGCCGACATCGACACCGCCCACCGACGCCGCGGGCTGGCCGAGCCTGGCAAGACGGTGACGATCCGGCTGGCTGTGAACGAGCGACGCAGAGAACAGGCAGACAGGGTCCGCGCCGCGGCGGCATCGATCATCGGACAGGTTCCAGCGAACGGTTGGCCAGGGGGGTTGTTCGGACGCCGAGACGCGATGATCCTCACCCTTCTCGCGTCCGGCATGACGCCCACGGAGATCACCGTCCTGCGGCGCGGCGACATCATCGTCGACAGCTCGGACCTCGTTGTCTCCGAAGACCACCGCATTACGAGCAACCTCTTCGGCGACCGACCTGGACACGAACCGGTCGCGATCTACCGGCGGTGGGCACAGATCCAGGCCATCCTGGACGGAGCTGCGACCACCCGCATGGTCGCCGATGCTCTCGACCCGAACCGTGCGTCCGCCGCGATAGCCTGCCCGCCGCCGGACGTAGTGCCGACGGCTCGTGCGAGCGAACCCCTCCTGGTGCGCATCGACCGCTGGGGCCACACCCCCTGGGCGCCGGACCCGCTGACCCGCACATCGGCGTCCGTGCTGGCGCGAGCGCACCTGACGCGGCAACCACCGACCCATCGGGACCGCATCGCGACACCAGGGCACAGCGGCGACACCACGGCCACCCCCGCGGTGCAGGACGACGTGGTCCTCGGCGGCAGCTACTACGCCTATGGGATCGCGGCGCGTCGGCGCGCCCACGAGCGATTGTCGGACTTGGGTTCTCGACTCGACGAGATCGACGAACGCATCGAGGCACTCCTATGTCGGCTCGACGACATCACCGACGGTGCGTCCGTGTTGTCTGCGGGGATGGGGTCGAGTGAGTCAGGGCCTGGCGCACAGTGGCAGTGAACCCTGCGATCGACCCGCATCCGATCAACCGTCGGTCACCCGCCCGCGCTACCGTCAACCGAAACGATCTCAAGTGGTCACCGACCCCTGACGAAGGTAGGGGGTGGGAATGACTTTCGGGTCATGTGCAGCTTGTTCTGGATTCGTAGCTTGAAACCATGCGAACTACCCGCCGCCTTGTCGGGGCAACTCTGATCGTGGCTACAGTCCTGCTGCCGACGCATTCGGCGCGGGCGGAACCCACTGCTTTCGACGCTTCCGGAATAGACAGCTACGTGACTGCCTACATGGACAGGGCCGGGTATCCAGGGGTCTCGGTCGCCCTCACCCACGGAGACGATGGCCTCCTGACCGCGGGCTACGGTCACGATTCCACCGGCGCCGAGATGACGGCACACACACCGATGCCGGTGGCGTCGGTGAGCAAGTCCTTCACAGCACTTGCCGTCATGCAGCTTGTCGACTCCGGCGACGTCGCCCTGAACGATCCGGTGCAGTCGTACCTGCCGGACTTCGCGGTCGACGACCCACGCAGCTCGGAAATCACGGTCCGGGAGTTGCTGAACCAGACCTCGGGGATCAGCGATCGAACGCTGCGTGAGAAGAGCCTGTCGCAACCAATCAGCCTCCAGGCGGCTCAGGAGCGCGCCCACGCCGCGACGCTGGAAGACACACCCGGAACCCGTCACCACTACACGAACACGAATTACCATCTCGCTGCCCGCCTCGTCGAGGTCGTCAGCGAGCAACCGTTCGACGACTACCTCCGCGAACACGTGCTCGACCCGATAGGTATGGACGAGAGCACCTCCATCGACAGGACACCCGACGATCTGCCGAACGAGATGCCCAAGCCGGCGCACCGCCGAGGTGGTCAAAGCTGCAGTGCACCGCCGATCATGCGGCCACACCGAACGAGGCGTTGCCACAGCTCACCACCGCGTGTTGGGTCTCTTCCGGAACGCCGCAGAATGTCGCCTTGCGCAACGACTTCGCGACGGCGACTGCATTGTCGGATGCCGTCGGCGGCCTGTCACCCGAGCTGGTGGTCGGGTACATCTATCTGGGTTTGTGCCAGGTGAGGGAGTATCGCCACAGCGGTAGCCGCCGCCATCTCATGCCCGGCAGTGTCTCGGCCGCGATCGCTTTCACCTGGTCGTAGGTATGTGGAAGCTCTGTTCGCACGGGTGCGTTGTGCTGCCAGTAACCGCGGGTACGGACAAGCACCTGGTGCTGCACGGTGCCCAAGGCTTCGAAGACGTAGTCCAGGACGGATGCACTACGTGCGCAGCCGAGCGCAACCATGACACCACCGGGCGAGGTCAGGTAGGCGAGACGCCGAAGGCCACGAGCGAGGTCCGGGAAGTGATGGACGGTTGCGACCGCGACAACGAGGTCGTAGTGCGCACTCGGCAAGTCGTAGGTCAGCACGTCGCCGACTATCCAGGTGACATCAGCGGTAGTACCGGACTGCGCGTGAGCGATGATGTCGCGGTCGGAATCGATGCCGGTGACGTCGGAGAACCGCTCGGCGAGGCGAATCGCCAGGAGCCCGTCGCCGGTACCGACGTCGAGTGCCGTTCGCGTGGTCGTCGGTGCGGCGCGCAGCGCGAGGTCGTAGTAGTGAATGTTGTGGTTCCAGAGATCCTGTGGAGGCGTCACCCCACCACGGTGGCATAGCCAAGGACGCAGGAGCGCGACCCACTCGACGAGAGACGCCGCGTCTCAGGGTGGTGGTCGGGGTGTTCCCGGATGGTCGGGTGACCGAATCGTCCCTAGTGTCGATGGAGTGCAGACATCAACTGGTATCCAACGAATGGGCACGGCCGCGGCCGTGCCCATTCGTCCTCGCTGCCGCAGCCGGGCTGCTGCACGCAGTAGCGAGCGCGTACTGGGCGTTGGGTGGTCGGTGGCAGCTCGCCTCGGTGGGGGACTGGGCCGTCTCGCTCGCCGACGAACGACCGGTGACCATCGGCCTGGCACTCGGCGTGATCGCTCTTCTCAAGGCCTGCGTTGCGGTTCTGCCGTGGATGAACGAGCGCGTCCACGGCCGGCTCCATCGGCAGGTCCGTGTATGCAATTTGGGGCGCGGGCGGAGCCCTGCTCGTGTGGGGGTCGGTGTCGGCGGGGTCCGCGGTAGCGGTGCTCACCGGCGTCATCGTGCCCGCCGGCGGGTACGACCGGACTGCGATGATCGGGCACGCCCTGGTGTGGGATCCGTTGTTCACCGTGGGGGGAGCCGCGTTGCTGACCGGGTTGTGGCTCACCCGAACATCGTCCTGGCCTACAGTGCCGCCGACTCGGACAGCTCGGGTCGATCTGACGGACAACGATTACGCTTTCGACACAGTCATGCAACGAGACCAGGAAGGGCCAGTTATGGTCAGCGTGCAGGGTTACATGCCAGAAGGCAGCAACGACTTTCTCGTGTTCGTTGATGACCTACCGAGTCCACGCGTCGAAGACGCGCCCACCGAAGTGTGGGCCGAAGCCCAGACCTTCTACGAGAAGCACGCGTTCGAGCTGGTGGGAACGTTCGATGGGAGTGGCCAACGTGGTTACCGGTTCTCGGCCGCGATGAAATGACGGATGCGTCAATAGATTGCTTTTAACCCCGTAACGAGGTTCCGACTCGAGACTTCGAATCGCTCAACGCAGTTCTCGACCGCAGCCAGGGCACGTACACGTCGGAGATCTACCCCGCGACTGGCCACGGGTTCACAGTGCGTGACACTGACAGCTTCGACAACGATGGGGCAGAGCGTCATTGGGACCGTCTACGTGCGTTGTTGAAGCAATCGTTCTGCGAGTAGCCGTGCTCGACCCGGAGCGGGTGGAGCACGGCGATTAAGGACGCGCCTGCGGACATGCATCCGGGCGCTTCAGGGAGTGAGTCCCCCGGCTGGTGTGGCGATTCGGAGAACGCCAATGCTGCTCGGGGGAGGGCGCTTCACAGAAGCGATTCTTTCGCACGCGCCCTAGCGCAGGCGACGTGGCACGTCACCGAATGGGCGTGACCAGGTGTTCCCGTCCTCGTCGGCGAACGTGAAGTCAGCTCTGAGCGAGCCTCGTCCGTCGAACATGTAGACGACCGCGGCGCTCTGTTCTGCCGTCAGAACCTTGGGAAACGAGTCCGGCATCGCCGCGCGGACCTGCTGCTCCAAGCCGTGCATCTGAGGCGAAGAGGTGATGTGACTGGCGATCATTCCCCCGTACGAGCCGAGCCCCCCCGGTGGCATCTGTGAGGCCATTCCCGGAATCGACATCGCGCCCTGGCCGTAGCTGTCGAGCGTTCCCTCGAGTGTGGGTGTCAAGAGCTGCCGAAACAGCTGAGCGAAAGGCAGTTTGTTCTTCGCGGGCACACACGGGGTGTCCAACCGAGTTCCCGACTCATCGACCGCGTAGACGTCGACTTCGACCTCGGTGATCGGGCCACGGGTGCCGTTGTGGATCGTGACAGTCCACAATCCGTCCCCGACAGGTATCCGCTCGACGGAAGCGGTGACCGCTCGAACGCGGCCGCTGTTGCTGCCGGAATCCGATGCCCCGTAGGAGAAGTAAGCGATGTTGTCGCGTCCGACCTGCACGCCCTGCTGCGAGGACGTGAACGAGCTGTCCCCTGCGGCAGGTCCGCCCCGCCGACGGTCACCTGACATCGCAGAACCCGTGGACGACACTCCGCTGATCCGAATCGATCCATCTGTTGCGACGTCCTGCGTGACCACACCACTACCACCGTCCACGTGCACTTCCTCGATCACGATGTCGCCCATCGCAGATACCCGGGTCAGGCGCACACCTACGGAGTGCGCCGTTTCGGGAGCGTCGTCGGCGACGTGGCCGACCACGTCCTTGGCGAGATCTTCTAGCGTCTCGTCCTCGCTCGCCCCAGCGGCAGAGAGCTTCTTCGCCAGCAGTTGGCGACGCAACCCCTCGTCTGGCTCGGCCTCGAGTCCCTCGACCTCAGGTGACACCGAGTCGTAGTGCTGCCGCAGACAACAGCGGCCTTGGCAGTCTCCTTGGCGCCGTCAGACGCTCCCAGGGCGACCGCCACCGCGACCAGTGTGAGCGGATCCATGGTTGACCTCCAGTGCGACAGAGTTACCGAGCGTGCAGCTGATAACGAACCTACGGGTTCCCTCCGACACCGACGCGCCCCGACGCGAGGACACTTCTGAGTCGGCGCAGTTCGATGCATGCGCCGGTGGCCGGCACGGAGCAGCTGGGAAGGATGTCTACCACCAGGGGCCTTGTCGGCCCTGTGACCGGTGAAGCGGTGCCTTCCGGATTCGGCCCCGACCCGGCCATCGTTTATCGAGCGGTGAGGCCACTCGCAATCTGGTCACGGACACCGACGCCGGGCAGTCAGCTGGTGCCCGGAGAAGGGCGATCTCTGTATTCGCCGGTCAGACTGCATCGATCTGTTCACGGAGGATGTCGGCGTGGCCGGCGTGTCGGGCGAACTCGACGATCATGGTGAGCAGCGTCGCGCGCATGCTCAATGCGCCCTCGTCGTCTGTATGAGTGGTGTCGTCGAGGTCGAAGCGGGAGGAGATGATCCGTGAGAGTTGGCTTGCTGCTTCGAGCTCGGCGATGACCGACTCGACGGTTTCGTTGTCGGTGACGGTGAAGGTGCCTTCGTCGCGGCTCGCGTATCCGTCGCAGCCGAACTCGTCGAGGCCACCCCAGAACCGTTGAAACCAGATGCGTTCCGCGGCCGCGGTGTGCTTGATCAGAGAGATCGGTGTAGTCAGCGACGGGACCAGCCGTCTGCGGGCTTCATCCTCGGAAAGACCGCGCACACGGTCGACGAGGGCGCGGCGGTTCGCGTCGAGAAGAGCATCGAGGGATTCTCTTTCGGTGAAGGTGGACGACTGCTGGTTCATGGTGCCTCCTGGTGTGGACGTGCAGCAGGGCGCTCGACCCTGCCTGAGGTGGTGCGCGATGAGACCCGGCGGAGAGCACCCGCCTCGAGATCAGCACTTGGGGATCGAGCAACGAGGCTCGGAATGTCGGCGCTACTACAGCCGACCTCCCGACGATAACGGATCACGAGTACTGGTGGGCGGGGAAAGCCGTGAACTATTTCGAGTCTCTGCCCCGACTCACTGAACGCAGGGTGTTCGGCGGCACTCGTTGCGACATCTTGCGGCGAGGTCGAGCATGGACGTCATGCCTGTCTCCGAACTCCTCCGTCTTGGCACCGCCCGACCGATTGTCCGTTGGGGCACCCCCGTGCTGCACACCCCAGCTCGGCCGGTATCTGACTTCGGCAGCGCACTTCAGGAACTGTTGGCTGACATGTTCGCCACCAACACAGCCGCCGACGGCGCAGGCCTGGCCGCCCAGCAAGTCGGCATCGATCTGGCGGTCTTCATCTACGACTGCAGCGACGAGATCGGACGGCAGCGCACCGGCGTCGTCTGCAACCCGGTCGTCGACCTGCCGGAGGTGAGTCATCGGCGACTCATCGACTTCGGGGAAGGGTGCCTGTCGTTACCCGGCGCATACACCGATCTCGCACGACCTGAATACGCGACCTGCCGCGGCCGAGACCAGTTCGGAGATTCGATCGAACTCACCGCCGGCGGCACCCTTGGACGCTGCTTTCAGCACGAGACCGATCACATCAACGGCATTGTGTTCGGCGACCGACTGTCCACGCGTAGACGCAAGCAGCTCCACCGCGACCATGAGGCGGTCTCCGACCGTTACGGATCCGACTGGCCGGTGAGGTGACGCACCCCCCGCGCAGCCCTGCGTGCAGACCAGTACGTGAATCGCAACGACCTACCTGAGGCGCCCGGACGGCTCAGATACGACGTCCGTGTCGTTCGAGCTGGATGGCTGCCGACGCGCCTCGGGCTTCGGTTACTACCGGGCGATTCCGGACGGGCGTCCTGGCCACCCTGGATCGGGGAAGCTGAGCACCCGGCGGCAGTGCTCGTCGAGCTATGTCATCTGCCGTGTGCAGTCGTCTTCTGAAGGAGTGCAGGCGACTTCTGACACTGACACAGCCTGTCAGTTTCAGAAGTAGGCTGCACGATTTGCTGGGGTTTTACCCGTGATTGCAGTTGTCTTCTGACATTCTGAGTGCAGAAGTGAACTGCACAATCGGCACCACAGGTCGGGGTGTTCAAGGCTGTGGTGGGGGTGGGCGGCCGATGTGCGGACGGTCGATACGTCGACCAGAATCATCGGTATGACGGAAGAGCGGTCGGCAGAGACTTTTGTGGGGTTCGCGGTGCGCTGGGAACCCTATGGAGGTGCCGATGACGAAGACATCTTCGTGGCGTTCGGGATTTCGGGTGCGGAGTATCGGCGCCGGTTGTGGTGGGCCTTGAATCTGCCCAGTGGCCCAGACCTGGACGACGATGTCCGTGATCGACTCCGTGAGTACTCCCATGCGTACCACACGCCTACGCCATCGTCGGGCCGGTAGCGAAGTTCGCGATGCACTCAGTGGCGTGTGGAAATGGGGTGATCGCGACGTGAATCGACTTCCATCAGCGAGGGCGATCAACGCGAGGATCAGTAGTGTCGATGACGTTTGTCAGTGTCAGAAGTTGGCTGCACTTCGTGCTGACACCGGGTGTTGGCCTGGGGAACCCTTGGTGCGGTTTCGCAGCGCTCGCGTGATGTCGATGATCGTCATGGCCAACAGGGCTGGTATGGCAATGCTTAGTACGGCCGCGGACCCGATAGCCGAGGCGACCAGAATTGAGTAGATGTCCACCGGTCAGGTCTTGTCGCTGACGTCTGTCGGTGCTGTCGTCGATGGTTCGGATTTGTGGTGCTCGATGATGTCGGCGTCGTCGGCGAAGATCAGCGTTCCGTCCTCCGACGCGATGGCCCATCGATGGGGCATGGCCCGGTCTCGGCCGGCGGCAGGGACGGTCAGCAAGTAGTCGGCGAAGTCCTCGACTACGGTCCCGGTAGCGGTGCCGCCCTCTAGGCGTCGCACTTGGAGTGTGTCACCAATGGTGGGTGGTGTCGTTGTGATCTCTACCGGTTCGGTCATGATGGAATTGAAGCAGACGAATTTTCGTGGCTAATTATGCGTCTATCGATTCTCGAAGTCGTAGATGTACCCGAGACCGGTAGGTTACGGCCGAGAGGTGCAGCTCTGGGTACCGAAGGTGGCGGCACTGCGTGCACGTTTCACCTGCGGTCTCTTGTCGCAGCAGAGGCGCTCACGCCGTGTGTTGTACCTTCCCTGCCATGGCCAAATTTCCCAGGGTTCGAGAGCAACACATCGCTGTTTTCGGCGAGAGCGGTTCGGGCAAGACTGTTTTGCTGTCGTCGTTTTTCGGGCCGACCCAGGATGGGGGCTACGCGAACGATCTCTGGGACCTCGTTGCCGATGACATCGGCCAAGGGAATCGGCTCTACAGGAACTACCTCCGCATGCGGGATCTCGCGACGGCACCGAGACAAACCCAGTACAAGGCGACGACTCATTACTTCTCGGTCAAACTCAAAGGCGCAGACACCGACGCCGCCAAGAAGCGGCCCTTCGACGTCCTCCGACTCGCATGGCACGACTATCCAGGCGAATGGTTCGAGACCGAGCCCAGCAGCGCGATGGAGAGCGAGCGCCGCACCGACACCTTCCGTTCTCTACTTCGGTCCGACGTCGCCTTCCTGCTGGTCGACGGACAAAAATTACTCGACCACCGAGGCGACGAAGAGCTGTACCTGAAGTCGTTGATGTTCAGCTTTCGTCAGGGGCTCTTACGAATCAAGGGCGACTTGCTCGAGGACGGGCCCATCGTCGAGTTCCCTCGGGTGTGGATCCTGGCGCTCTCGAAAGCGGATCTGTTCCCGGACTGGGACGTCGACACTTTCCGCGATCTGATCATTCTCAATGCAGCAGCAGACATCGAACAGCTCCGATCGACTATCGCCGAACTCATCGACACCCCCGCCGCCCTGTCCATCGGGGAAGACTTCCTGCTGCTGTCCTCCGCCAAGTTCGAGCGCGAGTCCACTGGTTCACAGACGCTTAATATCGACATGACCCGGCGCATCGGTCTCGATCTCGTACTCCCGGTGGCGTCGATTCTGCCGCTTCAGCGCCGTGTGCAATGGCAGGAGAAGCACGACATTCCCGGCAAAGTGCTCGACTCGCTCGCCGACGGCGCAGAGTTGCTGGCAGCAGGTCTGACAGGTCAGAAATTCGCGTCGATCGAAAAGCTTCTGGCACTGGTCAACCCAGGTAAGGGCGGAAAGGCGAAAAAGATCGCCGCCGTCGCGCTGCCCATCCTGGCGGACGCGGCGCGGTTGGTGGGACCGAAACTCAGAGAGATGAATTCGCAGGCCCGCGCTCAGCACGATTACCTGCGAGCGACACTGACGCAGTTCAAGCTGGACCTCGAGCAGGGCGTCGACGACAAGGTGATCAGGAACCCGAAGTGAGCACCAGTTCCGGACCCTCGGACATCATCTGGTCCACTCGGGGCCGTAATTGGGGTTTTCGGTTTCTTCTCGACGCCGGACTCAGCGACCCACTCCCGGACTACGAACGCGCGTTCGACGACGCTGGAGACGCGCTGACTGCGTGGCACCGCCGAGATGGGCGTGTTGCGCTTCGCATCGAGGATCCTCTCGGGCGCCGAGACTCGGCTGGCCGTGTGATTCCCCACGAGTTCGTGATCTTCGGCGACCTCGCCCAGGTCGTCGGCTCCGTCGAGGACGGTCTTCGCCAGGTGTGGCCATTGGTAGCCGAGATATACGCGGCCATTTGGGACACCCCCACCGCGCCGGGTGGTTGACAGCGTGCACCGGATCCGTCGCGACGCCGACCTATCGAGCTGACATCCCACACCTTCACCGGCGCGCCCAGTAGGGACCGCGCACGTCCCCTAAGGCTTCGCTCAGGCTTGTTCGGTCGGTAGGCCGAAGTCCTCGGTCATATTCGACACTTCGAGCGACGATGGCGCACCCCGACGGCGGTCAGCGTTCGTCGCCACCTCACGGTGAACACGATAGGTTCGCACAGAGTTGACCTGGTGGACGATTAACAGGAGACCCGGCGATAAGCTCCGGCAATGGACCAGACCCCCGCAGGCGGCGCCGCCAAGAAGTGCCATGTCTGACGAATCCAACGTCCTCGACCAGCTCATCGCCCGCATTGATGACGACACCCTTCGAACCCGGCTTTCCTCCGAGGTCGAACTTCTCCGCGGGTCCCGCCGCTTCGGCCTTGTTTTCGACCGCCATCTGCCCGAGTCCGTTCGCCTTCCCGACCACCCCGTCCGAAAAGGGATCCGTGTCGCACTACGCGACGAAACGTCCCCCGAAACCTGGCTCGTCGACCACTTCACCGACCGAACCCGTGAGAGAGCAGTCCTCAGTGGAGACGGAGGTACGCGCCACGTTGCCGACCTTGTCGTTGTCCGAGAATTCGACGAGCCAATCTATCCAGGACTCCGTACTGTCGAACGGATCGAAAACGGGCCATCAGACGCGCCGTGGCACATCGTCATCAACGGCGAAAATTTCCACGCCCTCCAGGCCTTGCGGTCGACTCACCGCAACAAAGTCGACCTGATCTACATCGACCCTCCCTACAACACGGGGAATGATGGCTGGATCTACAACGACCGTTACGTCGACCAGAATGATCGGGCCAAATCCTCGAAATGGTTGTCGTTCATGGAACGGCGTCTGCTGATCGCCCGAGACCTCCTCAAGTCGACCGGGGTCATCATCGTGGCAATAGGTGACGAGGAGCACCACCGACTACGCATGCTGCTCGACCAAGTATTCGGAAGTGCAAATTTCATTTCGAACGTCGTATGGCAGGGCGGTCGTAAGAACGATTCCCGATATATCTCCAACGGGGCCGACTACATGTTCTTCTACGCCCGCGACTTGGAAGCGTTGAGCGCTGCTGGGACGCGGTGGCGCGAGGAGAAGGTAGGCGTTCACGCTGCCCTGCAGAAGGCTCAAAGCATCTGGGAGGCCAGCAGTGCCGACATCGACAACGCCAACACCGAATGGAAGCGTTGGCTTCGTGCCAAGAAAACAGGCGGGGAAATCACCGATTCGGTAGCGCGTTACGACCTACTCGACCCGGCAACAGGACGCCCCATCAACACTTACCAGGACATCACATGGCCTGGCGGTGGCGGTGGAACCTACCAGGTCAAACATCCTGTGACCGGTAAGCCGGTGAAGTCTCCCTCCAGAGGCTGGCTGTACAAGGACCCAGCGCGCATGGAGAGAGAAATTGCTGAAGGGCGCGTCTGGTTCGGAGACGACGAGTCGACAATTCCCCGCAAGATAACGTTTTTGGACGAAATGGATGAGCAGGTTGCCTTGTCTGTGTTTACGCAGGACCGCAAGGCGTCGAATACCCAGTTTCGGAACATTATTGGAGACCTGCGATTTCCGAACCCGAAGGATCGCGATGTCCTCATGCGATGGATCGGTCTCGTTGCACCCGCTGATGCTATTGTGCTGGATTTCTTCGGCGGCTCGGGAACAACCTGTGATGCTGTCATGGAATTGAATAGGCAGGACAACGGAACCCGACAGGCGATCTTGGTGACCAACAACGAGATCGGGGCCACCGAAGCGAAGAAACTACGCAAGGCTGGTCTTCATCCAGGCGATGATGAGTGGGAGTCGAAAGGCGTCTTCGAGCACGTTTGCAGGCCTCGTATCTCGACCGTTGTTTCCGGTCACCGCCCAGATGGCACCATTTATTCGCAGGGACTGCCTGCGAACGTGGAGATGTTCGACCTGACCTACCTCGATCCAGGCATGGTTCGCAGGGGCCGTGAGTTTGAGGCCGTCGCTCCTCTGATGTGGCTCGAAGCCGGCGCACGCGGCCCCCGGATTGATCGAATCCCCGACAAGGGTTGGGCGCTGACTGGCAGCTACGGCGTGTTGTTCGACGTCGACGTGCTGGTGGAGTTCGCTCGGGCAATCGCCAGCGAGTCTGTGACTGGGGCTTCGCCTACGGTTGTGTTTGTCATTACAGACTCCGAAGCCGAGTACCAGCGAGCCGTCGAGCGCCTCCCGGTTGGCGTCAACACCGTGCAACTCTATGAGGATTACCTGTCGAACTACACCATCAACATCGCTGGTGGCGCGCGGTGAAATTTACTCTGGAGCCCTACCAGAGCTCGGCGGTCGAATCCGTGCTCGCCAACCTCGCCAAAGCCCGTGCCGGATACCTCGACGATGGTGAACGCACTGCGGTGGGCCTGACCGCTCCCACCGGTGCCGGTAAGACCGTCATCGCCACGGCGGTGCTTGAGGGGATCTACAAAGGCACGTCGATCAGGGCTGCCAACCCCAACATGACGGTCTTGTGGATCACTGACGACCGAGCACTCAACGCCCAGACCATCGCAAAAATCACCCAGGCATCGGGAGGCGCGATCGACATCAACCGCATCCGCTTCATCGCTGAGGACGACCACCGCACCCTGCAACAAGGTCATATCTACTTTGTCCACATCCAGGCAATGCAGAAGAACTCGACGTTGCACGCTGTGCGCGCCGACGGCACTCCTAACGACAAACGAACCCACGGCGCATGGGACATGATCGCCAACACCGTCCGCGAACGTGGCGAGGACTTCCTTGTCATCTGGGACGAAGCGCACCGCGGCTCCGGCACCAAGAACACCGACCGCAAGTCGATCGCCGGAACCATTGTCGACGGTGGCACCACGAACATCGGCACCAACCAACCGCCCGCTCCAGTCGTACTGGGCATCTCAGCCACCCCCGATCGCTTCCTCGCCGCTATGAACGCCGCAAATCGGACACCGCGCTTGGTCGAAGTCAAAGCCGGCGACGTCCGTGAGTCTGGTCTTCTCAAAGACCGCATCCTGCTGCGAAGCCTGGGGGAGTCGCAGTCGGCTGACAACACGATGCTCGCCCTCGCCGTGGAGGATCTGAGGTCTTCCGATGCATCCTGGCGAAGCCACCACGAAGCCACCGGCGACCGGCTCGTCGAGCCGCTTCTGGTCGTTCAAGTCGAACAAGGGCTTTCGCCGGCGAAGGAAGAAGCAAGGCTCGCCGAAATCCTCGCAGTAATGGAATCGACATGGCCGAAGCTCTCCGACTACGCGATTGCTCACGCCTTCGGCGATCACGCCCAGTACAAGGTTGGTGACAAGACGATTCGTTACCTTCCTCCCGAGGCGATCTCCGGCGACGACCAGGCACGCGTGGTGCTGTTCAAATCGGCGTTGACCACCGGCTGGGACTGCCCGCGAGCAGAAGTGATGATTTCGTTCCAGAACAAGGACAGCTACACCGAGATCGCCCAGCTCATCGGCCGACTGGTCCGAACACCGCTGGCCAAGCGCATCGAGGGGGGCGACGAGCGACTGGGGGAGGTGGCGGCCTACCTGCCAGGGTTCCGAACCGAGCACGTGGCGCGAGTAGTGAACGCGCTGACCGAAGACGAGACTGTCGAGATCGACATCGTCATCGCCCCCGTCCTATGCGGGAGATCGACAGCTGTTCCCCCGGCGTTGTTCGACCTGCTGGACACGCTTCCCTCGTACACCAGACAGAGGACATCGTTCGGTTCCCGCACCGGGCAGTTGATGCGACTGGCCGCAACGCTCACGGAGCATGGTCTGATCGATCAAGGCTCGGCCAAGGCCAAGCGATGGATCGTCGATCAGATGCACGCGGCCGACAGTCAGCGAAGCAGCGAGATCGACGCCAAGGTCGACGACATCATGTCGCTGTCCATCAGTACGACGATGGTCTCCTACGGAGAATCAATCATGCAGAGTGTCGGTAAAACCGACACCCCAACTAATGAACGCGACCTTGAAGGTTACTTCCAGCGAGCCAAGCGTTTGCTCCCGGACGGATCCGCCAACTGGTATTTCAACGAGCTCTGCGACCGCGGCGAGGACGAAATCGATGCATCCGCGCGTCTGGTTGCGATGGCCGATCTTGGATTCGCATCCGTCGTGGAGAACCAGGCGACGCTTCTGATCACCGACTGGCGAAATCAACACGCTGCGAAGGTATCTGCCAAACCCCGCCATATCCGCGACCAGACAGAACCGCTCTGGCACCTCGGCTCGGAACCGATGCTCCCCACCACCGTCGAGACGCGCGATACTTATCCGGCCGCTACAGAGAAGATTCGTGGTAACACCGTCGAGTCCATCGAAACATACCCGGCGCACCTTTTCGTCATCCCAGACGGCAAGCCCCACGCCGGCCGCTTTCCTGTCGACACGTCCCGGTCGTCGTGGGAAGCGGAGGTGCTCGATGCCGAACTAGCAGTCGAGACTCTCGTCGGGTGGTATCGCAACCCCTCGTCAGGTCGGCACGCGCTCGCAGTTCCTTATGAATTCGGGGACAAGCACCAACTGATGCACCCCGATTTCCTGTTCTGGCACGACGACGGTGATGGAGAGTACGTCATGGACATCGTCGATCCGCACAGGTTTGATCTCGCTGATACTTCGTCGAAGTGGTCGACGCTCGCGCGTTATGCCCATGAACATCCAGATCGAGTCCGCCGCTGTCTCGCCGTCGCCGAGGTGAGTGGGGCGCTACGAGCGTTGGACCTCACAGCAGCCGGAATTGAGGCGCGGATTGCCGCAGCGACCAACCAGAACCTTATCGAGGCCCTGTTCGCCGCAGAAGGAATGGCCTATCCCTGAGACCCGGATCGTTGGCAACCAGGGGAGGCTAGCAACTACTTTGTTGGTCTACGTGACTGAGTCCGACATCCCTGTCACCTTGGCAATTCGGGACACGGTTTGGGGGTTCCCGTTGCTACGCGCGCTATTTCAGGTACCGGTATAGCGTCGATCGGGATACGCCCACGACGTCTCGGATATCGGCCAGTGACATGCCGCCGGCACGCATTCGCCGGGCCTGCTTGATCTTCGCCTCCGACATCGATCGCGGTCGGCCACCCGTTCGGCCCTGCGCCCGCGCGGCCGCCAGCCCGAGCTGCGTGCGCTCGCGGATGAGGTTGCGCTCGAACTCCGCCAGGGCACCGAAAATCGAGTAGATCAACTTGCCGCCCGAGGTGGTTGTGTCGATCGACTCCGTCAGCGACCGAAACCCCACACCATCGGAGTCGAGATCTTCGACCGTCTGTATAAGGTGGGGGAGTGATCGCCCGAGACGGTCGAGCCGCCACACCACCAGAGTGTCCCCGGACCGCAGATGCGAGAACAGGTCCGACAACTCCGGCCGTGACGTCGTCGCGCCGCTCGCCGTCTCCACCCACACTCGCGAACACCCCGCAGCGCTGAGAGCGTCCCTCTGCGCATCGGCGCTCTGCTCGGTCGTCGACACCCTCGCGTACCCCAAAAGTTCACCCACAACGATCAAGTGTGTCAGAACTCGTCATATAGACACATTGCGTTCGGCAGGTTTTGGACATGAGTTTTGACACATACATTGCTCGTCGACCCTGTGTCAATAGCTCGATGTGTCTAAAACGATGGTTAAAGGCACGTAGTCATAAGTGAGCGCCTAGGTTCGGACGATCGGGCAGTCAAAGCACCAAAGGAGCAATCTAGCGTTTTCGCTAGATTACTTGAGAGGTGTCAAGTGCAGCGCACTTCTGAACTCGTGCACTCGTCTTCTGAAACTGACACAGCCGATCCGTCGACCAGCCGTTGAGTAGTGCCAAAAACGTACGCGAAACCCCCGCATGTCAAAACCTCGAAACTGATGAGTTGTGGCACAGTGGACGATCGTGGGCCACAAATACGGATACGCCAGGGTCTCAACCGCCGAACAGAACCTCGACCTACAGAGCGACGCACTGAGCGCCTTCGGCTGCGAACGCATCTTCACCGACACCGCGAGCGGATCCACCACCACCCGGCCGGCACTGACCGAACTCCTCGACGTCCTTCTGCCC
>NZ_NOZE01000006.1:0-102066 GCF_002259025.1 Rhodococcus sp. 05-2255-1e | reverse complement strand
GGCGACGTGTACCCCGAAAGGCCTTACCGCTCGACTTGCATGTGTTAAGCACGCCGCCAGCGTTCGTCCTGAGCCAGGATCAAACTCTCCGTAAAAGACTCTCGATCAACAGTCGAAACTGCAAATCAGTCATAAACATAAAGAGTCAAATCACTAGCAAATAAACTCAACTAGCATTTTCAAAACAACACCCGACAACAACCACCACAAGCGGATGGCTGATACATCGAATGCTTTCACCAAATAAAATTCGGCACTGACATTCATCGACACACTGTTGAGTTCTCAAAGAACACGCACACACTCGAACCCCACGAACACACGATCCGTAGGCCTCAAGGGCAACTGTTCCAGCCTATCCCAGCTTGGTCTCGGACACAAGGCCCGACTCTTGGGGGATAAAACCTGCCGAGCCACACGTCCAACCTCGTTCACCCAGTCCGTGAAGACCGGGTCGGTGTCCGTCGCTCTGACTCGACAAAAGTTACGCCACCAACCCCACACACGCAAATCGGCTGGTCAGGGCTCTGGAGACGCGTCGAGTCGGCCGAGACGGCACCGAACCCTCGGAATCGGCGGTCAACTGGACAAAGCGTCGCGTGCAAATCGACGGGACCAACTCGGTGAGTCCGACACGGCTTCCCGAAAGTAGAAGCTCGGGCCATGGGCACCGATGAGGTCGAGAAAGCTCATGGTCGTCTGAGCAGCGAACTTGGCGTCGAACACACCGGAATCCTCACTGGCCCAGCCTAATTCGGAGACCGTCTCGATCAGCATCTCGTTACGGTGGGCCGCTGAGGCCGATGCGGCCAGGGAGATCAGGAACAGCGTCGCGGCATCGGTCTCGTATGTCTCCCTCCCCAGCGGAAGCCGCGAGGCCGCATGCCGCCACATGCCGATCGGGTCGTCGGCCAGTGATTCGCCGAGCTTCGTGCGCAGCAGCCGCCCCTTCGCGATGCGGGTCAACCCGAGGTGTCGGACCGCCTCGCGCAAGTCGGTGACCTGATGGTGGTCGATCTCGCGGCTGCTCGACCCCACCCACCCCAGACCCCAATCGAGCTCGTCGCGGATCGCTGCCACGAAAGCGGGCTTGAGGTAGCCGGCATCGGTGAGGACAGCCCCGCCGTCGCCGACCTTTCGGAGGAACCAGGTGAGCTTGGCCATCGCGATCTCGGCAACCGGCAGGTCCACCGAACTTTCGACGGTGAGCTCGCACCGGGGCAGCAACGCCATCAGTGACGGCACGTGGGTGGGTCGTACTCGGTCGAACAGTCGCCCGATGGCCGGTGCGGCCGCGACAGCTTCGGCGAGCGTCGACCTACCGACATCTGCGGATTGCAGCACGCGGTTGACTGCATCGACCTCGAAACGGGCCGGGTCGAACGTCGGACCCCACTGCGAGAGAAGTTCGGAGTGTTCGGGGTCGGACGAGTCTGCCGCGATGTCCAGCGCCTGGGTATACCGCGACGGACCACCCGAGGACTCGGGAGGACACGCGCGGGCACCGTCGAGACAGATCGAACGAAGGTCGTCGATATCGGAGTCCTCGTGTTCCAGCTCGACTGTGTGGGTCCACCCGTCACCGAAATCGTATTCGTACGTCATGACGGATCCCGGGTGCGTCAACACCTCGTCGACGCGTACCCGCTCCTCGCTGGAGGCGTCGTCGTCCGGTTCGTCGTCGAGGGTCTCCTGCATCTCGAACCGTCGGGTCGCCCCCGCGGTTCTGACGCTGAATGCGTGCAGGTGTCGGTCTTCCCAGCCCACGGCGATCTGCAGTACCGAATGCAACTCGGACAACAACAGATCCGATCGCACGCGCACTCGTCGCCAGATCGACGGCCGCGTGTGATCGATACTCACCCTCAGCACCAGATTCGCCAGGCCACGCGCGGCACCCTCCGTTGCGCTGTGCTCGGTCGACTCGTCGGCTTCGGGGATATCCGGCACCACCGACAGGTGCCGAACGCGGCCGGTTCTGATCGACATGCGAACGACCCTAGCCGGATCGGTGCGGCATACCCAGGTGTCGCTGCCCGGCGCACTCGGACGCCGTCTGCGGCGATAGAGCGGACAGGCATCGCCTACTCTCGCGCGGAGCAGACTCCGTGCGCCCTGGACTGCTGCGGCTCGGTCGCCGGGGCGTCCGCCCGACTGCATCTTTCCCGGCCCGACAGCACGGGGTTGGCATAAAAAATCCGAGTGCCTCTACGCCGCGGGAAGCGTCAGTCCGTCGTTGATCGCGGACACGTCGAATGCGAGCGCTTCCAGCTGAGACTCGAGCGTCGTCACGGTCAATTGGACCAAGTACTGAGCTTCCTCGCCGACCACTGCGTAGCGCGTCGTCACCGCAGCCGCGAGCCCTTGGGCGACGTAGGTGCCCCGAATGAACCGTGACGGCCAACCGACCCACGACGCCGTACTCGCCTCCCGCTCGACCCACCCGGGCATCGCGCGCCCGTCACCGAAACCCAACGCCATCAACGCTTCCGGGTCGATGGAGTGAGAGAGCTTCCCGACCAGCAAGACAGCATTCGGCGCGAAACCGTTCTCCACCAGGTTCGGCTCGACCGTCACTTGGGTCGCACCGGGAAACTGTGCCGGATCGAGCGTCTGCCACCCCGCGGGAACCGGCACCGTGATGCCGAGATCGGCCGCCGCAGCGCCGTCCAGCGGCAACACCTGCAGTGCATGAGCGTCGAGATACTCGGCGATCGTGGTGGGTTCGGACGGTCGGGTCGTGGGAGAGTCGTTCACTGCAGGCCCTTCGTGGTGGTCGATTCGGCACGACCGAGGCTACCGGCGTCCGCCGAACCTACCTCGACGACTCCACACAGCAGGTCACTGTTGTTCGGAGACAAAGCGATCTGTTACGAGACAACGCCATCCGTGATGTCGGACCCAGATGGGTCGAAGGCCGGTCGACCGAGAACAGTATCGCGAACGACTACCGCTGCAACCGACGCTCGGTGAGTTCTTCGAGATAGCGGGCAACCGCATCGTCGTCGTGCGAATGCAGTACACGATCGGCCACAGCGCGCACCGGCTCCGCAGCATTCGATGGACACAGCGCGGTACCGGCCCACGCCAGCATGGGAAGGTCGTTGCGCGCATCTCCCACCGCTGCCACGTCGTCCTGAGCTACGCCCCACTGTTCGCACAACTCCGCCAGAGCAGTGGCCTTGGATACCCCGGCGGCGGACATCTCGATGTACGGTGCCCCGGAGTGCGTCAGCTCCACACCGACGAGACCTGCCTCGGCCACCAACGCGTACAACTCCTCGCTCGGCGTATCACTGTGTCGTGCAACAATTTTGACTGTCGGCTCGATGTCGGCCGACAGACCGTCCTCCGACAGCTCCATCTCGTGCGGGTGGCGGTGATGGTCGGCGAAGACACACAGCTCCGCGTATCGCGACTCGGCGACGAAACGAGTGGCACCCACAGTTGCGAACGCCACGCCGGGAACCAGAGATCGAACGGCGGAGGTGACAGCCGCGACCGTCTCCGTCGGCACCGACCTGGTCGCGACGATGACCGGGCTGCCATCGGCAAGGTCCAGCACCACCGCACCGTTCGCTCCCACTGCCGTACCGGTGAACCCACACGACGCCGCAAGCTCGGCGATGGAGTGCCGCGCCCGCGCCGTCGCCCACACCACCCGGATGCCGGCGGCTTCGGCCGCGGCCATCGCATCTGCCGTCCGCGCCGACACCGTTCGATCCGAACGAAGTAGCGTGCCGTCGAGATCGGTTGCGACTACCTGGATCTCTCCCGTGTGCCTCACCCGTCCGATACTGCCAGGTGCCGACGCGTCAGCCTGCCACCAACGTCAGGACCGAGATCTCACTCGGTGCGAACACCCGGAACGGCGGCCCCCAGAATCCCGACCCCCGACTGGTGTAGAGCTGCGTACGCGCTCCATGCCTGCTCAATCCGTGCACCACCGGCTGGTCCAGTCGAACCAATGCCGCGAACGGCCAGATCTGACCGCCGTGGGTGTGGCCGGAAACCTGCAGATCGACGCCCGCTCGGACGGCGTCGCCGATCTGTTTCGGCTGGTGGGCCAGCAGCAACACCGGGATCGACGGATCGGCCCCGGCCAGTGCCCCAGCCAGATCGGCACCGTGACCGGGGGCACCCGACCCTGCTGCCGTGGCGTCGTCCACACCGGCGATGACCAAGGCATCGTCACCTCGATGCAGCACGACATGACGATTGTGCAGCGCGTTCCACCCGATGCTCTGCATGTGGTCCAGCCACTCCTGCGCCTCACCGAAATACTCGTGATTACCGGTGACGTAGACGCGGGCGGCGGACGCGCGCATCGATTCCAGCGGCGCAGCCTGTTGCCTGCGCGTGGACACGGAACCGTCGGCAATGTCGCCGACGTGCGCGAGCACGTCCGGTTCGAGCGCGTTGACGGCGTCGGTCAGTCGCCTCGACCACACGGTTCGGTTCACCGGACCGAAGTGGGTGTCGGTGACCAGGACGACTCGCAGGCCGTCGAATCGGGCACCGAGCCGGGCGATGCTGATGCTCGTGTGCCGAACGCGCGGAGTGCGCATGGCCTCGTAATGGCCCCAGAGGGCAAGGCCGACGATTACTGTCACCGTCGCCGCCGCCGTGATTCGCGACCGCAATGGATCGTCGACACCGGCCGCCCACAGCCCGAGCCTGAGCAACAGTGAGAGCGCCGACCATACGAACGCGATCCAGGCGAGACCCAGCAGGACGTCGCCGAGACGCGCCCAGGCGTCCTTCCTGTCCCCCTCGCTGCCGGGCCGGTGACCGAGATACATCGCGGTGGGCAAGGCGAGCGCGGCAGCGATCACCAGTGCCGCGCCGAGCAGCCGAACCACCGGCGGCCACTGCGCACCCGCGAACAGCACGGTCCACATGGGCAGCCCGAACAGCACCGCACACAATGCAACGACCGTGGCCGGCAGCATGATTCGCCGACGAAGTGTTCGGTCGGGCCGTTCGGGCACCGCCCTGTCGGCGTGCAGCCCCTGCGTCTGTCGATCTGCCATCGGCGGAGACCCTCTTTGCTCGAACGTGCGCGAATACCGCGAACCAGACTACGACGGTAACGAGCTGCACGCTGACGGGCCGCGACTCCCGCGGACTACACCTACGGGCTGCGGCGCGTGGTGTATCCCCGCAGTCCGTTGAGAGGCAGTTGGTGCTCGGCGACCACCTCGTCGACCGAGCTCTCGGACTCCTCGACGCCACCACTCGATTCGACTCCGTCGACCGCGCCCCGTACTTCTTCGGAGCTGTCGACCGAATCGGATGCACCCGGTCCGTCCGAGTCCGCATCTGCGGCAGGCTCTTTCGGTGCTGTCGGGGGTGTGGACGCGCGCGGAGCTCCGGTCGCGTCGATCGTGCTCGAACCGTTCGCAGCACTAGTTCCGTTGGTCGACCCCGACCGTCTGGATGTGCCGGTTCCGTTCGTGGTGTCGGTGTCGGCGGTGTTGTCAGTAGGTATGTCGAGGCGGGGCATCGTCCACAGAGACAGCACCGAATCATGCCGAACGGGTGCGTTCGTTCGTGTCGCAGCCTCGAAAGCCCCGGAATCGTCGAACTGCGAGGACTCGAGCGGTACCGGTGTCCAGTTCTCCTCGGACGCCGTTCCGCCTTCCGCACCAACGGCACCGGGCTTGATTCCCAATCGCGCGAGGGTGAACCACAGACTGTCGAGAGCACCGTCACGATCGAGGTGGTATTCCGATTCCCGCACGCGCCAGAACGTCCACCCGCATCGCTTGAGTTCCTGCTCGCGTTGCAGATCCGCCGATCGTTGCGCGGGGGTGGTCGAGAACGAATCGACGTCGCATTCGACGGCGAGGCGAGAGGACTCCCCCGTGACGACGAGCGCGATACGCCGATTGTTCACTTCGACACCGGGATTGACGTGGAAGCCACGCTCGACGAGGTCGTTGAACAGCTGCTGTTCCAGCAGCGTCTCGAACGGGGCTTTCCTGATCTCGCGCGAGACGTTCTGGGGCATCGGATCGGCGGGAGCGGGTGAGACCGACGTGACGTAGCCGAGCAGAGAGTTACGCAGGTCTGCTCGTTTGAGGCGGTCGACGGTGACCGAATGGAACAGCCACAATTGATCCTGCGCCCGCGACGCGGCCACGTTGAACCGACGCTTGTACTGGTTCGAGGTCAGGGTGGCGAAGTTCTGATCCGGTGCCACCACCATCGACAGGAACACGACGTTGCGCTCGTCGCCCTGGAAGTCCGGTGGGGTGCCCACTCGCAAGCGGCGTTGTTCCCACTGTTCGATGCCGATACGTTTGATCAGCTCGTTGCGAATCTCGTCGACCTGCGACTGCCCCTGAAGCACAACGACTCCGAAGGTCGAGTCGTCGTACGCCGTATCGGCGAGGCACTCGGATATCTGCTCGGCGATGGCGATGGCCTCGGTACGGTTGACGAGCGAGGCGTTCTTTCCGGTGACCGTTGCCCCGCGAACGTACGTGTGCCGAAGCGGCGGCAGTCGATCGGAACCGAACTGCCGCACCGGCACCAGTGGCGAGTCTCCGTAGAACTGCTGACTCGACCAATTGATGATCTCCGGCATCGAACGGAAGTGCTCTCGTAGTCGCACCACCTGACCGAACCGGGTGCGCAGCATGGAGAACAGACTCGACCGCGGTGTCAGCGTCGCCCGCACGTGCTCCGGTAGATCCGGGAGATATACATCGAGGCGGTCGAACACGTCCTCGAGGGTGCCGGCCTGAGGGACATCGGCGGGCGCGCACTGCCGGTCGTCTCCCACCACGATCACCCGAGGCGCGAGGTACAGCAGGAACAGGCTCGTGATGTCGGCCTGGCTGGCCTCGTCGACGATGACGACGTCGAAGCTACCCGGCACCGGCGGAATCGACGCGAGCACCTGGGAGAGCGGCATGACCCAGGCGGGCACCGCGCTCTGTGCCTCTCGCATCGCCGATCGTGCTGCGCTGCGGTAGGTTTCGGCGTACTTGCCGGCACCCGAACCGATACTGGAAATGTGCTCGCGGTAAGTCTGCAGTGCGCGAACCTCGACGGCCGTCATCCGCTGCAGGCTGTTGAGCCAGGCACTCGCGGCAGCGAGACGAGTCGTGAGATAGGCGATGTCGACATCCGCGGCGGCCAACTCCGCTTCCAGCTGCTGCTCGAGACCCCCGTGGTGCTGCTCACCGACCCACTCGCGCGCGCGACGCCACGCCCACGCCTTGGACAGCTGCCAACTGAGCTCGTCCCATTCCGGGTCTGCCGCGGTGTCCTTGACCAACTCGAACAGGGCCGGCGCGACTGCCGACAGTGTGGCCGACATCGACTCGAGCAGCAGCTGATTCTCCTGCTCCGCGCAGGCCTGAGCGTAGGCGGAGACCGCGCCCGCCAATTCCGCAGGATCGGCAGCGCCGAGGGCCGTCACCAGATTCAGACCTTCGGGCGACGGTCCCGCGTCGATACGAGTGGCCACCGCGAACTGCAGAGCGTCCAGCTCGGCGCGGGCGATGTCGATGTCGACGCGCGCGGAGATGGCCGCCGCGGCTCCGGCTATCTCCTGAGCTTCGGCGAGGCTTCGAATCCACGGCGCAGCAGGCGACACCGTGTAGAGCCGATGTACCAGTGCGTCACGAGCGGCAACCACTGCCGCTACGGAACGGAGTCGATCGGCGATCTGCGCAACGGTGTTGACGCGAATCGATCGCGGGCCGTCGAGCGGGACGACGATCGCCAGGTCGGCCAGCAACACCGCCGCCGTCTGCACGGTGTCGAGAGCCCGAATATGTTCCGCGACAAGCCGAGCGGCCATCGCACTCGTCGCCGGTTGCCCGTCGACGGTGGCGACGATGCCGAGAGCTTCGACGGTCTTCTGCTCCTCGCTACGCCGAAATCGCGGCTTCCATTCGATTCCCGATTCCAGCGCAGCTGCGAGCGCATCCATAGCCTGCAGAGTCGCAGCAGACGTAGACGAGCACTGCACGTCGTGCGCGCCGATGTACCGGTCGGACGCTGCGGCAGTGGCAACGAGGTCGTCGATTCCGCTGACCCGCGACCACAGGTGAGACGCTTCTCCGGACAGCACCGAGTCGGTCACCCGCGCATACGTGGCATCGAGCTCCGCGACCACTCGCACGCGAGCCGCCAATTCCTCGCAAAGAGAACGGATGTCGGACGAGACGGCAGGTTCGACGCCGCCCAGCAACGTGATGAGGTCGGCAGCCAGCGGCGGGACGGCGTCTATCGGCGTATGCACACGCCGGCACAGCGCTGCGAGTTCGGCCGAATTCGGCAGCATCGTTTCGGGACGCGGCAGCACCTGGCGCGATCGTTGCTCGCGGGCACCGTCGGAGGTCGCAATCAGCGCTCGGAGTTGGTCGACCTGGGCACCGTCGAACGGTGGCCGGTCGGCGAGCAACGGCCCGGGCAGCCACTCGTGGGCGCCTTCGGCTGCTTTGACCTTACGTACGATCGACGCCACCGTGCCGTCGTACCCATCCGAAACATATTCGTGCACAACGGTTTCGGATTCGCGAAGGGCGCTGACACGGTTCAGCAGTTCCGTCCGACGAGCGAGCGCGGCCGCGCGGCGGGTGGTGAGCGCGTCGATCTTCTGCTGCTCACTGGCTTCGTCGAACGAGGTCTTACGCTCAGCGATCTTGGCGACGCTGCGATTCAACTCGTCCGAACCACCACGGGAGAGGTCGGTGATCGAGACGCAGAGCTCCTGCAACTCGGGTGGCAGCTTGTCGCGCAGGACTCGCAAAGCTTGTGACTTTTCACTAGTGACCAGAACCCGCTGACCTCGCGCCAGCAGCCCGGACATCAGGTTCGCGATGGTGTGGGTCTTCCCCGTCCCGGGCGGCCCTTCGACGACCACACCGCTGTCGCGTCCGAGTCGTTCGATGATCTGCGACTGCTCGGCGTTGGCCGGCAGCGGAAACAGAGGATCTTCGGCCAGCGCCGCCGACGCGCCGGCTCCGGTCCGTTCGAGCCATGCCATCCGATCGGCCGGCTCGATCGCGTCGACCAGTTGCGCGAGGCCCAGCGGAACCGGTGAGTCGGCGGCGTCGAGATCGGCGATCATCTGCTCGTAGTACTCGACCAGCGCGAACGAGTCGCGGGTTCGGAGCACGAGTGCGGGCGAGACCGTCAGCGTTCGATCGTCGTCGATGTATGCGAGAGCTCCCGGGGGCCCGAGGCGATCGAGCACCTCGATCTCGTGACGGGGAACTCGCGTCGCCCATTCACGCAAGAATTCTTCGACGCCCTCACCGAGCGGCGAGTCGACGTTGCCGTGCAGCTTCTCGGCGAGGGCCACCGAGCCGGAGGTATCGAAGTCCTTCGATCCGGTGAGCAGCTGGCCGTCCTCGAGACGCGGGGTACTACCGGCGACCAGTCGCACCAACAGGTCGCCGGTCCGCACATCACGTTCGATTCCGGCCGACTGGGTGAGGAGGTGAGTACGCACGCTGCGCTGGGGGTCGGGGTTGCTCGACGTCAGCAGACCCGATGCCACCACCAGTTCGATCGACTCGGGGCGCGAGGCGAGCTCTTGCATCATCAGTTGCAATGCTTGGTACAGCGCTGCCTTGGGCCGCCGGTCTCGATCTTCCTGAGCCCACTGCTTCCAGGACTCCGAGTACTGCTCGAAAGCCTTCTTGATCTCGTAGGCCTTGCGAATATCGAAATCGGCGTCGGACTCCTGCGCCTCGCCGCGACGACGTGATGCCGCCGTCGACGCGTCGGCGAGCTCGATCTCGCGGTAGCGACTGTCTCCGACGACCTGGGGATCGAGCCAACCCGTCAGAAGCGCCGGTGGCTCGGGCGGGTCGTCGACGGCAATGCGCGGCGCCCGAAGTACGACCCCGCCCTGGCCGGCCTTCGGGTCGAGACGAACCGGAATCTCACTGGAGTACAGCCACTCGACCTGGACATGATCGTCGAACCTCAGGACCGGATTCGACCGCGCCTCGACTATCTCGCGCAGGAAGCGCAACAGGCGCGCAACCCTGCTCTTGAGCTCGTCGTCGTATTCACGACCGGTAGCCGCTGCAGCCGTCACAGTTTCCCCACAAATGCTCGAATGGCCGTCCCGCCAGGGGACAGTGCTTACGCACCCGCGTCACAGTAGCCGTTGAAAAGCAGTTGTTCACCGGGGTCCGAGCACACAGAATGCGTTCTAGTGCTCGGTCACAAAGACCGACTCGGTTGCTTGGAACAACAACAGAAAACGCGGCCCGTCCGGACACGCACCGGCCGCCGATCGCAGGAGCGTCGCATGCGCAAGCTGGTCTACTACATCGCCGTCACACTCGACGGATTCATCGCCGCGCCCGACGGCACCTACGACTGCTTCGCGACCGAGGGTGATCACCTCGAGGCCATCGTGACCGAGCTGCCCGAGACGCTGCCGGTGCACGTCCGCACCGCACTCGGCGTCGATGCCCCGCCGGCGCGGTTCGACACCGTGGTGATGGGCCGGGCGACCCTGCAACCCGCGCTCGGCATCGGCATCACCAGCCCGTACCCCCATCTGCGGCAGTACGTGCTCTCCCATACGTTGCCTGCCGCGACGGACGCCACCGAGCCGATCGTCGGCCGGAACCCGATCGACCTGGTTCGAGAACTCAAAGCCGAGGACAGCGACGCCGACGTGTGGCTCTGCGGCGGCGGCCACCTCGCGGGGCAGCTCGTCGACGAGATCGACGAGCTGTTTCTCAAGGTCTATCCCGTCGTGCTCGGCCGAGGCATCGGGCTGTTCGCACCCGAGACCGGACCCGAGCCGCCGATCGCAGGAAGGTTCGAGCATCTGCACTCACGCCAGTTCGACAGCGGCGTGCGGTTCACCCGGCTGGTTCGCCCCGACGGCGGTGAGCGATGACGTATAAAGACTGAATGCCTGCCGCACCGGTGTCCGAAGGGGAGCAGCCGACTCGCCGGCCGACGACCCAGCGCGGACTACGGACCCGATCCGCACTGGTGGCAGCCGCCCGACGCGTGTTCGAGGACAGCGGCTACCTCGACTCCCGGCTGATCGACATCACCAGAGCCGCGCACTGCTCGGCTGGGACCTTCTACACGTATTTCACCAGCAAGGAAGAGATTCTGGCCGCGGTGCTCGAACAGGCCAGGGACGACATGCTGCACCCCGGCACGGAACGGGTGGACCCGCACGACGATCCCGCTGCCGTGATCGCAGCCAGCAATCGGGCGTACTTCGAGGCATATCGGCGCAACGCCAAGCTGATGGCACTGCTCGAGCAGGTCTCCAACATCGATCCCGACTTTCGCCGCCTGCGCCGCGAACGCGCCGACGCGTTCGTACGACGCAATGCACGCAGTATCGAGAGCCTGCAGAAACGCGGCGTGGCGGATACCGACCTCGATCCCCTGCTCGCCTCCCGCGCGTTGTCGTCGATGATCAGTCGTCTCGCGTTCAACCACTTCGTCGTCGACGCCGAGGACGACAATCCCGACGCCGACTACGAGGCGCTGCTCGCCACTGCGACAAGGCTGTGGGTCAACGCGTTGCGGATACCGGACAAGAGCGTCGGACACACCGGATGAACGCCTCCTCGGCAACCTGCTGCTCGTCCGAAACCGCCTTCGTCGACCTGTACCCGTCGGTAATGTACTCGCCGGTAGCCAGAGATGGTGAGGAATCACGAATTATGCTTCCCGACAACGCTACTCGTGAGTACGAATCTGTCGTGAGGCAGAGGAAAGAAAATGTCCAATACGGAATGCGTTGTCACAGAATTGAATTGGCTCGTTCGTGATCAATCACACTCACCCCGAACGCCGTTGGCACGGCACAGGGCCCGGTTGCCGCTAGAATAAGTCGACCGGAGTGCTGCATGGGCGCAGGACCGGAGCCTGCGGAACGACCCGACAACCATCAAACGGACATGCCCAGCCGGACCCACCTCCCATCGAGTGCACCGACGCGATGTGCGCCTACACCGAGCGAAGAGAGATACGTTGTTCAAGCGGATTGCAGTAGTCAACCGAGGCGAGGCAGCAGTACGGCTGATCCGAGCCGTCCGAGAGCTCAACGCCGAACACGATTACGGCATCCGCACCGTAGCGCTGCACACCGAGGCCGAGAAGCGGGCCATGTTCGTCCGCCTGGCCGACGAAGCGGTCACGCTGCGTAAGCCGGCGAGCGGTTCGGCCTACCTCGATTACGGCGTGCTGGAAGCGGCACTGGTGGAATCCGGGGCCGACGCCGTATGGGTCGGCTGGGGCTTCGTCGCCGAGGACCCGACGTTCGCCGATCTGGTCGCCCGCTTGAACATCACCTTCATCGGCCCGTCCGCGGACGCGATGCGCCTGCTGGGCGACAAGGTCGAGGCCAAGATTCTCGCCGAGAAAGTCGGCGTTCCCGTCGCACCGTGGTCCGGCGGCCCCGTCGAGACCCGCGCCGACGCCCGTCGGCACGCCGCGGCGATCGGCTACCCGTTGATCATCAAGGCCCGCTCGGGCGGCGGTGGCCGCGGTATCCGCAAGGTCTTCCACGAGGACGAACTCGAACTGTCCCTCGAACGCACCCAGGGTGAGGCCGAGCGCTCGTTCGGCGACCCCGTCGTGTTCCTCGAGCGTCTGGTCACCGATGCCCGGCACGTCGAGGTCCAGGTCATTGCCGACAGTCACGGCAACGTGTGGGCCCCCGGTGTGCGCGACTGCTCGATTCAGCGTCGCAACCAGAAAGTCATCGAGGAGTCCAGCTCCCCGCTGCTGACCAAGGAACAGTCCGATCAGCTGCGCACGGCCTCGGCCGAGCTGGTCAAGGCCGCCGGATATCAGGGCGCGGGCACCGTGGAGTACCTCTACCAGCCCGAGCAGAAGATCTTCACGTTCCTCGAGGTCAACACCCGCCTGCAGGTCGAGCACCCGATCACCGAATACACCACCGGCATCGATTTGGTGAAGCTGCAGATCCTCGTCGCCGACGGTCAGGCACTGCCCGGCGACTGCCCGCCCGAGTTCGGTCACGCCGTCGAGGCCCGCCTCAACGCCGAGGACGCCGACAACGGCTTCGCACCGGCCCCCGGCACCGTCGAGCTGCTCAAGTTCCCCCTCGGCACCGGCATCCGCGTCGACACCGGCATCGCCCAGGGCGACGTCATCCCACCCGACTACGACTCCATGGTCGCCAAGGTCATCGCCTGGGGCCGCGACCGCAGCGAAGCGCTGGCGAGACTGCGTAACGCACTGCGCGAGACCACGGTCGTCATCGACGGCGGCACCACCACCAAGTCGTTCCTGCTCAGCCTGCTCGACCGCGAGGAAGTCATCTCCGCCTCCGCCGACACCGGCTGGCTCGACCGCACCGAAGCCGGTTCCCAGGTGGGGCCGACCGCCGTCGCCGACATCGCCATCATCGCCGCAGCGATCGATGCCTACGACGCCGAGGAAGGCCGCGAGCGCACCTCGTTCCTCAACTCCGCTCGCGGCGGGCGCCCACGCGCGACACACGCCATCGGCCGCACCGTCGAGCTGAACTACCAGGGCCAGGCCTACAAGCTCGAGGTCGGCCAGACCGGTACTCACCGCTACAGCATCGAAAGCGACGGCATCGGCGAACTGCAGGTCGATGTCGAGCGCCTCGGCACCTACGAGAGCCGCCTCGTCATCGGTGACCGCCGCTACCAGGTGGTCACCGTCGCCGGAGCCGCCCACTTCCTCGTCGAGGTCGACGGCATCAGCCATCAGATCTCCCAGGACGAGGCCGGGTTGGTCCGCGCGCCTGCACCCGCTGTCGTCGTCGCCGTCCCGGTCGCCGTCGGCGACGAGGTCGAAGCAGGACAGACCCTCGTCGTCCTCGAATCGATGAAGATGGAAACTGCCGTCCGGTCCCCGTACGCGGGCACCGTGCGTGAGGTCCTGGCCTCGGTCAACGGACAGGTCGACGCGGGAGCTGCACTGCTGCGCGTCGATCAGGCCGGAGAACAGAAAGTCTCCGAGCAGGCACCTCGGGTGCAGTTCCGTGGCGTCGACGACGCCGCGCAGCGCTCGCCGCAGCGTCGCGCACTGGACCGGCTCGACGAACTCGCTGCCCTCATCACCGGCTTCGACGTCAGCGGTGCCCGGGCTCGAAACCTGTTGTCCACCTACGAGACTCTGCGTGCCGAGGTGCCACGCGACGATTCGGAGCTGGTCACCGCCGAACTGGCGTTGCTGAACACCTTCGCCGACATCTGCGAGCTCTCCCGCAACCGTCCGACGATGGACGAGGAGAACAACGACGAGCGAGTCCACTCCCCCCGCGAGCACTTCCACTCGTTCCTGCACTCGCTCGACGCGGACGTCCAGGGTCTGCCGGAATCGTTCCGCGCCAAGCTCACTCGCGCGCTTGCGCACTACGACGCTGCCATCGACGAGGGCCGAACCCCGGCTCTCGAAGAGGCCGTCTACCGCGTCTTCCTCGCCCTGCAGCGCATGGAGAACCAGGTTCCGGTGATCGCGGCCCTCCTTGGCCACTGGCTCAGCGACTCCTCCGCCCAGCCCGAGGCCACCCCGGCCATGGCCGAGGTACTCGAGCGCCTCATCGGTGCCACTCAGGCTCGCTACCCCGTCATCGGCGACGTCGCCCGCAACCTGCGCTTCCGGTTGTTCGACGAACCACAGATCCGGATCGCCCGCGAGAAGGTCTACGACGGCGTCCGTGGCAGCCTGCAGTACCTGGCCGAGAACCCCGACGCAGCCGACTACTCTGCTCGTGTAGCCGCTCTCGTGGCGACACCGGAACCACTGATCGAGCTTCTGGCACAACGGATCACCGATCCCGGTGCCCTGCTCGAGGTGATCACCCGTCAGTACTACGAAATTCGCACCCTCGAGGATGTCAAGGCCTTCGACCGCGACGGTAAGCACTTCGTCACCGGCAACTTCGAGCTCTCGGGCGAACGACTGCATCTGATCTCGACCGCGACGGACTTCGATTCACTCGCAACGACTCTCGACGCCGTCGAGGACATCGCCGGCCCGTCGCCCGAAAACTTGGCCGTCGATCTGTACCTGTCGTGGCCGGACGCCCCCGCCGACGGCGACGTGCTCTCGGCCCGACTGCAGGAAGTTCTGGCCGCCCACTCCGGGTCCGGCCGCTGGCGCCGGGTCACGGTCACCGTGTTCGGCGCGGTCACGCGAAAGATGACGTACCGCCGCACCACGGTCGAGGGATCCGAGCCCCTCGCCGAGGACACCATCATCCGGGACATGCACCCGCTCACCGGTCAACGACTCGACCTGTGGCGACTGAAGAACTTCGACGGCGTTCGCCTGCCCGCCAGCGCCGGAACCTACTTGTTCCACCTGACGTCCAAGGCCAACCCGTCCGACGAGCGACTCGTCGCCCTCGCCGAGATCCGCGGCATCACAACACAATTGGACGACGCCGGAAACATCGTCGCCGTGCCGGAGATCGAACGCACCGTCGCAGCCTGCCTCGACGGCATCCGCCGCGCCCAGGCCGGACGCGGCAAGAAGCGTCTCGACGCCAACCGCGTCGTGCTCTACGTCTGGCCGGTACTGAACGTGCCCGCCGACCGCATCGCCACCATCGCCCGGCACATCGCACCGCTGACCATCGGAGCCGGACTCGAAGAGATCACTCTGATCGCACGTCTGGCCGAAACACCGGGCGCGACGCCGCGCGAGGTGGCTCTGCGCCTGTCGTACCGGTCCGGTGCCGGCATCGTCGCCAAGGTGACCCCGCCGCCGACCGAGCCGATGCGCCCACTCGACGAGTACACCCAGAAGGTGCAGCGGTCCCAGGCCCGCGGCACCGTGTACCCGTACGAGCTGATTCCGTTGCTCAGCAGCAACGGTGGCACGTTCACCGAGTACGACTTCGACGCCGACGGCGTGCTCGCCCCGGTCGATCGTCCCTACGGCCGCAACTCCGCGGGCGTCATCGTCGGTGTGGCCACCACCCCGACCGCCAAGTACCCCGAGGGCATCACCCGCGTCGCACTCTTCGGTGACCCCACCAAGGCGCTCGGCACCGTCGCCGAGGCGGAATGCTCGCGGATCGTCGCGGCCATCGACCTCGCCGAACAACTCGGTGCCCCCGTCGAATGGTTCGCATTGTCCTCCGGCGCAACGATTTCCATGGAATCGGGCACCGAGAACATGGACTGGGTCTCGCGCGGTCTGCGTCGCATCATCACCTTCACCCAGGCCGGCGGAGAGATCAACATCGTCGTCGCGGGCATCAACGTCGGCGCGCAGCCGTACTGGAACGCCGAAGCCACGATGCTCACCCACACCAAGGGCATCCTGGTGATGACCCCCGACAGTGCGATGGTGCTCACCGGAAAGCAGTCCCTCGACTACTCCGGCGGCGTTTCGGCCGAGGACAACTTCGGTATCGGTGGCTACGACCGCGTCATGGGCCCCAACGGCCAGGCGCAGTACTGGGCACCGAACCTGCGGGCCGCATGCGACATCCTGTTCGCTCACTACGATCACGCGTATGCCGCACCGGGAGAACGCTTCCCACGCCGTGCAGCCACGGCCGACCCGACCGAGCGCGACGTGCGCACCTACCCGCACGTCCACCCGTCGAGCGACTTCACCACCGTCGGCGACATCTTCTCCTCGGTGACCAACCCGGACCGCAAGAAGCCGTTCGACATTCGCACCGTGATGCGCGCCGTGGTCGACCAGGACCACTCGGTGCTCGAGCGGTGGGCCGACATGGCCGACGCCGACACCTCGGTGGTGTTCGACGCCCACCTCGCCGGAATCCCGGTGAGTGTGATCGGTATCGAATCGCGAGCCATCCCCCGCAAGGGCTGGTTCCCGTCCGACGGCCCCGATCAGTGGACCTCGGGAACCCTGTTCCCGAACTCGTCGAAGAAGACGGCCCGCGCCATCAACGCCGCCAGCGGAAGCCGGCCGATCGTGGTGCTGGCCAACCTCTCCGGCTTCGACGGATCACCGGAATCGCTGCGCAACATCCAGCTCGAATACGGCGCCGAAATCGGCCGCGCCATCGTCAACTTCGACGGACCGGTCGTGTTCTGTGTCGTCTCGCGCTACCACGGCGGCGCGTTCGTGGTGTTCTCCGGAGCACTCAACGACAACATGGAGGTCCTCGCAGTGGAGGGCTCCTTCGCCTCCGTACTCGGCGGTGCCCCGGCAGCCGCAGTGGTGTTCACCCGCGACGTCAACGCCCGCACCGCAGCGGACGCCGACGTCAAGGAGCTCGAAGCACGACTGAACACAGCCGAGGACGACGCCACCCGCTCGGCACTGCGCGTCGAGCTGGCAACCGTGCGAGCGAACGCCCGCAACGCCAAACTGGGTGAGGTGGCCGCCGAATTCGAGGCCATCCACAACATCCAGCGCGCACAGAGCGTCGGATCGGTGCACCACATCGTCCCCGCCGCCGAACTACGCCCGCAGCTGGTTGCCGCCGTCGAACGCGGAATGGCTCGGTCGCTGGCCAAGTAGGGCTCAGACTCCACGCACACGCGCGCGCGTTTGCTGGATGCGAGCGGAATGGTCACCTGTTCCGCGAGCGTCCGGCGAACGCGCGCGCGTTTGTCGGTTGGGGGTTCAGTACAGAGCGTGCGCTACCAGTAGGTCACGTCTGTGGCGACGATTCCGGTGCACTGTCCGGTGAAGATGGTCACCGAGCAGGCCTCCCACAACCTGGACAGATCCGAGAACAAGCTCGACACTCCGTTCGCGCTACCGGTGCTCGCGCTTCCGGTATCGGCCACCGCGACCGCTGGCGACGCTATGGCGATGACGGCAGCTCCCAACACAACAGCAATACGACGCTTCACGCAGTTCTCCTCTGTGCTTCCATCGGACATGTCTGCTCGTCACGCTAACCTCGCGCCCGAATTGTCACCATCGTCCGAACGAACGATTCCTGGGCGTCAGAGCTGGAGTTCTCGGGCGCTGGCGAATCGCCGCTGTTCGCCGGTGAGCGGGTCGGTGAAGTCCAGTGCCCGGGCCAGGAGTTGCAACGGCCGAGTGAAGTCGTCGGCGGGAGTCGATGTGTACACCGGATAGTAGGGGTCGTTCACGATGGGAATCCCCAACGACGACAGATGGATTCGCAGCTGATGGGTCTTACCCGTCTTGGGAAAGAGCCGATAGCGGGCGAGGTCGCCGAGAGTGTCGATGAGCTCGATTCTGGTTTCACTGTTCGGCTCCCCCGGCTCCTCGTACGCCGTCATGACACCGTGTTCCTTGAGGATTCGGCTCTGCACGACGCGCGGAAACCGCAGTGCTGCATCGAATCCTGCGACGGCCTCGTATTCCTTGGTGACGTTGCGTGAGGAGAAGAGTTCCTGGTACGGCCGTCGGGCATGCTTGGTTTTGGTGAAGAGCAACACCCCGGCGGTGGCGCGATCGAGTCGGTGCGCGGGCGTGAGGTCGGGGCAGTCGAACTGCCTGCGTAGGCGCACGGTCGCGGTTTCGGTGACGTGCCGACCACGCGGGATGGTGGCGAGGAAATGTGGCTTGTCGACCACCAGCAGATTTTCGTCCTCGTGCAGGATGCCGATCTCGAACGGCACCGGAACCTCGTGCGCTGGAACACGATAGAAGTACACCAGACTGCCGGCGCGGTAGCGAGTGTCCAAAGTTATGGGCCGACTCTTCTCGTCCACCAGTTCGGCGTCGCCGATTGCCCGACGCCAATCGTCGTCGGGCATCTCACGTTCGAGATATTCGACGATGGTGGTGGCCGGATCACCATGCGGCAGAAGCAGTCTCAGAGGCGCAAGACCGTCTCGAAAGGGCAGCATCACTCAGGCGCAGTCGAGACAGATCAACCGCAAACCACGGCCGGCATCACCGTCGAAGTCCTGGTACCGGGACGTCGGGTTGCCGCAGGCACTGCAGCGACCGATGACGGCGGTGTGGTCGGAGAAGTTCTGTGCCATCCGTTTGTCGAACACGAACAGCGAGCCCTCCCAGAGCGCGTCGTCGCCGAAAGTTTCTGCGTACCGGACGATTCCGCCGTCGAGCTGATAGACCTCCTCGAAACCGCGAGCCACCATCAACGAAGACAGCACCTCACACCGCACTCCCCCGGTGCAGTACGTGACCACCGGCGACTTCTTCAGATGGTCGTAGGCACCGGAATCGAGCTGGGACACGAAGTCCTTCGTCGTCTCGACGTCGGGCACCACCGCGTTCTTGAACTTGCCGATCTGCGCCTCGAACGCGTTGCGGCCGTCGAAGAAAACCACGTCGTCACCGCGGGAATCGACGAGCTCGTGCACCTGCTGCGGGCTCAGATGAGCGCCACCGCCGACCACGCCATTGGCGTCGACCTTCAGTTCCCCTGGGGCTCCGAACGTGACGATCTCGTCGCGCACTCGCACGCTCAATCGCGGAAAGTCGTTGCCGAGGCCGTCGGACCACTTGATGTCGGCCGACTTGAAGGCCGGGTAGCTGCGCGTGCCGCGGACGTACCTCTTGACGTCGTCGACGTCGCCGCCCACCGTCGCGTTGATGCCGTGATCGGAGATGAGGATGCGTCCGGTCAGGTTGTTGGACGCGGCCAGCGTCTGCTGCCACAGCCGGATCGCCTCGGGATCTGGCAATGGAGTGAACACGTAGAACAGGACGATTTTCGGTACAGCCACGCTGTCCAGTATGGCGGGTCAGCCCAGTGGCGGTGCCGCCGCCCGAAGCCGCTGGGTGCCGGAGTCGACGGTGAAGCCCGCTCCCCAGTACACGCCGGTCCGCGGATCCTCCTTGGCGGTGAGGAACCAGTGGTCCATCCGAGCCGCCGTCTTGGTGACCTCGAAGACGCCGAAACCGTGACTGTCGAGGTCGACGAACTTCACGTGCTGGTTGAGCGCCTTGAACGCTTCCTCGGCGACCCGGCCCAGCGTGTGCGGCGGAGTGTGCGTCAGATCGTCGATGTTGGCCGAGCTCACCGAGGTGACGACGAGCTCGGTGGCAGCCGGTTTCGTCGTTGCGTAGTGCGCTGCGTCGAGGGGTACCTCGCAGGCCCAAGCGGAGTGGATGTCGCCGGTGATGAAGACGGTGTTGTCGACGCCTGCGTCCACGATGGCACCGAGCAGCTTGCGGCGGTCGGCCGTGTATCCGTCCCAAGGATCTGCGTTGTAGGGCAAGCCGCCCTCCGGGATTCCGAGGAGCGAGGTGACGGCCCTGGCTGCGTCTCGATCGAGCGGTGGGATCAGAGTGGGCGTGATCATCACCGGATTGCCGACGATCTTCCACTGCGTCGGCGACGAGACGATGCCGTCGGTGAGCCACTGCATCTGCTCGGCACCGGCGATGGTGCGGTTCGGTGAATCGACCTCGGGGCCGTTGAACGGCAACACCTGCTGCGAGCGGTAGGTGCGCAGGTCCAACATCGAGAGTTCGAGCAAGTTGCCGAACCGCAGCCTGCGGTACAGGTGACGGTTGGTGGCAGTGCCTGCTGCGCGGACCGGCATCCACTCGTAGTAGGCCTTCTCGGAGTTGGCCTTACGCGTGTACCAATCGCCCTCGGTGGCCGGCGTGTGGTTCTCGGCGCCGCCGTCGTACGCGTCGTTGGCCGACTCGTGGTCGTCCCACGTGCAGATCCACGGAACGTCGACGTGCGCTGCTTGCAGATCCGGGTCGGACTTGTACTGACCGTGCCGCTGGCGGTAGTCGGCGAGGGTGACGATCTCGTGGGTGGGCGAATGCTGCCGGACGACGCCGTCGCGCCCCGGAAATCCGCCCGTCTCGTACTCGTAGATGTAGTCGCCGAGGTGCACGATGGCGTCCAAGTCCGTCCTGGCCGCCAAATGTCGGTAGGCACCGAAGTAGCCCGATTCCCAGTTGGAGCACGAGACGACGCCGAAACGCATCGCATCGACGTCGGCATCGTTGGCCGGGGCGGTGTGCGTGGTCCCGACGGCCGACGCCGCGTCGTTCGTGCGGAAATCGTAGAAGTACGTGGTGTCTGCACTGAGGCCGTCGACGTCGACTTTCACGGTGTGATCGGTATCGGGGCCGGTGGAGACGGTTCCGGAGGCGACGACGCCACTCATGTCTACGTTCCGGGCGATGCGCCAGGCCACCGATACCTGCGGGCCGACGCCGGAGCCCGGGGTGGCGTCGGGCGTGGGGGTGATGCGGGTCCACAGAATGATCGCGTCGGGCAACGGATCTCCCGATGCCACCCCGTGCAGAAAGCCTCGGTCGCTGCCTTGGGCGTGGGCGACCGCGGGCAGTGTCGTGACGACTCCGGCCACGGCAACGGCCACCGACGACGAGCGAAGAAACGTTCTTCTGGACAGCGCAGAATCAGCGGGCATCGGGTCAGTCCATGCGATGGATCGTCGGTGGTCAAGTAAGGCGCGCCTGGGTCGGCCACAGTGTTCACCAGCCGGCCATGCTGCGGACGCTGGTTTGCCGTCGTCGTTGCGGGAGAACACTCCGAGAATGGACGCTCTGTGGTTGTTCGGTGATCAGCTCGGCCCGCATTTTCACTCCGTGGACGAGCATGCCGAGCGAGACGTGCTGATGATCGAGTCCCGGCGCGTGTTTCGACGCCGGCGATACCACCGACAGAAGCTCCATTTGGTGTTGTCCGGGATGCGTCATCTGGCCGACGAGCTGGGTGATCGCGTCACCTACCTGCAGACCGAGACGTATCGCGAAGCCCTGGCCGAGTACGGCAAGCCCGTGGTGGTGTTCGAGCCCACCTCGCATGCGGCGGAGAAGTTCGTCGCTGCCTTGCACGAGGAGGGTCTGGTCTCGGAAATTCTGCCGACGCCGATGTTCGCGCTCCCCCGGGCCGAGTTCGCCGACTGGGCGGCCGAGCGCGGAACCTTTCGCATGGAGACGTTCTACCGCGAGCAGCGCAAAAGATTCGATGTGCTGATGGACGGTGCCGACCCGGTCTCTGGCAAATGGAACCTCGACGCCGAGAATCAGTCGCCACCCCCGAAGGGTCGGCTGACCCTGGGCGTGGAAGAACCGTGGTGGCCGACCGAGGATGCCATCGACGACGAGGTGCGTGCCGATCTCGATTCGTGGGAGCTGGACACAGTCGGAGTCGACGGGCCACGAGTGTTCGCGGTGACTGCCTCCGAGGCCTCGGAAGCGTTGTCGCACTTCATCGATTACCGCTTGGACGACTTCGGCAAATACGAGGACGCAGTGATGGCCGACGACTGGACGATGTCGCACTCGCTGTTGTCGGTCCCGCTCAACCTCGGTCTGCTGCAACCGTTGGACGTGGCGCACGCCGCCGAGGACGCCCATCGCGACGGCACCCCGCTGGCGAGCGTGGAAGGTTTCGTTCGGCAGATCCTCGGCTGGCGCGAATACGTGTGGCACCTCTACTGGCATATGGGGCCGGAGTACCTCGAACGGAACAAACTCGAAGCCCATGAGCCGCTGCCGGATTGGCTTCTCGAATTGGACGGCGACGCGGTGGTAGCGAAGTGCCTCTCCAGTACCGTCGACGGCGTACGCGACCGCGGCTGGGTGCACCACATTCCGCGGCTGATGATCCTGGGAAACTTTGCGCTGCAACATGCCTGGGACCCACGAGCGTTGACCGAGTGGTTCGCCACCGCTTTCGTCGACGGATTTGCCTGGGTGATGCCGGTGAATGTTATCGGCATGAGCCAGCACGCGGACGGTGGAGTGATCGCCACCAAGCCCTACGCTTCGGGTGGGGCCTACCTGAACCGCATGACCGACTACTGCGGCACATGCGAATTCAATCCGAAAAAGAGGCTGGGTGACGACGCCTGCCCCTTCACCGCGGGCTACTGGGCCTTCGTCCACCGACACCGCGAGATGCTGGCACTGAACCACCGCACCGCGCGACAGGTGTCGTCGATGAACCGATTGAACGACCTCGAGCAGGTGCTGGAACAGGAACGTCAACGCGAGGTGTACTGACGCGCCCTCGACTATCGCGAGTATCGACTCGGGATGAGGCTCGGCGGCAGTGAGATCAGCCCTGCCTTGCGCGGCGTCGTGGGCACCGACTGCGCGACGCCCACCACGCCGGCTGAGACGCTGCCACGAGGACCGAGCGTGTTCCACCTGTCGCAGCCGACAGTGCATTCAGTCCGCCGCGCACAGAGGATCTCCGAACAACTGAGTAAAGCAGCAGAATTGGCAGATCGCTCGAGCGCAGGTTCGGGCGTCGCCGTCGGCGATACCGAGCGGACTCTTGGGGGCATTGCGCTCTGCACCGAATCGTCATCGCGAGATCACACCGCCGCAGAATTTGACGTCTCACCCCGGCTCGGTACTCGGGCAACGTTCGGGGTCGATGGGTCCGGTCCACATGCACCGATGCTCGGGTGTACTTCTCGTCGAAGTATCGCGGTCTTGTGCGGTCGCCGGAGAGATCGAGCCTTTACCATGCGCCACCGACAGGTTCGGATTATCGAATCCTTATGCACAGCAATAGTTTTCGATTGCACCATCATTGCGTATCGAACGCACGTTCGATACACTTCTTCCTATGACCACGGAGATCTGGCAACTGAGCGAAGCAGAACTGCTCGCCGACGCTGCCGCGGTCTCCCACGACATCCAATTGCTGGAAGCCCGGCGGATCGCATTGGTCGCCGAGATCGACACCCGCGTCTCGCGGGAGAAACTCGGCTTCCCCGGGCCCGCCGGTTGGCTCACCTCCACCACCCTCCTCACCCCGAGCAAAGCGAACAAGATCGTTGCCCTCGCCCGCGGACTGAAGAACTTCCCCGACATCGCCGACGCAGTGGACACCGGCGTCATGACCGTCGACCACGCCGCCCTGATCCTCACCTTCGCCGAAACACCACCGAAGAACCTCCCGCAAGAGGGTCGCGATATCGCCCGCACCGCGATGATCACCGCCGCCACCGGGCCCGGGGCACGCACCGACAAGATCCGTGAAGCGATCACCAAACTCGAAGACACCTACGGCAGCGACAAGCCGCCCCCTGAGGACACCGACCGCAACGAACTGTTCGCATCGAAGATGCTCAACCAACGCCTGTGCCTCAAGGCCGACTTCGATGCCGTCACCGCGGAAAAGCTCTTCACCGCACTCTCACCGCTGACCGAACCTCGGCCCGCAGCCGACGGCACCCCCGACGAACGCAGTCCTGCGAGGCGACGCGCCGACGCATTCGGGCAGATCCTCGACCACTACCTCGCCTCGAAGGATCGCCCCACCGAAGGCGGAGAGAGACCCCACATCAACCTCCACATCCGGTTGCAGGACCTCCAGAGCCTGAGCGGTCAGAACAGCGACGACATCACCGACGACGAAACCACCCGCGCTGCAGCAGAATCCGACAACGCCGATCCAGCCAACCCGGTGGACATCGACGCCGGCAACCCGATCCACTCCGACCCAATACGATCCGACCCGACCGAGTCGGACGCGGCGAATGAACTCCAGACCGGCAGCGCTGCCGGACCGAGCCAGGATCGCAGCGCGTATCGGGACCTGTTCGGCGATGGCACCACCGTCGGGTGGCTGCCCTGGATGGGACCACTCTCGCGCAACACCTCCCGCCAACTCGCCTGCGACTGTGTTCTCACCGCGATCGTCATGGACGAGAACGGCAACCCACTCAACCTCGCCCGCACCGCCCGCACCGTCACCGCGAAACAGAAACGCGCATTGACAGCCCGCGATCACGGTTGCGCGTTCCCCGGCTGCGGAAAACCCGCCGCCTGGACCGAAGGTCACCACATCTGGCACTGGGCCGACGGTGGACCCACCGACATGGACAACCTCGTCCTCCTCTGCGGATTCCACCACCGACTCATCCACCACAGTGACTGGGAAGTCTTCATCGGCACCGATCAGCACCCCTGGTTCGTACCCCCGGCAACCGTCGACCCCTACCGACAACCCAGACCATCCCACGCCCGAGCAGGCCCCCATATCGCCTGACCCCTCGAAACATACAGCCCACACAAACACTCCAGCCCCGCATCGAGAACACGGTGCGGGGCTGGAAGAGGTTGTCGAGCTGGGTGTTTCGATCAGACACTGCATGCTTCCTGCGCATGTACACGACCTGCGTGAAGCCGATCCTGCTCGTCTCCGCTCCGATCGACCGAACGGTGACCTACTTCGCGTCGAGCTTCGCGACAGCCTCGTCGATCATCGGCACGTATCGCTCGAGTGCCCACGGAACTGTCAGCGGGTTGATGATCGACGACCCAGTGACGAAGGACTGATCCGTCGGCGCAACGACCGACCCACGGGACACGGCCGGAATCTGCTTGTACGCAGGCTGATTCTCGGTGTCGGTGCGGTTCTGCGGATCGGAGTAGAAGGTGAAGATCAAGTCGGAATCGTTCAACAGATTCGCGTTCTCCAAGCCGATCACCGATGAGTCGGTGCCCTCGGTCTCGTCGAGCGTGTTCACCACCGGATCGACCTGCAGCCCGAGTCCGCGGACCATCGCGACGCGCTGCTCGTCGGCGAGGAACACTCCGAGTGTCCCGGGACCGGTGTTGTAGATGTAAGAGAAACTCACGTCCGAATACTCGGGGTGCTGGGCCGCGGCGTCGGCGAAGCGGTTTTCGATCTTGTCGATCTCCTCGGCCGCCTTTTGCTCCTCGCCCATGGCCTTGCCGATGACGGTGATCTGGTCCTGCCACGTCGTGGTCCACGGCTTCTCCTCGTAGGCGACCACCGGGGCGAAGGCACTGAGCTTGTCGAACTGATCCTGCGTGACGCCGGACCACGGTGCCAGAATCAGATCCGGTTCGAGAGCCGCGACGGCCTCGATGTTCAATTCGGTTCCGCCCGTGAACTGCTGAGGAAGCTCGGCACCCAATTCGGTGACCGCGTCGTGCACCCACGGGAGGTAGCCGGTGTCGTCGGCACCCCAGGAATACTCCTCGACGCCCACCGGGACGGTACCCAACGCGATCGCCGTTTCGGCCGAGCCCTGGCCGAGCGTCACGATGCGCTCCGGCTTCTCGGTGATGACGGCCTGACCCAGCGCCGAATCGATGGTGACGGCCGCGAAGTCGCTGCCCGCCTGTGGTTCCTCAGCGGTATCGGTACTCGAACACGCGCCGACCACAAGGGCCGACACCGTGAGCGCGGACAGCAGGGTTGCGCGGCGCGCAGTCCGTCGACCGGTCGGTGAAACAGAGAACATGGTTACCTTTCGACAAGCAAAGGGACGTTAAAGTAACCCTAGGCTAACCTCTCATCCGGATTCAAATGCGCTGCACAGCGGGCGTTCGCTACGGTGGGGGCATGAGCCTTCCTCGCCCCGCACCCGACCGGACTGCCGTCGTGACCGGAGCGTCTTCCGGAATCGGTGCCGCCATCGCTCGCGAACTCGCCTCCCGAGGTCACGGGGTCACCCTCGTCGCCCGCCGCGCCGACAAGCTCGACGAGCTTGCGGCCGAGCTCCGCTCGCGGGGAGTTCGCGCAGAGGTGCTCGCAGCAGACCTGTCCGATCGCAGCGCCCGCGCCGAATTGCTCGGGCGCATCACCGAACTCGGACTGACACCGGACATCCTGGTGAACAACGCCGGGTTGTCGACGCTCGGCCCGGTCGTCGAATCCGACCCCGAAGCTGAGATGAACATGATCGAGGTCGACGTGGTTGCCGTCGCCGATCTCTGCACTCGCTTCCTCCCCGGTATGACCGAGCGACGACGCGGAGCTCTGCTGAACGTTGCCTCCACCGCCGCGTTCCAGCCGCTACCCGGCCAAGCGGGCTACGGCGCATGCAAGGCGTTCGTTCTCTCCTACACCCAGTCTCTGACCGGAGAACTGCGCGGAACCGGCGTGACCGCCACCGCGCTGTGCCCCGGACCGGTGCAGACCGGTTTCGGCGAGGCCGCGGGCTTCGCGAAAGACGACGCCGAGAAGGCACTGCCATCGATCATGTGGGTGTCGGCAGAAACGGTGGCCAAGACCGCCGTCGACGACATGACCAAGGGACGGATGGTGTCGATCCCCGGGCCCGCCAACCGCATCGGATCGATCTTTGCCCAGATCACCCCGCGAACTTTGTTGGTGCCCATGCTCACTCGTATTCATCCAGGCCTGAAGAACGGCGCATCATCATGAGCCGCCAGTTCACGGTGTCCGACAGCGTCGTTGTCAACGCCGACGCCGACACCCTCTACGCTGCGATCAGCGACCCCACCAAGATGGGCCAGTGGAGTCCCGAGAATACCGGTGCCACCGTGCACGATCCTCGCGAGAGCGCCTACGTGGGAATGGTATTCGACGGAACCAACAAGCGCGGCAGGGCGAAGTGGATCACCCGCTGCACCGTGACCGCAGCCGACCCGGGCAAGACCTTCGAGTTCCGCGTCCACGCCATCGGCAAGAGCGCTCCGAAGATCAAGGGCGCGAACGCAACCTGGCGATACGACTTCGAGACGGTCGCGGGCGGCACAAAGGTCACCGAAACCTGGACCGACGACAGAACGAAATGGCCCGATGCCCTGGCGCTCGTGTTCGACAAGATCGTCACCAGCGGCAAGACGTTCCCGCAGTTCCAACGTCGCAACATCCGAAAGACGCTGGAGAACCTGCAGAAGCGTTACGCCTGACGGCTAGGCCTGCCGGGTGTACAGGCCGAGAACGTACGACGCCTGCCCGGCATGCTGAAGGTCGTCGGAGACCACGGACACCAGGCGCGCACCCAACGTGACCGGCGGATCCCAGTTCTCGTCGACGATTCGGTCCAGATCGTCGGTCGAGATACCGCTCAGGTACGCAACGGTTTTCGAGTGCACGGCGTCGTGGTATTCGCGCAACAACTCGGCGCTCGAGGTGACCCGAGCGACGTCGGAGGACGATTGGCCGTACCCGATGTCGGACTTGTCGAACGGCAATCCGAAACGCTCGAACCACGAGTCCGACGTCCAGACCTGTTCGCTCCCGGCCACACCCGCGATGTGGTCGTCTTGCACACGCGTCAGGTGCCACAGCAACCACGCGATGCTGTTGGCATCGGCGTCGGGCCGATAGGTCAACGCGGCAGCGGGGATGTCGTCCAACACCGAGTGAACGAGTTCCTTGATTCGACCGAATGCGTCGGTCAGCAGGTCGTTGTGGTTCATCGAGTACGCCTCTTTCGTCGAGCACTGATAGCCAGTCATGCATACCCCGATTGCTTCGAAGGGAACATCGGGGCCCTCCAGGCGCGTTGAACCCGGTATGACTTCTCCAGCAATTGTGTACACCCGCACCGGCGATTCGTCCGTCCTCGAACCGAAAGATCGCGAGGTGACCGAGCCGGCCGCAGGCGAAGTGCGCGTGCGCATCGTGGTCTCGGGCGTCAATCCGACGGACTGGAAGAACAGGACCGGTTCCGGACCGGGCGAGAAGCTGGCGTTCGACGAGGTGGTTCCGAACCAGGACGGTGCCGGAGTGATCGACGCCGTGGGCCCTGACGTCGAGGGGCTGGCCGTAGGAGATCGCGTCTGGGTGTACCTGGCCCAGCATCAGCGTCCGACCGGAACGGCGCAGAAGTTCACCAACCTTCCCGCATCACGTGTGGTTGCTCTGCCCGACGGCGTCAGCTTCGACGTCGGCGCGAGCCTCGGCGTACCCGCGATGACGGCACACCGCGCACTGACGGTGTCGGAGGACGGCCCGTCTCGCTTGCATCCCGGCGCGTTGGAAGGCAAGTCGGTACTCGTCGCCGGTGGCGCCGGTGCTGTCGGCCATGCCGCGATCCAATTGGCCCGCTGGGCAGGCGCGACCGTGGTGACGACCGTCAGCGGACCGGAGAAGGGCGCACTGGCCACCGCTGCCGGCGCGCACCACGTGGTGAACTACAAGACCGGAGACGCCGCCGCTGACATCCGCGAATTGGTGCCCGGCGGAATCGATCTGGTGGTCGAGGTCGCTCCCGCACAGAACGCCGCACTCAACGCGGCCGTGGGAGCGAACCGAGCCTCCGTAGCCGTCTACGCCAACAACGGCGGCGACACCATCACCCTCGACGTCCGGCCTAACATGGTGCTCAACACTCGCTACCAGTTCGTGCTGCTCTACACCGTGGGCGACGAGGCTCTGCGTAACGCCGAGGCGGACGTCAGCGCAGCGGCGGCAGCAGGCGTGCTGGAGGTGGGCGAAGCCACCGGCCTGCCACTGCACCGCTTCCCGCTGAGCGAGACCGCGGCCGCACACGACGCCGTGGAGAACGGAACCGTCGGCAAGGTGCTGATCGACGTCTCCAGCGAATAATTCAGGTGATGACCGGCAATGTGGACCACGGGAAATTGATCCACTTGTCGGTCTCTCGCCACGAGTAGTCCGGCTGCACAATGGTTCTGGGCTTGGTGTACATCACGGCCGACCGCACGTCGGCCGTGTGCGCCTTCAGTAGATCGATCACCAGCGCCAGGGTGCGGCCGGAATCGGCGACATCGTCGACGACGAGCAGCTTCTTGCCGACGATCGCGTCGGTATCCAGAAGTGGTTCGAGGACAACAGGATCGGGCAAAGTCTCTTCGATATCGGAGTAGAACTCGACATTGAGGGTGCCGGCAGCCTTGACGCCCATGGCGTAGGAAATGGCACCGGCAGGGATGAGTCCGCCGCGGGCGATTGCGATGACGATGTCCGGAACGAACCCGTCGCCCACGATCTTCTTCGTCAGATCGCGCGAGGCGTCTCCGAAGGTCTCCCACGTCAGTACTTCGCGTTCCGGTTCGGTCATGACGGATTACTTTACCCAAGGCCCATTTTTGCCGAATAAGCAAATTCGTTTGCGCTCGGGCACGACGGCGGGCAGTCTCGAACCATGGCCGACCACACACCTGCGCACACTCATCCAGCCGACCCGACCCACCCGGAACCGGATTTCGAGAACGGCACCTTCGACGAATCGTTCTGGGACAACCTCTACAACCAACGCACCGCCATCTGGAGCGGAAATCCCAACGCCGTGTTGGTACAGGAAGCGTCCGCGCTGACTCCGGGCCGCGCTCTGGACATCGGCTGCGGTGAAGGTGCCGACTCACTCTGGCTGGCCGGCGAAGGATGGACCGTGACCGGCGTCGACATCTCCGATGTGGCTCTCGGCCGCGCTCGCGCCGCACAGCAGGCACTCGGGTCACAGACGCTCGCGGTTGATTGGCGTCAGGAAGACGTACTGGACTGGACTCCCCCGGCCGCGGCGTTCGATCTGGTGTCGGTGCACTTCTTGCAGGTGCCGCCGGACGAATTGGAACTGACCACCCGCAGGTTCGCCGCGGCGGTCGCGCCGAAGGGCCGTCTACTGATCGTCGGGCACAGTCCCAGCGACAGCCACGCCTCGCAGCACCCGGCCAAGCACCGACTGTTTGCACCGGAGCCGGTCGTCGCTGCGGCGGGCGACGGGTTCGAGGTGATTCACGCCGAACACCGCACCCGGACGACGCCGGACGGCGACGAGCGAATCGACACAGTGGTGGTGCTGCAGCGCCGGTAAACTCTTCGCAGTGATCTCGCAGTCGACGTACCGAATTCCCCTGGCCGTCACGTTCGTCGTCGCGCTGATCGTTCTCTTCACCCCCGCGTCCGGGGTGCCGTCCGGCTTTCAGCACAGCGACAAGATCATTCATTGCATCCTGTTCGCTGCTCTCGCCTACACCTCCCGACTCGCCGGCATCGGCTGGGTGAAGACCGCACTGTGGGTGTCGGCGTTCGCAGTGGTATCGGAGTTCCTGCAGGCGATCCTGCCGCTCGGTCGCTCCGGATCGGCCGCCGACGCACTCGCCGACGTCGTCGGTATCGCACTGGGCCTGGTCGCAGCGAGCAGGGTTCTACCGCAGCGCGTCCGAAAGGCATCGCACCTGCACTAGACTGAGACGGCACCGGGGTTCCTCGGCCAGCGCGAACACTCCGGAAGGAACGTCATCACCTCGTCTTCTGCCCCGCACGATATCTACCTCGTTCCACCGGAGCACGAGACCAACGATGCCGTCACCCGAGAATCTGACGCCGCCGCAGCGCGCTTGAGCGAACGGTCCGACGTCGTCAGCCACGACGGCCGTTACGCACTGACCATCACCTCGACCACCCCGCACCAGGCGATGGTCGAAGATCTGCTGTTCGTGCGCGCCGTGCTCGACGCCGCGCGGATCAAGTACCTCCTGGTGCGCGGCAACGACGAGCGTCCCGTCATCGCCATAGAACTGGCCGCTCGCGAGGCACTGACCACGGCCCTGGTGCATGCCTGCCGCGCCGAGCCCTTCTACTCCAAGACCGTCGACGCCCGCGGAAAAGCGGTACTGGTAGCCGATGGCACCTTGTCGCCGTCGTCGAACGCGCGCATCGTGCGGCTCTACCGCCCACGTGTCGAGCCGTTCAGCGGGCTCTACTACGGCGCATCGACCGCGGTGCAGATCGAGCTGTGGTCGTTCTCACCGTCCGAGATCGTGCTGCCGATCGAGAACTCGCTCACTCGCCGCAACATCCGGCCCGACGAGGCCGTCCGCGGCACCGTCGAGCGCTTCGGCCGAACCTGGCCGACCATCGAGAACATGTTCGCCGACCACGCGTCGGACATCAATTTCGACATCGACATCGTGTTCTCGTGGGTCGACGGTTCGTCCGCGGAATTCCAGGCTCAACGCGCCCGCCGGATGGCGAACTACGTCGTCGGCGAAGGCGACGATTCGGCCGCCCGGTACCGGCAGATCGACGAACTGAAGTACGCACTGCGGTCGATTCACCTGTACGCACCGTGGATCAGGCGCATCTTCGTCGCCACCGACTCCCCGAGGCCGGCGTGGCTCGCCGACCATCCCAAGGTGACGTTCGTGCCGAGCGAGGCGTTCTTCGTCGATACCTCCGTACTGCCGACGCACAATTCGCAGGCCGTCGAATGCCAGCTGCACCACATCCCCGGGTTGTCCGAGCACTTCCTGTACTCGAACGACGACATGTTCTTCGGTCGCCCCGTCAGCCCGTCGATGTTCTTCTCTCCCGGCGGAATCAGCATGTTCATCGAGGCGACGACGCGAATCGGATTGGGGTACAGCGACGCCGATCGCAGCGGCTTCGAGAACGCGGCACGCGTGAACCGTCGGATCCTGCAGGACCGCTTCGGGATGACGACCACCCGGCACCTCGAGCATGCGGCAACGCCGTTGCGCCGCAGCGTGATGCAGGAAATGGAGAACGAGTTCCCCGATGAATTCGCCTCCACCGCTGCCAGTGCATTCCGCGCGAGTACGAACATCTCCGTGACGAACTCGCTGTACCACTACTACGCGCTGATGAGCGGACGCGCCGTGGTCCAGAAGGACGCGAAGGTCCGGTACATCGACACCACGTCCGTCGCGGGTCTCGAGTTGATGGAGAAGCTGCTGCCCAAGCGATCGGTCGACTTCTTCTGCCTCAACGACGGCAGCTTCCCGGAGGTCGACCTCGATCTGCGCACGCGCACCGTGACGCAGTTCCTGGACAAGTACTTCCCCATCGTCGCGCCGTGGGAACGCACCCCGAACTAGGCGTCGCTGAACAACTTTCGACGGGCGCTGTCGGCAATGGTCACTCCCGCCGCGTCGAGCCGACGCGCGGTCTCCTCTGCCGACACTGCCTCTCCCACAGTGTCGTACGAGCCCGTCGGCACCACCGAGTGGACGACGGTGTCGTCGTAGAGGTGAACCAAGTTGTAGCCCTGGGCTCCGTCACGACCACGTAACCCGCCGGCGGGGACATTGAGATCCTGGGTGTAGCACGTGGCCGACGCGACCGAGACGGGAATGCCCGCGAACGTCGCTGTCGTCGAATAGTGCAGATGCCCTGCGAGTATCGATCGCACGTCGCTGCCGCGCAGTACGTCCGCCAAGCGCGGCTGATCGATGAGCTCGACCAGAACTGCGAGATCGAGCACGGTCGGTACCGGCGGGTGGTGCATCGCCAGAATCGTGCCGAACTCGGCAGGGGTTGCGAGAGTGTCTGCGAGCCAAGCCAATTGCTCGTCGGCGAGCTCACCGTGATGCTTTCCGGGGACCGTCGTATCCAAGGTGACGATGCGAAGCCCGTCGACGTCGTGCACGCGGTCGATCGACTGCCCGCTCGGTTCGGCGTCGAGCAGGGTCCGACGGAACGTCGCGCGGTCGTCGTGATTACCCATCGCCCAGACGATTTGCGCGCCGAGCTCCTCGGCGACCGGCTCGACCAGAGCGCGAAGCTTCTCGTAGGCACCCGCCTCGCCCTTGTCGGTCAGATCACCGGTGAACACCAACGCATCGGGCCGCACCCCCGAGTTACGAACATCGGTCATCACCTGTTCGAGCCGCAGCTCACTGTCCACGCCGCCGTACAAGCGACCGCCGCCGTCGACGAGATGCGTGTCGCTGATGTGCAACAAGCAGTGATGGGGACGTGGGTACTCGGCCATCCGAGACTTCATCGAACTCTCGCTCACGATCGGACCTACCGTTTCACGATCACCCGGTCGGGCGAACGCCACTGCCACAAGCCAAGCATACGAGCGTTCACTGAGAAAAAGCTGGTCGAATCCGGACGGTGAACACCGTGGAAACTCCTGGCGTGTGGCAGGTTGAGAACATGACGTCTTCCAAGTGGACCTCCCTGCTCGCAGCCGCGGCACTGACCGTGGGCACGATGCTCGGGATCGGCGTGGCTCCGGCCGCCGCGCAGGGCCTGCCGACCGTTGTCCTCGTGCACGGTGCCTTCGCCGACAGCACCAGCTGGGACGGTGTCGCGGCCGACCTACGCGGCCGCGGCTACCCCGTCGTCACCGCCGAGAACTCACTGCGCGGCCCGGCGATCGATGCGGCCTCGGTGACCGACGTCGTCGAGAACATCGACGGGCCCGTGGTGTTGGTCGGCCATTCCTACGGCGGCACGGTGATCAGCAACGTGCACGCGGACAACGTGGAGGCTCTGGTCTACGTCGCGGCGTTCATGCCGGTCGAAGGCGAACCCGTCGCCCTCGAACTCGACCCGTTCCGATTCCCCGTGACGGCTCTGGTCCCACCTGTGATCGGGCTGTCGATCGTCGACGATTCGACCAATCTGATCGGCAAGAACGTCGACTCGTACATCACGCCCGCGCTGTTCCGTCCGTTCTTCGCCCCCGACGTCACCGAGGAGCAGGCCGCCCGCATGGCGGCACATCAGAAGACCATCGCCGCCGGTGCCTTGCTCGAACCGAGCGGTGCGCCGTCCTGGGCGCATACGCCGTCGTGGGCGCTGATCCCCCAGCAGGATCAGATCATCCCGACCTCTGCCGAACGGTTCATGGCGCACCGGGCCGGTGCCCGGGTGACCGAGGTTCCGGGCTCGCACGCGATTCTGGTTTCCAACCCCGCAGCTGTGGCCGACCTTGTGCTACAGGCGGATTCGGGTAGCTGACGCGTCCGAGAGACGAGAACGGGCCCGACCACCTGGACGAGGTGGCCGGGCCCGTATCCTTTTACCGGATCAGATTCCGATGAGGTCGTGATCGGCGACCTTGTCCGACAGGATGCGCAGGTGCTCGTCGGCCCCACCCAGAGTGTGCTCGATGGCCACGAGCCGACTGGTGTAGTGCCCGACGGGGTATTCGGCCGTGACGCCGATTCCGCCGTGCAGCTGAATTGCCTCCTGGCCGATCTTGCGACCGGAACGGGAGATCTGCAGCTTGGCGCGCGAGGCGATGGTCGTGTCGACATTGCCGTCCGCCAACGACATCGTGGCGTAGAGGCTCATGCTGCGGGCCAGTTCGAGCAGCACGTACATGTCCGCCGCACGGAAGGTGAGCGCCTGGAACTTGGCCAGCGGAACCCCGAACTGCTTGCGCTGCTTGAGGTAATCGGTGGTCAGCCGCAGCGCCTCCTCCATTGCTCCCACTGCCTCGGCGCACAGCGCGGCCTGGGCGCGCACCTCGGCACCGGTGATCGCCGCGGCTGCGTTCTCGGCCGAACCCAGCGGTTCTGCAGCAACGTCGGAGAATTCGATCTGCGCGGCGCGCTGACCGTCGTGGGTGGCGTACGACTTGCGTGTCAGCCCGGTCGCGTCGCCGTCGACGACGAACAATCCGGTTCCACCGCCGGGGAGCACGGCACTGACGACGATGACGTCAGCGCTGCCGCCGTGCGGAACCGGGTTCTTGACGCCGCTGATCGACCACGATCCACCGTCCTCGGTCGCCGTGGTGGCAACCTCGACGTTCGGCCAGCGGCTGCCGGATTCGTTGTGCGCGAACGCCAACATCGACGAGCCCTCGGCCACGGGTGGCAGAAGTCGCTTGCGCTGATCGGCTGAGCCGAGCTCGGAGATGAGCCCGCCGGGCACGAGAACGGCGTCGAGAATGGGCTCCGGCGCGAGCCGTCGTCCGACCTCGGTCATGACCGCCATGATCTCCACGGGACCGGCGTCCATACCGCCGTCGTCCTCGCTGAACGTCAGACCCAGCAGACCGACCTCGGCCAGCTGCTTCCAGACGTCGGTGCTCCACCCCAACTCACCGGCCACGATCTTGTTGCGCTTCTCGGTGTCGTAGGCGCGCGAGAGAACCTCACGGGTGGTGTCGCGCAGCAGTTTCTGCTCTTCGTTGAGTTCGAAATCCATGTCTTCAGATGCTCCCTTACAGTCCGAGAATCGCCGACGCGATGATGGTGCGCTGAACCTCGTTCGAGCCGCCGTAGATCGAGACCTTGCGATAGTTGAGGTAGTTCGGTACCGACCGCTGCGCCCAACCGTCGCTCTCGATGTCCTCGCCTGCCTCGTAGGGCAAGGAGTCCGGCCCGGCGATGTCCATCAGCAATTCGGTTGTGGTCTGCTGCAATTCGGAACCCCGCAGCTTCAGAATCGACGATGCCGGGTTCGGCTTGCCGTCGTCCGAGCTCGAGACCATCCGCAACTGGGTGAGCTCGAGGGCGAGCAGTTCGTTCTCCACCTCGGCCAGCTTGGCCGCGAACAGTGGATCCTCGAGCAGCGTCCCGGTGCCGACCTTCGTCTGCGCGGCGTGCTTCTTCGCCTGTCCCAGTCGAACTTTGGTGTGCCCGGCGCGGGCGACGCCGGTGCGCTCGTTGCCGAGCAGGAACTTCGCGTAGCTCCAGCCCTGGTTCTCCTCGCCCACGAGGTTCTCGGCCGGGACGCGGACGTTGTCGAAGAACACCTCGTTGACCTCGACGCTGCCGTCGACCAGCTTGATGGGACGCATCTCGATGCCGGGGGTGTTCAGATCGATGAGCAGGAACGAAATTCCGGCCTGCTTCTTCGGTGCATCGGGGTTGGTTCGTACCAACGCGAAGATCCAGTCGGCGTACTGGCCGAGAGTGGTCCACGTCTTCTGGCCGTTGACGATGTAGTCGTCACCGTCCCGAATGGCGGTGGTACGCAGCGAGGCGAGATCCGAACCGGCTTCGGGCTCGGAGAACCCCTGACACCACCAGATGTCGAGGTTCGCCGTCTTCGGCAGGAACTTCTCCTTGATCTCCTGCGACCCGAACGTCGCAATGACCGGGCCCACCATCGACGCGTTGAACGCCAGCGGCTCGGGTACCGAGGCCAGCTGCATTTCGTCGAGCCAGATGTGACGCTGGACCGCAGACCAGTCGCGGCCACCGAACTCCGCAGGCCAGTGCGGTACTGCCAGTCCGTTCTCGTTCAGGATTCGCATGGTCGTGACCACTTCGTCCTTGCTCAACTCCTGACCCGTCGCGTTCTTCTCGCGAATCTCGGCGGGGATCTTCGTGGTGAAGAACGTCCGCATCTCGTCGCGGAACGCGGCCTCTTCTTCTGTCAGGGCAAGATTCATCGACAATCCTCCGTGCTCGTTCGCTTATCTCGGTATCGACCGTACTCCCTGGTAACTCTGGGATATTCTCCGCTCACTATGACTTTTCTGGCGCTGGTTCGGCACGGTGAAACGAACTGGAATTTGCACGGCCGCCTGCAGGGCTCTTCGGACATCCCTCTCAACGACACCGGACGAGCTCAGGCCCGCGAGGCAGGCTACGAACTGGAGTTCCGTACGTGGGATCACCTGGTCAGTTCGCCACTGGTCAGAGCCGCAGAAACCGCCGACATCATCGGGACCCATCTCGGCCTGAACCGAACCGCCGAATTCCCGGATCTTGCCGAGCGTCACTTCGGTGACGCCGAGGGATTCACCGACTGGGACGCGTACTCGCATTGGCCGGACGGGCGATACCCGGGCCTCGAGCCACGATCGAATCTGATCGTCCGGGGCGTGCGAGCCGTCGACGAGATCGCCTCGCGCTACCCCGACTCCGCGGTGATCGCCGTGGCCCACGGCGGCGTCATTCGAGCCATCTTCGACGCCATCCGTCGACGACACTCACCCCGCATACTCAACGCCGGTGTGTCCACACTCGAACACGACGGCACCCGATGGACGGTTCGCACCATCAACGGCGTTGCGGTCTGACAGGATTTTCGTTCATGGAGATCGAACGTCGCATCGCCGAACTCGGCTTCGAGCTGCCCGGTGAACCGAGCGCACCACCGGGATTCGAGTTCTCCTTCGATTGGGTTCGCGTGCGCGGCAACCGCGTCTTCGTCTCGGGTCATTCGCCGCTCGCACCGGACGGAACCCTCGCCGGTCCGTTCGGTGCGGTGCCGTCCGAAGTCGACCTCGACGCCGCCACCGACGCCGCGCGTGACACCGCCCTCGCGGTATTGGGCAGCCTCGCCCGTGCCATCGGAGATCTCGATCGAATCAGCGCGTGGCTGACCGTCACCGGCTCGGTCAACGCCGATCACGGCTTCACTCAGACCACCACCGTCGTCAACGGGTTCTCCGATCTGGTGTTGGCGATCTTCGGACCCGAGGTCGGTGCGCATGCGCGGACTGCGCTGGGAGCGGCCGCATTGCCGATGAACAACACCGTCGTCGTGTCAGCGGAACTGGAGATCGACGGGTAGGTTTTTCTCCACTCGTCATTACAGCGAAAGCAGGCCTAGATGGTGCGCAGATCCACTCTGGTTCTGGTCGCGATTCTGATCGGCATACTCGGATTGTCCGGGTGTAGTTCGTCGTCGCAATCCCTCCTGGACCGAGTGCGCGACGACGGTGTACTCGTCGTCGGCACCGAGGGCACGTACAGCCCGTTCAGTTATCAGGGCGGGGACGGCCAACTCACCGGCTACGACATCGACGTCATCAACGCGGTCGGCGACGAACTGGGCGTCCGCGTCGACTTCGTGCAGACCCCCTTCGACTCGATCTTCGCCGGGCTGCAATCGCAACGCTTCGACCTGATCGCGAACCAGGTGTCGATCACTCCCGCCCGGCAGTCGACCTACGACCTGTCCAAGCCCTACACGGTGTCCGAAGGCCAGATTCTCGCCGCCGCGAACAACACCACGATCACCTCGACGGCCGATCTGGCCGGCAAGACCACCGCCCAATCGTCGACGAGCAACTGGGCCGAGGTCGCTGCCGACGCGGGCGCGAACGTCGAGGCGGTCGAGGGATTCGTCCAAGCGGTCGCGCTCGTCAAGGACGGCCGGGTGGACGCCACCGTCAACGACTCGCTCGCCATCGCGGAATACCTGCAGCAGACCGGCGACACGGGAGTGCGGGTCTCCGGAAACACGGGCGACACGACGCTGCAGTCCTTCGTGGCCCGCAAGAACAGCGGCCTGATGGACGAGGTCGACGCGGCCATCGACACCCTCCGTGACAACGGCACCATCGCCGAGATCTCGAAGAAGTACTTCGGGAGCGACGTCGCGGCACCGACCGCCGACACCGCGGCACCGGTGAGCGAGGACGCAGGAACCACTGCGCCGTCGAAGATGCAGTTGGTACTCGACAACCTGTGGCCGATGCTCAAGGCGACGGTCACCATGACGATCCCGCTGACCGCCGTCAGTTTCGTTGTGGGACTGGTCATCGCGCTGGCCGTGGCACTCGCCCGGATCTCGTCGATCAAGCCCCTCGCCGCAGTGGCCCGGTTCTATGTCTCGATCATTCGCGGCACTCCCCTACTGCTGCAGCTGTTCATCATCTTCTACGGCCTGCCGCAGTTCGGCATCGTGATCTCGCCGTTTCCGGCGGCGGTCGTGGCGTTCTCGCTCAATGTCGGCGGCTACGCGGCCGAAGTCATTCGCGCTGCGATATTGAGCGTGCCCAAGGGCCAGTGGGAGGCCGCGCAGACGATCGGCATGGGATACCGAACCACCTTGCAGCGCATCGTGCTTCCGCAGGCACTGCGCACCGCCGTGCCGCCGCTGTCGAACACGTTGATCTCGCTGGTCAAGGACACCTCGCTGGCATCGACCATCCTGGTAACCGAACTGCTGCGCGTCGCGCAGCTGGCGGCGGCTCCGACGTTCGACTTCTTCACGCTGTACTCCGTTGCCGCCCTGTACTACTGGGTGATCTGCATAGTTCTCTCGTTCTTCCAAGGCAAACTCGAAGTCCGACTCGACAGGTACGTGGCGAAATGACAGACCTGCTGGAAGTATCCGCACTGAAGAAATCGTTCGGACCGATCGAGGTACTGAAGGACGTCTCGTTCACCGTGCCGTCGGGCACCGTCACCGTCATCATCGGGCCGTCCGGCTCCGGCAAGACCACAGTGTTGCGAACGCTCAACGCTCTCGACCGAGCCGATGCCGGCCTGATCCGCATCGGCGACGTGTCGGTCGACTTCGCCGAGCCCGTGGACGCCGCGCGACTGCGCCACTTCCGCGCGCAGAGCGGCATGGTGTTCCAGAGCCACAACCTGTTTCCCCACAAGACCGTGCTGCAGAACATCATCGAGGGACCGGTGATCGTCCAGAAACGGGCCAAGGACGACGCCACTCGCGACGCACACGCGATCCTCGACCAGATCGGTCTCGACGCCAAGTCCGACCAGTACCCGTTCCAGCTTTCCGGCGGCCAACAGCAACGCGTCGGAATCGCCCGGGCCCTCGCCCTGCGCCCCAAACTGATGCTGTTCGACGAGCCGACATCCGCGCTCGATCCCGAACTGGTCGGCGAAGTACTGGGCGTCATCAAAGGCCTTGCCGCCGAAGGCTGGACGATGGTGATCGTCACCCACGAGATCCGCTTCGCCCAGCAGGTGGCCGATCAGGTGCTGTTCCTCGAGAACGGCGTCGTCGTCGAACGCGGGACACCCGAGCAGGTTCTCGCGAACCCGACCGAGCCCCGTACCCGACAGTTCCTGCAGCGAATCTTGGCGTAGAGGGGCTGCGCCCGATCGTGAGTGGAGCCTGCGGAACGAATCCATCGAGGCATGTGAGTGGAGCCTGCGAAACGAATCCATCGAGGCATGTGAGTGGAACTTCGTAGCAGGGGTCGAGTTTCCACTCACATGCGGCGAAGCCGCTCTAGAGGTGCGGTAGCACCTTGTCCAGGGTGATCGGGAGGTCGCGGACTCGGACGCCGGTGGCGTTGTAGACCGCATTGCCGATGGCTGCCGACGAGCCCACCGCACCGATCGCACCGATTCCCTTACCGCCCATCGGTGCGAGCTCGGTGTCGACCTCCTCGATCCACACGGCCTCGAGATCGGTGACGTCCGCACAGGCCGGGATGTGGTACTCGGCGAGGTCGTGGTTGGCGAAGCCGCCGAATTCGTGATCGACGACGCCGCTCTCCATCAACGCCATTCCGAGTCCGAACGTCATGCCGCCGATGAGCTGCGACCGGGCCAGTCGTGGATTCATCACCTTCCCGATGCCGAACACCCCCAGCATCCGGCGCACGCGTACTTCACCGGTGTCGACGTCGACTGCCACCTCGGCGAACTGGGCACCGAACGCCATGCGCGCCAACTCTTTCTGGGCTTCGACGTCGTCGGTTGTATCGGCCTCGGCGGAGTTACCCGGCTGCAACGGTCCCTGGTCCCGCAACGCGTTACAGACCTTGGTGACCGCCCAACCCCAGGAAGAGGTGCCCGAGGATCCACCGGCACCGGGGGCCTTGGGCAGAGCGCTGTCGCCCAATTGCAGCGTGACGGCATCCGCATCGACCTCGAGCGCATCGGCGGCAATCTGTCGCAGCACGGTCCGCGCACCGGTTCCGATGTCGGATGCAGCGACGGACACCGTGATCGTGCCGTCCTGCTCGACACGCGCCGCCGCGGTACTCGGCGAGATCAGCACCGGGTAGCTCGCTGTCGCGACGCCCATTCCGAGCAAGACATTGCCTTCTCGGCGTCGGCCCGGCGTGGAGTCTCGACGATCCCAGCCGAATTTCTCGGCACCCTCGCGCAGGCACTGCACCACACTGCGGGAGCTGAACGGATTCCCACTCGCGGGATCGACGTCGGGTTCGTTGCGGATCCGGAGCTCGATCGGATCGATTCCGGTGGCCGTTGCCAATTCGTCGATCGCCGTCTCGACGGCAAACATGCCGGGTGCCTCACCCGGGGCTCGCATCCAGCGCGGGGTGCCGACATCCAGCGACGCGAGCCGATGCGTTGTGGCGCGGTTGGGCGAGGCATAGATGTGCCGGGTCGATTCCGACGTCTGCTCACAGAACTCGAAGATCGTGCTCGTCTGTTGAAAGGAATCGTGAGCGATGGCCTGCAGCCTGCCACCCGAATCTGCACCGAGCCGAACGTGATTGAGGGTCGGGGTGCGGTATCCGACCACATCGAACAGGGCCTGCCTCGGCAGGACCAGCTTGACGGTCTTGCCGGTTGCTCGCGCCGCCATCGCAGCGAGAACCGCGTTGGGCCGTGTACTGCCTTTCGCTCCGAAACCTCCGCCGACGTTCTCTGCGATCACACGAACGTTCTCGGGTTCGAGCCCGAACGCGGTGGCGAGATCGCCCTGAACGCCCGACGGTGCCTGCGTCGAATCCCAGACCGTCAGCACACCATCGGACCATTGCGCCGTGGTGGCATGCGGTTCCATCGGACTGTTGTGCATCGGAGCCGTCGAGTACCAGTTGTCGACGACGTGCTCGGCCGTCGTCAATGCAGCGTCCGGATCACCGACCGTGACGTCGGTGGGGAACCCCGCGTTGACGGACTCGGGCGCGTACAGCGAGCTGTGATCGGCGCTCAGGGTGTTGTCGGGTGAGCGAACGTCGGCGTAACGCACCTGTACTCGGGCAGCAGCCGCGCGGGCAGCCTGGAGGGTGTCGGCCAGAACGACGGCCACGATCTGGCCGCGGTAAGCAACGGAATTCGATTGCAGCACATGCAGTTCCGCATCTTCCACGTCGCCCAGCTTCTCGGCGTTGCCGTGCCACAGCAGCGAGTGCACCGACGGGCCCCCGTCAGCGAGTTCGACGTTCTCGACCGTCCCGACGGGAACCGTCGCGGGCACGTACCAGGCGTACACCTGGCCGGCGATCGGCGGCTGCTCGGCGGCGTAGCGCGCTCGGCCGGTGACCTTGTCGACGGACTCGGTGCGCTGAATCGACCGGCCGATCGATGCCGTCATGACCGATCTCCCAACTCTTCGTGTGTGCCCAGCTCTGCCAACTCCGTCAGCGTGCGCGTCACCAGGTTCGTGACCAGCGGAATTTTGAACGCGTTGTCTCGCAACGGCTCTGCTGCGTGCAGTTCCTCGGTGATCGCAGCCCGGAACGACGCCTCGTCGGGAGCGGTTCCGAGCAAAGCATGTTCGGCGGTTCGGGCCCGCCACGGTCGGTGCGCGACGCCGCCCAGCGCGATCGCCACCCCACGTACGATTCCGTCCTCGACGTCGAGCACAGCGCCGATCGACGCGACCGCGAACGCGTACGACTGCCTGTCCCGTACCTTCCGATACGTCGAGACAGTGCCGTCGGCAGCCTTCGGAATTTCGATGGCGGTGACGATCTCGTCTCGGGCGACAGTGTTGTCTCGCGTCGGATCATCGCCGGGCAATCGGTAGAACTCGTCCATCTCGAGTTTCCGTTCACCGTCGACTCCGCGAACGACGATGCGCGCGTCGAGAGCCGACAGCGCGACGGCCATGTCGGACAGATGCGTCGCCACGCACGACGACGAGGCTCCGAGGATGGCGAGGTTTCGATGCTCGCCATTACGTGCCGGACAGCCCGAACCGGGTTCGCGCTTGTTGCACGGCTTGGATGCGTCCATGAAGTAGACGCATCGGGTGCGCTGGAACAGGTTTCCGCCGGTGGTGGCCATGTTGCGTAGCTGGCCCGAGGCCCCGGACAGCACTGCCCGCGAGAGCACCGGATACCGCTGGCGGACAACCGGATGCACCGCAAGATCGCTGTTGGACACCCCGGAGCCGATCCGCAACGCTCCGTCGTCGGCGACGTCGATGTCGTGCAACGGCAATCGCGTCACATCGATCAACGCCGATGGTGCGGCCACACCCAGCTTCATCAGATCGACCAGATTGGTGCCGCCACCGAGCAACATTGCGTTCTCGTCCCCCGCCAGGCGCTCGAGAGCGTCGTCGATCGCAGTGGCGGTTCGGTATTCGAAGGTTCTCATGACGCGTCCTGCACTGCGGGAACGATGTTCGCGTACGCACCGCAGCGGCACAGGTTGCCGCTCATGCGTTCGCGCACTTCGCCGGAGTCGAGTTCGACATCGGTGGCCTCGAGGTCTTCGGTGACCGCGCTGGGCCAGCCCTGTTTCGCCTCCTCGATCACCGCGACCGCCGAGCAGATCTGCCCGGACGTGCAGTACCCGCACTGGAACGCGTCACGATCGACGAAAGCCTGCTGCACGGGATGCAGAGTGTCGCCGTCGGACAGTCCCTCGACCGTGATGATCTCGCGCCCGACCTGCGCGACGGCGAACGTGAGGCAACTGTTGATTCGCCGGCCGTCGACCAGGACGGTGCAGGCACCACACTGACCGTGGTCGCACCCCTTCTTGGCCCCGACGAGATCCAGGTTCTCGCGAAGTGCGTCGAGCAGAGTGGATCGAGTGTCGCAGTCGATCTCACGATCGGTTCCATTGACACGCAGAGTGACGTTGGTCATGCACGTGTGGATACCCGGGGCCTGAGCCATCAAACGCTCGAGCCGGCGGGTCGTGCGCGGAACTTCGTAGCGGGCTACGAAGTTCCGCGCACGTGGTGCTAGCGCTTGCCCTTGAACTTTCCGCCGCCGCGCGGCCCGCCACTGCGTCCGGGAGGACCGGAGTCGGGCTGCAGCTGAATCAACACGCCGCTGATGCGGGTGCGGCGCAGCGCCTCGACCGTCTCGTCGGCGAGGTCGGCAGGCAACTCGACCAGCGAATGGTCGGGACGAATGCTGATGTGCCCGAAGTCGCTTCGACGCAGACCGCCTTCGTTGGCGATGGCACCGACGATGGCACCGGGAGCGACGTGATGACGCTTACCGACGCTGATGCGGTACGTCGCCATTTCCTGGCCGGTCTTGCGGTGGTGCGAGCTGGCCGCATCCTCGTCGAACGTCCGCGGTGGCCGCGGCTCCCGAGGCTCGCGGGGTGCCCGCGGCGGGGCAGGCGGCTCGGGCTTGAGCAGGAAGGCTTCGCCGTCGCGCGACTGGATGGCCAGAGCTGCTGCGATATCGACCAGCGGCACGTCGTGCTCGCGCTCGTAGTCCTCGATGAGCCGGCGGAACAGCGCCAGATTCTCGTTGCCGAGGCTCTCGGTGATGGAGTCCTTGAACTTCGTGACGCGCTGCGCATTGACGTCGTCGACGCTGGGGAGCTGCATCTCGGTGATCGGCTGCCGCGTCGCACGCTCGATGGCCTTGAGCAGGTGACGCTCGCGGGGCGCAACGAACAACAGGGCCTGACCGGCGCGACCCGCGCGGCCGGTACGGCCGATGCGGTGTACGTAGGACTCGGTGTCGTGCGGGATGTCGTAGTTGATGACGTGCGAGATGCGGTCGACGTCGAGACCACGAGCCGCCACGTCGGTGGCCACCAGAATGTCGATCTGGCCGTTCTTGAGCTGGCCGATGGTGCGCTCACGCTGTGCCTGCACGATGTCGCCGTTGATCGCGGCGGCGGAGAATCCCCGGGCGCGCAACTTCTCGGCGAGCTCTTCGGTGGCCTGCTTGGTGCGCACGAACATGATCATGGCCTCGAACTCTTCGACCTCGAAGATTCGAGTGAGCGCCTCGAGCTTGCGCTGATGCGCCACCTGCACGTAGCGCTGCGTGATGTTCGGTGCCGTCGACGTCTTGGTCTTGACGGTGATCTCCACCGGATCGTGCAGGTACTGCTTGGAGATCTTGCGAATCGCGGCCGGCATCGTGGCCGAGAACAACGCGACCTGCTTGTACTCGGGAGTGTCGGACAGGATGCGCTCGACGTCCTCCTGGAACCCCATCTTGAGCATCTCGTCGGCCTCGTCGAGCACGAGGTACTCGAGCCCGGACAGGTCGAGCGTGCCCTTCTCGAGGTGGTCGATGACGCGACCCGGGGTGCCGACGATGATCTGCGCACCCTTGCGCAGGCCGGACAGCTGGATCCCGTAGGCCTGACCGCCGTAGATGGGCAGAATGTGCAGACCCGGAATGTGGGTGGCGTACTTGCCGAACGCCTCGGCCACCTGCAGTGCGAGCTCGCGGGTCGGTGCCAGCACCAGCGCCTGCGGCGTCCGACGCGAGACGTCGAGACGGGACAGGATCGGCACTGCGAACGCAGCGGTCTTACCCGTTCCGGTCTGCGCGAGGCCGACGACGTCGTTGCCCGCCATCAACGGCGGGATGGTGGCCGCCTGGATGGGCGACGGGCTCTCGTATCCGACGTCGCGCAGGGCCTTCAGGACCCGCTCGTCTATTCCGAGATCGGCAAAAGTGATGTCGTCATCCGCTGTCGAAGAAGACTCACCTGCGTGGACGGGAGGGGACGAACTCGTCTCGTCAGACGTCACGGCGGCATCCTGATCAGATTCTGAAGTGCTCATATACACCCGAGTTTAGTACCTGCCCGGCCCCCGCGACTCCTTCTGCGCTGATCAGGTGACGAAAACAGCGGCGGTGGACGGCAGGTCCGAGCGTTCTCACGACGGCAACCCGACGGAGATGCACGACCGGACACCGTTATGTTGTACCCCGAGTCACACTCAACTCCACTCGAAACGACGGAAAATCGACAAACCGGACAACCTCGGTGGTGCGTTACGGACTCGGGTGTGATGAAATGCACAACTACCACGCTATTTATCCGTAAGGGGTCCAGCAGTGCGCGAATATTCTGTGCCGGCGTCATTCACCATTCCCGACGACGCATCCATGGCCGACACCGTCTTCCGGTACGAGAAGGAAGCACCGAATCTCGTCCCGTTCCAGCGCCTGGTGAACGGGACCTGGACCGACGTCACCGCAGGTCAGTTCGCCAAAGAGGTCACCGCGGTGGCCAAGGGTCTGATCGCGTCGGGCATCGAACTGGGCGACCGCGTCGCCATTCTCAGCGCGACTCGCTACGAGTGGGTCGTCCTGGACTACGCCATCTGGACCGCGGGCGGATGCACCGTCGCGATCTACGAGACCTCGTCGCCCGATCAGGCGCAGTGGATCCTCGAGGACTCCGCGACCAAGCTGCTGATCGTCGAGACCGCGTCTCACGTCTCGAACCTGAAGGACGTCACCGACGGAGCCGCCGACCTGCGTGAGGTACTCCAGATCGACGGCGGTGCCATCGACGAGCTGACCACCCGCGGCGCAGGAGTCAGCGACGAGGACGTCCATACCCGTCGACACCAGGTCACTGCCGCCTCCCCCGCGACACTGATCTACACCTCGGGCACCACCGGCCGCCCCAAGGGTGTGCAGCTGACACACGCGAACTTCTACGCCGAGGTCCAGGCCACCCAGATCGCGCTGCACGACTCCATGCGCGAGGGCAACCGCACCTTGATGTTCCTGCCGATGGCGCACGTGTTCGCCCGCGCGGTGTCGTTCGGCTCGTTCGAGTCGAAGGTGACCGTGGGCCACACCTCGGACGTATCGACCCTGGTGGATCAGTTCGCCGTCTTCAAGCCGAACTTCATTCTGTCGGTGCCGCGCGTGTTCGAGAAGGTCTACAACTCGGCCAAGCAGAAGGCACACGACGGCGGCAAGGGCAGCATCTTCGACAAGGCCGCCGCGACGGCCATCGAGTGGAGCGAGGCCCAGGAGAAGGGCGGCGCAGGCCTGGTCCTCAATCTCAAGCACACCGTCTTCGACAAGCTCGTCTACTCCAAGTTGCGGGCAGCACTCGGCGGCAACTGCGATCGTGCGGTCTCGGGCGGCGGCCCCCTCGGCGCTCGCCTCGGCCACTTCTTCCGCGGCGCAGGGGTACCGGTCTACGAGGGCTACGGACTGACCGAGACCAGTGCGGCCGTCACCGTCAACACCACCAAGGAACAGCGCGTCGGCACCGTCGGCAAGCCCATCGACGGCCACGCGGTCAAGGTCGCCGAAGACGGCGAACTGCTGCTCAAGGGGCCGGTGGTGTTCAGCGGCTACTGGCACAACGAGAAGGCCACCGCCGAAGCGATCGTCGACGGCTGGTTCCACACCGGCGACCTCGGCTCGATCGACCAGGAAGGCTTCGTCTCGATCACCGGCCGCAAGAAGGAAATCATCGTCACCGCAGGCGGCAAGAACGTCGCCCCTGCGGTACTCGAGGACGCGCTGCGCGCCAACGCGATCATCAGCCAGTGCCTCGTCGTCGGTGACGCCAAGCCGTTCATCGGTGCGCTCATCACCCTCGACCCCGAAGCAATGCCGGGCTGGCTCGAACGCCACAACCTCGCTGCCGACATCCCGTTCTCGGAGCTGTCGAAGAACGCCGACCTCGTCGCCGAAATCGACAAGGCCGTGGCCGAGGCCAACAAGAAGGTCTCCAACCCCGAGCAGATCAAGAAGTACACGATCCTCGAGAACGACTTCACCGTCGAGACCGGCGAGCTGACTCCGACGATGAAGCTCAAGCGCAACATCATCCACACCGAACGTGGCAGCGACATCGAGGCCATCTACTCGTAGATCTCCCAGCACGAGTGCCGAAGGGCCCGACGCGAGCAATCGCGTCGGGCCCTTCGTCGTACAGCATGTGATCGTCAGTGCATGTGAGTGTCGAGGAATTCGGCGACCACCGTGGTCACGGCCTGATGAATCTTTTCGTGCAGCAGATCGTGTCCGCCGTCCTCGAACTCGCGCAGGCTCGCCTGCGGAACGCGCTCGATCCATTCACGCACGGCGTCGACCGGTGCCAGACGATCGTCGACCCCGTGCACGGCCAGCAACGGGATGACGTTGTCGGACAGGTCGTCGGCAGAACCGGTCACGGACTTGGGCGTGCCGCACAGGATTGCGCATCGGACGGCCTCGGGATGCGCACCCAGCGCTGCGATGGCCGTCGCGGCACCGAGCGAGTGGCCCATCAGAGCGAACGACAGCTCGGGGTGCTCGGCCTCGGCGATGTCGATCAACTGCAGCGCGTTCTGGGCCAGACCGGGGATCTGTGCTGCGTCGGTCAGTTCACCCTCGGTCAGGCCGTGCCCCACGTGATCGACAGCCCACACGTCCACCCCGCGCTCGTTCAGCAGCCGCGCGAAGCGGTGGTAGTGGGCGCTGTTCTGGCCGAGACCGTGCAGGAAAACGAGACCGAATCGAGCGTCGGCGACGGTCCAGGTTCGATAGTGGACAGCACCGGTGGCTCCGTCGAAAAAAGGCATTGGATCATTTTGCCTGTTCCCGCCGGCTTCCGCGCGCAACGTGACCGGTGCCGCTGTCGTGGGTCGCTAGGGTGGACGCTTGTGTTCCTCCTCGGCGATCAGGTCGTCTACAGCGCCAGCGACCTCGCCGCGGCGGCGTCCTGCGAATTCGGCCTGCTCCGACGACTCGACGCTGTCTCCGGCCTGATCCCCCGACAGAGCGTCGCAGCCGATCCGATGCTCGACCGCACGTCCACACTCGGATTCGAGCACGAACGACGCCAACTCGACGCGTTCGAGCAGCGCTTTCCCGGTGGCGTCCTGACCATGGACCGACCGGGCCGCACCGCACAGGAACTGGCGGACGCGGCGTGGGCGACCTTCACCGCCCTGACCTCCCGCATGCCGGTGCTCTACCAGGCCACCTTCTTCGACGGACGGTTTCTCGGTTTCTGCGACTTCTTGGTTGCCGACGGTTCTCGTTACACCGTCTACGACACGAAACTGTCGAGACACGCGAAGGTGCCGGCGCTGCTGCAGTTGGCCGCGTACGCAGACGCGCTGCAGGCCGGGGGTATCACTCCGAGCGAGCAGGTCCATCTGATGCTCGGCGACGGCAGCGACTCCGCGCACGCACTGGCCGACATTCTCCCGGTCTACCGGCAGTCGCGAGCACACCTGCAGCACATTCTCGACGAGCACCACGCCGAGGGCACCGTCGTCGAGTGGTTCGATCCGCGGTATTCGGGATGCGGGCAGTGCGATGCCTGCACCGCCGAGGTGGAGCAGCATCGCGATCTGGTGCTCGTCGCCGGCATGCGCGGCAGCACCAGGGACCGCCTACTGGACGCAGGTATTTCATCGATCGACGAGCTCGCCGAGTCGAGTACCCCGGTGGACGGCATGTCCTCCCGGACACTGGAGAACCTGCGGTCGCAGGCGGCCTTGCAGGTACGCCAAGAGCGCAGCGGGGCAGCCGAATTCGAGATCTTCGACGCCGAGGCACTGGGGGTCATTCCCGAGCCCGACGACGGGGACATCTTCTTCGACTTCGAGGGAGATCCGCTGTACGCGGAATCCGGTTCGTCCGACTGGGGTCTCGAGTACCTGTTCGGCGTCTACACCGCGGACGGCGACTTCCTGCCGTTCTGGGCGCACGACCGTGCGCAGGAACGTCGTGCGCTCATCGACTTCCTCGACTATGTCGCCGCCCGCCGAGCCCAGTATCCGAAGATGCACGTGTATCACTATGCGCCGTACGAGAAGACGGCTCTGCTGCGGCTGGCCGGACGGTACGGAGTGGGCGAGGACGCCGTCGACGATCTGCTGCGGGAGAACGTTCTCGTGGATCTCTACCCCGTCGTGCGGTCGGCTGTTCGGATCGGTGCCCGCTCGTACAGCATCAAGAAACTCGAACCGCTGTACATGCCCGCGGCCCGTGACGGAGACGTCACCGACGCGGCGGCGTCGATCGTCGAATATGCGCACTGGTGCGAACTGCGCGATCGAGGCAAGGACGCCGAGGCGGCAGCTCTACTCGCCGACATTGCCGAGTACAACCGCACCGACTGCGAATCGACACTGCGACTGCGTGATTGGTTGCTCGATCGGGCATCGGACGCTGGGGTGGCACCGCGGTCCCCGCAGCAGCTGGACCTCGAGGAGGTCGTCGACCGCACCGCGACCCCGCTCGAACTCGAACTGGCCGAGCACGCCGGACTGCCGTGGGATCGCACGCCGACGCAGCACGCGCTCGGATTGTTCGCCGGTGCCATCGGATATCACCGACGAGAGAACAAGCCGTTCTGGTGGGGCCACTACGACCGCCTGACCCATCCGCTCGACGAATGGGCCGACGCCGCGGACGTATTGAAGGTCGAGCGCGCCGAGCTGGTGCACGACTGGATGAAAACTGCACCCGGACAACGGGTGCTGCGTCGTCAGGTCAAACTGGTCGGGCACCTGAGCAACGGCGTGCTGTCCGGCTCGAAGGTGAAGCTGCTGTACGAGAACCCGGCGCCGGAGGGGTTGACGAAGCAGCAACCGACGCATCGGGCCACCACATCGGTCGAGATCGTGCAGACCGGGTACGAGGGAACCCTGGATGTGGTTGTCGTACAAGAGAATCTACGCAAGGGCGTGGAGGAGTACACCGATTTCCCGGTTGCCACCGCGCCCGAGCCGCCGCCGAACACCAAGCATCTCGAGCAGGCGATCGTCTCCGTCGCGACCGAGGTTCTCGGCGGGTTGCCGGAACTACCACGTACGGCTGTCGCCGATCTGCTGACGCGCTCGACGCCCCGAACTCGTTCCGGCGCCGGCCTTCCCGTGGTCCACGACAACGACTACGCACATGCGATCACGGCCGCGCTGCTCGATCTCGACAATTCGTACGTCGCGGTGCAGGGCCCGCCCGGCACCGGGAAGACCTACACGGCGGCGCGCGTCATCGAACACCTGGTGAACACACAGCATTGGCGGATCGGGGTGGTCGGCCAGTCGCATCACGTGGTGAACAACCTGCTCGACACCATCGTCGGTGCCGGGGTCGACGCCTCGAAAGTGGGCAAGAAGGCCCCGACCGCGCACACCGTCGTGGACATCGCCGGATACTCGCACTTCGTCACCGAGGCCGACGAGGGCTGCGTCATCGGCGGCACCGCTTGGGATTTCTCCAACCCCGGCCGAATTCCACCCGGCTCCCTCGATCTACTCGTCGTCGACGAGGCCGGTCAGTTCTCCCTCGCCAACACCATCGCGGTCTCGGTATCGGCGCGCAATCTGCTGCTTCTCGGCGACCCGGCGCAGCTCCCCCAGGTCAGTCAGGGCACCCACCCCGAGCCCGTCGACGAATCGGCCCTGGGATGGCTGACGACCGGGCACGCTACCCTGCCCGCCGACCGCGGCTACTTCCTGGCGACGACGTGGCGGATGCATCCGGATCTGTGCGCGCCGGTGTCGACGCTGTCGTACGAGGGCAAGCTCGAATCGAACAAGGATGTGACACAGTCACGTTCGCTGTCGGGTCTGGAACCGGGCCTGCACGTCGTCCTTCTGGACCACCACGGCAATTCCACCGACTCGATCGAGGAAGCCGACGAGATCGTCACGCGCGTCCGGTCGTTGCTCGGTCGGCCGTGGGTGGACCCCGCACACGGCACCGACCCGCGCCCGATGCAGCAGTCCGACTTTCTGGTGGTCGCGGCCTACAACGCACAGGTTGCCGTCATCGTCGCGCAACTCGCAGCCGCCGGGCTCGACGAGGTGTCGGTGGGGACCGTCGACAAATTCCAGGGCCGTCAGGCACCGGTGGTCCTCATCTCCATGGCAGCGTCGGCCATCGAGGACGTGCCCCGCGGAATGGGATTCCTGTTGTCGCGCAACAGACTCAACGTCGCCATCTCCCGCGGTCAGTGGGCCGCGATCCTGGTGCGCTCGCGCGCGCTGACCCATTATCTGCCGTCGACCCCGGACGGACTCGTCACGCTCGGCACGTTCATGCGGCTGTGCGAGAACGCACGTCAGCCGAACGCCATACCCTCGCCGCGGTAGGTGGGAACGGCGTCGACCGATCCGTCGGAATGCACCAGCGACAGAGTGTCGAACCGCTCGCACAACTCCCCGGCCTTGGCGTGGCGGAACCAGATTCGATCGCCGATGCGCACCTCCTCGGCGCCGATCACCGGGGTCTGCACCTCCCCCGCGCCCTCGTTGCGCAGCAGTTTCAGGCCCGACGTGACAACGCCCGCTGCCCTCCTGGACCAGCCGACCGGTCGGGGTGATCGCGACCAGGACGCCGGGCCCGACGCGATGTAGCCGCCGCCGAACGCGGTGGCGATCCGCGCAGTCGGCTTGCGCACCACCGGCAGTGCGAAGAACAGCGAGGGTTCTGCCGAGAAGGCGCGATACCGATCGAACAGGGTCGGCGCGAACAGACCCGAGCCCGCGGTGACCTCGGTGACAGCCGGATCCGCGGCAGAGAAATCGATCGACCCGGTACCACCGCTGTTGACGATCTCGAGCGGCCCGATCGCCGCGGTCACGGCGTCCACCACTGCTGTTCTCCGCGCACCGATCTCACGAGACGACAGCGACTTCATCAGCTCGACAGCGACGTTGGCGTCGGGAACACCGGCGATCTGCGCCTCGTAGAACATCAACCCCACCACCCGGAACCCCCGCGCGCGAGCCTGACGGGCGAACTGCGCCACCTGCTCCGGATCCCGAAGCGGAGAGCGCCTGACCCCGATGTGCAGCGGCCCCACCCGCAACGAAGCGTCCACGTCGATACAGACGCGGGGCTTGAGCAGGTCGCTCCGAGCGGCGTCTCGGACGAGGTCCAGTTGCGCGACGTCGTCGACCATCAACGTGATGCGCCCCGACAGCACGCGGTCGTTGACCACCTCGGCGAGCGCCGTTCGATCGACTGTCGGGTACCCCATCAGAATGTCGTCGACGCCGGCCCGCGCCAACCAGATCGCTTCGCGCAGCGAATAGGCCATCACTCCGGATACGCCCTGCGCCGCGAGGACCCGATTCAACACGGCTCGGCACCGCACCGACTTGCTGGCGATCCTGATCGGTACACCGTTCGCGCGGGCGCGCAGTGCTGCAGCATTGGCATCGAGAGCTGTCAGATCGACTGCTGCCGAAGGAGATTCGAGACCCTCGGTGGCTGCGGCAATGCGGGACAGCGGGGTCGTAGCGGTGGTGGTGTCACCGGCGATCGAACTCATTCGGCACATTCCTTCGTCGTCGTTGCCGGGCCGACACAGTCAAACACTCCGCAGCCGAGAAGTCCCGTCGAGCGGTTTTCCACTCAGCGATCTTCTGCCTTCGCGGCGATCAACCCGGACAGGTCGTCGATCTGGGCCAACACTTCGAGATCGTCGCCGTCGACCAACCACCGCAGCACCAAACCGTCGAGAGTCGCCATCCCGAAGCGGGCGATCGACTCCACCGGTTCGAGCCACCGCGTGCCGGTGTGGTCGGAACAATTCTCGAAGAACAGCTGCGCCTCGGAATCCCGGATTCGATACTGCCCGCTGGCGATCTCGGCGGCCGTGGCCGAACCCAGTGCGCGATGCCGCAACAGATACGTCTTGATCTCGTACGCCAACAGCTGCCGACCGTGCGATTTCTCGATCAGCAGCCACACCGCGCTCAGCCCGCTGTGCACCAGCTCGCGCAGCCCCCGAACACCGGGTAGTTCGTGTGTTCCGACCGCGCTGTCCAACGCGGCGTGCAGTATCTCGGTGACGTCGACGATGAGGTGCTCGCCCATCGCGATCACCAGATCCTGCTTGGTCTCGAAGTGGTATTGCACGATGCCTTTGGTGACGTCGGCATATTCCGACAGCGCCCGAACGGTGAGCGACTCGATACCGACCCGCTCGGCGACGTCGATTGCCGACTGCACCAGTTGTGCGCGGCGCACGTCGGCGGGCAGCCTCGATTGCATGACCCGATACTAGGTCGCGGTCGACATCTGTGCCTTGGATTGCCCCAGGGGAGCGCGCTGCGAGATAGTGATTCGATGATCGAGCGGTCGTGGCAGAACTGGGCGGGCAATCAACATGCATTCCCGGCGCGTCGAGCCGAGCCCTCGTCGGTCGAGGAGCTGCGTGCGATTCTGCGCGATGCCGCCGAACGCTCTCTGCCGGTGCGCTGCGTCGGGGCAGGGCATTCCTTCACTCCCATTGCCGTCACCGACGGTATCCAGATCGTCTTGGACGCGCTGAGCGGTATCGAATCCGTCGAACGCGACGACGACGGATCTGCTCAGGTGACGGTGCTGGCCGGCACTCGACTCCGGGAGTTGTCGGCGCGGTTGTGGGAGCTCGGTCTGGCGATGACCAATCTGGGCGACATCGACGAGCAGTCCGTCGCCGGGGCCATCTCGACGGGCACTCACGGAACCGGTGCCGGATTCGGCGGCATCGCCACCCAGGTGCACGCGCTGGAGCTGATGACCGCAGACGGACAGTCGGTGCAGTGCTCCCGAGACGAGAACACCGAACTGTTCGACGCGGCCCGCATCGGTCTCGGCGCTCTCGGCGTCATCACGCGTGTGACGGTGAACTGCGTCGCGGCGTTCGCGCTGCAGGCCGTCGAGACGCCGTCGACGCTGACGGCGACGCTGCGTGATCTCGATGCCACCGTCGCCGGCGTCGACCATTTCGAGTTCTATTGGTTTCCGCACACCGATCGTGTGCTCACCAAACGCAACACCCGCCTGCCCGGTGACACCGATCTGCGTCCGCTGGGCAAGGTGCGCTCGTATCTCGACGACGAACTGCTGTCCAACACGGTCTTCGAGGGCCTCAACCGAGTGGTGACGCGGGTGCCTGCGTTGATTCCCAGGGTGAACGCGGTCTCGGCCCGAGCACTGTCGGCTCGCGAGTACACCGACCGCTCGTACCGGGTGTTCGCGTCGTCGCGGACGGTCAAGTTCGTCGAGATGGAATACGCCGTGCCCGTCTCCGAGATCGCCTGGGTGCTGCGCGAGGTGGATCGCTGGCTCGAGCGTTCGGCAATCTCCATCGCGTTCCCGGTCGAGGTGCGGTTCGCGGCCGCCGACGACATCTGGCTGTCCACGGCATCCGGGCGGCCGACGGCGTACATCGCCGTGCACCAGTACCACCGGCGTGATCATCGCGAGTACTTCGACGCTGTCGAAGCCATCTGCCGCAGCGTCGGAGGTCGACCACACTGGGGCAAACTGCACTCTCTCGGCAGCGCCGAGCTGCGCGATTCCTACGAGCACTTCGACGACTTCCTCCGCATCCGCGGTTCCCTGGACCCGATGCAGCTGTTCCGCAACGACTACCTGGACCACCTGCTGTCGTGAGCGGTATCTCGTACCCTGCTACGAAATACCGCGCACGACGAGTTCGCTTACATTGGACTCGGTGAGCACAGGAAAACGCGCGCTGTCCGGCATCATCGCCGCCGGAGTCGTCCTCGGCGTCGGCGAATTGATCGCCGTCCCCATCGGACCGAACTCGTCACCACTGACCGCCGTCGGATCCTCGGCCGTCGACAACAGTCCGGCGCCGGTCCGTGAATGGGCCATCGACACGTTCGGCACCTCCGACAAGCTCGCCCTGTTCATCGGTATGGCCGTGGTCATCGGTGCTATCGCCGCCGCGGCAGGAATCGCTCGCAAACCGATCGGGGCCACGGTGTTCGCCGCCCTGGGCGTAATCGGCGTCCTCGCCGCGGTGACCCGACCCGACGCGACGGTGTTCTATGCAGTCCCGACCATCGGCGGCGTCATCGTCGGCATCGTCGTGCTGCACGCCCTCATCGGATCCGCCACCCCGGCGACCGACGGAATGAACCGACGCAGTTTTCTGACCCTCGCCGCCGGTGCCGCAGTACTCGGAGTCGTCGCAGGGACGGCCGGACGAATGCTCACCTCGGCGCGAGCGGTCACCGCCGATCGACTCGGCTTCATGCTCCCGACCCCGACGCCGCAAACGCCGATACCGGCGGGGGCGGACCTGAAGATCGACGGCCTCGCGTCGTACATCACCCCGAACGAGGACTTCTACCGCATCGACACCGCGTTGGTCGTGCCACGCGTGGCGTCGGATACATGGTCGCTGCGGATCCACGGCATGGTGGACCGCGAGATCGAGTTGACGTTCGCCGATCTGGCGCAGCGTCAGGCGGTGGAGAAAACAGTCACGTTGACGTGCGTGTCCAACATCGTCGGCGGCGACCTCGTCGGCAACGCGACGTGGATCGGCTACCCACTGAAGGACATCCTCGAAGAAGCGGGCATCTCCCCCGACGCCGACATGGCCCTGTCGTCCAGCAGCGACGCCTTCACCGCAGGCACTCCCCTCGAGGTGCTGCTCGACGGCCGGGACGCACTGTTGGCCGTCGGGATGAACGGCGCCCCGCTACCCGTGGAGCACGGTTACCCGGCCCGACTGGTCGTGCCCGGACTGTACGGATACGTCTCGGCCACCAAGTGGGTCACCGACATCGAAATCACCCGATTCGACAAGGTGACGGCGTACTGGACCGACCGCGGCTGGGGCGTACTCGGTCCGATCAAGACCGCTGCCCGCATCGACACTCCGCGGTCGGGCAGCTCCGTATCCGCGGGTAAGACCGTGTTCGCGGGCGTCGCCTGGGATCAGCACACCGGCATCGAAGCCGTCGAAGTACAAGTGGACGAGGGCAATTGGATGCCGGCAACCCTGTCGGAGGAGTACTCCAAGGACACGTGGAGGCAGTGGATGATAGAGCTCGACCTGCCGGCGGGACAGCACGCGATCCGCGCCCGCGCTACCAACTCCGCCGGGGAGCTGCAGACCAACAAGACTGCAGACACCGTCCCCGACGGAGCAACCGGCTACCCGAAAATCTCGGTGACGGCGAACTGATTCAGGAACTCGCGAAGCTGGCGCGAACCGAGTTCTCCGCCAACTGTGTGCGCTCGTCCGCGGTCAGACCCATGCCCTCTTCCAGCGCGGAGAAGTTGTCGTCGACGTACCCGCCGAAGTATGCGGGGTCATCGGAATTGATCGACACCGACAACCCACGTTCGAGCATCTGCCGTAGCGGCAACTGCGCGACATTGTCGATCACCTTGAGCCGAACGTTGGACAACGGGCAGACGGTGAGCGGAATCTGTTCCTCGACAAGTCGATTCACCAGCGCCTCGTCTTCCAGGCATCGCACGCCGTGATCGATGCGCTCGACCTTCAGCAGATCCAATGCCTGCCAGATGTAGTCGGGCGGGCCTTCCTCACCGGCGTGGGCGACCACGTGCAGGCCCTCCGCGCGTGCCTTCGCGAACACGTCGACGAACAGCGACGGCGGGTAGCCGACCTCGGCGGAGTCGAGACCGAGACCGATGATCGGTGCCTTCATCGCCAACAGGTCGTCGAGCAATTGGTTGGCGTGCAGCACCGGCTTGTCTCGCAGGATCGACGCGATCAACCCGCTGGTGACGCCGAACTCGCGCTCACTGGTCGCGCAGGCGTCGGCCAATCCCTCGACGACGGCCTGGAGCGGTACACCGCGCTCGGTGTGCGCCTGTGGATCGAAGAAGATCTCCGCATGCGTCACCCCGGCCTGCGCGGTGCGGCGGAAGTACGCGCGCGCCAGATCGGCGAAGTCCTCGGCGGTGCGTAACACGGCCATGTTCGCGTAGTACAGATCGAGGAAGGACTGCAGGTCGGTGAACTCGTACTTCGCCTGCAGTTCGTCGATATCGTTGTACGGCAGCGTGATTGCGTTGCGCTCGGCGAGATCGAAGATCAGCGGCGGTTCGAGCGACCCTTCGATGTGCAGGTGCAGTTCGGCCAGTTGATCATTACTCACTCATACGATTCTACTTGCCGGTGTACGTCGCCTTACCAGGGCCGACCTCGAGGAAGCTCGTCACCGCACCGCGCAGATCCTCGGTCTCGAACAATGCGCCCGACACCTCCGACGTGATGTCGTCCGCGTGCGCCACACCGCCCGAACGCCACGCCGCCACAATCTGTTTCGTGGCCGCATGGGCGACGGTAGGGCCGTCGGCCAGTCGATGTGTCAACGCGAGCGCCGCGGCATCGACGTCGTCGTGGATCTGGTTGACCACGCCCCACTCCTTCAACGTCTGGGCGTCGTAGAGATCTCCGGTCATGACGAATTCACGTGCCCGACCCGACCCGGCCCGCTCGGCCAGACGCTGCGGTCCGCCCATCGACGGCGTCAACCCGACGACGGTCTCGACCAAACCGAACTTGGCCTTGGGTCCGGCGAGAACGATGTCGCAGGCCAGCGAGATCTCGAACGCCGCGGTCAGCGTCAAACCGTGCGCGGCGTAGATCACCGGACACGGCAACGCCTCGAGCGGGTGAATGATGCCGGCGAACAACCCACGCCACAGATCGGCACCCTCGGCCGCGGACAATCCCTCGAACACGTGCACGTCGACGCCCGCCGAGTTGACCTTGCCCTCGGCACGCAGCAGAAGCGCACGTGGCGGGTTCGCGGCCAAATCGGCAACGTTCGCGGCCACCGCGTCGAACATGGCCTGATCGAACAGATTGAGGGGGCCGTGATCGAAGGTCAGGACAGCGACCTCGGCGCCGGCCGCAGTGGTCGATCGGACGAGCGAGGTAGGTGCGTCAGCCATGCCTCGCATAGTGCCATACGCGTTCCGGGGCGTAGTTACCGACGAGTATTGTGCGCGTATCAGCCGTTACCGAGAGGAACAAGTAAGTGAAGCGCAGCCTGTTCGAGTCCGACCACGACGACTTCCGCGCATCGGTACGCGAGTTCGTCACCAGGACGATCACACCGGTCGAGGAAAAGCTGGTCGAACAGCGATACATCGACCGCGAGATCTGGCTCGAAGCAGGACGCAACGGTTTCCTCGGCCTCGAAGTGCCCGAAGAATACGGCGGCAGCGGAGCCGAGGACTACCGATTCAACGCCGTCCTCGGTGAGGAACTCGCCCGCTCGAGTGCCGCGGTGGCGTCGTGCTTCGGTATCCACGTCGACATCGTCGCGCCCTACCTCGTCAAGCTCACCACCGAGGAGCAGAAGAAGCGCTGGTTGCCCGGGTTCTGCAGCGGCGAGATCCTCACCGCCATCGCCATGACGGAGCCCTCCGGCGGTTCGGACCTGGCCGCGCTGAAGACCACCGCCGTCAAGGACGGCGACGACTTCATCATCAACGGCTCGAAGACGTTCATCACCAACGGCAATTCCGCCGACCTCGTCATCGTCGCCACGCGCACGACGCCCGAGAAGAAGGCGAAGGGCATCACGCTGTTCGCCGTCGAGAACGGAACCGAGGGATTCACCCGCGGCCGCAAACTCGACAAGGTCGGCCAGCCCGAATCCGACACCGCGGAACTGTTCTTCGAGAACGTGCGAGTACCCAGCGCCAACATGATCGGCGAATTCGACGGCGGCTTCATCCACATGATGCAGCTGCTCCCCCAGGAACGCATCAGCTGCTCGGTGGCCAACCTCGGACACGTACGGCCCATTCTCGAAGAGACGCTGCAGTACGCCAAGGACCGCAAGGCATTCGGTCAGCAGATCGGCTCGCTGCAGTGGAACAAGTTTCTGCTCGCCGAGCTCGTCACCAAACTCGATGTGGCACAGGCATACATCGACAACTGCATCGTCGCCCACGGCCAGGGCGAGCTGACGGCCATCGATGCAGCCAAGGCCAAGTGGTGGAGCTCGCAGGTGCAGAACGAAATCCTCGACCACTGCGTCCAGCTCCACGGCGGCTACGGATTCATGAACGAATACCGCGCCGCCCGCGCGTGGAAAGACGCTCGCGTGACCAAGATCTGGGCCGGATCGAACGAAATCATGAAGGAACTGATCGGCCGGGATCTGGGGCTGTAGAGCGGCTTCGCCGCATGTGAGTGGAACTTCGTAGCAGGGGTCGAGGTTCCACTCACATGGGTTTCTCGAACGCGGGCCGGGCGTAGAAGCAGACCGCGACCATGCCGACCAGGAGCACGACGGCGGGGAGGATCAGCGACTGCGCCATGGCGGTGGTGAAGCCGTCACGCAGCATCTCGGGCACTCGGCCGGCGAATTCGTTTGCTCCCGAAGCCGATCCACCGGTAGGTAGTTCGGCGGCCAAGCGCGATTGGATGAGCGCGCCGATGCCCGCGCTGCCGAGCACGGACCCGATCATGCGGGTGGTGTTGTAAATTCCCGAACCCGCGCCCGCCTGGCTCATCGGAAGATTACGAGTGGCCGTCGCTGCCAACGGAGACCAGATCAACGCATTCGCCACACCCATTGCAGCGACGGGGAGCAGCAACTTCCAGATGGCCGTCGTCGGCGTCATCTCGTAGGCGAACCACAGCAGCGACGCGGCGAGGATGAACAGTCCCGATCCGGCGATGTACCGCGGATGAGTCCTGTCGACGAGCTTGCCGATATTGGGTGCGAGCAGTCCGGTGAGCAGCGCCATCGGAACGAACAGCAATGCCGATCGGGTGGGCGTCAGACCGGTGACGCTCTGCGCGTAGAACATTATCGGCAGCATCATGCCGGACATCGCGAAACCCATTGCGGCGATACCGATATTGGACAGCGAGAAATTGCGGTCGCGGAACAGGGCCAAGGGCACCAGCGGCTCGCTGGTGTTCACGGACTGCCAGTAGACAAACCCCGCGAATACCAGCAGACCGACACCGATGAGGATCCACACGCCGGTACCCCAGTCGTACTTCTGACCTTCCTGGATACCGAAGACGATGCAGAAGAGTCCGACAGCGCTGAGCGCAACGCCCAGCAGATCGAACTTGTGATCGTGGGTCGGCAGCACCGGAACGAATTTCAGCGCCAACGCAATTGCGAGAATGCCCACCGGCACGTTGATGAAGAAGATCCATTCCCAGCCGAGCGAGTCGACCAGCACACCGCCGAGAATCGGCCCGACGAGCGTTGCGACGCCTGCAACGGCACCCCATGCCCCCATCGCCGTTCCACGCTTCTCCGCCGGGAACACACGAGTGATCACCGCCATCGTCTGCGGGGTGATCATCGCCGCGCCGAGACCTTGAACCGCGCGCGCCGCGATGAGCATCTCGATCGATCCCGACAGTCCACACCACACGGACGCGAGAGTGAACAGCACCAGGCCGGCGATGTACAGATTCCGCGGACCGAACTTGTCACCCAATCGGCCCGTGACCAGCAGTGGAACGGCGTAGGCGAGGAGATACGCGCTGGTGACCCAGATGACGTTGTTGATGTCGGTGTTCAGCCCGGTGAGGATCGCAGGTTGCGCGACCGCGACGATCGTCGTGTCCACCAGGATCATGAAGAAGCCCAAGCACAGTGCCCACAGCGCCGGCCACGGTCTGATCTCGTGCTGCGACGGGGCAGTCTCGACGGAATTCATGTAGCGCTCCCTATCCCCGAAGTCGGGTTCGTGTGATGTGCGGAGATGTGATGCGGCCAGTCGAGCTCGCCGCTGTCGATCCGATCGAGGTAGCGCGTCAGCCACTGCACTTCTGCGCGCAGCATGTGGTGAATGTAATCGATTCCGGCCCAATAGATTTCGGATATCTGGCGATCTGCTGCGAGCTGTTGATAGCCCGACAGTTCGTCGATGTCCGCGGTCAGGTCCACGATTCGCTCCCGTAACAGGGCGGTCGCGTCGGATGCGGGTAGGTTGTGCATTTCGGACAGGCCGAGGACGAACTGCGGGTATTCCCGCACCGGGGTTCTCAGAATTTCGGTCAGCCGATCGGTCAGCACGTGCCGTCCGGCCGAGGTGATCCGATAGGTGGTGCGCTCCGGACGGTTGCCACCCCGGTCGGTTCCGACCTCGTCGACCAGTTCCTGCTCGTGCAGACGTGCGACCGCGTGATAGAGCGAACCCGGGCGAATCTTGACGATTCGATCTTCCTTGCGGGAGAGCAGCAATTGATACATCTCGTAGGGATGCATCGGGCCCTCCGAGAGCAGAGCCAGAATCGAGACGCCCAGCGGATTGACGGTTCCGGCTCGCATCGATCCCCCTGTCACCTATCCCGCACGAATTATTCCAACTGGAATATAGGGCCGGCGATAGCCTCGGAGCAACCCGGACAATGCGCCCACCAGGGGACAAAGGCGTCTTTCGACGCAGAATGGGCACCGACCGCGGTCGATGCCCTCACCGAACAGACGAAGGCCGGATACTCGGAAATACTTCCGTGTATCCGGCCTTGTCACCGAGTTTCTGGTGCTGAAAAAGTCTAGAGTTTCAGTCCACCAGGAGAAATCGGGTTACGAAGCTTGAATCAGATGGCGCGGACGCCGGTAGCCTGGGGGCCCTTCTGACCCTGGCCCACCTCGAACTCCACGCGCTGGCCCTCGTCGAGCGACTTGAAGCCGCTACCCTGAATCTCCGAGTAATGAACGAAAACGTCCGGTCCGCCACCATCCTGCTCGATGAAGCCGAAGCCCTTTTCGCCGTTGAACCACTTCACACTGCCCTGCGTCATTCTGTAAACCTTCTGTAAGCGAGCTAGATCTTCACGTCGAAGCTCTAATCTCAAAACCGAGTCTGCCATCTATTGGCGCTGAGCGAAACACCGGGGGCGAAAAAGTTCGAAAGATTGCTTTGGGACGGTGAAACAGAAATGCCGCCACAGCTGCCGCAGCCCGTCGGTTCAAGTGCCGTCGCTACTGTCGAACCGTGGAATTGCCTGCCTACGATGCCGACCGATTCGATCCCCACCGATTCGATCCCCACCGACTCGACATCGTCCGACTCGCCTGGTGCCGACGGCTGTCGTTGGACGACCGTGCCCTCGATACCACCGCGGACCGCGTCGAACATCGGACCGACACCGAGAACATCGTCGTACTCCGACTGGCACAGACCACCCTGATCGTCGGTCCTTCCTGGGCCGTGGACGCCGCACGCGGCGTCGAGGGCCAGGCAGACACCGGTCGGACGTGGTTGTCGACGCTGCTGGGCGATCGCGTCGAGCAGTACGAGATCGACTCCCACACGCTGGCCTACGGATCCGAGATCGGCCACACCATCGACGTCCACGATCCGCTGATCTCCCACGAAGCGGAGCACGCCCGCGCTCTGGCGGAGCACTGCAGCGAGGCCGACGTGACGGAGGCATTCGGCGAGCCGGTGTCGCGGCACTGGTTCACTTTGCTCGGAGACGACCGACCCGCGGATTCGGCGCGATCCCTGGCCTCGGCCGGGTACTCGGAAGAAAACATGATCCTGGCCGACATGCGCGTTCTCACCGACCCGGACCACCGACGACACGGATACGCCGCGGTCGTCGGGCGGCTCGCGACCAACGATGCCATCGACGACGGCCTGATACCGCAGTGGCGCGCGCGACCGGAGAACACGACCGCTCGACGCCTTGCCGCCCGGCTCGACTACGTGGAGATCGGCGCCTGCCACACCGCCGTGCGTCGAACCTAGGCGCTTGAATCCGGTCCGGACTGGGTAGCGTTCGTGAAACCGACCGATGTGAGGAGTTCGATCATGGCCGAGGACGCCACCTACGTGAAGCCGGGCGAGGAATTCAAGCGCGATACCAACTACATCCCGACGCGCATCACCGCCGACGGCCGGGACGGATACCCGGTGGAGCCCGGGCGTTACCGGTTGATCGCGGCGCGGGCCTGCCCGTGGGCCCATCGATCCATCATCGTGCGTCGACTCCTCGGACTCGAAGATGTTCTGTCCCTTGGCATTCCGGGTCCGACCCACGACCCGCGCAGCTGGAACTTCCAGGAGGAGCCGGGCGGCGTCGACTCGGTTCTACAGATCCCTCGGCTGCAGGACGCATACTTCGCACGGTTCCCGGACTACGAACGAGGCATCACCGTGCCGGCGATCGTCGACGTTCCCACCGGCCAGGTCGTCACCAACGACTACCCACAGATCACCCTCGATCTCAGCACCGAGTGGACGCAGTACCACCGCGAGGGCGCGCCCGATCTGTACCCGGAGGCGCTCCGCGGCGAGATCGACGAGGTGGCCGATCTGGTGTTCAAGGACGTCAACAACGGCGTCTACCGATGCGGATTCGCCGGCTCGCAAGAGGCATACGAGAAGGCGTACAACCGCCTGTTCGCTCGCCTCGATTGGCTCGTCGAACGGCTGTCCACCCGGCGGTATCTCGTCGGCGAGCACATCACCGAGGCCGACGTGCGACTGTTCACCACCCTCGTCCGTTTCGATCCCGTCTACCACGGCCACTTCAAGTGCAACCGCAGCAAGCTCACCGAGATGCCGGTGCTGTGGAACTACGCACGCGACCTGTTCCAGACCCCCGGATTCGGTGACACCGTCGACTTCGATCACATCAAGCGGCACTACTACGAGGTGCACACCGACATCAATCCGTCGGGCATCGTGCCGAAGGGGCCCGATCTGGCCGGCTGGCTCGAACCGCACGGACGTGAATCACTCGGCGGATCGCCCTTCGGCGACGGCACCGCGCCGCAGCCGCCGAAGCCGGACGAACTGGTCCCGCCCGAGCACTGGGTGTAACAGTGACGGCTATGCCCCGGCGTAGGTACCGAAGCTCCAGTAGACCCCCTCGGCGTCGCGGCAGGTGAAGCCGCGGCTGCCGTAATCCTCCTCGCGCAGGCCCTGCGTGACGGTGCCGCCCGCCGCGACCACGCGATCGTGGATGCCGTCGGGGTCGTCGGTGACGATGTAGATCGACCCGACACCCGGCGGCAGTTCGCCGATGGCACTCCCGTCGCGAACACTGCCCAGCATCACCCCGCCGCCGTCGGGCCAGCGCAGTTCCGCATGATCGACGCGGTCGCCTTCGCCGTGAACCGCGCACTCCTCGAATCCCAACACGTCGACGATGAATCGAATTGCGTCGCGTGCGTTGTCGTACTTCAGAGTGGGCCAAACGTGTGTCGTCATGACGCCATACCTTCCTCGTCGGCCGCGCGGATCGTCACCGGCGACGCCGCGATGCCGCTCGACAGAGTCTCGAACATGCCCGCACCCCGACGCGGCGCGCGCCACCGGACACCACCTCGCTCGCAGGAATCTGCACGCCACCAGTCTAAATTGCCCCGAACGTGTGCAACGAGGAATTCGCGGGTAACTCCCCCGACCAGCGTCACCGACGCTCGCAACCGAAAGAGGTATCGATGGCAGGCAAGAAGGACGACGCTCAGGTCGAGATCTCGAGCGGAGGCAAGCTCGAACGGGCCCTGGTCAACATCCTGGACAACGCCAGCCGCCTACAGGGGCCGGCCGTCGACAAATACGTCGCGCACGTGCGTCGAGCACACCCGTACGACACCCCGGCCCAGATCATCGAACGGCTCGAGAAGCGATTTTTGCTGGCGGTCACCGGCAGCGGATCGGCAGTGGGAGGCGCAGCGGCGGTCCCCGGAATCGGTACGGTCGCATCGCTCGCCGCCGTCGGTGCCGAGACCGCGTTCTTCATCGAGTCGTCGGCTCTGCTGACGCTGTCGGTCGCCTCCGTGCACGGCATTCCCGTCGAGAATCACCAGCAGCGACGCGCGCTGGTGCTCTCGGTGGCACTGGGCGAATCAGGCATGCAGATCGTTCAACGAACAGTGGGCAAGACAGCCAAGAACTGGGGCCCGCTCATCACCTCACGCATTCCGGGCGGCTCGATGGCCAGCATGAACAAATCGCTGGTGAAGAAGTTCGTCACCAAATACCTGGCCAAGCGCAGCGCACTGCTGGTCGGCAAGATGCTTCCCGCCGGAATCGGCGCGGCGATCGGCGGCGCGGGCAACCGAGTGGTCGGCAAAGGCGTCATCAAGAACGCCCGTGACGCCTTCGGCCCGCCGCCCGCACGGTTCCCGGAAAATCGCATCATCGAACCGGACGAATGAGAATGCCCGGAATCTTCGAGAGGCTGCTGCGTTGACTTCGAACATGACTTCCACACCTGAACTCGGCAAGTACGGCGTCTGGCGACTGCACTCGGCGTTCACGCCGGAATTGTCCCGCGCCATCGAGTCCTTCGGCTACGGGACCATCTGGCTCGGCGGATCCCCGCCCGCGGACCTGACGACCACCGAGGAGATCCTCGACGCCACGGACACCATCGTCGTCGCCACCGGCATCGTCAACATCTGGTCCGATGCAGCCGCCGACGTCGCCGCGTCGTATCACCGCATCGAGAGCAAGCACCCCGGACGGTTCGTCCTGGGCATCGGTGCCGGTCACCCCGAGGCCACCCAGGAATACCGGAAGCCGTACGACGCATTGGTGAGCTACCTCGACGACCTCGACGAGGCCGGAGTCCCGATGGAGCGTCGGGTCCTCGCCGCGCTCGGCCCCAAGGTGCTCGCGTTGGCCGCGAGCCGGACCGCAGGCGCGCACCCCTACCTGACCACTCCCGAACACACTCGTGAAGCCCGAGAAGCAGTGGGGCCGAACAAGATTCTCGCTCCCGAGCACAAGGTGGTGCTCGAGACCGATCTGGAGAAGGCACGCGCGATCGGTAGGCCACCGGTGAACAATCCCTACCTGCATCTGCGTAACTACACCAACAATCTGAACCGGCTCGGCTACTCGGACGAGGAAATCGGCGACGGCGGCAGCGACCGACTGATCGACGCGCTCGTCGCACACGGCGATGCCGACGCCATCGCGGCGCGACTCGACGAACACCTCACTGCAGGCGCGTCGCACGTGACGCTGCACTCGCTGCCCGACGACGCCGACCCGCTCGAGACGTACCGGGAGATCGCTGCGGCGTTGCATCGCTGAAACCGGGGTCATCCTGCCCGTCGGTCCTACCCCGTAACCTCGTATACCGGTTGCCGCCAAGCAACCGGCACACGAGGTGCACCGACGGCCAGGGGGACACCGCACAGATGACCAGCTACTCGGCTCCGGCGCTGGAAGCGCAGGCTCTGACGAAACAATTCGGTACTGTTCGCGCGGTCTCGGACCTGAGCTTCGTCGTTCCACGCGGAACCGTCACCGGCTTTCTCGGGCCGAACGGCTCCGGCAAGTCCACGACACTGCGGATGCTGCTCGGCCTCGTCGCCCCGACTTCGGGCGTCGGCCTCGTCAACGGCGTTCCGTTTCGCACGGCGACCCACCCGGCCCGTACCGTCGGGGCCGTTCTCGACTCGCTGAGTCTGCACCCCAAACGCAGCGCCGAGCACCACCTGAAGATCTACACCGCGGCGATCGGGGTACCCGACAGCCGCGCCCTCGACGTCCTGAACCTCGTCGGTCTGGGCGACGCCGCGCACCGCGCAGCAGGCGGGTTCTCTCTCGGCATGCGTCAGCGACTGACGCTGGCGACAGCTCTACTCGGCGATCCCGAGATCCTCGTACTCGACGAACCCGCGAACGGCCTCGATCCCGAGGGGATCGCCTGGCTTCGAGACTTCCTCAAAGCGTTCGCGGCATCGGGGAGAACCGTCCTGGTATCGAGCCACATCCTGCGCGAGATCGAGCAGACCGTCGACACTCTCGTCATCGTCAGCGCCGGCACCCTGATGTACCAGGGATCCATCGCTCAGCTGCGATCCACCCGCCCGAGTCGCGTGCTCGTCGCCGCGTCCGACCCGGCGAAACTAGCCCTGGCATTGGCGTCCACCGGACTCACCGACACCCAACTGCTGCCCGACGGCCGCATCGGCGTCGCGGGTGCCGACGCTGCCACCGTCACGCGCATCGCGGCCGACGCTGGGGTCACGGTCTTCGGCACCACCAGCGAACACGTCGACCTCGAGCAGGTGTTCCTCTCCATGACCGCCGGTCAGTACACCGCAGCACCCGTCCAACCCACTGCATACGGACCGCCTCCGGGATACGGGCCGCCGCCTGGTTACGGGCCGCCGCCTGGATACAACCAGGGGTATCCACCGCCGCCACAGAACTACGGACCACCGCAGAACTGGACCGGGGGTTCGCGATGAACGCGCTGTTGACATCAGAGATCCGCAAGGTCACCACACTGAAGTTCTGGTGGGCGCTGGCGATCGCACCGATCGTTGTCGGCGTGTTCGCGTCCGTCATCACCTCGGTGATCGCGAACCAGCTGGGCGAGTTCGAGGAAGATCTTCAGATCGCCGGCGGTGTCGCCTCCATCGGCCTGTACGTCGCCGCGGGTGCCGCCATCCTGTTCGCCGGCATCTTCGGCGCGGTCAACGCCGGTACCGAGTTTCGACACAAGACCATCACCACCAGCTTCCTGACGGCCCGCGGCAGGGACGGCGTCATTGCCGCCAAACTCATCGTCACCGCCCTGTTCGGCCTGGGGTACGGCCTCGTCGTGCTCCTGGCGAGCCTGGTGTGTCTGCTGATCTTCAGCCAACGAACAATCGTCCTCGACGGCGCTTTCATCGGCGTCGTCGCGTCGTGCTTGCTCGCCGTGGTGCTGTGGTCGCTCATCGGAGCCGGGCTGGGGTTGCTGCTCAAATCCCCGACCTGGGCCGCCATCGTGCTCGTCGCCTGGCTGCCGTTCGGTGAAGGACTGCTGTCCCTGATTCTGTTCGGAGTCGGTTTCGGACCGGTGGCAACCGCGCTGCCGTCGAACCTGACATTGCCGACGATGGCAGCGACACAATTGGACGATGCGGGCGACCTCGCGTCGTGGCCGTGGGCTCCGCTCGGACTTGCCCTGTGGGCCGTGATCCTCACCGGTGGCGGTTGGTTCCTCGCCCGTACCCGGGACATCGACTGACCACCGCATCGGTGGGGATGTTCGCCCGATCCTGCTGTCGGTAGCCAGGTCTACCGTGTGAATCGATGGCACACAGCGAATACGTGAAGGATCGAGCAGCGTCGGGCAGCAATACGGGCAGTACCCGTCTGCTGGAAACCGACCCCGGCTCGTCCGGCGTACCCACCGACTCCCGGCCGACCACCGCGTCGTCGATCACCGCGTCGTCGATCACACGGCGTGGCTGGATCAGACGTCTGCTCGCGCAGTGCATGTTGCACCGGCGGACGGCACTCGGCGCACTGGGCGTGACGATGATCGCCGCCCTCATCGACATCTCGTTTCCGCTGCTGACGCGCCTCGCGATCGACGACGCCAGCGCAGGCAAGAACGACGTGATCGCCGGAGTCGCGATAGCCATCGCACTGCTGGGTGCTCTGCGATTCGCCTGCCAGTTCGGTCGGCGCATGCTCGCCGGTCGCCTGTCGATCGATGTTCAACACGACCTGCGGATGGACCTGCTGGCGTCGCTGCAGCGGCTCGACGGTCGTAAGCAGGACGAAATCCGAACCGGCCAGGTCGTGTCGAGATCGATCACCGACCTGCAGTTGGTGCAGGGTCTGCTCGCCATGGTGCCGCTGTCGGCCGGGGCAATTCTGCAGTTCGTCCTGGCCCTGGTCGTGATGGCCTACCTCTCACCGCTGCTCACCCTTGTCGCGGTCGTCATCGTTCCCGCGGTCAGCGTCGTCGTCTACCGAATGCGACCCACCCTCTTCGCTGCCACCTGGTCCGCACAACAGCGCGCCGCCGATCTGGCCCAGCACGTGGAGGAGACCGTCACCGGAGTCCGGGTGGTCAAGGGCTTCGGGCAGGAAGCGCGTGCGGTGGATCGCATCGAAGCTCTCGGGCGCAGGCTGTTCGCCGAACGCATGCGCTCGGCCCGCATCAATTCACGGTTCGCACCGACCATGTCAACCATTCCTCAGCTCGGACTGGTCGGCGTCATCGCTCTCGGCGGCTGGTTGGCACTGCACGGCCACATCACCATCGGCACCTTTCTCGCCTTCGCCACCTACGTGGCCACGCTGTCCGCCGTCACCCGAACCGTGTCGTCGGTGGTGATCATGGCGCAGCTCTCCCGCGCGGCCGTCGAGCGCGTCTACGAAGTGGTCGACACCGAGCCGACCGCACCGGAACCGGCGCACCCCATCGCACTGCCCGACGGCCCCCTCGGCGTCCACCTCACCGGCGTCACGTTCGGATTCGAGGCAGAGCGCAACGTTCTCAGCGACCTCGACCTGAGCATCGCCCCCGGGGAGACGGTGGCCGTCGTGGGACACGCGGGCTCGGGAAAGACCGCGCTCTCCCTGCTGCTCCCCCGCTTCTATCGCCCTACTCGCGGCCGGATCGCGGTGACCTCCGGGGACACGTCCATCGACATCGACGACCTGGATTCCGCGTCACTGCGCGAAGCGGTGTCGTTGGTCTTCGACGAGCCGTTTCTGTTCTCCGACACCATCGCCGCCAACATCGCGCTCGGCAGGCCCGAGGCAAGCGCGGAGGAGATCGAACACGCGGCTCGGCTGGCTCAGGCCTCGACCTTCATCGACGCTCTGCCCGAGGGCTACGACAGTCTCGTCGGCGAACGCGGCCTCACCCTCTCGGGCGGGCAACGCCAACGCATCGCCTTGGCTCGCGCCCTGTTGGTCGAGCCGCGGATTCTCGTCCTCGACGACGCCACCTCCGCCGTCGACGCCGAGACCGAGGCCGCCATCTTCGACGCACTGCGCGGCGTGCGTACCCGGGCGACCCTCGTCCTCGCACACCGCCGATCGACACTGACGTTGGCCGACCGAGTAGCCGTCCTCGACGGTGGACGCATCATCGACACCGGCACAGTCGACGAACTCGACGAGCGCTGCCCACTGTTCCGCGCTCTCCTCGCCGGCGGAGACGAGAACGAACACAGCGACGCCGCACCGGAACCGCGGACGGAACCGTCGGCGGCGATGCTCTGGCCGGACGATGCTCTGGAAGCCGTATCGAACCCCGGTGCCGCGATGCCGCCCGCAGGTGCCGGAGGTGGAGGCACACACGGCGCAGCGATGGCCGGCGCATTCGGCTCGTTGGCACCGACGCAGGCCATCTCCGACGCGGTGGCAGCCCTACCACCGGCAACGGAGGAACCAGGCGGATCGGGACAACAGTTGCGTCGACCAGACCCGGAATTCCGGCTCTCACGACTGCTGAGTCCTGTCCGGCTGCTGCTGGCAGGTGTCGTGGTGCTGCTGGCGCTCGACTCGATCGCCTCCATCGCCTTCCCCTCACTCGTCCGGTACGCGGTGGACAGCGGCGTGGCCCGCGGGGACTCCGACACCCTGTGGATCGCAACATCGATAGGCGTCGCCCTGGCTGCTGCCAGCTGGTTCGTGGTCTGCGCGACGACCGTGCTCACCGCACGAGCCGGCGAGCGGGTGCTGTTCGGATTGCGAGTACGCAGCTACGCGCACATTCAGAGACTCGGGCTGGACTACTACGAGCGCGAGCTGTCCGGGCGCATCATGACGCGAATGACCACCGACGTCGATGCGCTGTCGTCGTTCATCCAGACCGGCGCGTCCACGGCCGTGGTCAGCGTGCTGACCGTCGTCGGCATCGCGATCGCACTGCTCGTCACGGATACGACACTCGGGCTGGTGGCCCTGGCGGTCGTGCCGCCACTCGCCGTTGCAACCGTCGTCTTCCGACGCATCTCCTCGGCTGCGTACTCGACCTCGCGCGAACGCATCTCCATCGTCAACGCCGATTTCCAGGAGAACGTCACCGGACTGCGCGCAGCGCAGGCATACCGACGTGAGGAGTACGCAGCCTCTCGCTTCGCCGAACGCAGCAACCGCTACCGAGCGAGCCGCATGCGATCGCAGACCGCGATCTCGGTGTTCTTCCCGTTCATCACACTGCTCTCGGATGTCGCGCTGGCCGTCGTCGTCTTCGTCGGTGCGCATCAGATCGCCACGGGCACCGCCACCGCGGGCACCCTGGTGGCGTTCGTGTTGTACCTCGGCCTCCTCTTCGGCCCGATCCAGCAACTCTCGCAGGTATTCGACGGCTACCAACAGGCCCGCGTCGGCGTCGGCCGAATCGGAGACCTCCTACGCACGACGAGTTCGATCGAAACAGCGACAGCGACCGGGTCCGGTGCAGTCGTCGGCGATCGCCTGAACGCCGACATCGACCTCGTCGACGTCAGCTTTCGGTATGCCGGAGCTCACTCCGACGCGCTCAGTGAGGTATCTCTCAGCATCCCGGCCGGCACCACCGTCGCATTGGTCGGTCGCACCGGAGCAGGCAAATCCACCGTCGTGAAGCTGCTCGCTCGGTTCTACGACCCGACCTCGGGATCGGTACGCGTGGGTGGCCACGACCTTCGCGACTACCGGTTGTCCGACTACCGCCACCGGCTGGGCGTCGTACCGCAGGAAGCCCACCTGTTCACCGGAACCATCGCGTCGAACATCGCGTACGGCAGGCCCGACGCCAGCCGGGCCGACATCGAGAACGCGGCACGCTCGGTCGGGGCCCTCGACACCATCGCTGCACTTCGCGGCGGTATGCAGCAACCTGTCGGCGAACGCGGCCAAGGGTTGTCGGCCGGCCAGCGACAGCTGATTGCGCTGGCCCGCGCCGAACTGGTGGATCCCGATCTACTCCTGCTCGACGAAGCGACCGCAACCCTAGATCCGGCCACCGAACGCAAGGTCCTCGAAGCCAGCAACGCCGTTGCGCGGACCCGCACCGCAGTGGTCGTCGCGCACCGATTGGCCACCGCCGCACGAGCGGATTTGATCGTGGTCGTCGACGGTGGTCGTATCGTGGAAGTCGGACGACATTCCGAACTTCGCAAACGGGACGGCTTCTACGCCACATTGTGGGCTGCAGCCGAAACGAACCGGGGGAATAATTCGATAGTCAACGGGGTCATCGACAACGAGGCCGATGGTTACCGGTGAGTACATATCACAGCTACGTCCCGGACGCACGCGATCTCGACCGGAGGTCTAGCCTGGAGTCGTACGCGCGCTGATCGGGAACGAAGACAGAAACGAGGCGAACTACTGCCGTGAGCAGCAGCTCTACTACCCAATTCGGACAAAATCAATGGCTGGTCGACGAGATGTACCAGCGGTTCAAGCAGGACCCGTCCTCCGTCGACGCGAGCTGGCACGAGTTCCTCACCGATTACGACCCCGAAGCCGTGATCGACGAGAACCCCATCTCCAACGGTAAGTCCGGTTCCAACGGCTCGGCCTCGAACGGCAGCTCGGCCAAGTCCGCTCCTCCCGCAGCACCCGCGCCTCCTGCGAAGCCCGCCGCCTCGGCCGCGAAGACCGAAGCCCCGAAGACCGAAGCTCCCAAGAAGACCGAAGCCCCCGCGAAGGCCGCAGCTCCCAAGGCTGCTGAATCCAAGCCTGCTGAATCCAAGCCTGCTCCGGCGAAGTCGGCCCCGGCCAAGCCGGCCGAGAAGAAGGCAGCCCCGGCCAAGACCGCCGCTGCCGAATTCGGTGAAGAGTCGAGCAAGATTCTGCGCGGCGCAGCTGCGGCGGTTGCCAAGAACATGTCCGCCTCGCTGCAGATTCCGACAGCTACCAGCGTGCGAGCCATCCCGGCCAAGCTCATGGTCGACAATCGCCTCGTCATCAACAACCACCTCGCGCGTACCCGCGGCGGCAAGATCTCGTTCACGCACCTGCTCGGCTACGCCATCGTGCAGGCCGTCAAGGCGTTCCCGAACATGAACCGCCACTTCGCCGAGGTCGACGGCAAGCCCAACGCCGTCACTCCGGCGTCGATCAACCTCGGTCTGGCGATCGACCTTCCCGGCAAGGACGGCAACCGTTCCCTCGTCGTCGCGGCCATCAAGAACACGCAGGACTTCACGTTCACGCAGTTCTACAACGCGTACGAGGACATCGTCCGGCGTGCCCGCGACGGCAAGCTCACCGGCGAGGACTTCCAGGGCGTCACGATCTCGCTGACCAACCCCGGCGGAATCGGCACCGTCCACTCCGTCCCGCGCCTGATGAACGGCCAGGGTGCCATCATCGGTGCCGGTGCCATGGAGTACCCGGCGGAGTTCCAGGGTGCCAGCGACGAGCGTCTCGCCGAGTTCGGCGTCGGCAAGCTCATGACGCTGACCTCGACGTACGACCACCGCATCATTCAGGGTGCGGAGTCGGGCGACTTCCTCAAGACGATCCACAATCTGCTGATCAGCGACGAGTTCTACGACGAGTTGTTCCATTCGCTCAAGATCCCGTACGAGCCGATCCGCTGGCGCAAGGATCTGCCCGAAGGCACCGTCGACAAGAACACCCGCGTGCTCGAGCTCATCGCGGCGTACCGCAACCGCGGTCACCTGATGGCCGACACCGACCCGTTGCAGTTCACCAAGGACAAGTTCCGGATGCATCCGGACCTCGACGTGATCAGCCACGACCTGACGCTGTGGGACCTCGACCGCGAGTTCAAGGTCGGCGGATTCCACGGCAAGGACAAGATGAAGCTGCGCGACGTGCTCAGCGTCCTGCGCGACTCGTACTGCCGCCACGTCGGCGTCGAGTACACCCACATCCTCGAGACCGAGCAGGTCTCGTGGCTGCAGGAACGCGTCGAAGCCAAGCACGTCAAACCGACTGTGGCGCAACAGAAGTACATCCTCAGCAAGCTCAACGCAGCCGAGGCCTTCGAGACGTTCCTGCAGACCAAGTACGTCGGACAGAAGCGCTTCTCGCTCGAAGGTGCCGAGTCGGTCATCCCGATGATGGACTCCGTCATCGACCAGAGCGCCGAGTACGCCCTCGACGAGGTCGTCATCGGCATGCCGCACCGCGGTCGCCTGAACGTGCTGGCCAACATCGTCGGCAAGCCGTACTCGAAGATCTTCACCGAGTTCGAGGGCAACATGAACCCGGCTGCCGCACACGGCTCCGGTGACGTGAAGTACCACCTCGGCGCCGAGGGCACGTACATCCAGATGTTCGGCGACAACGACATCAAGGTCTCGCTCACGGCGAACCCGTCGCACCTCGAAGCCGTCGACCCCGTCCTCGAAGGCCTCGTCCGGGCCAAGCAGGACCTGCTTGACAAGGGCACCGGCCAGGGCGGTTACTCCGTGCTGCCGCTGATGCTGCACGGCGATGCGGCCTTCGCAGGCCAGGGCGTCGTCGCGGAAACGCTGAACCTGTCCGATCTGCGTGGCTACCGCACCGGCGGAACCGTGCACATCGTCGTCAACAACCAGGTCGGCTTCACCACCTCGCCGGAGTTCTCGCGCTCGTCCGAGTACTGCACCGACGTGGCCAAGATGATCGCCGCGCCGATCTTCCACGTCAACGGCGACGACCCCGAGGCATGTGCCTGGGTGGCTCAGCTGGCAGTGGACTTCCGTCAGAAGTTCCACAAGGACGTCGTCATCGACATGATCTGCTACCGCCGTCGCGGACACAACGAGGGTGACGACCCCTCGATGACCCAGCCGGCGATGTACGACGTGATCGACACCAAGCGCAGCGTCCGCAAAAGCTACACCGAATCGCTCATCGGCCGTGGCGACATCTCGCTCAAGGAAGCCGAGGACGCGCTCCGCGACTACCAGGGTCAGCTCGAACGCGTCTTCAACGAGGTACGCGAACTCGAGAAGTACACCCCGGAGCCCAGCGAATCGGTCGAACTCGACCAGCAGTTGCCGACCAAGCTCACCACCGCCGTCGACAAGGCCGTCCTGCACCGAATCGGTGATGCGCACCTCGACATTCCCGAGGGATTCAACGTGCACCCCCGCGTCAAGCCGGTGCTCGAGAAGCGTCGGGAGATGGCGTACGAGGGCAAGGTCGACTGGGCCTTCGGCGAACTGCTCGCACTCGGCTCGCTCGTGGACGAGGGACGCAACATTCGTTTCTCGGGCCAGGACACCCGCCGCGGCACGTTCACGCAGCGGCACTCGGTGATCATCGACCGCAAGACCGGTTCCGAGTACACGCCGCTGCAGAACATCGGCAGCGACAACCCCGGCAAGTTCATGGTCTACGACTCCGCACTGAGCGAGTTCGCGGCCGTCGGCTTCGAGTACGGGTACTCCGTGGGCAACCCGGACGCACTGGTGATGTGGGAAGCGCAGTTCGGCGACTTCGTCAACGGTGCCCAGTCCATCATCGACGAGTTCATCTCGTCCGGTGAAGCCAAGTGGGGACAGCTCTCCGACGTCGTGCTGCTGCTCCCGCACGGCCACGAAGGTCAGGGCCCGGACCACACGTCCGGACGCATCGAACGCTTCCTGACGCTCTGCGCCGAAGGGTCGATGACCGTCGCACTCCCCTCGACTCCCGCGAACTACTTCCACCTGCTGCGCAGGCACGCGCGTGACGGAATCCGTCGCCCGCTGATCGTCTTCACCCCGAAGTCGATGCTGCGCAACAAGGCAGCAGTGAGCAACATCGAGGACTTCACCGACGGCAAGTTCCACTCGGTGTTCGACGAGCCCACCTACGACACCGGCACCGGTGACCGCAGCAAGGTCAAGCGCGTGCTGATGGTCAGCGGCAAGCTCTACTACGAGCTCCTCGCTCGCAAGCAGAAGGACAACCGCGACGACGTCGCCATCGTCCGAATCGAGCAGCTCTACCCCGTGCCGACGCGTCGAATCCGGGAAGCACTCGAGAGCTACCCGAACGCAACGGAATTCCGCTGGGTTCAGGAAGAGCCTGCCAACCAGGGTGCCTGGCCGTTCTTCGGTCTCGCACTGCCCGAACTCATGCCCGAAAAGCTGGTCGGCATCAAGCGCATCTCCCGTCGCGCCATGTCCGCACCGTCCTCGGGATCGAGCAAGGTGCACGCCGTCGAGCAACTCGAAATCATCGACGAGGCCTTCAACAAGGTCGGCGAAGACTAGATCTGCGACAGCGACAAGCGGCCCACTCCTTCGGGAGTGGGCCGCTTTCGTCGTTTCTGTGCGCACCCGGGTTGGGATCAATGTGGGATTCAGTCGGTCAGACTGCAACAAAGGGACATTGATCCCAACTGGGGAGGACCTGCAACCGGGGAGGACGTCCAACCGGGGAGGACGTCCAACCGGGGGGACGCACACTAGGGCGGGGCTCAGGCGTCGGCGTCGGCTCCCAGGAGTGCGGAGATCATGCCCGGGGCCAGGGCGACAGCAGGTAGGGCGTTGACGTTCAGGTCGATCAACTCGTCGCGGGTGATCTGTGGATTTCTGAGCCAGGTGATGGTGGCTTCTTCGACGAAGGCGATCCAACCGCGGACGGCGAGGTCGATGGTGGGGGTGACATCGACGTCGAGTTGAGCGAGTTGGACGAGAGTGCGATCGGCCATGGTGGTGCGGGTCTGCTCGAACACCTCGCGCATCTGGGGGTCTCCGCTTGCCGTGCCGCGGAGCAGAGAGATGAAGGTGTCTCGTTTCTCGCTGACGTAATCGACGTAGTTGGCGATGGAGTCGCGCAGAATCTCGAAGGGTTCGAGGTCGGGGTCGGGTGCGGTCCGTTCGATCATCGACCGCGACGCCTCGCGGACTATTTCGAGGTGAAAGTCCTGCTTGGACGCGAAGTAGTGGAACAGTAGACCTCGGGAGACTCCGGCCTGATCGGCGATGTCCTCGACGGAGATCTGTTCGAGTGGCCGATCGGCGAGCATCTCGGTGCCGAGCTCGATCAGCTGCGCTCGTCGTTGCTGCGGACTGAGTCTGGTCCTTTTCGTCGTCGATACTCCAGCGCGGTTCACATCCGCCATGCAATCATCCTATTGAATAGTAGTCAATAACTATTGACTCACACTCAGTAAGCTTCTAGTCTGCTCTACATGAGTCTTCCCGTAACAGATACTTCGGACCGCGCAACGTCGCCGCGTCACGTCGATACGCTGATCATCGGCAGTGGTTTCGCCGGGCTCGGAGCGGCGATCAAGCTGACCAAGGCAGGCAAGAAAAACTTCGTCGTCGTCGAACGCGGCCACGATGTGGGCGGTACCTGGCGCGACAACACCTACCCCGGTGCAGCCTGCGACGTGCCCTCGCATCTGTACTCGTACTCGTTCGCGCTGAACCCGGAGTGGACTCGTTCGTTCTCCACCCAGCCCGAGATCCAGAAGTACATCGCCGGAGTTGCGCGCAAGTACGGCGTCATGGACAAGCACGTCTTCGGCACGGACGTGACGTCGGCGAGATGGAACGCCTCCACCAGCCGTTGGGACGTCGAGACGACCACCGGCAACTACACCGCCAAGATCGTCGTCTCGGCCGTCGGCGCACTGTGTGAGCCGAACCTGCCCGACATCAAGGGAATTCACGACTTCGAGGGCGACGTCTTCCACTCCGCTCAGTGGAACCACGCTGTCTCGCTCGCCGGCAAGCGCGTCGCCGTCATCGGGACCGGCGCGTCGGCGATCCAGATCGTTCCCGCCATCGCAGGCCAGGTCGAGCACCTCGACGTCTACCAGCGCACCGCGCCGTGGATCCTCCCTCGCGCCGATCGCCCGTACACCAAGCTCGAGCGCTTCGCCTTCAAGCACGTGCCCGGCTTCCAGCGCCTCGCCCGCGCCGGCATCTACGCGATGCGTGAGACCCAGGTCGTCGGACTGGCGAAGAACCCCGCGTTCATGAAGCCGCTGCAGTGGGCGTCGGAGAATCATCTGCGCACGCAGATCAAGGACAAGGCGCTGCGCGCGAAGGTGACCCCGAACTTCCGCATCGGCTGCAAGCGCATGTTGATCTCCAACGCGTACTACCCCGCTCTCGCGCAGAGCAACGTCGACCTCGTGACCGACGGCATCGCCGAGATCCGCAAAGGATCGATCGTCACCAAGGACGGCACCGAGCGCCCGATCGACGCACTCGTCGTCGCCACCGGCTTCCACGTCACCGATTCACCTGCCTACCAGGCCATCGTCGGCAAGGACGGCCGCACGCTGGCGCAGACGTTCGACGACGGCGGACAGCAGGGCTACAAGGGCGCCGCGGTGGCGAACTTCCCGAACATGTTCTTCCTCGTCGGCCCCAACACCGGCCTCGGGCACACCTCGATGGTCTTCATGATCGAGTCGCAGATCAACTACCTGGTCGACGCCCTGAACACCATCGACAAGCACGACATCGGGACCATCGAAGTGCGCAAGGACGTGCAGGACGAGTACAACGTGACCCTGCAGGACCAGCTCGCCAAGAGCGTCTGGATGAACGGCGGCTGCGCCAGCTGGTATCTGGACAAGCACGGAAACAACACCACCCTGTGGCCCGGGTTCACGTTCGAGTTCCGTCGTCAGACCAAGCATTTCGATCTCGATGCGTACCGTAGCGTCGCAACCGCAGATCTGACCTCCGCGTCGGCGAGCACGGCCGCCGGCAACAACACAGACAAGGTGTCCGCACGATGAGCACATTCACAGGCAAGGTAGCCGTCGTCACCGGCGCGGGTTCGGGAATCGGCCGGGCCCTGGCCCTCGAGCTGGCCGGACGCGGAGCCAAGCTCGCACTGTCCGACGTCGACACCGCCGGACTCGACGAGACGGTGCGCCGCGTCGAGGCACTCGGAGCCGAGGTGAAGTCCGATTTCCTCGACGTCTCGCAGCGCGAGACCGTGCTGGACTATGCCGAGGCCGTCGTCGCGCATTTCGGCAAGGTCAACCAGATCTACAACAACGCGGGCATCGCCTACCACGGTGACGTGGAGAAGTCGTCGTTCAAGGACATCGAGCGCATCGTCGACGTCGATTTCTGGGGCGTCGTCAACGGCACCAAAGCATTTCTGCCGCACATCAAGGCCTCCGGCGACGGCCACATCGTTAACATCTCCAGCCTGTTCGGCCTGTTGGCGATGCCGTCCCAGTCCGCGTACAACGCAGCGAAGTTCGCCGTCCGCGGTTTCAGCGAGTCGCTGCGCATGGAGATGTTGATCGCGAAGGCTCCGGTGAAGGTGACCGTGGTGCACCCCGGCGGCATCAAGACTGCCATCGCCCGCAACGCCACCGTCGCCGAGAATTTCGACCAGGCCGACGTGGCGAAATTCTTCGACAGCAAGTTGGCGAAGACCACCCCGATCGACGCGGCCAAGACCATTCTCAAGGGTGTCGAGAAGGGCAGGGGTCGCGTGCTCATCGGTTCCGACGCCATCGCGCTCGATCTGCTGCAACGCATCACCGGCTCGCGGTACCAGGGCCTGATCGCTGCGGTGTCCAAGCGGGCCATGCCACGGTCGAAGAAGTAGGCGGGTCGCGTCGTGAAAGCCTTCTACGTTCCACTGCCGATCGTTGCGGCGGCGCTCAAGCCCTTCTACCGCCTCGCGCTGAATCCGCGTCTGTCCTTCCGGGCACAGCGGGCGGTCCTCGAGGCCGCGGCTCCCGTGCAGACGCTCCCACACGGGACCGTCGCGCAGAAGCTGACGCTCGCGGGCAGGCGAGCCGAGCGCATCACCGTCGGAGCCACCGAACGCGACACCGCCATCCTGTACCTCCACGGGGGCGCGTTCACGATCGGTTCGATCAACACCCACCGATCGCTCGCCGCCCATCTGGCCCGAGAGTCGGCCAGCGCCGTGTACGTACTCGACTACCGACTGGCCCCGGAGAACCCGTACCCGGCCGCGCTCGACGACGCCGTGGCGGCGTTCCGAGAACTGGTGCGTTCGCACGGCTTCACCCCGGATCGCATCGCCATCGCCGGTGATTCGGCAGGCGGCGGGTTGACCGTCGCGACGGCGAGGCGGCTGGTGGACGACGGCGCGAGGCCGGCAGCACTCGGATTGATCTCACCGTGGGTCGATCCGGGCGCACGCGACGCGGTCAAGCCGCGCGACCTGGTGGTCAACACCGGGTGGTCGAACTCCTCGGCCGACGCGTATCTCGGGGCGGGCGACCCGCTGGATCAAGGCTTCGCGCCGCTCCAGGGCAACCTCGATGAGCTGCCTCCGGTCGTCATGCACGTCGGGACGGACGAGGTGCTCTATCCGCAGATCACCGCGTTCGCGGACACGCTGCGCCTGTCCGGCGTCGAACTCGAGTACATCGAGTACAAGAAGCTCTGGCACGTGGCGCATCTGCAGGCGTCGATCCTGCGGGAAGCAGCCGAAGCCGTCCATCACATGGGTTCCTATCTGGGCCGCAAGCTCAGAGCAGAGCCGAAGTCCGACGTGTCAGAGGCTGTGCTCGCCGAGCCAGCGGCCGGCGACATCGCCTGACGCAGCACCCCCGCGGACCTCGCCGATCATGTCGGCGAGGTCCGCTGTCGTCAGCTCCCCCGCCACCACCGAGAACGACTTCACCGCACTCTCGTCCAGCACACCGGTGCGGTACAGCGGAACGACGTTCTGCGCTGGATACACATGATCGTCGTCGGGCAGAGTCGTCAGATCCTTGGCCAGCGGACCGAACGACGCCGTCCGAATCGCGAGAGCATCCACCGCACCGGAATTCAGGTCATCGGCGGCGAACTGCGCATCCGGGTAGACCATGAAATCTGTGGCACTTGCCCCGGTGAAGGCCGGAGCCGTCCGCGGCGCATTCATGACGTTCATCGGGTCGACCTCCCCCTCGACCGTGCCGACTGTCACGTCGTCCCGACGAAGAAATTCGGTCACCGTCGCGTCGTCGTCCACTGCATTGCTCGACGCGACCGCGAGGGCCAATCGATCCTCGGCGGTTGCGTAGTCTCCCACCGACAGTCCGGCGGGCAGCGATCGGTTCAGTTCGGTGAACACGTCCTCTGCTTCGGTTGCCCCGGCCAGGGTGTCGAAGGTTCGCAACAGGTCCCCGGTCAGGTCGGGGATCATCGATACCTCGCCGCGGTCCAGCGCCGCGAGGTACGCCGTCCGATCCCCCAGGTTCTCGGCGACGGAGACCTCGGCTCCCGTCGACCGGAGTCCTCCCGCGTAGATCTGTGCGAGCAACCGGGAGAGGTCGGAATTCCCGGCTCCGACGACGACGGGCATGTGCCCGGGTTCGGCCCGGTCGGCCGCACTGCACCCACCGACGGAACCTGCAATAGTGACCGCGAGGGCCGCTGCCAGAATCGACGAACGCACTCTCATTTTCTCCTGTTCACTGCCCGTGGGGTTTACCGATCCCGACCGCGGGGCACAGATGCGAACGAGAGGGTAGTCGAACCAACCTTATGGGCACGGCGACGTCGACTACCATCCCGAGCAGCCCGAGTCCTGGTTCGGCGGTGTCCCCGGTGATCGGGCGGCACCCGTCGGAGTTGGGGCTTCGTCTGTGCCCGAACCGATGGAAGGACACCATGACCACCTCCCGAATCACGCGCGCGTTCTCCGCCCCGAAGGCAGTGGCGGCAGTTGCCGCGCTCGCCCTGTCGGTCACCGCACTGACCGCCTGCGGCGGAAATTCGGATCCGCTCTCGAGCGGAGGCGGCGAGAGCAACGACGACACGAACTCGATCATCGTCGGCTCGGCCAACTTCCCGGAGTCCGAGACCGTCGCGAATATCTACGCAGAAGCATTGCGCGCCAACGGTTTCGAGGTGAGCACCAAGCTCAACATCGGTAGCCGCGAGGCGTACATTCCCGCCGTCCGCGACGGCTCGATCGACCTGATTCCCGATTACACGGGCAACCTGCTCCAGTACTTGGACGAATCTGCCACGGCCACCTCGTCCGAGGACGTGCTCGCGGCACTGCCCGCTGCACTCGGCGACGACCTCTCGGTGACGGCCCAGGCACCCGGCGAAGACAAGGATGCCGTCGTCGTCACCCGCGCGACCGCAACCGAGCGCAATCTGAAGACCGTCGGCGATCTCGCACCGTTCTCCTCGGAGGTGACGTTCGCAGGCACGCCGGAATTCCAGGAGCGCGTCGGCGGACTGCCGGGCCTGAAAGCGAAGTACGGCCTGGACATCTCCCCCGGTAACTACGTGCCCATCTCCGACGGCGGCGGACCGGCCACGGTCGAGGCACTCGTGTCGGGCCAGGTCGTCGCGGCGGACATCTTCACCACCTCGCCGGCCATCGCGCAGAACGATCTCGTGGTTCTCGAAGACCCGGAGAACAATTTCGCCGCTCAGAACGTCATCCCGGTGCTGCGGACGTCCAAGCAGTCCGACAAGCTCACTCAGGTTCTCGACGCCGTCTCGGCGCAGATCACCACCGAAGAGCTCATCGCACTGAACACGTCGGTGTCCGGCGACCAGAAGGTCGAACCGGCTGCGGCGGCAACGGCGTGGGTCAAGGACAAGGGTCTGGACCAGCCGGTCAGCTGATGATCACCTTCGAGAACATCACCAAGACGTACCCGGACGGCACCACGGCAGTCGACTCGTTGGACCTGGTGATCCAGCCACACTCGTTCACCGTGTTCGTGGGGCCGTCCGGCTGCGGCAAGACGACGTCGATGCGGATGATCAACCGGATGATCGCGCCCACCTCGGGTGTCATCACGGTCGACGGCCGCAACATCGCCGACACCGACGCGGTGAAGCTGCGCCGGGGAATCGGCTACGTCATCCAGAGTGCCGGGCTGCTGCCCCATCGTTCCGTCGTCGACAATGTTGCGACGGTTCCGGTCCTCAACGGTCAGTCCCGGCGCGCTGCCCGCAAGGCGGCGCTCGAGGTACTGGAGCGAGTGGGCCTGGATCCCGCTCTCGCGTCCCGCTACCCGGCGCAGCTGTCCGGCGGGCAGCAACAGCGCGTCGGTGTGGCCCGCGCGCTCGCCGCGGACCCACCGATTCTGTTGATGGACGAGCCCTTCAGTGCTGTCGACCCAGTGGTGCGTGAGGATCTGCAGACCGAGATGCTCAGGCTGCAGGCCGATCTGAAGAAGACGATCGTGTTCGTCACGCACGACATCGACGAGGCCGTGCGGCTGGGCGACCACATCGCAGTCTTCGGACCGCAGGGTCGTCTGCAGCAATACGACAAGCCCGAGACCGTGCTCGCGGCACCGGCGACGTCGTTCGTGGCGTCGTTCGTAGGCCGCGACCGCGGCTACCGAGGCCTGTCTTTCCGCTCCGCGCAGTCGGTGACGATGCATCCGATCCATACCGCGACCGAGGACGAGATGAGCACCCTGCGACTCGACCAGGGGCAGTGGGTTCTGGTCGTGGACTCCCAGCGTCGTCCCCTCGGCTGGATCGACGCCACCGGCGTCGAGAAGGTACGCGGCGGCGGCAGCCTGGACGAGAGCACGGCGGCCGGTGGGTCGCTGTTCCTCGAGGGCGGCGATCTACGGCAGGCGCTCGACTCGGCGATCTCGTCTCCGTCGGGAATCGGCGTCGCCGTCGATTCGACCGGTGCCGCCGTGGGCAGCGTCGACGGTGCGGAGATTCTCGAAAACCTGGCCGTACAGCGCAAGTCCGAAGACGAGGAGCGCAATCGCCACCACTTCGGCGCGGCCGGGAACGATGCACAGTGACCTGGCTGTTCGACAACTTCGGCGTCGTACTCGGGTACACGAAGACACATCTGTATCTTTCGCTCGTGCCCCTGCTCATCGGACTGCTCATCGCCGTTCCGGTCGGCACCCTGATTCGCAACACGCGGTGGGTCCGCCGAATCACGTTGACGGTGGCCAGCATTGCGTTCACGTTGCCGTCACTGGCACTGTTCGTCACCATTCCTGCGGTCGTGGGACTGCCCGTGCTCGATCCGCTGAACGTGGTGATCGCACTGACGGTGTACTCCACGGCTCTGCTCGTTCGCGCGGTTCCGGAGGCACTCGATTCGGTTCCGTTCGCCGTCGTCGATTCGGCTCAGGCCATGGGCTTTTCGTCGTTACGCCGGGCGGTGACCGTCGAGCTACCGCTGTCCTTGCCGGTGCTCATCGCCAATATTCGAGTTGTCACGGTCACCAACATCTCGTTGGTCTCGGTGGGTTCGGTGATCGGTATCGGTGGTCTCGGCCAGCTGTTCACCCAGGGCTACCAACGTGACTATCCCGATCAGATCTTCGCCGGCATCATCTCGATCGTGTTCTTGGCGTTGATCTTCGACGCCGCCCTGTACCTGGTGGGCCGTCGACTCACGCCGTGGACCCGGCAGGGCAGCTCGTCGACGAGGAAGGCGCGCGCATGAATCTGTTCTCCGAAGCGTTCTCGTACATCCTCGACGGTGCCAACTGGGCCGGGCCGACGGGAATCGGCGCTCGACTGCTCGAGCACATGTGGTATTCGCTGTTGGCCGTTGTGCTTTCGGCCGCTGTCGCGATTCCCATCGGACTGATCATCGGTCACCTGCGCCGCGGCGAAGCGGTGGTCGTCGGACTGGTCAACGCTCTGCGCTCACTGCCGACTCTGGGTGTGTTGGTGTTCCTGGTCCTGGTGATCGGATTGGGTCTGATCCCGCCGATCATCGCGCTGGTCCTGCTCGGGATACCGCCGCTACTGGCGGGCACCTACTCGGGAATAGCCAACGTCGACGCCCACGTGGTCGACGCCGCCCGCGCGATGGGGATGACCGAATCACAGGTGCTGCTTCGGGTAGAGATCCCCAATGCACTCCCACTGATCCTCGGCGGACTACGGAACACCACCCTGCAGATCATCGCGACCGCGACCGTTGCGGCGTACGTCAACCTCGGCGGGCTCGGTCGCTACATCTTCGACGGTCTCGCGCTCTACGACTACGGCCGGGTTCTGGTGGGGGCGATCCTCGTCGCGCTGCTCACACTCGTCGTCGACGGCCTTCTCGCCCTTGCGGTGTGGACGTCGGTGCCGGGAACCGGTCGCCTCCGGCGCATGCCGACCGGACTGGCAAAAGTCTGACGACGACTCACGCAAACTAAAAGCACCCCGAACCACCGACCCGGATAGGGCGGGGTTCGGGGTGCTTTTTCTGTTTTCCTACGCGACGCCCTCGGCTCGCGCTGCTGCCGCAACTGCGTCCGCAACGGCCGGGGCGACGCGAGGATCGAGTGGGCTCGGGACGATTCTGTCCGCGGCCAACTCGTCGCCGAGAACCGAGAGGATTGCCTCGGCAGCGGCGAGCTTCATGCCTTCGGTGATACGGCGTGCACCGGCGTCGAGCGCGCCCTTGAACACACCGGGGAAGGCCAGAACGTTGTTGATCTGATTGGGGAAATCGCTGCGTCCGGTCGCGACGATGGCCGCGTACTTCCTGGCCACCTCCGGGTGTATCTCCGGATCCGGGTTCGAGAGCGCGAACACGATGGACTCGGGGGCCATCGAGGCGATGACGCTCTCGTCCACCTTGCCTGCGGACAGTCCCAGGAACACGTCGGCTCCGGCCAGAGCATCGCCCGGTCCCCCGCTCAGTCCACGAGGGTTGGTCCGTGCGGCGAGGTCGGCCTTGACGCCGGCAAGGTCACCGCGATCGGCCGAGACGACGCCTTTGGAATCGAGGACCACGACGTCGGAGATGCCGGCGGCGAGCAACATGTTCGCGCACGCAACGCCTGCAGCGCCTGCACCCGAGACGACCACTCGAAGCCCGGCCAGTTCCCGGCCCTGTACCCGTGCGGCACCCGTCAGCGCCGCAAGGACGACGATGGCCGTGCCGTGTTGGTCGTCGTGCATCACGGGGCAGTCCAGTGCCTCGACGACGCGTCGTTCCACCTCGAAACACCGCGGGGCGGAGATGTCTTCGAGGTTGACGGCTCCGAAACTGTGCCGCATCCGCACGATCGTCTCGACGATCTCGTCGACATCGTGGGTATCGAGCACGATCGGGATGGAATCGAGGCCGGCGAACTTCTTGAACAGCGCCGCCTTGCCCTCCATCACCGGCAACGACGCGCGAGGACCGATGTCGCCGAGGCCGAGCACCGCGGAACCGTCGGAGATGACGGCGACCAGTCGGTCGGTCCAGGTGTAGCGCTTGGCCAGTGCCGGGTCGGCGGCGATGGCACGGCTGACCTGGGCGACCCCCGGGGTGTAGGCGATCGAGAGATCGCGCTGGGTCTCGAGCGGCGCGGCCAACTGGACCGAAAGCTTGCCGCCGAGATGCCCGGCGAAGATCTCGTCGTCGGTGATCGCGGCCGCAACTGCCGATGGTGTTCCTGTGGTGTCTTCGACTGCCGTCACGGTGAAAGCTCCTCGCACTGTCGGCCTCGACGAGGCAACTCGTGTCTACGAAGTGATTGATGCTCGAAAGGGTCGCGGGCTACCGGAGGGCGCCAGTACTGGCTGCCGACTGCCGAAAGCGTGTCTCGCACGTGCGGCGGGTGTGCCTGCACAGTCAACGATGGGCTGTAGCCGCATCGCTGCAACGGCCCAAGTGTGCCATACCGGCGACCGACCTGACCACAGAGTCAGAAACCAGCGTGAACTACTGCCACCACTGCCCTACTGCCACCATTGGGTCCACAGGACGAGACCGGTGACCACGAAGACCACGATCGCTCCGAGGAAGGCGGTGAATCCGCGTCGGTGATCGGCAATGCGCTGCGCTGCGATGGCGACGACAGCGGCAACGATGTGCACGGTGACCGACAGCGCGCCCGGTCCCGGGTAGCCGCGGGACTGACCGAGATATTGGGTGACGCCGACGCCGATCGCCAGCACCACGAGTCCGGCGGTGACGATGCCGCTGAGCCCGCGCAGGAAGCGCAGTCCGGCGCCCGCTCCGGCCCCGCTCATGCTCCGGCCACGAATCCGCGGACGGAATCCGCGATCAACTGCACCGCGATAGCGGCGAGCAACAGGCCTGCGATACGTGCCAGCAGCGAAATGCCGCCTTCGCCGAGCAGCCGGATGAGGACGGTGGAGAATCGTAGAATCACGAAGAACAGGACGTGAATCGTGATGATGCCCAAGGCAATTGCGAGCAACGAGCTCGCGTTGCCGTCGGCCTGACTGACGTAGACGATCACCGCGGCGATGGCTCCGGGGCCCGCCATCAACGGCGTTCCCAGCGGGACGAGTGCGACGTTGACGTCCTCGGCCGCCGCGTCGCCGCCCGCGCCCTTACCGGTGAGCAACGACAACGCGATGAGCAGGAGCAGAAGTCCACCCGCGCCCTGCAGTGCCGGAATGCCGATGTGCAGGTAGCTCAGAATGGCCTGGCCGCCGATCGCGAACACCGAGATGACGGTGAGCGAGACTGCGGGTGCCTGCCATGCGGCCTTGTTGCGCACTTCCTTGCTCTTGCGTCCCACCAGGGACAGGAACACCGGAATCGCGCCCGGTGGATCCATGATCACGAACAGCGTGATCAGAACCGTCAGGTACAGCGTCACGTCGAAGTTCATGAGCGGGCCGCCGCGACCAGTCGGTCGTACTGCTCCGGGTCGGTGGTGTACTCGCCCAGCTTCACGGTCTTGTTGGTGCCGTGATAGTCCGAGGACCCGGTGACGATGAGGTCCAACTCCGCGGCCAACTCGGCCATCACCACGGTGTCCTCCGGCGAGTGGTCCATGTGGTGGACTTCCACACCGCCGAGCCCGAGCGGGGTTAGTTCTCGGATGTGGTCCAGATCCAGGATGCGTCCGCGCTTGCGGGCCCGGGCATGCGCGAGCACGCTGACGCCGCCTGCGGCGGCGATCATCTCGACGGCGACGTCGAGTGGAGTGTCGACCTTGCCCACGTAATACTTGCCACCCGTTGCCAGCGGACCGGCGAACGCCGCGTCCATGTCCGAGACGTAGCCGGCCTCGATCAGAGCCTGGCCCAGATGGGGACGACCGGCGGCCTCCCCGGCCGAGGCGAGAACCGCGTCGGGATCGATGGGTAGGCCGTCCGCGGCCATGTTCTCGGCGATGGCCCGCAGCCGGGTCACCCGCTCACCGCGCAGTCGTGCACGCTCGGCGGCGAATGCCTCGTTCTCGGGGTCGAACAGGTACGCCAGCAGGTGCACCGGGACGGGCGTGCCGTCCTCCCCACGACCGGTGCACGACAGTTCCATGCCGCGCACGAGCGTCAGGCCGGCGGGCGATGCGGCAGCGGCCTCGTCCCATCCCGCCGTGGTGTCGTGATCGGTGAGCGCCACCACCGACAGGCCCGCTGCCGACGCAGCGCGAACCAGCTCGGCCGGGCTGTCGGTACCGTCGGACGCTGTCGAGTGGGTGTGGAGATCGATGAGCACCAGAACAGTGTCCCAGGCGTACCGCCGTGATGTTCCGGGCCCACTGTTCTGTCGTTTTCCTGGCGTACGATTGCCCGCCATGCCGTCCCTTCCACCGCGTCCCTCACTGCCCTCGCTGCACCGACGAGGAAACAAGGCCGTTCCCGATTCGAGTCCACGAATACCGGTGCCGACGGCGCGCGCCATCGTCGACTGCGCTGTCTACGTCGACGGCTCCCGGCTACCCGGCCGGTTCACTCACACTTCCGCGATCGCCGAAGTACGAGCCCGCGGCGAGGGGTTCGTCTGGGTGGGCCTGCATGCGCCGGACGACCGTCAGATGAACGCGATCGCTCAGTGTTACGACCTGCACGAGTTGATGGTCGAGGACACCGTGCACGCGCATCAGCGGCCCAAGCTGGAGCGATACGACGACGTCGCATTCCTCGTCCTGCGCACAGTCAAGTACGTCGAACACGAGTCGGTGACGACGGCGAACGAGATCGTCGAGAGCGGCGAGATCATGGTGATGGTCGGTCGAGATTTCGTCATCACCGTCCGACACGGCGAACACTCCGGATTGGCCGGCGTGCGCCAGCGACTCGAGGACAATCCGGAACAGCTCGCGCTCGGCCCGTCGGCGGTGCTGCACGCGGTGGCCGACCACGTCGTCGACGAGTACCTGGCCGTCACCGACTCGATCGAGAGGGACGTCGACGGCATGGAGGAGGAGGTGTTCTCTCCGCATCACCACGTGCCGATCGAGAACATCTATCTGCTCAAGCGGGAGGTCGTGGAACTGCGCCGGTCGGTGACTCCGTTGTCGACGCCTCTCGCACGGCTGGTCCAGGAGCCCAGTGTTCCGAAGTCCGTCCGGCGGTACCTGCGCGACGTGCAGGACCATCACACCACTGTCGCCGAACGTATCTCCGAATACGACGAGGTGCTCAGCTCACTCGTCGACGCGGCCCTGGCTCGGGTGACGATGCAGCAGAACCTGGACATGCGCAAGATCTCGTCCTGGGTGGCGATCGCGGCGGTGCCGACCATGGTGGCAGGCATCTACGGCATGAACTTCGACAACATGCCCGAACTGCACTGGACCTACGGCTATCACGCAATCGTCGCGATCGTCGCCTGCGTGTGCGTCGGTCTGTGGCGAACGTTCCACAAGAACAACTGGCTGTAGATCCCGCGCCTGAGATCTAGAGCCAGGGACGACCTCCGACAGAAGCGGGTAGCCCCCGGAAGTCGACACCCTGTGCGCAGGAGCGCCCGATCAGAGGCTGGCTGCGGACCGGTTGGGGTCTCGAACGTCGATCCCCGCTTCCTTCCAGGCCTCGCGCAACGCGTCCGCCCCGCGCAACCGCACCCAGGCGGCCTCGGTTCCGGTCAACGGCACCGCGGCGAAAAAATGAACCGGATCGAAAGGCTCCGGCAGCGGCAGGTCCGCGATGTCGCTCGGCCCGAGCAGCACGGCCGTGAACGGCGCGTTGGTCCACAGCGGCTCACCGAGATCGAGCAGGGCGTCCTCCACCAGCACGACGCCCTCCACTGCGGGCGAGGCCGCGAGCACGGCCAAGCTCTTGTGGACGCCCGACGCCACGCCTGCGCCACCGCGAAGGGTCAGTACCAGTTCGGCGCGAGGGCCACGGGACGGATCGGCGACCATGTCGTTCGGGTCTGCCATGGGATGACGCGAGCAGCCGAGGCTGACGTACCGCACCACCTCGGAGTCCGCTCCGAATCGCAGCACGTCCAGTGACTCCAGGCCGAGGAACGTCACGGACGCGGACGACGGGTTGTCGTCGCCGATCTCGGTCAGCAGATGTGCGCGTACCGCGGTAATGACACTCTCGCTCACGAGACCCATCCAACACCACCGGTGCCCGAGAAGTCCGTTCGGAGGTGCCACCGCGGACGAGGTGGGTACCGTCGTACCCGTGGTATCCGTTCTCGCTGTGTCCGACGAAACGATCGAATCTCTGTGGAGTCCGCAGGTGAAGTCGCTCGGCGTCGATCTGATTCTCGGCGCGGGTGACCTTCCGTTCGATTACCTCGAGTACCTGACCGATGCGTTGAACGCTCCGTGCGTGTTCGTGCCCGGCAATCACGACGCGGACCTGACGGGTTATTCGGCCGGGAAGGCCGGCTGGATGCGCGCCGGGCTGCCTGCCACCTGGCCGGGGCCGGTGGGTGCGATCAACGTCGACCGGCGGATCGTGTCCGCTGCCGGTCTGCGTATCGCCGGTCTCGGCGGGTCGATCCGCTACAACGGCGGCCCCAATCAATGGACGCAACGTCAGCAGCGCAGACGCTCACGCACCCTCACTCGAACATTCGCGTGGAATCGCAACGTCCGCAAGGACGTACGGCCGGTGGACATTCTGCTCACTCACAGCCCACCCCTCGGAGTCGGCGACGACACCGACCCGGCACACGTCGGCTTCGACTGCCTGGACGAGGTGACGCGTCGACTCTCCCCACAGTTGTTGTTGCACGGCCACATTCATCCACACGGCCACACCCCGGACGATCTGGCCCTGCACGGGGCGGCGGTGATCAACACCGTCGGATACACCCTGCTCGACGTCGAACCGGGTGGGCAGCGACAGCACGTCGAAGCACCGAGGATCGTGAGGCGCAGACATGGCACGTGACACCGGATTTCCGGCCGCCGACGCGGAGAACGACTTCACCCGCCAGCGTCGACGCGCCGACGTGGCGAGACTCGTCGGGTGGCTGCGGCGTCAACCCGACGACGTCAACACCATCCTGCCGTTCGACGAGGTGGTCGCTGCCCTCGGCAAGGTCGGGGAACGGCACCTGGGTCTGCAGGTCATTCGCGTCGAGACCATCGTCGGCAGCGTCGACCGCACCCGGGACTTCGACAGATTCTTCAGGCCGACCTCGGCGCGGATCAGGGAACGCTGGCAGCGGTTGGCGGCGGCGCAGCGCCGCGGTGAAGCGATGCCGCCGATCCAGGTGTATCGCATCGGCGGCATGCACTTCGTCGTCGACGGGCATCATCGGGTGTCGATTGCGTTCGCGATGCATCGCACGACGATCGACGCCGTCGTCACCGAGATCATCACGCGTATCTCCCCCGAGGGCATCACCCGGCGCGGCGATCTGTTGATCAAGGATCATCGCCGCATCTTCCTGAGTCGGGTGCCCCTGGTGGGACGCGCGCGCGAGGCGGTACAGGTCACCGACCCGTTCGATTACGCGCAACTGAGCGAGTCGGTGGAGGCCTGGGGATTTCGGCTGATGCAGGAACTCGGGGAGTTCGTCGACCGCGGAACGGTCGCGCGACGTTGGTTCGGTGAGGAGTACCTGCCGGTGGTCCGCATGGTCCGGGCGGCCGAGATTCTCGAAGACCGCACCGATGCCGAGGCCTATCTGTGGATGAGCCGTGAGCGCTATCGGTTGGTGCGCGAGCACGTCTGGAACGACGAGATCGTCAGTGAACTCCGGCAGAAGGCCCTGGGGAAGCCCAACCGGGCCCAGTAGCTCATCCGAGGCACCTCGGCTCACACCGGGGAAACCGGTACCCGATAATTAATTAGATGCGTTCAACATTTTAGTTCGATCGGTTCGTATTTTCGGTTGTCATAGGTAACGAGGTAGCTCTTCCATGTCCACCCGCCGCACACTGCTGCCAGGACTCTGTTTCATCGTCATGACCCTCGCCGTCCTGCAGACGATGGTCGTTCCCATCGTGGGCACCATCGGCACCCAACTGGGCGTCAGCACCACCGCTGCCGGGTGGGTGCTGACGGCGAACCTGTTGGCCGCGGTCATCGCCACCCCCGTCATCGGCCGACTCGCCGACCTGCACGGCAAACGCCCCGTGCTCATCGGCGTCCTGACCGTCGTGCTGGCCGGGTCGCTGCTGGCAGCGTTGACCGATTCACTGACCTGGCTGCTGGTCGGCCGCATTCTGCAGGGCGTCTCGTACGCCCTGTTCCCCATCGCCCTGGCGGTGTTGCGCGACGAGATGCCACCGCGCGCACTCGTCGGCTCGATGTCGATCCTGTCCGGCACTCTCGGCGTGGGCGGCGGATTCGGATTGGTGCTGACGGGGCTGCTCACGGCCAACGGCGCCGACTACCACCGCGTCTTCTGGCTCACCGTCGCCATCGTCGTGGTTGCACTCGGCATCGCGTGGTTCGGTGTCCCGGCCCGACCGCGTAGCGGCAGCGGGTCGGTCGACTGGTGGGGTGCCGTGCTGCTGGCGGGCACACTCCTGCTGTTGTTCCTGGCCCTCACCCAGGGCCGCACGTGGGGCTGGGGTTCGGTGGCCACCATCGGATGCGCTGTCGCGGGCGTGCTGCTGGGAACCGTCTGGTGGATCTTCGAGAAACGCATCGATGCCCCGCTCGTCGCACCCCGCATGCTCACTCACGGGCCACTGCTTGCCACCAACGTCGCCACCCTGTTCGTCGGCGTCGGAATGTTCGCCAACTTCCTGGCCTGCTCCTACTTCGTACAGACCCCACGTGCCGTCGCCGGCTACGGATTCACCGCCAACGTTCTCGAAGCGAGTGTCGTGTACCTGCTACCCGGTGCAGCGGTAGGAGTGGTGGCCGCGGTGATCAGCGGTCGCCTCATCGGATCGTTCGGGCCGCGCCGAGTTCTCGTCGGCGGCGCGGTGATCGGCGTTCTCGGATTTGCGTTCGTCGCGGTGGCCCACGATCACACCTGGCAGCTCATCACCGCGGGCATCGTCATCAACACGTTCGTCAGCCTCGCGTTCGCGGCCCTGCCCAACCTGCTCATGGCCGAGGTCAGCGCAGCGGACACCGGCGTGGCCAACAGCGTCAACTCGATCGTGCGCACTGTCGGCACGTCGATCGCGAGTGCGTCATTGTCCACCGTGCTGGCGATGTTCACCATCGACGGCACAAACGTGGCCCGCGAGAGCGCGTACACCGCAGCCTTTGTCGCCGGTGCCGTGGCCTGCGCCGTCGTCGCCGCGGCAGCCCTGGCCATCAGAAGCACCCCGGCAGCGCGGCAATCGGTGCGGGTTGCCGAGTCCGAACCGAACACCACGTCGAACGTGCCACTGTAGAGACTGCGGCATGTGAGTGGAACTTCGTAGTGGGCTACGAAGTTCCGCTCACATGCGGCGCAGCCGCTCAGATTGTCAGGTTCGCACCCGACGCCTGGTCGAACACCGAGATCTTGCCCGGGTCGAACCACAGTTCCACCTGACCACCCTCGGCGGCCTTGGATTCGGCTGCCAGACGCGCAACCACCTGTGCGCCACCGAGATCGGCGATACCGGCATCGGCGGCCAGCTCCTGGAGTTCGCTGGACTCGACCTTGGCACCCTTCAGCGTGAAGTAGACGTACTTGTCGCTGCCCATGGACTCGAGCACGTCCACGGTTGCGGTGAAGGTCGCGCCGCTCATCTTCTGGTAGCCGTCGATCAGTGCCGCGTCCTCGAAGTGCTCGGGACGGATACCGACGACCACCTCGCGGCCCGGGTTCTTGGCCTTGATCGCGTCCATTCGCTCGAGCGGGATCTCGATGTCGCCGAGGGCCGTGGACACTCCGTTCGAGGTGAGCTGTCCCGGAACGAAATTCATCGAGGGCGATCCGATGAAGCCGCCCACGAACAGGTTTCGCGGCTTGTCGTAGAGCTCCTGCGGAGAACCGATCTGCTGCACCAGCCCGCCGCGCAACACCACAACGCGGTCGCCGAGGGTCATGGCCTCGGTCTGATCGTGCGTGACGTAGACGGTGGTGGTGCCCAGGCGCTTCTGCAGCCGCGAGATCTCGGCGCGCGTCTGGACTCGCAGCTTGGCGTCGAGGTTGGACAGCGGCTCGTCCATCAGGAAGGCCTTGGGGGTGCGAACGATGGCGCGCCCCATGGCAACTCGCTGTCGCTGACCACCGGAGAGGTTGGCGGGCTTCCGGTCGAGGTGCTGACTGAGATCGAGGATCTTGGCAGCCTCTTCGACCTTGTCGTTGATCTCGGTCTTCGAGAGCTTGGCGAGCGTCAGCGGGAAGGCGATGTTCTGCCGGACCGTCATGTGTGGGTAGAGCGCGTAGGACTGGAACACCATCGCGATGTCGCGATCCTTCGGTGCCTTCTCGTTGACGCGCTCCCCCGCGATCCGCAGCTCACCGGACGAGATGTCCTCCAGCCCGGCGATCATGTTGAGCGTGGTGGACTTTCCGCAGCCGGACGGTCCGACGAGGATGATGAACTCGCCGTCGGCGATGGTGATGTCGACGTCGCTGACGGCAGCGGCGCCGTCCGGGTAGAGCTTGGTGACTTTGTCGAGAACGATTTCGGCCATGACGGTTATCCCTTCACTGCGCCGGACGTCAAGCCCGCCACGATACGTCGTTGGAAGAAGAGCACGAAAATGATGATCGGGATCGTGATGACGACGGCGGCTGCCGCGATCGATCCCGTGGGCTCCTCGAACTGAGAGCTACCGGTGAACTGCGAGATGGCCGCCGGGACGGTGACCGAACGTTCCGTCGCCGTCAGCGAGATGGCGAGCAGGAGGTCGTTCCAGGCGAAGATGAACACCAGGATCGACGCGGTGACGATGCCGGGTGCCGCCAGCGGGGCGATGACCTTGCGGAAAGCCTGTGCGGGCGTTGCTCCGTCCATCTTCGCCGCCTTTTCGAGCTCCCACGGGATCTCGCGGAAGAATGCGGAGAGGGTGTAGATCGCCAACGGCAACGCGAAGGTGATGTACGGGATGATCAGACCCGGCCAGGTGTCGAACAGACCGAGCGAGCGCGAGATGTCGAACAACGGTGTCACCAGCGAGATCTGGGGGAACATCGCGATCAGCAGAGCCGCACCGACCAGGAGCTTCTTGCCCGGAAAGTCCAGCCGGGCAACGGCATACGCGGCCATGGTGCCGATCACGACGGCGATCACCGTGGTGATCAACCCGATTCCGATGGAGTTCACCAGCGCCGAGGTGAACTGGTTGGTGGAGAAGATGCCCTTGTAGTTCTCCAGAGTGAACGACTGCGGGATGAACTTTCCGTCGGCGATCGTGGCCGTCGATTTGAACGACAGGCTGATGATCCACGCCAACGGAACGAGCGCGTAGAGGAGGACGAGGACGTTGACGACCGTCCAACCGACCTTCTTGCGAGGCGTAACAGTGGTCATTACTTGCGGCCTCCGTCGTCGGATCCCGGTGCCGAGGCACCGAACAACTTGATGAACACGAACGCGATGATCGCGACGCAGAAGAAGATCAGGATGCTGATCGCCGACCCGAGTCCGAGGTTGAACGCGCCGAACAGGTTGTTGTAACCGAGAATCGACACCGATCCTGTCTCGTTGCTCCCTCGGGTGAGGACGTAGATGTTGTCGAAGATGCGGAACGCGTCGAGCGTGCGGAAGAGCACCGCGACGAGAATTGCCGGCTTCATCAACGGAATGGTGATCCGCATCAGCCGCGTCCAACCACCCGCTCCGTCCACCTCGGCGGCCTTGAGCAGATCGTCGGGCACCAGAGCCAGGCCTGCCAGCAGCAGCAGAGCCATGAACGGGGTCGTCTTCCACACCTCGGCCAGAACCACGATCGCGAGCGACGGGAACTGCTCGGTCAGTGGCGCGCTGCCGTCGGGCAACAGGTTGGCGAGATAACCGGTGCCCGGGGTCCAGGCGTAGTACCAGCTGTACGCGGCGGCGACGGTCACGATGCCGTACGGAATGAGCACCACGGTGCGGACGAGTCCGCGGCCGAAGATGGTGCGGTGCATGACCAGAGCCACTGCCAGACCGAGGATGAACTCGATGATCACCGAGATGATCGTGATGCCGGCGGTGACGCCGAATGCCGTCCACCAGTAGCCGTCGGACAGCACGGTCACGTAGTTGGAGATGCCGACGAATTGGCGATCCTCGGGGAACGCGAGGTTGTACTTCTGCAGGCTGAGCCAGAAGGCGTACACGATCGGGTAGCCGGTGACCGCGAGCATCAGGATCGCCGCGGGTGCGACGAGGAGCAATCCCAGGCGTCGTTCGGCTTTCTTACCGTCGGAGATGTTCTTCAGAGCCGCCTGCCGATCGGCGGGCTGCGGCTGCGATTCGGTGGGATCGCTCATGGAATCAACCCTTCGGAATTGACGGCCTTGCTGACCAGTTCTGCGAGCTTGTCCACGTCGGCAACCGGATCGATGTTCTGCGGCGGGTTGAGGGCATCGGTCAACAGAATCGAAATGCTCTGGTAGGCAGGCGAAACGGGCCGCACTGCCGCGGACTCGATGGAACCGAGCACCCCTTCCCATGCGGGATAGACGGCCTGGAACTCCGGATCGGAGTACAGCGACTTCAGCACCGGGGGCACGCCGCCGTTGACGGCGTTGTTGCGCTGATTCTCCTGGTTGGTGAGGCACTCGACGGCTTCCCAGGCGAGGTCCTCGTGCTGAGTGGTCTTCGCGACGCCGATGTTGAAGCCGCCGATGGTGACCTTGGCGGGCTCCCCCGCGTTCACCTCGGGGTACGGAGCACTGCGGAAGACCTCGGCGATGCGTGCATCCTGCTGATCGGCAGGCACATTCGCCAGATCGAGGAACGACACTGCCCCGGCGACGGCGTTCTCCTTCAGGCCGGGAAGCACGAACGGGTAGTTGACCTGGAAGGCCATCCGCCCCGACTCCATCCCGAGTCGAGCTGTCGCCTCGTCGCTCTGCGAGACCGATGGATCGCGGCCGTCGGCCGTGGCCACCCGCTTGATGATCTCGAGGGCCTTCTCGGTGGCGGCGCGGTGCTCGGGAGTGTCGTTGAGGGTCACCGTCGTTCCGTCTTCGGCGACCACCGACCCACCTGCGCTCTCGAGCAGCGAGTTGAACCAGACCATGAAGCCCTCGTACTGCTTGGCCTGCACACCGATCTGAGCGGGCTTACCGGCGGCCGCGTTGGCCTCGGCCACGTCGATCAGCTGATCCCACGTCTGCGGCGGGGTGCCGCCCGGCACCTCGTCGGGCCGGTACCAGAGCAACTGGGTGTTGGAGTTGAGCGGAACGGCGTAGAGCTGGTCCTGCCATTCCGCGGTGGCGAGCGGACCTTCCAGGGTGGACCCGTCGCGCAGCTTCGCCGAGAGGTCGTCCGGGACGGGCAATGCCCATCCGGCCTCGGCGAATTCGGCGGTCCAGACGACGTCGAGCGTCATCAGATCCAACGTCTTGTCGTTTCCGGCGAGACGCCTCGCGAGCTGCAGGCGCTGATCGTTGGCACTCTTGGGCAGTGTCCGCTGCTCCACTCGATACCGGCCGTTGGAGGCGTCCGAACACACCTGTGCCGCAGCGGCGTACTGCTCTGCGCCGTCTGCGGCAGTGTAGAAACTCAGAACCGGAACCGAACTGTCCGACGAACCACACGCTGCGAGCAACGGACTCGTCACCAGAGCCGCTGCCGCCAACACCCCTATCCTCGTTGCTTTTCCACGCCTACGACCACGATGTCTCGGCACTGTCCCGCCTCCGTACGTTCGGTTACTCGCGCAGCCCTTGTGTCGGCACTGCCGTGCACGAGAGAAACGTAACCGAACTCACTGGCCTCGAGGGCGATTTGGGGCTATTCCGTTACCTGTCGGTTGCCTGGTCGTCCAACCGGTGTGATCAAATCGACAGTTTGGCGAGCAGGTCGCGTGCTTTCTCCGCTGTCCGGGGCTCGCAGATGACGTCGTAGCGTCCGGCGACCAACTGCATGCTCGACGCGAAATCTCGTTGTCCCTTGGTCGCGGCATACGGAATGGATGCCGAGATCAGGCCGAAGATGATGCCGCCGCCGACGCCGATGAGCAACGCGCCGAAGATGTTCTCGCTGAAGATACCGAGGACGAGACCGAGGAACACACCCAGCCATGCGCCCGAAACGATCCCTCCACCAATGACTTTGGGCCAGGTGAGCCGGCCGAGAACACGTTCGACCTGCATCAGATCGACGCCGACGATAGTGACGTCCTGTACCGAGAATTCCTCATCGGAGAGGAAGTCGACGGCGCGCTGCGCCTCGGCATAGGTGGGGTAGGAACCGATGGGCCAACCGGACGGCGGCGTCGGCAATCCTTGCCCTGGGCGGCCCGGCTGCGAGAGGGGATTGGTCATGACTCCATTGTGCCCCGAAACGGACTTTTCTGGTCGCTTCTGCAGGCTCCGCTCCGGCACCGTCACACCCATTGTTCTGTCCGCGAACACGGCGTGGATCAGGAGGTGGGCGGCTCGAACGTCGTCGTGCGTGTCAGACCGGCCGCGCGGCCCTTCGCCGAGACGACCAGCGCCATCTTGCGACTCGCCTCGTCGATCATCTCGTCGCCGAGCATCACCGCACCGCGAGCGCCACCCGCCGCCGAGGTATGGAACTCGTAGGCGTCGAGAATCAGCTCGGCCTTGTCGTAATCGTCCTGTAGTGGCGCGAAGATCTCGTTGGCCGCCTCGATCTGCGTCGGGTGCAGCACCCACTTGCCGTCGAACCCGAGGGCGGCCGTCCGTCCCGCGGCCCGGCGAAACGCGTCGAGATCACGAATCTGCAGGTACGGGCCGTCGATTGCCTGCAATCCGTGCGTCCGAGCCGCCAGCAGGATCGTCATCAGAATGTGGTGATAGGCGTCGCCGGTGTCGTATCCCACCGGCTGTTCCCCAACGATGAGGGTGCGCATGTTGACGCTCGCCATCAGGTCGGCCGGCCCGAACACCAACGTCTGCACCCGGGGGCTCGCGGTCGCGATCTCGTCGATGTTGCGCAGGCTGCGCGCGCTCTCGATCTGCGGCTCGATGCCGATGGCCCCGAGGTCGAGACCGTGCTCCTTCTCGAGCTGAGTGAGCAACAGATCCAACGCCTGTACGTGCGCCGCGCACTCGACCTTCGGCAACAGGATGGCGTCGAGATTTCCACCCGCCCCGGACACGACGTCGATGACGTCGCCGTACGTCCACTGCGTCGTCCAGTCGTTCACGCGCACGACCTTGAGCTGATCGCCCCAACCGTCGGAGTTCAACGCGTCGACGATGCGTGCGCGGGCCTCGACCTTGGCGATCGGCGCGACGGCATCTTCGAGATCGAGGAAGATCGCGTCGGCAGGCAGGCCCTTGGCCTTGGCGATCATCTTGTCCGAACTGCCCGGAACGGCCAGTACCGATCGACGCAATCCCGAAGCACCCATCGAAAGCACTACCCCTGTCTGATTCACCCGCTGTATTGCCCTGCCTCTAACCTTGCCATCATGGCAGCACTGAGCAAGGTATTCGCGGCCAGGCTCGCCGGCCTCGGCGTCCTGGGCCCCGACGGCGAATCGATCGGGCGAGTGCGCGACGTGGTGGTCTCCATGCGCGTGGGCAGGGCACAGCCGCGAGTCCTCGGACTCGTGGTCGAATTGGCAACGCGCCGAAGAATTTTCGTCCCGATGCTGCGAGTGACCAGCATCGAGCCCAACTCCGTTCAGCTCACCACCGGAAACGTCAGTCTGCGCCGATTCACTCAGCGCGCGAACGAGATTCTGGTGTTCGCGCAGATCCTCGACTCCAAGGTGCGCGTCGACGATCCCGAGCTCGACGAATTGCACGACACCGATTCCGTCGTCGTCGATCTCGGCATCGAGCTCACCCGAACTCGAGACTGGAAGGTCGCACGCGTGGCGGTGCGTAAGCAGCGCCAACGCCTTGCGCGACGCGGTGCCATCCATGTCGTCGACTGGCAGCACGTGCAGGGACTGACGCAGAACGAACTGTCGATGCCCGACCAGGGTGTGGCGCAGCTGTTGATGCAGTTCGAGGATCTACGTGCGGCAGATGTCGCGAATGCCATGCGCGAGCTCCCCGTCAAACGCCGCATGGAGGTGGCGCGGGCATTGGACGACGAGCGACTCGCCGACGTCGTCCAGGAATTGCCCGACGACGATCAGGTGGAGCTGATGCACTACCTCGGAGTCGACCGTGGTGCCGACGTGCTCGAGGCCATGGACCCCGACGACGCTGCCGACCTCCTCGGCGAGCTGCCCGAGACCGAAGCGGAATCGCTTCTGCGACTGATGGATCCAGAGGACTCGGCGCCGGTCCGCCGCCTGCTCGAACACTCCCCCGACACCGCCGGCGGTCTGATGACGCCCGAGCCCGTGATCCTCACCGCGTCGACGACGGTGGCCGAGGCCCTCGCTCGGGTACGCAACCCCGACCTGACGCCTGCGCTGGCCTCACTGGTGTTCGTGGTGCGGCCGCCGACCGCAACACCGACCGGCCCATATCTGGGCTGTGTTCACCTGCAGCAACTGTTGCGAGAACCCCCGGCGAGTCTGGTGGGCGGAGTCGTGGACAGCGCACTCCCGCGGCTGTCCCCCGAGGACAGCCTGACCGCGGTGACGCGGTACTTCGCGACGTACAACCTCGTCTGCGGCCCGGTGGTCGACGACGAGGATCACCTGGTCGGGGCCGTGACCGTGGACGACGTCCTCGATCACCTGCTGCCCGAGGACTGGCGAGATCAGGAAGTGGCCGGACAGTGAAAGAAACAGCACGCCAAAGAATGGACACGCCGCGCGGTTCGCGGCTGTTCAACGTCAACTTCGACTTCGATCTCGGCAAGTCGGGTGAGAAAGCCGCCAGGTTCTTGGGCACCGGACGCTATCTGGCGATTCAGACCGGCATCGTCATCGTCTGGATCTTCCTCAACGTCGTGGCCGTCAATCTGCAGTGGGACCCGTATCCCTTCATCCTTCTCAACCTCGCCTTCTCGACGCAGGCCGCGTACGCCGCGCCGTTGATCCTGCTCGCCCAGAATCGGCAGGACGATCGCGACCGCGTCTCTCTCGAAGAGGATCGGTCGCGGGCTCAGCAGACCAAGGCCGACACCGAGTTCCTCGCGCGGGAGCTCGCAGCTCTGCGTATCGCCGTCGGTGAAGTCGCCACCCGTGACTATCTGCGCCGCGAACTCGACGACATCAGGGCGTTGCTGGAACAAGCGACGGGTCAACCCGCCAACGCACCGAAGAAGGCGCGCAAGAAAGCAGCCGCACGCCTGGCCGACGACGCGTCGGGCGAGACCGACCCGCAATAGACCGCGCACCGCTCCGCGCCTGGTAACGGCCCGATAACGGAACAGTCTCGAATCAGGTACCCTCGATCCCGGTCATCAGGTCGGGCCCCGGAGAACATCCGGGGAAATCAGGAGGTACAGCGCGCGTGGGTCGTCACAGAAAAGCATCGAATTCCAAGGTTCGACGGAACTCGGTGATTGCTCTGGCAGGCCTCGTCCCCGCAGGACTCGTCACGGCCGCGACCAGCGCCGGAGCCACCGAATACATCCCGTTCGTCACCGCCAAGACGGCCCCGGCCGCACAGGAATCGAACTCCGTGGTCGAGACCCCGCAGGCGATCGCCCAGGACCAGCAGGCGCAACCGGTGGCTCAGGCCGAGCTGCCGACACCCGCCCCGGTCCCCGCGCCCG
>NZ_NOZE01000017.1:48393-111599 GCF_002259025.1 Rhodococcus sp. 05-2255-1e | reverse complement strand
GGTCCAGTTCGCTCCCGAGGGCGTCATGCGTCCGAAGTGGTTGTGGGAGTTCGCGAAGACCGGGAAGATCCCGGATCTGACGACCCCGAACCTGACCCCACCGACGGGTGGTCCGGCTCCGACGTTCTTCGGTGCTTATGGGGAGTGGATGGGGACTCCGTTGCCGACGTGGGAGGACGTGGCGTGGTTGCGTGAGCAGTGGGGTGGGCCGTTCATGCTCAAGGGTGTGATGCGGGTCGATGATGCGAAGCGGGCTGTCGATGCCGGTGTTACGGCGATTTCGGTGTCCAATCATGGTGGTAACAATCTCGATGGGACGCCGGCTCCGATTCGGGCGTTGCCGGCGATCGCGGAGGCGGTCGGTGATCAGGTCGAGATCACCCTCGACGGCGGCATCCGCCGGGGTAGTGATGTGGTCAAGGCGTTGGCGTTGGGTGCGCGGGCGGTGTTGATCGGTCGGGCGTACCTGTGGGGTCTGTCGGCGAACGGTCAAGCGGGAGTGGAGAACGTGCTCGACATCCTGCGCGGCGGAGTCGATTCCGCGGTGTTGGGGCTCGGGCACACCTCGGTGCACGATCTGTCACCGTCGGATGTGGTGATGCCCGCCGGATTCGATCGGAAGCTGGGTGTGTGACCGACTGGTTCGAGACTGTCGCCGAAGCGCAGCGGCAAGCGCGTAAGCGACTTCCGGCATCGGTGTATTCGGCGCTGATGGCGGGGTCCGAACGTGGTCTGACGGCGGGCGACAACACCGCTGCCTTCGCCGAGCTCGGGTTCGCCCCACACGTGGCCGACCTGTCGGATTCGCGTGAGTTGTCGACGACGCTGATGGGGCAGCCGTTGTCGTTTCCGGTGATGATCTCCCCGACGGGTGTGCAGGCCGTGCACCCCGACGGGGAGGTGGCGGTGGCGAGGGCTGCGGCGGCACGGGGCATTGCGATGGGGTTGTCGTTGTTCGCGAGCAAACCGATCGAGGAGGTCGTCGCGGCGAATCCGCAGACGTTCTTTCAGGTGCATTGGGTGGGTTCGCGGGAGTTGTTGGCGCACATGCTCGATCGGGCGCGCGCTGCGGGTGCCGTCGGGCTGATCGTGACGATGGACTGGTCGTTCTCCGAGGGCCGCGATTGGGGGAGTCCGGTGATACCCGAACGCCTCGACGCGCGGGCGATGCTGCGGCTGGCACCGGAAGTGTTGGCCCGTCCGCGGTGGCTCGCCCGGTGGGCGCGGTCAGGGACGTTCCCGGATCTGACGGCACCCAATCTTGCTGCGCCCGGGAAATCGGCGCCGACGTTCTTCGCGGCGTATCGGGAGTGGATGTCCACCCCGCTGCCGTCATGGGAGGACATCGCGTGGCTACGCGCGCAGTGGGACGGGCCGTTCATGCTCAAGGGCATCGGTCGGGTCGATGACGCGCGCCGGGCCGTCGATGCCGGGTGCACCGCTATTTCTGTCTCTAATCATGGTGGTAACAATCTCGACGGTTCGCCGGCGTCGATTCGGATGTTGCCTGCGATTGCCGAGGCGGTGGGCGATCAGGTCGAGGTCACCCTCGACGGCGGGATCCGGCGGGGCAGCGACGTCGCGAAAGCACTCGCCCTCGGCGCGCGGGCGGTGTTGATCGGGCGGGCGTATCTGTGGGGTCTGGCGGCGAACGGTCAGGCCGGAGTAGAGAACGTGCTCGACATTCTGCGCGGTGGCTTGGATTCGGCGGTCCTCGGTCTTGGACACTCGTCGGTACACACCCTCGAACCGACCGACGTCGTTGCACCACCCGCCTTCACCCGAGCGAATCAGCTCCCTGGTTTGGAATATCCGACGCCGATCGGAGTCCGGGATACGGAACCAAGGAGCTGATTCGATCGACAACCCAGCGCAGCTGACGCTCAGGCCCTGCTGAATCCCTCGAGCATGCCGGTGTACAGCTTGGGCGGAGGAGTCGCGAACTCTCCACGCTTACCGGTCCCGAGTCCCAGGGTGACGAGGGATTGCACGAACAAGGTTCCCGCTGCAACCCCGTCGACGACGGGCACTCCGATTTCGGACGAGATGTGTCGGCAGAGATCGGCCATACCCGCGCAGCCGAGGACCACGGCATCACTACCGTCCGTCTCTACCGCGATGCGGCAGGCCTCGGTGACGATCTTGCGAGCGTCGGGGTCGGTTTCGAGATCGAGGACGGGCAGGTCGCACGCATGGATGCCGAGGCACTGCCGTCCGAAGCCGTAATGGTCGGCCAAATCCTGTGCCCGTCCGATCGTGCGTGCGAGCGTGGTGACGACGCTGAAACCGCGGCCGAGAAAACTCGCGGCATGCATGGCCGCTTCCGCGATCCCGATGACGGGCCCCGATGCGAGCTCGCGGGCCGCGTCGATGCCGGGGTCGCCGAAACAGGCGATGACGTAGCCGTCGACCCCGGCGGCCTCGCCGCGGGCGATCTCGGCGAGAATGCCTGGGACACTGAGGGCTTCGTCGACGTGGCTTTCGATCGACACCGGCCCCATGGATGGGCTGACCGCATCGACGACCGTGCCCGGGCCGACTACGGCCCGGGCACAGTCTCCGATCGTTGCGGTCATCGAACTCGTGGTGTTCGGATTGATGACCTTGATGAGCACGTGCGAGATCCTATGCTTTCACTGGAGTGTCGAAGTTGGTGACGGCCAGCTTTGTCCGCGTCGCGAGGTAGAAGTACATCGCGAATCCGATGCCGCATCCGATGAACCAGCTGTACTTGGACGCCGTGGACATTCCGGCGATCTGCATGCCGTCGATGGCTCCGTTGAACAGCACGGTGAACATGGCCACCAGAGCGCCGACGATGGTGGAGTACACCGCAGCCGGGTTGTATCCCTTGGAGTACCAGTACAGACCCGTCGTCGACATCGAGAACAGCTCGTCGACGACGACCTTCTGCTTGCGGACGAGGTAGTAGTCGGCGATCAGAATGCCGAACAGTGGTCCGATGAATGCGCCGAGAGTTTCGAGGGTCAGGTGGATGACGTCGGGATTGTTGTACAGGTTCCACGGGGTGATCAGCACCGAACCGATGGCGGCGATCATTCCGCCTGCGCGCCAGCTGATGCGCTGCGGGCTGACGTTGGAGAAGTCGAACGCGGGGGAAATGAAGTTCGCGACGATGTTGATGCCGATAGTGGCGATCGTGAACGTCAGGGCACCGAGAACGATGGCGAACGTGCTGTCGATTCGAGCGACGGTCTCGACCGGGTCGGTGATCAGCTCACCGAACACGGGGAGCGTCAACGACGCCGTGACGACCACCAGGATCGAGAAGACCAGGAAGTTGACCGGGAGGCCGAGGAAGTTGCCCTTCTTCACTGCGGCGTAGGACTTGCCGTAGCGGGAGAAGTCGCCGAAGTTGAGCATGGGGCCGGAGAAGTAGGAGACCACGAGAGCGATGGCCCCGAGCATCACCGGAATCGAGCTCAGGCCCGTGTGCTCGACCTCGCCGAGGTTGAGATCGATTGCGCCCCAGCCTGCTTTCCAGATCAGGTAGCCACACAGCATGAACATCACGACGTAGACGGCGGGCCCGCAGAAGTCGATGAACTTGCGGATCGATTCCATGCCGCGCCAGAAGACCGCTGCTTGAACGACCCAGAGGAACAGGAAGCTGGCCCAACCGAGCAGGGACAGACCGGCGAAGCCGTAGTCGGCGGTGACGGCGTACGGGGCCAGTGACGGGAACAGCTTGATCAACACGATGTCGAGGGCTGCCGATGCCAGGAACGTCTGGATGCCGTACCAGGCCACGGCGATCAGACCGCGAATGATGGCGGGGATGTTGGCACCGAGGACGCCGAACACGCTGCGACAGATGACCGGGTAGGGCACCCCGGAAACCTGGCTCGGCTTGGCGACGAGGTTGCAGAAGAAGTACACGATGGTGATGCCGACGAGCAGCGCGATCAGCACCTGCCAGCTCGCCAACCCGAGTGCGAAGAGGCTGCCGGCCGTGACGTAGCCACCCACCGAGTGCACGTCGGACATCCAGAAAGCGAACAGGTTGTAGGACGTCCAGGTCTGCTTCTTCAGCGGAGCGAGGTCTTCGTTGGTCAGCCGTGGGTCGTAGCTGTCCTTGATCAGGCCTCCACCGACGGGGTGGCCCGCGGCTTCCACGAGATCTCCCGTTTGGGCGGGACCGTGCGCTGTATCTGTCATCGATGCTCCTGACGGCCGGGCATTGAATGGAACGAGTGAATGGGGAAAAGCTAGCGGCGAAGTATTGCGCCCTCGTGACGTGAGCGATATATCTTCAGCCCGGCGTTTCCGTGGGTGGATCGGCAAACAATCCGTGATCGTTCGACAATGTCGAAATGACCGAATTGAGACGCGTGTGATGGTGCTGGGCAGCGCGCAACAGTGCGTCGGAGTCGCGATCGAGGAAGGCGGCGATCATGTCGGCGTGGTCGTCGTGCAGTGACGCCCGATCGGATCCGGCGACATGCACCATCGGTTGCACGGGTTCGGTGATGTTCCAGGCGGATTCGAGCATGTGCAGGAGTCGGTGCATCCGCGACGGCCGGGTCAACGACAGGTGGAATTCGCGAGAGAGGCGGTGGTACTCGCGTGAGTCGTCCTCGGTCAACGAGGCCTCGAGCTGCCGGTTGATCTCGATCAGGTGCGCGCGATCGGCATCGGTGGCCTGTTCTACCGCGATCGGGAGTGCGGCAGTTTCGAGAACCTCACGCACGATGTACATTTCGCGCAGTTCAGCCGCTGTCAGCTGCGCCACTCGGTAGCCGAGATTGGGTCGATGGTCGACCAATCCCTCGCCGATCAGAGTCTTCAGGGATTCGCGTACCGGAATGCGGCTCACGCCGAACAATTCCGCGACCTCGTCTATCGGAATGGGTGTATTCGGAGGAGCGTCACCGGCAAGGATGACGCGTCGGAGCTCGTCCAGAATTGTCGGCTGCGGGCCACCCGGTGCCGATATGGACAATTGCGAGAGCAATATCGACCGACGGCGGGGTGGCACGAATCGAAGATTATCGGCCGTGTGTTTCGTCCGCGTGACGGCTCGGTTCCGTCCGATAGCATCTGCACTCATGGCCACTGACACGCTCGGTACCCAGTACTGGCCGGACATCGTCGGACCGAAGCTTCTCGTGGTTCCGGTCGGCTCGCTCGAGCAACACGGGCCGCACCTACCTCTCGATACCGATACCCGCATCGCCGACGCCGTCGCGCGAACAGTTCCGAACGCTCTCGTGGCACCCGCGGTGGCGTACGGCTCCAGCGGCGAGCACGAGGGCTTCGGCGGCACCGTGTCCATCGGGTCCGCCGCGCTCGAGGCGCTGTTGGTGGAATACGGGCGCTCCGCGTGTCGGTGGGCAGAGAGGGTCGTCTTCGTCAACGGCCACGGCGGCAACGGTCCCACCCTGCGCTCGGCGGTGACGCTGTTGCGCTACGAGGGGCGCGACGTCGTATGGTTCCCGTGCTCGGTGCCGGGAGCGGATGCGCATGCCGGACGCACCGAAACATCGCTGCTGCTGCATCTTTCGGCCGACGTGGTCGACATGACGAAAGCGGCACCGGGAAACACCACCGAGATCGCGGCTCTACTGCCCGAGCTGCGCGCCGGCGGCCTGGCGCCCGTCACGGCCAACGGTGTGCTCGGCGATCCCCTCGGGGCCACCGCCGAGGAGGGACGGCTCATTTTCGAGCAACTGCGGGAACGCGTGCTGGGTGCGGTGCAGAGATGGAGTCCGTCCCCGCACGGCGTCATCGTGTGAGCGATCGCGGTGCAGAACCGGCGGAAAGCCTGTTCGAGGCCTCGAACAGAAACGGGGAGCAGGTATGTTCCGACCGATTTACCGGGTGGCCGACACACCGACCGTTTGTCCGCTTACGATGCCCTGATGGGTGAAGGTCGGTTGCCTGACGGCTTCGGGGTGCGAGTGGATCCACGCGTACGCACATTCTCCGAGGGACGCGTTCTGATCGGTGGTTCACCGATGCGGATGCTCACGTTGGCACCGACGGCCGCGGCAATGATCGGTGACGGTTTCATCGAGGTGACCGACTCGCAGTCCGCCCTCGTGGCGCGCAAACTGCTCGACTCGGGGGTGGGCAACCCGCGGCCCATGTCCATCCCGTCGCCCAGTGATGTCACCGTCGTGGTGCCGCTCAAGAACAACGAGGCCGGGCTCGCGCGGCTGATCACGGCGATGCACGGCATGCATGTGATCATCGTCGACGACGGATCCGACGTCCCTGTGGCAGTTCCTGCCGTGTCGTGGAGCGTGGGTAGCGTGACGGTGCTGCGGCACGAGACCTCACGCGGGCCGGCGGCCGCACGTAATACTGGACTGCGTTGCGCTACAACGGATTTCGTTGCTTTTCTGGACTCGGACGTGGTGCCGCGCAAGGGCTGGCTCGAGGTGATGCTCGGGCACTTCTCGGATCCGGCGGTGGGCCTGGTGGCACCCCGAATCGTCGCGCTGGAGCCCGAGGGCAGCGCACTGGCCCGCTACGAGCACGCCCGCTCCTCGCTCGACCTCGGACGCAAGGAAGCGGCGGTGCGCGCAGGAAGCGCGGTGTCGTACGTACCCAGTGCCGCCATGTTGCTTCGCCGGTCTGCTGCGGTGGAATGCCACGGGTTCGACGAGTCGATGCACGTGGCCGAGGACGTCGATCTGTGCTGGCGTCTGCAGGAGGCGGGCTGGCGACTGCGCTACGAGCCCGTGGCCCACGTGGCGCACGAGCACCGCGTCGCTTTCGTCGAATGGTTCGCCCGCAAACTGTTCTACGGCACCGGTGCCACGCCGTTGTCCGCGCGTCATCCGGGCATGGTGCCACCGATCGCGATGTCGCCGTGGACGTTGGTGACGTGTCTGCTCGCGGCCAGCCTGACGCGTATCGGATTGCTCGGCGCTCTGGCCAGTTTCGGGGTCACGGTCGTTCGGCTGCGCAAGATGTTCGTCGGTCTCGATCAGCCCACCCGCATCGCGGCCGTTCTCGCTGCCGAGGGCTTCGTGGCCGGGTTGTGGCAACTTGCCTCGGCGCTGTGTCGACATTATTGGCCGATCACGTTGCTCGCGGTGTTGTTGTCGAGCCGTATCCGGAAGATCGCGCTCGGTATGGCTGTGGCAGAAGCGTGTTCGGATTGGTACAAGCATCGTGAACTGGGCGGGCTCGATCCGGTTCGATACATCTTCTTCAAACGCGCCGACGACATCGCGTACGGAACCGGGCTGTGGAGCGGCGCGCTGTCGGCTCGTTCCATCGAGGCGTTGAAGCCCCGCCTGGACGGCTGACCCGTGCGCCGGGAAGGCCGGGCCGACGCCGAGGGAAGTCCACTCGACGCCGACGTCATCGTCGTCGGAGGCGGGTCGTGCGGCTGTGTCGTCGCGGCGCGACTGAGCGAGAATCCCGACCGCTCAGTTTTGCTGCTCGAAGCCGGGCCGGCATCTGCGGGGGTCGACGACATTCCGCGCAGCCTGGGCGACTCGACGACGCTCCCCATCGGTCCGGACAGCCGGTGGGTGAGCCGCTACAACGCCGAACTCACCCGCGACGTCACGCGCACGGTGACCCGGGGCCGAGTGCTCGGCGGATCGGGTGCCGTCAACGGTGGCTACTTCGTCCGGGCGATCCCCGCCGACTTCGATGCGTGGCCACAATCGAACTGGTCGTTCGATCAGGTGCTGCCGTTCTTTCGTCGTTCCGAGAGCGATCACGACCTCGATGCCGCCGGCGGTACCGGCATCGCGCGTCGCTGGCACGGAACGGAGGGGCCGATGCCGATCACCCGACCGCCCGCGCGGGCCTGGCATCGGGTGACCGCCGCGTTCGTGGACTCGGCGACGGACGCCGGGATCGACTACCGCAAGGACCTGAATGCTCCCGATGCGGGGGCGGGCGGTGTCGGTGCTGTTCCCTCGAACGTTCTGGGCGGGACACGGGTGAGCGCGGCCAGGGCCTACCTCCTGCCGAATGCCGACCGGACCAACCTTCGTATCCAGGGTGATACGACGGTCGTGTCGTTGAAGTTCAACGGCAGCAAGGTGATCGGAGTGGAGACAGTCGTCGGCGGAGTGCGCAGAATCGTTCGAGCCGATACCGTGATCGTGTCGGCGGGGTCCGTGCACACGCCCGCGCTGCTGATGCGATCGGGCATCGGTGATCCCGAAAACCTTGTCCCGCTGGGTATCTCGATGTTGGTCGACAGTCCGGGTGTGGGTCGCGGATTCTCCGACCACCCCGAGGTCGCCGTTCCCCTCGTTCCGAAACATTCCCCCGAACATTGCCCCGATGATCGGTTGTCGTCTCCGCTCGAGGCGGTGCTGCACGCGGGCGACGCGGAAATCCGGCCGTACACGAGGCGGTTCGACGAATTGATACCCGGACTGGACGTGGGGCCGCACTCGTTCGGCGTCGGTCTGATGCGGTCGACCGCGCGAGGACGCATCGTGTTGCGCACGGCGGACGCGTTCACTCCTCCCGCGGTGAACTACCACTACCTCGAATCGGAACAGGACCGTCGGGCGATGCGAGACGGGGTCGAACTCGCCGTCGACCTGCTCCGATCCCCGGCCATGGCGTCGGTCGTGGACGTTCCCGCCATCGCCGATCCGCTCGCGCCACTCGGTACGTCGCTGCACCTGTCCGGAAGCGCTCGAATGGGGCCAGAATCTGATCCGGGGTCGGTTCTGGACGACCATTGTCGGGTGCGTGGGATCGACGGCGTGTACGTCGTCGACACCTCGGCGTTCCCGGTAGTGCCCAGCAGAGGGCCCCACGCAACGGCCGTCATGTTCGCCGAACGGGCCGCGGTGCTGATCGATCAGCACGATCGCGGCGCATGAGGCGTAGCGTTCGTGGTCTGGGGACCGTTCAGGTTCCCCAACAGATGGGTTTCTGCCATGTCGGACAAATCGCCCCGCAACACGATGACCAAGAAATCCGGCAAATCGCTCAAGGACAAGCGCGCCGACAAGCGAGCGAAGTCGAGTGGCGACACCAGCAACGACATCATCACCTCCGCCGTCAAGAAGAAGTAGCCGGTCGTCGTCGACGGGACCGGCCCCGGTCGCACCCGTCGACAGCGGCTGTATCCTTGCCTGTGAGCTGGGTTACAACGATGTGGACAGGTCACGGAGGAAGCGTCGAATGGCAAGCCGATCGGACAGTGGCGGCAACCCCTGGGTCGCAGTGCGTCCCGGTGAGGATGTCACTGTGCTGGCGCGCCAAATGTCCAGTGCCCATCAATCTTTCGTCGACGACATTCGTACTCACGGCTCGGCGGTGCGGTCCGTCGTACTCGACTCGTGGATGCGAAGTCGAACCAAGGGTGTCGACCCGGACGGCGGTAGTCAGGCACCGGCCCTGAGCGGACCGGACCTCGACCGCTATCGCAACGGGCATCCGATGGCACTCATCCGCCCGGTGATCCGCAAACTGCTCGTCGAGGACGCCTCCGACACCGGTCTGCTCGTTGCGATCTCCGACGCGGAGGGCCGCCTGCTGTGGGTCGAGGGCGATTCCTCGGCCAAGGACCGTGCGCTGACGATGGATTTCGCCGAGGGCGTCGATTGGAGCGAGGAGAGCAAGGGGACCAACGCTCCGGGAACGGCACTCGCCGTCGATCACAGCGTGCAGATCTTCGCGTCCGAGCACTTCTCGCGATCGGTCCACGAATGGAGTTGCTCGGCAGCGCCGGTCCATCACCCCACCAGCGGCCACATCCTGGGAGCCATCGACATCACCGGCGGGCCGCGGGTGGCCGTACCCGAGGTGCTCTCGCTGGTGCGGGCTACCGTCGCAGCCGCCGAGTCCGAGTTACGCCTGCACCTGTTGAACTCGCCGAAATCGTTGGGCGACACGGCTCCTCGTCTCGAAGTTCTCGGATCCGGCCGGCCCGGAGTGGTGCGCGGCTCGGGCCGAACACCTCTCTCGCAGCGGCACGCCGAGATCCTCCTGTTGCTCGGCGATCATCCGGAGGGGCTCAGTTCGGACCATCTCGCCGTCCTGCTCGACGAGCAGGAACTCGACTCGGTGACCATCCGTGCAGAGATGTCGCGGCTGCGTAAGTCTTTCGGCACCGCAGGCCTCGCGTCCCGGCCGTACCGATTGGTCGGCGAGTTGTCCTCCGATGTCGGCGACATCCGACGTGCCCTGGACCGCGGCGACGTCGAGGCGGCTCTGCGGATCTACACCGGACCGGTGTTGCCCGGCTCGTCCGCACCCGGCATCGAGGAGATTCGCGAAGAATTGCGGTCTCGTATGCAGGCTGCACTGTTGCGGCTGGGGGATCCGGTGTTGCTCGCCCAGTGGACCTCCTCCATTCACGGTCGATCCGACGTGATCGCATGGGAGGCCTATCGCGCCACGCTGAGCCGCGATTCCGCACTCTACGGCCAGGTCAGCGCACGTATCGACCTGCTCGACCGCGATCTCGGAGTCTGACGCACCCGTCGCGGCGGTGCCGTCGGAGTGACGGCAACGTAGTTGCAACGTTGCACCCCCTAGTGTCCTGAATCACACACCGCATCAGCAGTGCAGCACGTGTCGATCAGGAGGATTTTCAATGTCCGTCTATGCCCGTCCAGGTACCGCCGATTCCGTCATGTCGTTCCAGTCGCGCTACGACAACTGGATCGGCGGCGAATGGGTGCCACCGGTCAAGGGCCAGTACTTCGAGAACCCGACTCCGGTCACCGGTGAGAACTTCTGCGAGGTCGCCCGTTCCACGTCCGAGGACATCGAACTCGCCCTCGATGCCGCGCACGCCGCCGCTCCCGCCTGGGGCAAGACGTCCGCGGCCGAACGCGCCGTGATCCTCAACAAGATCGCCGACCGCATCGCCGAGAACCTCGAGTCGATCGCTCTGGCCGAGTCCTGGGACAACGGCAAGCCGATCCGCGAGACCCTCAACGCCGACATCCCCCTCGCGGTGGATCACTTCCGGTACTTCGCCGGCTGCATCCGTGCGCAGGAAGGCTCACTGTCCGAGATCGACAGCGACACAGTCGCTTACCACTTCCACGAGCCGCTGGGCGTCGTCGGACAGATCATTCCGTGGAACTTCCCCATTCTCATGGCCGTCTGGAAGCTCGCGCCCGCGCTCGCTGCCGGTAACGCCGTGGTGCTCAAGCCCGCCGAGCAGACCCCCGCGTCGATCCTGCACCTGATCTCGATCATCGGCGACCTCCTGCCCCCGGGCGTGATCAACATCGTCAACGGATTCGGTGTGGAGGCAGGAAAGCCGCTGGCGTCGAGCCCGCGCATCGCCAAGATCGCCTTCACCGGCGAGACCACCACCGGCCGCCTGATCATGCAGTACGCGTCGCAGAACCTGATCCCGGTCACGCTCGAACTCGGTGGTAAGAGCCCCAACGTCTTTTTCTCCGACGTGCTCCAGGCCAACGACGACTACCAGGACAAGGCCCTCGAAGGCTTCACGATGTTCGCCCTGAACCAGGGCGAGGTGTGCACCTGCCCGTCGCGTTCGTTGATCCAGGCTGACATCTTCGACGAGTTCCTCGCACTGGCCGCGATCCGCACGAAGGCTGTGCGGCAGGGTGATCCGCTCGACACCGAGACCATGATCGGTGCCCAGGCGTCCAACGATCAGCTCGAGAAGATCCTCTCGTACATCGAGATCGGCAAGGGCGAGGGCGCACAGGTCGTCACCGGCGGCGAACGCGCACAGCTCGGCGGCGACCTCAACGGTGGTTACTACGTGCAGCCGACGATCTTCACGGGCAAGAACGACATGCGCATCTTCCAGGAAGAGATCTTCGGACCGGTCGTGTCGGTGACGTCGTTCAAGGACTACGACGACGCCATCGACATCGCCAACGACACCCTCTACGGACTGGGCGCAGGCGTCTGGTCCCGCGACGGCGGCGTTGCCTACCGGGCGGGCCGCGACATCAAGGCCGGCCGAGTGTGGACCAACACCTACCACCAGTACCCCGCGCACGCCGCGTTCGGCGGCTACAAGCAGTCGGGTATCGGTCGCGAAAACCACAAGATGATGCTCGATCACTACCAGCAGACCAAGAACCTGCTCGTGAGCTACGCCCAGAAGGCGCAGGGCTTCTTCTGATGGAGAACGCTCGGCCGCCCGCGCGGCTGAAGACAACCGCCGAGGCGATGGATCTTCTCCGTCGCCTCGGCGGTATCCACGGCGAACTGATGATGCATCAGTCCGGCGGATGCTGTGACGGCTCGTCGCCGATGTGTTATCCCGCAGGCGAATTCATCGTCGGCGATCGCGACGTTCTGCTCGGGTACATCGACCTCAGGCTCGGAGTGGGCGAGATAGCCCAGGACCTCCCCGAGGGTGTCGACGGCGTGCCGGTGTGGATCTCGGGTTCGCAGTTCCAAGCGTGGAAACACACCCAACTCGTACTCGACGTGGTGCCGGGCCGCGGCGGCGGATTCTCGCTCGAATCGCCAGAAGGCGTTCGCTTCCTGAGCCGTGGGCGCGCCTACACCGCGGAAGAGAACGAACTACTCGCCGAGCACCCACCGCTCGTCGGCGTCGACTGGGAAGAGGGCCGACGACCGCCGGTACCCGACGACCCACTCGTGGTCGCCGAGGCCGTCGACGCCTGTCCCGTGCCGGGAATGCTCCAGGGCTGAGTGCGGCTGCGCCGCAGTGGCGCGGCTCCGCTTCCGGGTCGTTCCGCGGGCTCCACTCCCGTGTGCCCCAGGCGGCACATAACCGCACCACTGCGCGCAGCGCATACAGTGCGAACGATGAAGAGCTCATCGAAGTCCGACGCGGCCGACGGCGGCGACAGCCTGCGCACCGTGGTGATCGCGTTCGTTGCCAACCTCGGTGTAGCCATTGCCAAGACGTTCGCGGCGGTGTTCACCGGGTCTGCGTCGATGGTCGCCGAGGCCGCTCACTCCTGGGCCGATACCGGTAACGAGATCTTCCTGCTCGTCGCCAATCGCCGCGGGGCGCGCGGCCCCGACGATCGGCGTCCGCTCGGGTACGGCCGGGAGACGTACTTCTGGTCGACGCTCGCGGCCATCGGCTTGTTCGTCGCCGGTGCGGCGGTATCGGTATGGCACGGCATCACCTCGTTGCTTGCCGGCGAGTCGAGCAGTGAGAACTACCTCGTCGCCTACGTCGTGCTCGCCATCGCCTTTCTGCTCGAGGGCGTGTCCTTCCTGCAGTCGGTACGGCAAATACGCGGCGAGGCAGCGCAATACGACAAGGACTTTCTCGATTACGCGTTGGAGACCTCGGATCCGACGCTGCGGGCAGTGTTCGCGGAGGACAGCGCGGCTCTGATCGGCATCGTGATCGCCGGTGCGGGAATCGGTTTGCACCAGCTCACCGGTTCGGCGGCGTTCGACGCCATCGGCTCGATTCTGGTGGGCGTTCTACTCGGGATCGTGGCGTTCGTGCTGATCGATCGAAACCGCCGATTCCTCACCGGGGAGCCAGGATCGAGAGCATTATGGAACGCGGTAGTGCAGCGAATCGAGCTACTCCCCGAGGTGGCGTCGGTCCGGTTCGTTCGCATCGAGTTCGTCGGTCCCAAACAGATCTACGTGGTGGCGAGTGTCGATCTCGTCGGTGACTTCGCAGAGTCACGCATCGCGCACACGCTCCGGCGGCTGGAGCGTGAGCTGGAAACCAACAGAGCTGTGGTGGACGCAGTACTGACAGTCGCAGAACCGGACGAGGGAGATATCGGTGACGTGAATGCGGTTGCACAGCAGCCGTAATTCGCCCGTCATTCACCGATGACACCCCGCTTACATCACGGACCTATCGTGAACCGGTTCGCGCGCCCCACACACCCGAATGGGCGTCCCCTCGCGAGGGACCTGGTACGAGAGGCTTGCAATGTCCGTGAAAGATCCACAGTCGCCTCACCCGAAATCCGGCTCCTACGAGGGCACACAGTCGCACGTCGAGGGCGGTGACTACCTGGCCAAGAGAACCTTGAAGAAGGGGACCGCCGGGTGGGTACTTCTCGCGGGCCTCGGTGTCAGCTACGTCATCTCCGGTGACTACTCGGGCTGGAACCTCGGTCTCGCCGAGGGCGGCTTCGGCGGTCTGCTCATCGCCGCGATCATCATCGCGGGCATGTATCTGGCCATGGTCCTCGGAATGGCCGAGATGTCCTCGGCACTGCCCGCTGCGGGCGGCGGCTACACCTTCGCCCGTCGTGCTCTCGGGCCGTGGGGCGGATTCGCCACCGGCACAGCGATTCTCATCGAGTACGCCATCGCTCCCGCCGCCATCGCCACGTTCATCGGCGCGTACGTGGAATCGCTCGGACTGTTCGGGATCACCGACGGGTGGTGGGTGTACCTGGTGGTCTATGCCGTGTTCATCGGAATCCACCTCTCCGGCGCAGGCGAAGCCCTCAAGATCATGTTCGTCATCACCGGCATCGCACTGGTCGGGCTCGTCGTGTTCGCCATCGCTGCCCTCGGACAATTCGATGCGAGCAACCTGACCGACATCGCGCCGACCGACGCAGCCGGTGCCTCGGGATTCCTGCCGTTCGGCTACCTCGGCATCTGGGCGGCTGTGCCGTTCGCCATCTGGTTCTTCCTCGCCATCGAGGGCGTGCCGCTGGCCGCCGAGGAGGCCAAGGATCCGACCAAGAACGTCCCGCGCGGCATCATCGCCGCCATGGGCGTACTGCTCGTCACCGGTGCCGTCGTGCTGTTCCTGGTGACCGGAGCGGGCGGGGCCGACGCCGTCAAGGAATCGGGAAACCCGTTGGTGGAGGCGCTCGGTGACGGGACTGCGAGCAAGATCGTCAACTACATCGGCCTGGCAGGACTGGTCGCGTCCTTCTTCTCGATCATGTACGCGTACTCGCGTCAGCTCTTCGCGCTGTCCCGTGCCGGCTATCTGCCGAAGACGCTGTCCATCACCAACTCTCGTAAGGCCCCTACGCTCGCGCTGATCGTGCCCGGCGTCATCGGATTCCTGCTCTCGCTGACCGGTCAGGGCGGAATGTTGCTGAACATGGCCGTGTTCGGTGCGGCACTGAGCTACGTTCTGATGATGGTCAGCCACATCGTGCTTCGCCGCAACGAGCCGAACATGGAACGGCCGTACCGAACCCCCGGGGGCGTTGTGACCACCGGATTCGCGTTGATCATCGCGGCACTGGCCGTCGTCGCCACCTTCGTCGTCGATTCCACTGCGGCACTGTGGTGTCTGGCAGTGTTCGTCGCGTTCATGGCCTACTTCGGCATCTACAGCAGACATCACCTGGTCGCCAACTCGCCCGACGAGGAGTTCGCCGCACTGGCCGAGGCCGAGGCCGAACTGGAATGACGATCTACACCCAGCAGGTATCCGGGACCACCTACACGTTCGACGGTCTGGTCGACCTGATGGCCAAAGCGACACCGCTGCGATCGGGTGACGAATTGGCCGGTTGCGCGGCCGAATCCGATGCCGAACGGGCTGCCGCGCAGTGGGCGTTGTCCGAGGTCTCCCTCGATGTCTTCCTGCACGATCTGCTCGTCCCGTACGAAACCGACGAGGTCACCAGGCTCATCATCGACTCACACGACAGGATTGCCTTCGGAGTCGTGTCACACCTGACGGTGGGTGGGCTGAGGGATTGGCTGCTGCAGGTGACCGCGGGGCCCGATGCGGCCGCGACACTGCGATCGGTCGCGGCCGGATTGACACCCGAGATGGTCGCGGCGGTCAGCAAGATCATGCGGAACCAGGATTTGATCGCGGTCTCTCGGGCCGCGCAGGTGACGTCGGCGTTCCGGACGACGATCGGCCTACCCGGGACTCTCACCACGCGTCTGCAACCCAACCACCCGACCGACGACCCGCGTGGCATCGCCGCGGCCACACTCGACGGGCTGCTCCTCGGGTCGGGTGACGCGGTCATCGGAATCAATCCCGCGACCGACTCACCTCAGGCCACCGCCGATCTGCTGCATCTGCTCGACGAGATTCGGCAGCGTTTCGAGATCCCGACACAGTCGTGCGTCCTCTCTCATGTGACGACGACGATGGAACTGATCGACAAAGGCGTACCGGTCGATCTGGTGTTCCAGTCCATCGCAGGCACCGAGGGTGCCAATTCGAGCTTCGGAGTGAACATTCCGTTGCTGCGCGAGGCCAACGAGGCCGGCAGATCGTTGCACCGCGGAACCGTCGGGAACAACGTCATGTACCTCGAAACGGGTCAGGGTTCGGCGCTGTCGGCAGGCGCGCACATCGGTACCGGCGACCGGCCCGTCGATCAGCAGACCCTCGAGACGCGTGCGTACGCCGTAGCCCGCGATCTCGAGCCGCTGCTGATCAACACCGTCGTCGGATTCATTGGGCCGGAGTACCTGTACGACGGCAAGCAGATCATCAGGGCAGGCCTCGAAGACCACTTCTGCGGCAAGCTTCTCGGACTGCCGATGGGAGTGGACGTCTGCTACACCAATCACGCCGAGGCCGATCAGGACGACATGGACACGTTGCTGACGTTGCTCGGTGCGGCCGGCGTCGCGTTCGTCATCGCAGTGCCGGGGGCCGATGACGTCATGCTCGGCTACCAGTCCCTGAGCTTCCACGATGTGCTCTACGTGCGACAGGTCCTCGGTCTGCGGCCCGCACCGGAATTCGAGTCGTGGCTCTCGCGGCTGGGGATGGCGGACGCCGACGGTCGAGTCCTCGACGTCGATGCCGCGGGATCGCCGCTGCGGGCCTTGATGAGTGCGCGATGAGCTCGCCTGCGGAACGACCCGAGGCAGGAGTGGAGCCTGCGGAACGACCGGATTTGGGAGTGGAGCCTGCGGAACGACCCGAGGCAGAGTTCTGGGGTGAATTGCGGGCGAGTACCCAAGCTCGGATCGGTCTGGGGCGCATCGGCGATTCGTTGCCGACGACGCGGGTGCTCGAGTTTCGCTCGGCGCACGCCGCGGCCCGGGATGCGGTGCACATGCCACTCGAGGTCGACGAGTTCGTGCGTCGGGTGGAGCAGGTGGGGCTCGGTACACCCTCGGTGGTGACGTCGTTGGCGACGAGCCGGGCCGAGTACCTGCGTCGTCCGGACCTGGGTCGTCAGCCGAAGGATCTGTCGGCGATTGCACATTCGGAGGACGAGATAGGCATCGTGCTGAGCGACGGATTGTCTCCCCGGGCCCTGGCGGACCACGGTGTCGCCATGGTGGAAGCGTTGAAAACCGAACTTGCCGAGCGGTATTCGATTGCTGCACCGGTCGTTGCGACCGAGGCCCGAGTGGCGCTCGGTGATCACATCGCGGCGGCGATGGGCGTGCGGACGGTACTGGTTCTCATCGGGGAGCGGCCGGGCCTGTCCGTCGCGGACAGTCTCGGTATCTACTTGACGCACCTTCCCAAGCCCGGCCGTACCGACGCCGATCGCAACTGCATCTCCAACATCCACCCGCCCGAGGGGCAGGGGTACGCGCAGTCGGCCCGTATCGTGGCAGGTCTGCTGGCCGGGGCCAGGAAGCTCGGACGGTCCGGCGTCGCGCTCAAGGACACGTCGCGCGCCGAGGTGCTCGAGGCTGCGGACGTCATCACGCTGGAGTAGGACCCCCATTCGGGGGTGGCCGGCCGTGACCGGCGTCACTACCGTGAGGCTCATGGACAGTTACGCCCGCGGCGATTCGGACACAGCGATACTCGACGACACGATCGGCCGAAACCTGCATCGCACCGTCGAGCGGCACGCCGAACGCGATGCCCTCGTCGATGTCGCATCGGGCAGGCGGTGGACCTACTCGGAGTTCGCGGCGGACGTCGAGTTGTTGGCGGCGGGGCTCCTCGTGGCCGGAGTACAAGTAGGCGATCGAGTAGGGATCTGGGCACCGAACTGCCCCGAATGGACGCTGGCGCAATATGCGACGGCGGAGATCGGGGCAATTCTGGTCAACATCAATCCGGCGTACCGCTCGCACGAGCTGCAGTTCGTGCTGAGACAGGCGGGTGTCTCGGTGCTGTTGTCGGCCACCGAGTTCAAAGGGTCCGACTACACGGCCATGATCGACGACGTGCGACCGGAAGTGACAACTCTGCGCGAGGTCCTCTTCATCGGAAGCATTCAGTGGGAAGCGATGACCGATCGAGGGCATCGAGCGTTGGCGAAGACTCCGCAGATGGTCGCCGACGTGTCGAGCACACTCCGCCCGGACGACGCGATCAACATCCAATACACCTCGGGTACAACGGGTTTCCCGAAAGGTGCGACGCTCAGTCACCGCAACATACTGAACAACGGCTTCTTCGTCGGCGAGCTCTGCCACTACACCGAGAACGACAGGGTCTGCATTCCGGTGCCGTTCTACCATTGCTTCGGCATGGTGATGGGCAATCTCGCGTGCACGTCGCACGGAGCAACGATGGTCATCCCCGGTCCCGCGTTCGACCCGGTGGCGACGTTGACGGCCGTGGCCGACGAGAAGTGCACCTCGCTCTACGGCGTACCGACCATGTTCATCGCCGAGTTGGCACTGGAGAACATCGGCGAATTCGATCTGAGCAGCCTGCGTACCGGAATCATGGCCGGATCACCCTGTCCCACAGAGGTGATGAAGCAGGTCATCGAACGCATGGGAATGGCAGAGGTGTCCATCTGCTACGGCATGACCGAGACGTCGCCGGTATCGCTGCAGACTCGCAGCGACGACTCGATCGAGCAGCGAGTGTCCACTGTCGGTCGTGTGGGACCGCACCTCGAAGTGAAGATCGTCGACCCCGTTCTCGGTGAGACACTGCCGCGAGGCGAGGCGGGTGAACTGTGCACCCGTGGCTACTCGGTGATGATCGGTTACTGGGAGCAGCCCGACAAGACCGCGGAGGCGATCGACAGCGACGGGTGGATGCACACCGGCGACATCGGGGTCATGGACGGTGACGGCTACGTCGCGATCACCGGGCGCATCAAGGACATGGTGATTCGCGGCGGCGAGAACATCTATCCCCGCGAGGTCGAGGAATTTCTCTATACCCACCCCGACATCCTCGACGCTCAGGTGATCGGTGTTCCCGACGAGAAGTACGGCGAGGAGTTGATGGCGTGGATACAGCTCAGAGACGGAGCCGCACCACTGGATTCGGACGCCGTACGGCAGTTCTGCAACGGTCGCCTCGCGCATTACAAGATTCCGCGCTACGTGCACGTCGTCGACGAGTTCCCGATGACCGTCACCGGTAAGGTGCGCAAGGTCGAGATGCGTGAACGCTCGCTCGGATTGATCTGAACCCAGCCGTTGGGCTGACATACTGACGTCCATGACCAGTGCGCTGTGGACGCCCACCGATACCGACGTCGAGCACGCTCGGGTCACCGAATTCTCGAGGTTCGTCGAGGCGCGCCACCAGGTGACGCTGCCCGACTACGCAGCGTTGTGGCGGTGGTCGATCGACGACATCGAATCGTTCTGGACAGCGGTGTGGGACTATTTCGACATTCGCTCCACCACCGAACCGGAGTCGGTGCTCGAGGGCCACGGCATGCCGGGGGCGCAGTGGTTCCCGGGTGCCGAGCTGAATTACGTCGATCAGGTCGTTCGGCACGCTCGAGGAGATCGAGCCGCCATTGTTCATGCCTCCGAGGACGGTTCGACGCGGACCGTCACGTGGTCCGAGATGATCGCCCAGGCCGGTGCGTTGGCGGGCACCCTGTCCGACGCGGGCGTCCGGCGAGGCGACCGCGTCGTCGGGTACCTGCCGAACGTGCCCGAGGCGATCATCGCCTTCCTGGCGACAGCAAGTCTCGGCGCGGTATGGGCTGCGTGTGGGCAGGACTACTCGGCGGCGGCAGCGCTCGACAGATTGGGGCAGCTCGATCCCGCGGCGTTGATCACCGCGTCCGGGTACGTCTACGGAGGGGCCTTCCGCGACAAAGGTGCGGACATGAACACTCTCGCAGAGGGATTGCCGACGGTACGCACGGTGGTCACGATCGGCGACGCTGCGGGAGCTGTGGGGACCGCGGGGACTGTGGGAACCGCGGGGGTTAGGCTGAATTGGGCGGACGCGACCGCGACACCGCGCGAGCTCGCTCCGGTCGCAGTGCCGTTCGATCACCCGTTGTGGGTCGTGTTCTCGTCGGGAACCACGGGACGGCCCAAGGGGATCGTGCACGGCCATGGTGGCGTGCTGCTCGAGCATCTCAAATCCGTTGCACTGCACTCGGATCTAGGACCCGACGATGTGTTCTTCTGGTACACGAGCCCGAGCTGGATGATGTGGAATTTCCAGGTGGCCGGCCTGCTCGTCGGGGCCACGATCGTGTGCGCCGACGGAAATCCCGCGTTCCCGAGAACGGATGCGCTGTGGGGCATTGCGGCCGCGCAGGGCGTGACGTACCTCGGTACCAGCCCCGGGTACGTCCTCGCGTGCATCAAGGCGGACGCACACCCCGGTGCCGATCACGATCTCTCGAGCCTGCGCGCCATCGGGATCACCGGGTCTGCGATGCCCGCGACGTCGTCGATCTGGCTGTCGGAGAACGTCGGAGCCCACGTACCGGTGTTTTCGATCTCCGGTGGTACCGATGTGGTGTCGGCGTTCGCCGGGGGAGTGCGGACCGTGCCGGTCTGGGCGGGCGAGTTGTCGGTTCCGTTCCTGGGGGTCGCGCTAGACGCCTTCGACGAGGCAGGCAGGTCGGTGCACGGCGCAGTGGGCGAACTGGTCGTCACCGAACCGATGCCGTCCATGCCGGTGCGGTTCTGGAACGATCCCGACGGAACCCGTTATCGGGACGCGTATTTCGATACCTATCCGGGCATCTGGCGGCACGGCGACTGGATCACCGTGACCGAACGCGGCAGCGTCGTCGTGCACGGTCGTTCCGATGCGACGCTGAACCGCAACGGGATTCGAATGGGAAGCGCAGACATCTATCAGGCCGTCGAATCTCTCGACGAGGTCACCGAGGCCCTGGTGCTCGGCATGGAACAGCCCGACGGGGGATACTGGATGCCGCTGTTCGTGGTGGTCCCGGATGGGCTCACCGCGGAGCTACGCGAGCGCATCGTTGCCGTCATCAGGACACAGGCGTCCCCGCGGCACGTTCCCGACGACATCGTCGCAGCGCCCGCGATCCCGCACACGCGGACCGGTAAGAAGCTCGAAGTGCCGCTCAAGAAAATGTTCCAAGGTGCTGCCGAGACAACTGCTCTCGACACCAGTGCCGTCGACGATCCGGAGGCGGTGCGCTGGTTCGCAGATCGTGCGGCGGAGTATCAGCGAGTCCAGCGCGCGAGGTAGGCCTTCTCCTCGGGTGCGATCCGGCGCAGAGTCTCTGCCCCGACGTCGACCATCGCCATGCGAGTGGTCGCCACCACCGCAGGCGGCGAATCCGGGGCCGCGCCCGCTGCCCGTACCTCGTAGCCGATGGTGAAATCGACCGCACGTACCTTCTCGAACCAGAGTGTGACGTCGAGCGGACCGTCGGAGTGCCGGAGCGGCTTCTTGTACGCGATGGTGACGTTCGCGATCAACGCACTCTTGATCAGGCTTTCGTTGGCCTCGCCCTCGCTGAGCAGCCATTCGATGCGCGCCTCTTCGAGCAGAGTGACCATCCGGGCGTGATTGATGTGCGCGAATGCGTCCATGTCCGACCACCGCACCGTGACGGTCGCGTGATATCCGACGGGGTCGGTCCGATCTGTCTGCATCGCCACAGGCTCTGTCTTCATTGCTAGAGGATGGCATGCGCGCCTGCGTCGGGGGCGACGCTCTAGAGTCCCAGGAGTGATTATCGCCAATGTCGCACTGGATGATTCCGGCGTGCTCTTCGACATCGAACTCGTCGGCTCGACCATCGGGTCCATCACCCCGGCCGGAAGCGATCGCACCCGCGGCGTCGAGGTCGTCGACGTGGCGGGGGGAGTGGCCCTGCCGGGTTTCGTGGACAGTCATGTTCATCTGACGCAATGGGCAGCGGCGCGGCGGCGTATCGACGTCGGGCCGGCCTCGTCGGCGGCCGATGCCGTGGCACTGGTGTTTCCCTATGCGCGCACAGCAGGCGATTCCGTAGTGCGCGCCAACGGGTTTCGGGACGCGCAGTGGCCCGACGAACCACACAAGGACCTGCTCGAGAACGCGCTGCCCGGTGTGCGTGTGGCGTTGACGAGCATGGACCTGCACACGCTGTGGCTGAGTCCGGCGCTGCTGCGCGATCTCGGTATCGACCATCCCACCGGAGTGCTTCGTGACGTCGACGGTCTCGAGGCCGTCATGGCGCTGGAGGCCTTGGAGGACCCGGCCGAGTTGGACCGAGCGGTGCTCGACGCCACCGCGGCACTGGCGGTCCGCGGAGTGACCGGCGTCGTCGATTTCGAGTTCGCGGACAACCGGACGGTCTGGGATCGACGCCTGTCGGCCGGATCTCCCGCAGTGCGCGTCGACACCACGGTGTGGCCGCAGTGGCTCGACGAAGCGCTCGATCGTGGGGAGCGCACCGGCGACGTCTCGGCCGTCTCGGACATGATCAGGCGCGGACCGCTGAAGGTCATGCTCGACGGCTCGCTGAACACCAGAACGGCCTGCTGTCACGATCGCTACCCGGGCGTCGACGGTGACAACGCCTACGGACTGTTGCTCGAGACCCGCGACGGACTGTTCGAGCTCGTCTCTCGCGCAGCTCGCGGCGGAATCACCTCTGCTGTCCATGCGATCGGTGACCGGGCGAACGGTGTTGCGCTCGATGCGTTCGAGCGGGCCGGTTGCGGAGGTCGTATCGAACACGCGCAGCAGCTCGTCCCCGAAGACATCGCACGCTTCGCGGCGCTGGGCGTTGCGGCGTCGGTGCAGCCGCAGCACGCCATGGCCGATCGCGACATCGCCGAGGATCTGTGGGCAGGTCGACGCTCGGTGGCCTACGGCTACGGGTCGCTACATCGAAGCGGTGCCACGCTGCTCTTCGGCTCCGACGCTCCGGTGAGTCCACCGGAGCCACTGGCAGGCGTTGCGGCGGCGGTATTCCGAACCGACGACGACCGGCCGCCGTGGCATGCCGAGGAATCGGTTCCTCTCGGCGCGGCACTGCGAGCGGCGAGCGGCGACCGCGCTGCGCTCCGCGTCGGGGACGTCGCGGACATCGTCGTTCTCGAAGAGCACCCGGTGCATCGCTCGGCGCACGATCTGGCCGACACGGAGGTGCGGGCCACGATCTGCGCGGGTCTGCTCACCCACGTCGGCCCGGCTTAGCATCGTCGATCGGGCGGCACGTCCTGGCCGAGTTCGTCGGTGACGTGAACCTGTCGGTCCGGCCGAGTAGCGTGACGTCGATGACGTCTTTCACCGATCCACGCGTGCGAGAGTTTCTGTCGGCAGGTACCCGCACCGGAAAGGTCGGCTACCTCGCTTCGGACGGACGGCCCCTGGTCGCCCCGATCTGGTTCGTCGTCGAGGACGATTCCATCGTGTTCAACACCGGAGCCGATACCGCCAAGGGGCGAGCGATTCGCAGGGACCCTCGGATCGTGTTGACCGTCGATCTCGAAGAGCCGCCGTACGGGTTCGTGCAGGTGCAGGGCGTTGCCTCGATCGACGAGGATCCCCGAGAACTGGTGCGTACGGCCACCGAGATCGGAGCGCGGTACATGGGCCGCGACAGAGGGGAGGAGTTCGGCAGACGCAATGGAGTTCCGGGCGAATTGATCGTTCGTTTGGTACCTACCAAGGTGATTGCCGCTTTCGACATGACGGCGTGACAACCGACGAACTCCGCGCGTGCGGGCCTGTAGATTGGCCGGGTGCCGAATCCAGCCACCGGTTCTGCACGTACGGGGGCGGGTGCTCTCGACGCGTGCTGGGCATGTAACGGTCCGGCCCATCTCGACGGATAAGTACTGAAAGGTAACTTCCGAGTTGTTCATGGTGAGAAAATAGAGATCGACGTAGTCAGCTTGCTCGATGTGTTCGGTGCCCATCGTTGTCCGCCGCTTCGGCGGCCGGTGGGGGCGCGTGTGATTGTGGGAAAGAGAGGAATCGATTGGACCCGCTAGGTGTGGAAGGTGCTGGAGACGACGACACGGGAGTCGACAGTCGGCAGCATCCCTCGTTCCCACTGTCACCGGCCCAATTGGGGATGTGGTTCGCGCAGCACGTGGACCCCTCGGTACCCGCCAACATCGCGCAGTACGTCGAACTGCGCGGTGATCTCGACGTCGAACTGTTGCGGCGCGCATCTTCACGCGCAGCCCTCGAACTGCAGTCCGGTTTCGTCCGTATCACCGAGATCGACGCGGAGCCACGACAGATCGTCGACCCCACCCTGGACGACTCGCTCGGACTGGTGGATCTGCGCGGCGAGAACGACCCTCGCGCGGCCGCCCTCGAGTGGATGCACGCCGATTACAGCGCTCCGATCGACATTCTTCGCGATCGACTGATCGCCGCCACCGTCCTGCGTATCGAGGACGATGTCTGGTTCTGGTACGAGCGCGTGCACCACGTCGTTCTCGACGGCTTCGGTGCCGTGACCTTCATGAACCGCGCTGCGGAGTTGTACACGTCCGAGGTCGAGGGCACCGAACCGACGAAGAACCTGGCCTCGGATCTGACCAAGGTCTACGACATCGAGATGTCCTACCGCGATTCGAGCCGCTTCCAGGCCGATCGCGAGTACTGGGCGTCGCGGATCGACGGAATCGACGGAGTCACCACCCTCGCCGGGCACACCGCTCCGCCGGCCCCGAAGAGTCAGATCGACAGCACCGCTCTGTCTGCCGACACGATGAGCAGTCTCGATGCCCTGCGCGCCGAGACCGACACGACGATGGCGACCATCGTCATCGCCGCGTTCGCGGCGTATCTGGCCCAGATGACCGGCCGCGAGGACGTCGTGCTGTCACTGCCGGTGACCGCGCGAACCACCGCGGTACTGCGCCGCTCCGGCGGCATGGTGTCCAACGTGGTGCCGCTGCGGTTCGACGTCTCGGGCGACACCACCGTCGAAACGATGCTGGCGCGCGTCAACGCCGAGGTCTCCGGCGCACTGCGCCACCAGCGGTACCGGCACGAGGACATTCGCCGCGACGCCGGCGGCGCAAGCGGTCAAGCTGCGTTCTTCGGTCCCTGGGTCAACATCATGCTGTTCTTCGGCGAGGTACGCCTGGGATCGATGGTCGGCGGGATCAACATCCTCTCCACCGGCCTCATCGAGGACTTCGGACTGAACCTCTACACGAGCGTCGCCGGGGCCACGACCCACATCGACTTCGAGTCCAACCCCAACCTGTACGGCCCCGATCAGTCCGGCCGCAATCACGAGCGGTTCGTCGACTTCCTCGGCCGTTTCGTGGCAGCAGCCCCGACGGACCTCGTCTGGGACCTGGCTCTGACCGACGGATCCGAGCGCGCACTGGTCGTCTCGGAGTGGAACCACACCGAACACGAGACCACGCCCAGCACTCTGCTCACCGCCTTCGAGGCTGCTGCGGCAGCTCGTCCCGACGCCACGGCTCTGGTGTACGAGGGCGACGTCCTGACTTACGGAGAACTGTCGGCGCGGGTGAACGGCCTCGCTCGCCATCTGATCGACATGGGCGTCGGCCCGGAGACTCTCGTCGGATTGTCCATTCGACGCTCGTTCGATCTCGTGGTCGGCATGTACGCCATCGTGGCGGCAGGCGGAGCGTGGGTGCCGATCGACCCGGATCATCCTGCCGAACGCACGGCCTACATCCTCGATTCCGCGCAGCCTCGGTGCGTACTGATCTCGTCGCGTGACGACGTGTCGCTGCCCGAGGGCACCGACACGGTCGCCGTCGATCTGGTCGACCTGTCCGCCCGGTCGTCCGCTCCGGTCCGCGACCCGGAACGGATTGCGCCGCTTCGTGTTTCGAATACCGCGTACGTCATCTACACCTCCGGCTCCACCGGCCGCCCGAAGGGCGTCGCCGTGGAGCACGCCGCCATCCACAATCAGATGGAGTGGATGCTGGCGGAGTATCCGATGGATACCACCGATGTCTATCTGCAGAAGACGGCGACGACGTTCGACGTCTCGCTGTGGGGTTTCTTCCTGCCGCTTCGAGTGGGCGCGACGATGGTGCTCGCCACCCCCGACGGGCATCGCGACTCGGTCTATGTGGCGAACAGGATCGCCGAGCATCGCGTCACGGTCACCGACTTCGTGCCCTCGATGCTGACCGTGTTCGTCGCCAACGCGCCGGCCAACACCTGTGCTTCGCTGCGTCACGTTTTCGTGATCGGCGAGGCGCTTCCGGTCGAGACGGCAGCAGCATTCCGATCCGTCTGCGCCGCAGGACTGCACAACCTCTACGGTCCCACCGAGGCGGCGGTCTCGGTGACGTACCACGAGAGCAGCCCACAGGACACGCGAACCGTCCCGATCGGTGTGCCCGAGTGGAACACCCGCGCCTTCGTACTGGACAGCCGGCTGCGACCCACTCCGGTGGGAGAAGCGGGAGAGCTCTACCTCGCGGGCGTCCAGCTGGCGCGGGGCTACGTGGGTCGCCCCGACCTGAGCTCGGATCGGTTCGTGGCCAACCCCTTCGGCGACGCCGGAGAGCGGATGTATCGTACCGGCGACCTCGTTCGGTGGCGCAGCGACGGAGTGCTGGACTACATCGGACGCACCGACTTCCAGGTGAAGTTCCGTGGCCAGCGCATCGAGCTGGGCGAGATCGAAACCGTGCTGCTCGCACACGAATCCATCTCGCAGGCAGTGACATTGGTCGTGCAGACGGTCACCGGCGACCAACTCGTCGCCTACGTCGTCGCCGGGCCGGGGAAGTCCATCGACTCCGCCGAGGCCATCGAATTCGCCGGGCATGCGCTGCCGTCCTACATGGTTCCCGCAGCAGTGGTCGTGCTCGATGCACTGCCGCTCAACACCAGCGGGAAGCTCGATCGAAAAGCGTTGCCGGAGCCGGTGTTCACCAGCGCCAAGAAGTACCGAGCACCGCAGAGTCGCGCGGAATACGTCGTCGCCGGAATCTACGAGGACCTGCTCGGCGCGTCCAAGGTCGGTCTGGACGAGGACTTCTTCGAGCTCGGCGGCAACTCGCTGATCGCCACACAGTTGGTGACACGAGTCGGCGGCGCACTCGGAGTACGCCTGGGAGTGCGCGAGCTGTTCGAGGCCCCCACCGTCGGCGCACTGGCCGCCCGGGCCGAGTCGGCCGCCGGCCGCGGATCCGACACCCCGATCCTCGAATCCCGGGAACGCCCCGAGCGCATCCCACTCTCGCCTGCACAGCAACGCATGTGGTTCCTCAACCGGTTCGATCCGGCCACTGCGGTGTACAACCTGCCGTTCTCGGTCCATCTGAGCGGTCCACTCGACGTGAGTGCCCTGTCGGCCGCATTCGCGGACGTCGTGGAACGACACGAGACGCTGCGCACCGTGTACCCGGAAGTGGACGGATCGCCCGAGCAGGTCGTGCTCAACGCGGCCAGGACACCGGCCACGATCACCCCGATCCGCATCGAACGGCACGAGCTCGGTGGCCGACTGCACGAGTTGGTGGCCAAGGGCTTCGACGTCACGATCGACACGCCGTTCCGAATCGCGCTGTTCGAGATGTCGCCCACCGAGTACGAACTGGCGATGGTCCTGCACCACATCGCTGCCGACGGAGCCTCCTTCGGACCGTTGGCGCGCGACGTCCTGCTGGCCTACTCGAGCCGGATACAGGGCCGCGCTCCCGAGTGGACGCCGCTCGAGGTCCAGTACGCCGACTACGCGCTCTGGCAGCGTGCGGTACTCGGTCCCGAAACCGATCCGCATTCGCTCGCTGCACGCGAAATCGCCTATTGGAGTGCCACACTCGAGGATCTACCCGATCAGCTGGCGCTGCCGTCGAGTAGGCCCCGCCCCGCCGTGTCGTCCAACGCAGGCAGCAAGCTGCGCATCGAGATTCCGGCCCGGTTGCACAGTGCTCTGGCCGATCTCGCCCGCGCGAACAACTCGTCGCTGTTCATGGTGATGCAGTCGGCGTACGCGCTGTTGCTGGCTCGACTGAGCGGCACCACCGACATCGCCATCGGCGCGCCGGTGGCCGGTCGCGGTGAGCCTGCACTCGACGACCTCGTCGGAATGTTCGTCAACACGTTGGTACTTCGTACCGATGTCGATCCGGCACTGTCGTTCGAGCAGCTGCTCGCTCGCGTCCGCGACACGGACCTGTCGGCATTCGCGCATGCCGACGTTCCGTTCGAGCGCCTGGTCGAGGTTCTCAATCCGGTCCGCTCGACATCACGGCACCCGTTGTTCCAGGTGGCGCTCTCCCTGGAATCGGCCATGTCTCGTGAACTCACCGTCGGCGGGCTTCGCGCCGTGGCCGCCGAATTCGACGTCCCGATAGCGAAATTCGACCTCCAGCTGTGGCTCACCGAGCATCAGGTCGACGGAACTGCCGCGGGTATCGATGCGGTGTTCGAGTACGCGACCGATCTGTTCGACGCAGATCTGGTCGACAGCTTCGCGCGGCGCTTCCTCGGAATTCTGGACGCAGTCACCACCGACGCGTCGGTTCCGGTCGGCGACGTCGACATCGTGGACGCCGCCGAATACGAGTCCGTCGTGTCCACCTGGAACGTGTCCGGGCCGGACGTCTCTCGCGACGTGACGTTGATCGACCTGCTCGACGCCGCGGCCTCGGCACAGCCGGACGGAGTGGCCGTGCGCTTCGGCGACACGTCGCTGACGTACGCCGAGTTCGATGCTCGGACCAATCGCCTTGCCCGCGTACTGATCTCGCACGGCGTGGGCCCCGAGAGCCTCGTCGCGGTCGCACTACCGAGGTCGGCGGAACTCGTTGTCGCGCTGGTCGCGGTCGTGAAAGCCGGTGGCGGTTACCTCCCCGTCGATCCGAGCTACCCGCTGGACCGCGTCGAATACATGCTCGACGATGCGCGTCCGACATCGATTCTCTTCTCGGGAACGGACCCGATCGAGTTGCCCGCGGACGTCGAATCTCGCATCGGCGCAACGTTCGTCGACATCGACACGGTCGATCTGTCGTCGATCTCGGGCGCACCGGTGACCGACACCGATCGCATTCGCCCGCTTCGCCCCACCAACGTCGCGTACGTCATCTACACCTCGGGGTCGACCGGTCGCCCCAAGGGTGTTCTGGTGCCGCACCGCAACGTGGTTCGGCTCCTCGCGAACACCGATGCGGTCTACGGCTTCGGAGCCGACGACGTGTGGACGATGTTCCATTCCTACGCGTTCGACTTCTCGGTGTGGGAACTGTGGGGTCCGTTGCTGTACGGCGGCACTCTGGTGGTCGTCGACTACTTCACCTCGCGCTCACCCGAAGCGTTCCATCAGCTGCTCGTGGACGAACGAGTGACGGTGCTCAACCAAACTCCGTCGGCGTTCTACCAACTGTCCGAGGCCGATCGCACGGCGGCCTCGACCGGCGGCGAGCTGTCTCTGCGCTACGTGATCTTCGGCGGCGAGGCCCTCGAACAGCGTCGATTGAGCGGCTGGTTCGAGCGGCACGGCGATCGTGCACCGCAGCTGATCAACATGTACGGCATCACCGAGACCACGGTGCACGTGTCGTATCAAGCGTTGGGCTCCGCGTCCGTCGCAACGACCGCATCGGTGGTCGGCAAGCCGATCGCAGGGCTGCGCGTCTTTGTTCTCGATACCCGGCTGCATCCGGTCCCGGTCGGGGTGCCCGGCGAGATGTACGTTGCGGGTGGACAATTGGCGCGCGGATACCTGGGACGCGCGCCGCTCACCGCGGTGCGGTTCGTGGCCGATCCGTTCGCCTCCGGCTCCGATGCCGGGTCGTTGCTGTACCGCACCGGCGATCTGGCGCAGTGGAACGCGTCGGGCGAGCTCGAATATCTGGGCCGCTCCGACGATCAGGTCAAGGTGCGCGGCTTCCGAATCGAGTTGGGCGAGGTCGAGGCCGCGGTCACCGCGCACCCCGCCGTCACCCAAGCCGCCGTCGTCGTCCGTGAGGATTCGCCCGGGGCGGCCCGGTTGGTCGCCTACGTGGTCTCGGCGGTGGCGAACGGTCGGCCGACCCTCGACCTCGAGGATCTGCGAACCGGTATCGCCGAACTGTTGCCGGAGTACATGGTTCCGTCGGCGTTCGTTGCGCTGGAGACGATTCCGTTGACGGTCAACGGAAAGCTGGACCGGCGCGCACTGCCTGCGCCGGTGTTCGAGGTGCGAGATTTCCGCGCACCGACGACACCGATCGAAGAGATCGTCGCCGACGTCTTTGCCGAGGTTCTCGGCGTCGAGCGGGTAGGACTGGACGACGACTTCTTCGAGCTCGGCGGTAACTCGCTGATCGCCACCCAGGTGGTCTCGCGGCTCGGAGTGGCACTCGACGCCACCGTGCCGGTGCGCATGCTGTTCGAGGCGTCGACGGTTGCACTGCTCGCGGTGCGCGTCGAACAGGCGGCGGGGGAGGGCGGCCGGACTGCACTGGTCGCGACCGTCCGGCCGGAGCGCATCCCGTTGTCGCTTGCGCAGCAACGCATGTGGTTCCTCAACAGGTTCGACGTCGACTCCGCTGCATACAACATTCCGTTCGCGCTGAAGCTGACCGGCGACCTGGATGTCGCCGCACTGCAGGTCGCCATCATGGATGTGATCGACCGGCACGAGTCGCTGCGCACCGTCTATCCCGACACCGCGCACGGACCGCAGCAGTCCATTCTCGACGCCGCTCAGACGGTGCCGAACCTGATGCCGATTCCGACCTCGGCAGCCGACATTCAGCGACAGGTCTTCGCGCTCGCGTCGACGACGTTCGACGTGACCGTCAACGTTCCGATCCAGGCGCGACTGTTCGAGATCGGCCCACGCGAACACGTGATCGCCATGGTGGTGCACCACATCTCGGCCGACGGATGGTCGATGGGACCGCTGGCCCGAGACATCATGATCGCCTACGCCTCGCGCACCGCGTGGGAGAACCCGGCCTGGATGCCGTTGGAAGTGCAGTATGCCGACTACAGCCTGTGGCAGCGTTCGGTTCTGGGCTCCGAGGACGATCCGCAGTCGTTGATCTCCGGTCAGGTGAACTACTGGGCCGACATCCTCGCCGGCCTACCCGACCAGCTCGATCTGCCGACCGACCGGCCGCGCCCCAGTCGCCAGTCCTACCAGGGCTCGTCCATCGGATTCGACGTGCCTGCCGATGTGCACCAGGGCCTGTCCGCTCTGGCACATACCCACAACGCATCGCTGTTCATGGTCGTCCACGCCGCACTGGCCGTGCTGCTGGCCCGACTGTCGGGCACAGAGGACATCGCCATCGGTACTCCGGTCGCCGGCCGCGGTGACGCAGCGCTAGACGACGTCGTCGGTATGTTCGTCAACACGCTCGTTCTGCGCACCGACATCGACTCCGGACGCACGTTCTCCGAACAGATCGGCCGCGCACGCGAAGTCGCGCTCGGAGCCTTCGGCCACGCCGATCTACCGTTCGAGCGTCTGGTCGAGGTCCTCAACCCGTCGCGGTCGCAAGCTCGACACCCGCTGTTCCAGGTCATGCTCTCGTTCGAGAACCTCACCCGAACACACGTCGACCTGCCGGGCCTGTCGGTGGACAGCGTCGCCCTCGATGCCGAAATCGCCAAGTTCGACCTGCAGCTCACCGTGACCGAGTCGATCGGACTGGACGGCCGCGGACAGGGTATGGCCGCCGAACTGACCTACGCGACAGACCTTTTCGATGCCGAGACCGTTCGCGGGTTCGCCGACCGGTTCGTACGGATGCTCACGGCCGTGGTGGCCGATTCGTCGGTGGCCGTCGGAGACATCGATCTGCTCGACGACGGCGAGCACGATCGCGTGGTGGCCGAATGGAACGACACCGAACACGAGGTCCCCGCCGACATCACTCTGGTGGACCTGTTCGACCGACAGGTCGCCCTGACCCCGGACGCAACTGCGCTGGTCTTCGAGGGTGAGCGGCTGACGTACGCCGAGTTCGATGCACGCGTCAACCGTCTTGCGCGCCATCTGGTCTCGCTGGGCGTCGGGCCCGACACGTTGGTCGGCCTCGCGATCGCCCGCAGCCTCGACCTGTTCGTCGGCATGTACGCGATCGTCAAGGCCGGGGCCGGATACGTGCCGATCGACCCGACCCAACCGGCGGATCGCAACGACTACATCGTGGCCACCGCGGCACCGATCCGGGTGTTGTCCACCGTGCGCGATCATGTCGAATTCCCCGACGTCGACACGATCGACATCGACACGCTCGATACTTCTAACCTGTCGTCGGAACCGTTGCGCGACAACGACCGACGCGCCCCACTGCGTTCGCGGAACCTCGCGTACGTCATCTTCACGTCGGGTTCGACGGGCCGTCCCAAGGGTGTCGGGGTGTCGCACGACGCGATCGTCAACCGGCTGCTGTGGATGCAGGGCGAATACGCCCTGACTCCACGCGACGTGGTGCTGCAGAAGACGCCGTCCACGTTCGACGTGTCGGTATGGGAGTTCTTCTGGGCGCTCCAGGTGGGTGCCTCGGTGGTGATCGCCGTTCCGGACGGTCACCGGGATCCCATCTACTTGCTCGATGTCATTGCGCGCGAACGCGTTTCGGTGGTGCACTTCGTGCCGTCGATGATGTCGGTGTTCGTGCCCGAAGTCGAGCGGCGTCGCAGCGCGGGAGCCTCGCTCCGACTGATGTTCGCCTCCGGCGAGGCGCTACCGCCCACCACCGCTCGCGCACTGCGGCGTGCTGTCGCGTCGGTGGAACTGCACAACTTGTACGGACCGACCGAGGCGGCCGTGGACGTGACGTACCACGCGGTCACGGATTCGGACTCCGACGTCATGCCGATCGGTGCTCCGGTCTGGAACACTGCTGTCTACGTACTGGATTCGCGACTGCATCCCACCCCGGTCGGTGTTGCAGGTGAGCTCTATCTCGCCGGCACCCAGCTCGCGCGCGGCTATGTGGGACGCCCCGACCTGACCGCGGACAGGTTCGTCGCTCACCCGTTCGCCGATGGCGGCGCGCGGCTGTACCGCACCGGCGACGTCGTGCGCTGGAATCGCGACGGCGAGCTCGAATACGTCGGACGTTCCGACTTCCAGGTCAAGTTGCGCGGCCTGCGCATCGAACTGGGTGAGATCGAAACGGCGCTGCTCGCGCAGCGGTCGGTCTCTCAAGCCGTAGTCGTGGTCCGCCGCGACCAACTCGTCGGATACGTGGTTCCTTCGGGGGTGTCGGTCGACACCGGAGCCGTTCTGTCGGCGCTACGCGGCCGTCTGGCGGAGTACATGGTGCCGTCGACGCTGATCGTGCTGCCCGAGTTCCCGCTCGGCGCCAGCGGAAAGCTCGACCGAAAGGCGTTGCCCGACCCCGCATTCGAGGTCACCGAGTACCGCGAACCGACCAACGACATCGAACGCACCGTCGCCGAGGTGTACGCCCAGGTGCTGGGCGTCGAGCGCGTGGGTCTCGACGACGACTTCTTCGAGCTGGGCGGAAACTCGCTCATCGCAACGCAACTCGTGTCCCGACTCGGCGTCGCGCTGGACACCCGGATCGCCGTTCGCGAGCTGTTCGACGCGTCCTCGGTGGCCGACCTCGCAGCCAGACTGGGCACCCTGGTCGCCACCGGCAGCAGGCCGCCGCTGGTACCGCAGCAGCGTCCGCAGCACATTCCGCTGTCACTGGCGCAACAGCGGATGTGGTTCCTCAACAAGTTCGACGTCGAATCGGCGGCCAACAACATCCCGATCGCCGTCCGGTTGTCCGGTCTGCTCGACCGCCGGGCCATGCAGATCGCGGTCGCGGACGTCGTCGCCAGGCACGAGTCTCTACGGACGGTGTTCCCGGAGACCGACGGCACGGCTCATCAGGTGATCGTCGACGCACAGACGGCCACACCGGAATTGACGCCGATCGAAATTTCCGCGCATCAGGTGGCCGATGCCATGCGCGAGCTGGCGACGACAGGATTCGACCTGTCGAAGGACCTCCCGTTCCGTACTCGGTTGTTCGAGGTGAGCCCCACCGAGCACCTGCTGGTGTTCGTGGTGCACCACATCGCCGCCGATGGTTTCTCGCTCGGCCCGCTCACCCGCGACGTCATGAATGCCTATGCGGCGCGGTCGATGAACCAGGAGCCGTACTGGACTCCGCTTCCGGTCGACTACGCCGACTACAGCCTGTGGCAGCGCGAGGTGCTGGGCTCCGAGGACGACCCCACGTCCGTGGTCTCGCAGCAGATCGACTACTGGACGACGACGTTGGCCGGTCTGCCGGATCAGCTCGATGTGCCCTCCGACCGTCCCCGGCCGGCGGTGGCGTCGAACAGCGGTGCGCTGGTGCGTTTCTCGATCGACGGAGAACTGCATCGCGCTCTGATCGAGGCGTCCCGACGTGAGAACGCGTCGCTGTTCATGCTGGTGCACACCAGCCTCGCGGTACTGCTCTCGCGGCTGTCCGGCGAGACCGACATCGCGATCGGCACACCGGTCGCGGGCCGCGGTGAGGCGGCGCTCGACGACCTGATCGGCATGTTCGTCAACACCCTCGTGCTCCGAACGGAGATCGACACCGCGCGCAGGTTCGACCAGGTACTCGCCGATGCTCGCGAGACCGATCTGTCGGCGCTGGCACACGTGGACGTTCCGTTCGAGCGTCTGGTGGAGATCCTCAACCCGGTACGTTCCACGGCACGTCATCCCCTCGTGCAGGTGGTGCTCGCGTTCCAGAACCTGGGGCAGAAGGATCTCGAACTACCGGGACTGTCGGTCTCGGGCGTCGACTTCGAGACCCTGGTTGCACTGTTCGACCTGCAGTTCACGTTCGTCGAATCGTTCGGACCCAGTGGCGCGGCGCAGGGTATGACGTTCGATGTCACCTACGCCACCGACCTGTTCGACGAGTCCACGGTGGTCACCTTGGGTGAGCGCCTGATCAAGGTCCTCGAATCCGTCGCCGACAACCTCTCGACCGTCGTGGGCGACATCGAACTGCTCGACGACGTCGAGTACAAGCGCGTGCTCGACGACTGGAACGACACCGACCACGACGTCGACCGGTCGCAGACGCTGGCCTCCCTCGGGCGGTCGGTCGAATCCGACGGAACCGCACTGGTATTCGGTGACGAGTCGGTGTCCTACGGCGAGTTCGACGCACGGGTGGCTCGTCTTGCGCGGTACCTCGTCGATCGTGGTGTCGGGCCCGAGACCACCGTGGCGATCGCTGCCCGTCGTTCGGTGGAGCTCCTCGTCGGAATTCACGCGATCGTCGCGGCGGGCGGTGCCTACGTACCGATCGACCCGGATCAGCCTGCCGAGCGAATTGCGCACATCCTGCGCACCGCGGCACCGGTGTGTGTATTGAGCACGTCACGAGACTCGGTGGATGCCGACGGGCTCGACGTGATCGACATCGACCTTCTCGATCTGTCCGGGTTCTCCGATGCACCGATCACCGACGCGGACCGAATCGGTGCTCTGGCACCGACGAACACCGCATACGTCATCTTCACGTCCGGGTCGACCGGGCAGCCGAAGGGCGTGGCCGTCACACACGAGGCAATCGTCAACCGTCTGCTGTGGATGCAGTCGGAATACGAGCTCGTCGCCGACGATGTCGTGTTGCAGAAGACCCCCGTCACGTTCGACGTGTCGGTGTGGGAACTGTTCTGGCCGTTGCAGATCGGGGCGACGCTGGTCATCGCGAAGCCGGACGGGCACCGAGACCCGCAGTACCTGCTCGAGACCATCGAGGCGCAGTCGGTCACGACGGCACACTTCGTGCCGTCGTTGCTCGAGGTCTTCGTCTCCGTCGTCGCAGCCGAGGCGTCGTCCGCAGCCGCGTCGCTGCGGACGCTGTTCGCCTCCGGTGAGGCGCTGCCCGCCGAGGTCGGCGAACGCGTCCGACGCGTCCTGCCGGGCGTGGCGCTGCACAACCTCTACGGACCCACCGAAGCGGCTGTCGACGTCACCTATCACGAGGTGTCCGAGGCGGACGTCGACCTGGTTCCGATCGGTGTCCCGGTGTGGAACACCAGAACGTACGTCCTCGACTCCCGACTGTCCCCGGTTGCTCCCGGGGTCGCAGGTGAGCTCTATCTCGCCGGAGTCCAACTGGCCCGCGGCTACCTCGGTCGAGTGGATCTGACGGCAGATCGATTCCTGCCGGATCCGTTCGGCGAACCGGGTTCTCGTATGTACCGCACCGGCGATCTGGTGCGCTGGCGGGAGTCCTCGTCTCACACCGGGCGTCTGGAGTACTTGGGCCGCACAGACTTCCAGGTCAAGTTGCGTGGTCTGCGCATCGAACTCGGGGAGATCGAGACCGTGCTGCGCCGGCACCCGTCGGTGGAGTCGGCCGTGGTGCTGGTTCGGCAGACGGCCGTCGCCGGAGATCAACTGGTCGCCTATGTCGTCCCCGCCTCCGGTGCGACCGTCGACGTGGCTGACCTGACGGCGTTCGCCGCCAGCTCGCTCGCCGGATACATGGTTCCGGCTGCGACCGTCGTGCTCGACGCACTTCCGCTGACCGCCAACGGCAAGCTCGACCGGCGCGCGCTCCCGGCACCTGATATCGAGCAGCGTGCCTTCCGCGCTCCGACGACCACGTCGGAAATCGTGGTGTCGCAGGTGTTCCGTGACGTGCTCGGCGTCGACGTCGTCGGAGCCGACGACGAGTTCTTCGCTCTCGGCGGTAACTCGCTCGTGGCGACCAGGGTGGCATCGCGCATCGGTGCCGCGACGGACACCACGGTCAGTGTTCGGACCATCTTCGAGGCGTCGACGGTGGCGGCTCTGGCGGCGAAGCTGGACGAACTCTCGGGATCGGGACGAAAGATGCCTCTCGTGCGCACCGAGTTGCCGGACTTCGTTCCGCTGTCGCTCGCCCAGCGCCGGATGTGGTTCCTCAACCGTTTCGACGTCGATTCGGCAACGGAAAATCTGCCCGTCGCCATCGAACTGATCGGTGACCTCGACGTCGCCGCGCTGCGCTCTGCCGTGGCCGACGTGATCGAACGGCACGAATCGCTGCGCACCGTCTACCCCGAGGTGGACGGGGTGGCGTCTCAGGTGATCGTCCCCGCAGCGCAGGTGGCTCCGGAACTGGCACCGACGAAGGTCACCGCCGACGACGTCACCGCCGCCCTGGCCGAGTTCTTCGTGCAGGGTTTCGACGTCACGGCCGCACCCCCACTCCGTGCCATCCTGCTCGAGCTCGACTCGAACCGGTATGTGCTGGCCTTGGCCACACATCACATTGCCGCAGACGGTTTCTCGATCGGACCGATGACTCGCGACCTCATGATCGCGTACGCGGCCCGGAGTGCAGGAAGCGAACCGGGTTGGGCACCGCTCGCGGTTCGCTACGCCGACTACACCCTGTGGCAGCAGACCGTGCTCGGTTCCGAGAGCGATCCCGATTCACCGGTGTCCGGCCAGATCCGACATTGGACGCGAACGCTGTCGGGACTGCCGGACGAGAGCACGTTCCCCGGCGACCGAGTGCGTCCCGATCGGTCGTCCTACCGCGGCGGCAACATTCGGTTGACGCTCGATGCGCAGACGCATGCGCGTCTCGGTGCGGTAGCCCGCGCCAATCAGAGCTCACTGTTCATGGTGTTGCACTCTGCTCTCGCGGTGTTGCTCTCCCGGTTGTCGGGCGAAACCGACATCGCCATCGGTACTCCGGTCGCCGGTCGCGGTGAGGCGGCACTCGACGACGTCATCGGTATGTTCGTCAACACCCTCGTGCTGCGCACCGAGATCGATCCCGGTGCTGCCTTCACCGAACTGCTCGCCCGTACGCGCAACACCGATCTGTCGGCGTTCGCGCACGCGGAGGTGCCGTTCGAGCGACTCGTCGAAGTACTCGACCCACCGAGGTCGGCCGCGCGGCATCCGCTGATCCAGGTGATGCTCACCGTGCAGAACATGGAGCAGACCGAACTCGAGCTCCCGGGCCTGACCGTGCGCGGAGTCGATCTCGACGTCGAGACGGCGAAGTTCGACATTCAGTTCACGTTCACCGAGAACCCGGCGGACGGCAGCTCGGCCATCGACGTGACGTTCGCCCGTGATCTCTACGACGAGGACACAGCCCGCGCTTTCGGTGAGCGCCTGATCCGCGTGCTGGAGTCGGTCGGTACCGATGCCGAGCAGCCCGTCGGGGACATCCCGGTGATGGATACGGCCGAGCGCGATCACGTTCTCGCCCTTGCCCAGGACGCACCGGCGGTCGCGGATTCTGCCGACTCCATCGTCTCCCTGTTCGCGGCCAGGGTCGCGGAGAACCCGGACGCTGCCGCCGTCGTCTTCGACGGTCGGTCGCGCACGTACGGAGACATCGACACCGAGTCGACGGCACTGGCGAGAGTTCTTGTCGCACAGGGTGTCGGCCGCGAATCCGCGGTCGCAGTCGTACTGCCTCGCACGGCCGATCTCGTGGTGGCGCTGCTCGCGGTGCTCAAGGCCGGAGGTGCATACGTACCGATCGATCCGTCGTACCCGGCCGATCGCATCGAGTTCGTGCTCGCCGACTCGCGTCCCGCCGCGGTACTGACCTGGACCGGTGTCGAGGTCGCGCTACCGCCGGAACTGCCCAGGGTCGACATGGACACCCCAGCGGACGATTCCCGGTTCGCAACGGACGTCCTTCCCGCGGTGACGGCCGCAGAAGCTGCGTACGTCATCTACACCTCGGGTTCGACCGGCACCCCCAAGGGCGTCGTCGTCCCGCACCGCAACGTCGTCCGCCTGCTGGCGAACACCCAGCGGCACTTCGATTTCGGTCCCGCCGACGTCTGGACTCTGTTCCACTCGTACGCGTTCGACTTCTCCGTGTGGGAACTGTGGGGCCCGCTCACCACGGGTGGCACCGTCGTCGTGGTCGACTACTTCACGTCGAGGTCGCCGGAAGCGCTCCGCGAGTTGTTGATTCGCGAACGCGTGACCGTGCTCAACCAGACCCCGTCTGCTTTCTACCAGTTCGACCAGGCCGACCGCACGGCATCGGGTGCTGCCGAGTACGCACTGCGCTACGTCGTCTTCGGCGGGGAAGCGTTGGAGCTGCGTCGATTGAGCGGTTGGTTCGATCGGCACGGCGATCGTTCCCCACAGTTGGTCAACATGTACGGCATCACCGAAACCACCGTCCACGTCTCGCATCGGGCGCTCGACGCGCAGGCGGCCGCGGAGGCATCGGGGTCACTGGTGGGTCGGGCGATCTCCGGGTTGTCCGTGTACGTGTTGGACGCGCGACTCGGCCTCGTGCCGGCGGGCGTCCCGGGAGAGATGTACGTCTCGGGCGGTCAGGTGGCGCGGGGATACCTGGGTCGGCCGGACCTGACGGCGACACGATTCGTGGCAGATCCCTTCGCAGGCGACGGATCCGTCCTCTATCGCACCGGCGACGTCGCCCGGTGGTCGCCCACCGGTGAGCTCGAATTCGTCGGTCGCGCAGACGATCAGGTCAAGATCCGCGGCTTCCGCATCGAACTGGGCGAAGTCGAATCGTCGGTTCTGTCGGCTCCGGCCGTCGGACAGGCCGCGGTGATCGTGCGCGAGGACGCTCCCGGTGCCGCGCGCCTGGTCGCTTACCTGGTGCCCGCGACCGGTTCCACGATCGACGTCGACGCCGTCCGAGCGTCGGTGGCCGAGCAGCTCCCCGAGTACATGGTGCCGTCGGCGTTCGTGGTGCTCGACGCAATTCCGTTGACCACCAACGGAAAGCTGGACCGACGAGCGTTGCCCGAACCGGCCGCGCGGACTCGCGAGTTCCGGCAGCCGACGACTCCGATCGAGTCGATGGTCGCCGAGGTGTTCGCCGACGTCCTCGGTCTCGACCGGGTCGGTCTCGACGACGACTTCTTCGAAATCGGCGGCAACTCGCTGGTGGCCACCCAGGTCGTGTCCCGGCTCGGTGCCTCCGCTGACACGACGGTCCCGGTCCGGGCGCTGTTCGAGGCCCCGACGGTCGCGGCACTCGCGGCGAGGGTCGAGCAGGGCTCGGGCGCGCGGCCGGCGCTGGTGCCGGGACCTCGCCCCGATCGAGTTCCACTGTCGCTCGCGCAGCAGCGGATGTGGTTCCTCAACCGGTTCGACTCGGACTCGACGGCGTACAACATCCCGTTCGCCCTGCGGCTGAGCGGCGATCTGAACGTCGGAGCGTTGCAGAGCGCGGTCTCGGACGTCATCGAGCGGCACGAGACACTGCGATCGGTGTACCCGGATTCGCCCGAGGGACCGCATCAGGTGGTTGTGCCGATGTCCCAGGTGCCGACGACTCTCGACGTCATCGACACCGACGCGGAATCGGTGACCGCTCGGGTGCTGGAGCTGCTGGCGTCGACGTTCGACGTGACCGCAGAGGTTCCGTTGAAGACCTCGCTGTTCCGAGTCTCCGACACCGAGTTCGTGCTGGCGATGGTGGTCCATCACATCAGCGCCGACGGTCTGTCGATGATGCCGTTGTCGACCGACGTCATGACGGCCTATGCCGCCCGTACCCGGAAGTCCGATCCCGCATGGGCACCGCTGCCGGTGCAGTACGCCGACTACGCGCTCTGGCAACGCGACGTTCTCGGCTCCGAGGACGACGCCGAATCGATTGCAGCGCAACAGATTCGATACTGGTCTGCCGCGCTGTCGGAGTTGCCCGAGCAGATCGAGCTACCTCTCGATCGCCAGCGTCCGGCGAGCCAGACGTTCCGCGGCAATCGCATCGATTTCCGAATCGACGTCGACGCGCACGCGCGTCTCGCGGAACTGGCACGTGCGCACAACGCGACCGTCTTCATGGCCGTGCATGCGGCCTTCGCAGTGCTGCTCTCGCGGATCTCGGGGTCCTCGGACATCGTCGTGGGTACACCCATCGCAGGTCGCGGCGAGGCCGAGATCGAGAATCTCGTCGGCATGTTCGTCAACACCCTGGTATTGCGACTCGATGTTCCGGGCGAGGCGACCTTCGGTGATCTCCTCGACGCCGCGCGTGAAACCGATCTGCAGGCGTTCGCCAACTCGGACATCCCGTTCGAGCGGCTCGTCGATGTGGTCAACCCCACGCGCTCGACGGCTCGGCACCCGCTGTTCCAGGTCGGCTTCTCGTTCCAGAACTTCGCTCGCCGCGAGTTCGAGCTCGACGGGTTGGAAATCTCGGCGCTCGACACCGAGACCGGCAACTCCCAGTTCGATCTGCATCTGATCGTGTCCGATGCCCAGCAGGGCGACGGCGCGGCAGGTGGCTTCGATGCCCTGCTGACCTACGCGACGGATCTGTTCGACGAGAGCACCGCCCGTTCACTCGTGGCCCGCTTCGAGGCCGTGCTGGCCGCCGTCGTGGCGTCGCCGTCGACACCCATCGGCGATCTCGACGTGCTGCTGGACGGCGAGCGATCTGCAATCGTCGAGGACTGGAACGACACGGTTCACGATTTCGGTGCCGTGGAACACACGACCCTTCCCGATCTGTTCGGTGCAGCCGCCGAACGCGACCGCGCTGCAGTCGCACTCGTCCACGACGACGGCGTGGTGACGTACGGAGAGTTCGCCGAGCGGGTCTCGCAGCTCGCGCGTCACCTGATCGGCATGGGTGTCGGGCCGGAAGTGCCTGTCGGCCTTGCCATTCGGCGCTCGGTCGATCTTCTCGTCGGCATGTACGCCATCTCGACGGCAGGCGGGGCGTACGTTCCGATCGATCCGGACCAGCCGGCCGAGCGCAACGCGTTGGTCCTCGAGACAGCCGCTCCTGCGTGCATTCTGATCTCCGGCGATGTGGGTGCCGAGATCACCGATGCTGCCCCGATCGTGGATCTGGCCCGGTTCGACGTCGATGCCTACTCGGGTGCTCCGGTTGACGCGTCCGAACGCACCGGGGTGCTCACTGCAGCCAACACCGCGTACGTCATCTTCACGTCCGGATCGACCGGTCGTCCGAAGGGCGTTGCGGTCTCGCACGGTGCCGTCGTCAACCAGCTGAACTGGCTGCGTGCGGAGTACGCACTCGACGAGACCGACGCAGCGCTGCTCAAGACCGCAGCGACGTTCGACCTGTCGGTGTGGGAGTTCTGGTCGCAGCTGACCTCCGGCGGACGGCTCGTCGTGGCCGAGGCCGACGGTCATCGTGACCCCGACTACCTGCTGGAACTGATTCGCACGCAGTCGGTGACGACACTGCACCTGGTGCCGTCGATGCTGTCGATGCTCGGCACCGTCGCCGCGGGCGAGGTATCGCCGAGCCTGCGGCGGGTGCTGGCGATCGGTGAAGCACTGCCCGCTGCCGTCGCACAGGAGTTCCGCAAGCGGAACGGATCGACCGAACTGCACAACCTGTACGGGCCGACCGAGGCAGCGGTGTCGGTGACCGCGCACGCGGTGACGGACGCCGATACGACCGCGGTGCCGATCGGTGTTCCCGAGGCGAACACGACGGTGTTCGTGTTGGACTCGCGGTTGCATCCGGTGCCTGCGGGTGTCAGCGGCGAGCTCTACCTGGCCGGCGCGCAGCTGGCGCGCGGCTACTTCGGGCGCGCGGACCTGACGTCGGAGCGATTCGTCGCCAATCCGTTCGACGCGAACGGTTCTCGGATGTACCGCACCGGCGACCTGGTGCGCTGGCGGGTGCCCGTCGGCGACGGAACGCAGGCCCCGGCGCACCTCGAGTACATCGATCGGGCCGACTTCCAGGTGAAGATTCGCGGATTCCGCATCGAGCTCGGTGAGATCGAAGCGGCCCTGCGGTCGCAGCCGGCAGTGGCAGATTCGGCCGTCGTGGTGCACAGCGGCGAGTCCATGGGTGACCAGTTGGTGGCCTACGTCGTCGGCCGGGCCGGGGAGGTCGTCGATGTCGCGCACGTCGAATCCGAACTCTCGCATCTCGTTCCGTCGTACATGGTGCCTGCGGCATTCGTGGTGCTCGAAGCGCTACCGCTCAATGCCAACGGAAAGCTGGACCGAAAGGCGCTGCCCGCGCCGCACTTCGAGGCCACCGAGTTCCGCGCACCGGTCACCCCGATCGAGGAGATCGTCGCGACGACCGTCGCCGAACTGCTCGGGCTGGACCGCGCGGGGCTGGACGACGACTTCTTCGCCCTCGGCGGAAACTCGTTGATCGCAACCCAACTGGTCTCGCGCCTCGGCCAGGCTCTCGACGCGCAGATTCCCGTGCGGTCGGTGTTCGCGGCGTCCACGGTGGCGGGCCTCGCTGCACACATCGCGCCGCTCGTCGGCGGCGGTGCCCGCCGGGAACTGACGGTGCGCGAGCGTCCCGATCGACTACCCCTGTCGATCGCCCAGGAACGGATGTGGACGATCAACCGCATCGACCCGGGTTCGTCCGCGTACAACATCCCCGTTGCGGTGCGGTTGACCGGTGCCCTCGACATCGCCTCGCTCCGCGGCGCGTTCGACGATGTGCTCGGCCGCCACGAGATTCTGCGGACGGCCTACCCCGATTCGGTCGACGGCCCGGTGCAGCAGATCGGTGGCGTCGCCGACGTCGGGGTGGATCTCGAACCCGAACAGGTGGCACCGGACGCCGTGGTGGCCCGCCTGACGGACGTCCTCGGTGCGGGATTCGACGTGACGAAGACCGTCCCGGTCCGGGCTGCGCTGCTGCAGGTCGGCGACGACGAACACGTCCTCGCCGTGGTGGCTCACCACATCGCCGCCGACGGGTTCTCGATGGGGCCGTTGATCCGCGATGTCATGGTCGCCTACACCGCTCGGGTGGCGGGGGAGATGCCGTCGTGGGCACCGCTGCCGGTGCAGTACGCCGATTTCGCGCTGTGGCAGCGTGACGTACTCGGCCGCGAGGACGACCCGGACAGTCCGCTGGCGAAGCAGCTGGCCTACTGGACCGCCGAGCTGGCGGGAGCGCCGGAACAACTGGCACTGCCGCTCGATCGCCCACGGCCACCTCGACCGACCATGGAAGGCGCGTCGTACGGCTTCACGTTCGGTTCCGACGTGGCGTCGGCCATAGAGAAGATCGCCCGCGAGCATGCGGCGACGACGTTCATGGTGGTGCACAGCGCGTTCGCGGTTCTGCTGGGCCGGTTGAGCAACTCGTCGGACATCAGCATCGGCACCCCGACCGCAGGACGCGGCGAGGAGCAACTGGACGACCTGGTCGGCATGTTCGTCAACACGTTGGTGCTGCGCACGCAGATCGATCCGAACGGCACGTTCCTGGACCTGGTGCGTCAGGCGAAGGACAAGGACCTCGCGGCGTTCGGCCACGCGGACGTTCCGTTCGAGCGGCTGGTCGATGCGCTCGGCCGCGCTCGGTCGAGCGCCTACACACCGCTGTTCCAGGCGATGTTGACGTTCCAGAACCATGCGACGGGCACGTTCGAGTTGCCGGGCCTGCAGGTGCAGGCGCTGCCGGCAGGCGACGATCAGGCGAAGTTCGACCTTCAGTTGACCGCTGTCGAGAACTTCGACGAGACCGGAGCGCTGCAGGACATCGAGGCGACGTTCACCTACGCGACGTCGATCTTCGACGAATCGACGATAGCGACGTTCGCCGAGCGGCTGTCGAAGATTCTGCGGACGGTCGTCTCCGATCCCGAGGTGGTGCTGCGATCCATCGACATCCTCACGGACGAGGAGAAGGCCGAGTTCGCGCCGCGCGCCAAGCCGAAGACGGTCGACGATCTACCGCAGTTGATTGCCGACGCAGCGGCGACCGCGCCCGATGCGGTGGCGCTCGAGCACGAATCGACGAGTGTCGATTTCGCGGCCCTGAACGCCAAATTGACGCAGATGTCGGCGACGATGGGCGCGGCGATGAAGCCGCAGGCTCTGGTGACGGTCACGCTGTCCGCACTGATTCCGGGCATCTTGCCCGCCCTCGGTGCAGAGGGGTTGTCGACCGCTCTGGCATCGTTGATCCAACGGGCGGAGTCGGTGATCGCGTCGTCGTGACGAAAGCCGAGCTCGCCGGTTGTGCACGTGGATCGATCAGGAGGAATAGTTAGATGGCGGTTGGACGTCGACGCGAGGCAGCATTGACGGTCGAGGACCTTCCGCGCTTGGTTCGGAGCGTCGCTGCGGTCGAACCGGACCGCGTGGCGCTCGCGCACCTCGGCACGGAGTTGACCTACGCCCGGTTGGACGAGGAGATCACCACCCTCGACACGGCCATGGGTGGGGTTCTGGGCCCGGACGCGCTGGTCCCGGTCGTGCTGTCCAACACCGTTCCCGGCCTCATCGAGGCCACCGACGGTGGTCTCGACGCCGTGGTCTCGTCGGTGGTCTCCGATGCCGCGACGGTTCTCGGTGACGACGACTCGGCGTCGAGCCCGGCCGAACCCGAGGCAACCACCCTCTACACCCTGTTCGCCGATCAGGCCGAGCGGACACCGGACGCACCCGCGCTCGTGTTCGGCGGCGAGAGTCGGTCCTATTCCGAGTTCGCAGAGTCGGTCGAACGCCTCGCCCGGGTTCTGATCGAGCGGGGAGTCGGCCCGGATTCGACGGTGGGGCTGTCGATCCGCCGCTCGTTCGATCTGCTGGTGGGTATGTACGCCATCTCGGCAGCCGGTGGTGCCTACGTTCCGTTGGACCCCGAGCACCCGGTGGATCGACTCGCCTACGTCCTCGATACCGCGCGACCGGTTCTGGTGCTCACGACATCGGAGGACCTGCCGCAGTTGCCGGACGGCACGCAGACTCTGCTCGTCGATGCCGTCGACGTCTCCGGCGTGACTGCAGGGCGCATCACCGATGCGGACCGGCTCGGCACCCTCGGCGAAGACGACCTCGCGTACGTCATCTTCACGTCCGGTTCGACCGGGCGGCCGAAGGGCGTGGCGGTGGGCCACCGCGCGATCGTCGCCAATATTTCCTGGCGGCAGCGGGAATACACGATGACCCCGGCCGACGTCGTCGTGCAGAAGACGCCGTTCACGTTCGACGTGTCGGTCTGGGAGTTCTTCTGGCCGTTGCAGATCGGCGCGACACTGGTGATCGCCGAGCCCGACGGGCACCGCGACCCCGCCTATCTCGCCCGCGTCATCGCTGAACACGGCGTGACGGTGACCCACTTCGTACCGTCGATGCTGTCGGTCTACGTTGCCGAACCCACCGCAGCACAGGCCGATTCGCTTCGCATGGTGTTCGCCTCCGGTGAGGCGCTGCCGGCGCGAACCGTCAACGCGTTCCACGCGATCTCCGGTGCCGAGTTGCACAACCTGTACGGTCCCACCGAAGCAGCCGTCGACGTCACGTACTACCGAACCCAGCAGGTGGAGGACGGCTCGGTACCGATCGGCGCTGCCGTCGACGACACCGACCTCTACGTGCTCGACGAGGGTCTGCGGCGCTCACCCCGGGGAGTCGAGGGAGAGCTCTATCTCGCGGGCGTGCAGCTCGCTCGCGGATACCTCGGACGCACGGACCTGACGTCCGATCGATTCGTCGCCGACCCGTTCGGTGAGCCGGGGGACCGGATGTACCGCACCGGCGACCTGGTGCGCCGACGCGCCGACGGCCAGATCGAGTACATCGGCCGCACCGACTTCCAGGTCAAACTGCGTGGCCTCCGTATCGAACTCGGCGAGATCGAGCAGGCGCTGCTCGCCGAGCCGCAGGTGACCCAGGCTGCAGTACTCGTTCACGCCGACCACTCGCAGGCGCAGTTGGGCGAGCAGCTCGTCGGCTATGTCGTGAGCACCGAGCCCGATATCGATCACGACGGCCTGGCCGATGCGGTGCGCCGGCGCATGCCCGAGTACATGGTGCCGTCGGTGTTCGTCGTGCTGGACGAATTCCCGCTGAACGCCAGCGGCAAACTGGACCGAAAGGCCCTGCCTGCACCCGATTTCGCCTCGCTCGTACGCGAGTATCGCGCCCCGGGCACCGACACCGAAACTGCTCTGGCGGCAATTTTCGAGACCGTTCTCGGTATCGACCGTATCGGCGTGGACGACGACTTCTTCGTTCTCGGCGGAAACTCGCTCAACGCCACCCGCGTGATCGCGCGAGTCAACGCGGAACTGGGCACAGCAGTGGATGTGCGGTCGTTCTTCGACGCACCGACCGTCGCCGAACTCGCCGCGGCCGTCGATGCCGCAGGCTCGACGCACGCGCGACCTCCGTTGGTGGCGCAGCAGCGGCCCGAACGTGTGCCGCTGTCGCTGGCCCAGCAACGGATGTGGTTCCTCAACCGATTCGAGCCGGACTCGGCTGTCAACAACATCCCGGTCGCCATCGCGTTGAGCGGCGAACTCGATTTCACCGCCCTGCAGGCGGCCTTGATCGACGTGTTGGACCGGCACGAGTCGCTGCGGACGGTCTACCCCGATCACGACGGCATCGGCTTCCAACAAGTACTCGAATCCGATGCGGTGGCAGTGGAATTGGAGCGCGCGACGGCAACCGATGCCGACGTTCCCGCCGTGCTGCTCCAGTTCGCGCTCAGGCCCTTCGATCTGGCGGTACAGCTGCCCTTCCGGGCGGTGCTTCTCGAGACGGCCGAGACCGAGCACGTGCTCGCGTTCGTGGTGCACCACATCGCGGCCGACGGATTCTCGATGGGCCCGCTGACCCGAGACGTGGTGGCCGCATACGTAGCGCGCACCAACGGGCAGCAACCACAGTGGACTCCGCTCGAGGTGCAGTACGCCGACTTCACGTTGTGGCAGAGGGCCGTCCTCGGCAGCGAGGACGATCCCGACTCTCTGATCTCGGCGCAGGAGAACTACTGGCGGCACCGACTCGGCGGCGCACCCGACCAGTTGGAGCTACCCACCGACCGTCCCCGCCCGGCGGTCGCCACGACCAACGGCGGCACGCACACGTTCGAGATCGACGCCGAACTGGTCCGCGCGCTGGAGAAGCTCGGAAGAGACCACAACGCAACGACATTCATGGTCGTGCACGCCGCGCTGGCCGTGCTGTTGGCCAAGCTCGCGGCCGCCGACGACATCAGTATCGGTACGCCGGTCGCCGGCCGTGGAGACGCGGCCCTCGACGACGTGGTCGGCATGTTCGTCAACACACTGGTGCTGCGCACCGAAGTCGATTCACGGACGTCGTTCGACGATCTGCTGCGCGAGATCCGGGAGGTGGACCTCGCTGCGTTCTCGCACGCCGACGTGCCCTTCGAGCGTCTGGTGGACGTGTTGGCCCCGGCGCGCTCGCAGGCACGCCACCCGCTGTTCCAGGTCATGTTGACGTTCCAGAACCTGGATCGAACCTCGGTCGAGCTCCCCGGCCTGACCATCGCAGCGGTCGACTACGAGGCAGACCTGGCGAAGTTCGATCTGCAAGTGACGCTGTGGGATTCGGCACCGGCCGGCTCCGAGCCCGCGGGCCTGACCGTCGCCCTGACCTATGCTGCGGACCTCTTCGACAAATCGACGATGGCTCGATTCGGAGAGCGGTTCGTTCGGGTTCTTCGTGCGATCACCGCAGCGCCCGCCGCAGCCGTCGGAGAGATCGACCTGCTCGACTCGGTCGAGCGGGAGTCGGTGCTGACGTTCGGTTCGGGACCGGCGCACGAGATCACCAGCGGAACAACGTTGGTGGGGCAGTTCGATGGTCGCGTCGAGCAGACCCCCGACGCGCAGGCCCTGGTGTTCGAGGACGTTCGGCTGACGTACGCCGAGCTCGATGCGCGCGCGAACCGCCTGGCGCGGTACCTGTTGTCGGTGGGTGTCGGGACCGATTCGACGGTCGGCCTCGCAGTCGGCCGCAGTATCGAGTTGTTCGTCGGTATGTACGCGATCGTCAAGGCCGGTGCTGCGTACGTACCCATCGATCCGGCTCAGCCGTCGGAGCGCAACGAGTACATCGTGAGCACGGCCTCGCCGGTACGGGTGCTCTCGAGCACCCGAGATCACGTCGAGTTCCCCGGCGTGGAGACGGTGGACATCGATACCGTGGACGTGTCGGAATTCTCGTCGGCGCCGGTGACCGATGCGGAGCGGACGGCACCGCTGCGGGCGGAGAACCTCGCATACGTCATCTTCACCTCGGGTTCGACGGGTCGGCCGAAGGGCGTCGGCGTATCGCACGCGGCGATCGTCAACCGGTTGTCGTGGATGCAGCACGAGTACCCCCTCGGTCCGCAGGACGTGGTGTTGCAGAAGACACCGGCTACGTTCGACGTGTCGGTGTGGGAGTTCTTCTGGGCCTTCCAGGTCGGCGCATCGGTGGTCGTCGCGGTTCCCGAGGGTCATCGGGATCCGTCGTACCTGCTCGATGTCATTGCACGCGAACGTGTTTCGGTAGTGCACTTCGTGCCGTCGATGATGTCGGTGTTCACGCCGGAGGCGTTGCGTCGGCCCGACGCGGGAGCGTCGCTGCGTACGGTGTTCGCCTCGGGGGAGGCGCTTGCGCCTGCTACTGCACATTCGCTGCGCCGCGCACTCCCACAGGTGTCGGTGCACAACCTGTACGGCCCGACCGAAGCTGCTGTCGACGTGACCTATCACGCGGTCTCCGACGCGGATACAGCCGTGGTGCCGATCGGTTCACCGGTGTGGAACACCGATGTGCGCGTTCTGGATTCGTCGTTGCGGCCGGTTCCGGTCGGGGTGTCGGGAGAGCTCTATCTCTCGGGTGTCCAGCTCGCCAGGGGATACGTGAGCCGACCCGATCTGACCGCGGATCGCTTCGTTGCCGATCCGTTCGCGGTCGACGGAGCGCGGATGTACCGAACCGGCGACGTGGTGCGGTGGCTGCCTGCCGGTGAGTTGGAGTACGTGGGGCGGTCCGACTTCCAGGTGAAGTTGCGTGGTCTCCGTATCGAACTCGGCGAAATCGAATCGGCTCTGTTGGATCTTCCCGAGATCGCTCAGGCCGTGGTGCTCGTGCGACGGGAACAACTGGTTGCCTACGTCGTCCCCACCGAAGGCCCGGTCGATGTGGACCGGGTACGCACCGCGCTACGTGGACGTCTGGCCGAGTACATGGTGCCGACCACCGTCGTGGAATTGGCCGAGTTCCCGCTCGGCGGAAGTGGCAAGCTCGATCGAAAAGCGCTGCCCGATCCGGAATTCGAGGCAACGCCCTACCGAGCACCGTCCGATCCGGTCGAAGAGATCGTCGCGAACGTGTTCGGCGCGGTCCTCGGACTCGACCGAGTCGGTGTGGACGACGACTTCTTCGCGCTCGGCGGCAATTCGCTCGTCGCCACTCAGGTCGCCGCACGACTCGGTGCCGAGCTGGGCACGACGGTGCCCGTCCGAACGATGTTCGAGGCAGGCACAGTGGCAGCCTTGGCTGCTGCGTTGGAAAGTCACGTCGGCCACGGAGTCTCCGCGCCTCTGGTGCCGCAGGAACGCCCCGAACGAATTCCGCTCTCTCTCGCCCAGCAGCGGATGTGGTTCCTCAACCGATTCGAGCCCGAATCGGCGGTCAACAACATCCCCGTGGCGATCCGGCTGACCGGAGCACTCGACACTGCGGCCCTGAACGCAGCGGTCGTCGACGTTCTCGATCGGCACGAGGCACTCCGCACCGTCTACCCGAGTGTGGACGGAGCGGGGCATCAGGTGATCCTGCCTGCCGAATCGGTGGCACCGGACCTGACGCCCACCACACCGTCCGCCGACGGTGCGGTGGCCGACCTGATCGCATTCGCCTCCGAAGGATTCGACGTCACCCGGTCGATTCCCCTGCGCGCGAAACTGTTCCAGGTCACCGACGACGAGTACGTGCTGGTCGTCGTGGTTCATCACATCAGCGCAGACGGGTGGTCCATGGGACCGCTCACCCGCGACGTGATGACGGCTTACCTCGCTCGTGTGGCCGGCGACGCTCCGCAGTGGACGCCGCTGGCGGTGCAGTACGCCGACTTCGCGCTGTGGCAGCGCGCCGTGCTCGGCGACGACGCGGATCCGAGCAGCCTGATGGCAGCACAGGCGGACTACTGGCGTTCGGCCCTGGCGGACCTGCCCAGTGAGCTGACCCTGCCGTACGACCGGCCGCGTCCTGCGGTGCAGTCGTACTCGGGCGGGCGGTTCCAGTTCGACATCGATGCGGATCTGCGTGCCTCGCTCGACGATCTGGCCCGGTCGACCGGAACCACCCTGTTCATGGTGCTCCACGGTGCACTCGCGTTGTTCCTGGCTCGCATGTCCACCTCGGACGACGTTGCGGTGGGTACCGCCGTCGCAGGCCGCGGCGAGGCCGTCCTGGACGACGTCATCGGCATGTTCGTCAACACCCTGGTGCTCCGCACCTCGGTCGATCGAAGCAAGGGATTCACCGACCTCCTCGGCCACGTCCGGGACGTCGACCTCGATGCATTCGCACACGCGGACATCCCCTTCGAGCGGCTCGTCGATCTGCTCGAACCCGAGCGAACGACGGCCAGGCACCCGCTGTTCCAGGTAGCGATCGCGTTCGAGAACCTGCCGCCGAGCGAATTCCATCTTCCCGATCTGACGGTCTCGGCGGTCGACGTCGAGGTCGACACCGCCAAGTTCGACCTGTCGCTGACGCTGCACGAGAAGTCCGACGGCACCGGTCTGTCCGCCGGTTTCCTCTACGCGCGAGACCTGTTCGACGACAACACGATCGAGGTGTTCTCGCGACGTTTCCGCTGGCTGCTCGAAGCGATCGTGGCGACACCGAACACCCCGGTGGGCGATCTGTCCATCCTCTACGACGACGAATACGACCGGCTCACCCACGTCCACGGTGACGACGTGTTGGCCGGCGGCACTCTGGCCGAGATCTTCGCTGCCGGAGCCGCACTCGACCCGTCGGCGACCGCGATTCGCTACGAGGGCCGCTCGATCTCGTACGCCGAACTCGATGCGACGTCCTCGCAGCTCGCCCGGGTGCTCATCGAGCGCGGGGCCGGCCCCGAATCCGTTGTGGCTCTGGGATTCCAACGCTCCTACTTCATGGTGCTCGCGGTCTGGGCAGTGGCGAAATCGGGGGCCGCGCACCTACCCGTCGACCCGACGTATCCGCAGGATCGCGTCGCCCACATGGTCTCGGACTCCGAGGCCCTACTGGGCCTGACCACCCGGGCACACTCGGATCGGCTCGCCGGCGGACAGCAGGACCTGACCTGGCTGAGCGTCGACGACGACGAGTGCGTGGCCGAGGTCCGCACCCGCTCTGCCGACCCGGTCACCGACGCCGACCGCCTGCGACCCGTCACGTTCCAGAACCCCGCCTACGTCATCTACACCTCGGGCTCGACGGGCAAGCCGAAGGGCGTTGTCGTCACGCACGCCGGACTCGGCGGCGTCCTCGACGCAGCAACCGATCTCTATCACCTGAAACCGGCCTCGCGGTTCCTCCACGTCTGCTCGCCGAACTTCGATCCGTCGGTTCTGGAGTGGATGGCGGCGTTCTCCGTCGGCGCGACGTTGGTAGTGGTACCCGCATCGATTCTCGGCGGCACCGAACTGGCCGAATTGTTGAAGGCGGAGAGGGTCACTCACACGATCATCACGCCCGCGGTGCTCGGCACGATGGATCCCCACGGGATCGATTCGCTCGAGGTGCTCTCGGTGGGCGGCGACGTGACCACTCCCGAATTGCTCGCCCGCTGGGCAGGGGACCGGAAGTACTTCAACGGGTACGGACCGACCGAGACCACGATCATCTCCAGCTTCGCCGAGTTGACGCCCGGCGAGCCGATCACCATCGGTCGACCGATTCACGGCATGTCCGTGCTCATCCTCGATTCCAGGCTCGAACCGGTTCCGACCGGTGTCGCGGGTGACCTGTATCTGTCGGGCGGTGCGCTCGCTCGCGGCTATCTCGGTAGGCCGAGTCTGTCCTCCGAGCGCTTTGTGGCCAATCCGTACGGTATCGACGGCGCACGGATGTACCGCACCGGCGACGTCGTGCGATGGACGGACGACCTGCAGCTGCAGTTCGTCGGCCGCACCGACTTCCAGGTCAAGGTGCGCGGGTTCCGTATCGAGCTCGGCGAGATCGACTCCGCGCTCACCGCTGTTCCCGAGGTCGACTTCGCCGTCACACTCGGACACGAACTGCCCTCGGGTGTCACCACCCTCGTGTCCTACGTGTTGCCGACGCGTGGTTCCGTCGTCGACGTCGACGAGCTGACCGCCTTCGTCGGAAAATCATTGCCCGCCTACATGATCCCGTCGTCGATCATCGTTCTCGACACCGTTCCACTGACCCCGGTGGGCAAGTTGGATCGCGCCGCGCTTCCCGCACCCGTGTTCGAGGCCCGGGAATTCCGCGCACCCACCACCGCGGTCGAAGAGATCGTCGCCGGAGTGTTCGCCGACGTCCTGCACCTCGAGCGAGTGGGACTGGACGACGACTTCTTCGCCCTGGGCGGTAACTCGTTGATCGCCACCCAGGTGGTCTCGCGGCTCGGCGCGGCCCTGGACACGGTGGTCCCGGTGCGGGCGCTGTTCGAGAGCTCGACCGTGGCCGCACTGGTGGCGCACGTGGAGAGCGCTGTCGGTTCGGGCGGGCGAGCTGCACTCGTGGCGGGTCCGCGTCCCGAACACCCGCCGCTCTCGCCTGCGCAGCAGCGGTACTGGTTCCTCAACCAGTTCGACACGACGTCGTCGGTGGACAACATTCCGTTCGCCGTGCGGTTGTCGGGTGAGCTCGACGTCGCTGCGCTGCAGTCGGCGGTGCGCGATGTCGTCGAGCGGCACGAGTCTCTTCGTACCCGGTACCCGGACTCGGCACAGGGCCCGTTCCAGCAGGTGTTGCCGGCGTCCGAGGTACCGATGGACCTCGCCGTCCGAGACGTGGCCGGTGTAAACGTCGTTGCCGCCGTGACCGAATTCTTTGCGCGGGGCTTCGACGTCACCGTCGAGGTGCCGGTCGACGCGCGCGTGTTCCGCGTCGACGAGAACGAGCACGTCCTGGCCTTCGTCGTCCACCACGTGTCGGCCGACGGCGCGTCGATGGGCCCGCTGGCCGTCGACGTCATGACCGCATACACCGGGAGATCTGCAGGGACGGCTCCGGACTGGGAGCCACTCGAGGTGCAGTACGTCGACTTCGCGCTGTGGCAGCGAACCGTACTCGGCACCGAATCGGATCCCGATTCGGTTGCAGCGCAGCAGGTGTCGTTCTGGAAGGATACGCTCGCCGAGCTGCCGGATCAGCTGGTGCTGCCCACCGATCGCCCGCGCCCGCCTGCGCAGAGTTTCCGTGGCGATGCCGTGCGGTTCACCGTCGACGCCGGCACGCACGCTGCTCTCGCCGAACTCGGACGTACCGAGCAGGCAACGTTGTTCATGGTGGTGCACTCGGCATTCGCGGTGTTGCTCGCACGCCTGTCCGGTTCCGAGGACATCGCGGTCGGAACGCCCATCGCCGGCCGCGGCGAGCGGGCTCTGGACTCGATGATCGGTATGTTCGTCAACACCCTGGTCTTCCGGTCGTCGGTCGAATCGTCGATGACCTTCCGCCAGTTGCTCGCTCAGGCCCGAGAGCGGGACCTGGCCGCGTTCGCGCACTCCGACGTTCCGTTCGAGCGTCTCGTGGAGGTGCTGAACCCGGTGCGGTCGACGGCACGCAACCCGTTGTTCCAGGTAGGCCTGTCCTTCCAGAACCTTGCCGAGTCGACGTTCGAGCTGCCGGGTCTGACGGTGAGTGCCGTCGAGGCGGATGCGGTGACTGCGAAAACCGATCTGCAACTGTCGATCTCGGATCGCTACGCCCCGGACGGCTCGCCCGCGGAACTGTCGGCCGAATTCAGTTACGCCACCGATCTTTTCGATCGCGCCACGATCGAAGGTTTTGCCGACCGGTTCGTTCGCCTCCTCGCCGCCGTGGCCGAGGACCCGTCGGCCGTCGTCGGCGATCTGGAGCTGCTCTCGCCCGAGGAACGCACCCGGATCGTCCGCACGTGGAACGACACCGATCACGATGTCGATGCGTCGCAGACGCTGGTATCGCTGTTCGATCGACAGGTGCAGGCGCAGCCCGACGCGGTCGCGGTGGTCCATGCCGGGCAGTCACTGTCGTACGGCGAGTTCGATCGTCGAATCAACCGGTTGGCCCGCGTCCTCATCGGTGCCGGTGTCGGCCCGCAGGTGACGGTTGCTCTGGCGATCAGGCGCTCGCTGGATCTGCTCGTCGCGATGTATGCCGTCGCCAAGGCGGGTGGGGCGTACGTGCCCATCGATCCGGATCAGCCGGCGGACCGCAATGCCTACATCCTGGAGGTAGCTGCTCCCGCTCTGGTCCTGAGTACTGCGCGGGACGGTGTCGATGTCGACTCGGTTCCGGTGCTGTTGGTCGACACCGATCCGCGAGTGCTCGACGCAGAGGTCTCGGACGCGCCCGTCACCGACAGTGAGCGCACCTCGCCGCTGCGGCCTGCGAACACCGCGTACGTCATCTTCACGTCCGGATCCACCGGCCGCCCCAAGGGTGTCGCGGTGAGTCATGCCGCCATCGTCAACCAATTGCTGTGGCAGAGCGCCCATTACGGACTGGGCAGCACCGACCGAGTGCTGCTCAAGACCGCGGCCACCTTCGACCTGTCCGTGTGGGAGTTCTGGGTCGCCACCGTCTCCGGTGGTGCGATCGTCGTGGCCGACGCCGAGGGCCACCGCGATCCCGCCTACCTCGTCGATCTGATGAACCGGGAATCGGTGACGACACTGCACACCGTGCCGTCCGTGCTCGACGCGCTGGTCACGGCGTCGGCGGGCACCCTGCCCGAACACCTGACGCGGATCCTGGCGATCGGCGAAGCGCTGCCGGTCGCCACGGCCGAGCGCGCGCTGCGCAGTTCTGCTGCGCGACTGGACAACTTGTACGGCCCGACCGAGGCCGCGGTCTCGGTGACTTCGCATCGGGTGACGACCGTCGACGGCACCACGGTTCCGATCGGTGGCCCGGAGTGGAACACCCGTGTCTACGTTCTGGATTCGCGTCTGGCTCCCGTTCCGGTCGGCGTCGCAGGTGAGCTCTACCTCGCGGGTGCGCAGCTGGCCGACGGGTACTTCGCGCGGCCGGATCTGAGCGCCGAGCGATTCGTCGCGGACCCGTTCACCCCCGGCGGCCGTCTGTACCGCACCGGTGACCTCGTATCCTGGCGCGCCGACGGCGAATTGGAGTACGTCGGGCGCACCGACTTCCAGGTGAAGATTCGCGGTTTCCGTATCGAGCTCGGCGACATCGATGCCGCTCTCGGATCGCTCGACGAGATTCGCGACGTCGCCGTGATCGCTCTCGCGGACACGGGATCAGGCGCGCGGCTCGTGGCCTACCTCGTGCCCGCCGATGGGGTGACGCTGGATCAGGACGGCATCCGTCGTGCACTCGCCGAACGTCTGCCGTCGTACATGATCCCGGCGGCCTTCGTCGTGCTCGAGGCTCTTCCTCGCGGCGTCAACGGAAAGCTGGATCGACAGGCGCTCCCCGAACCGCAGTTCGAGACAGCCGAATTCCGCGCGCCGACCAATCCGGTGGAAGAGGCCGTCGCGGCGGTCTTCGCCGAGGTGCTCGCTGTCGAGCGCGTGGGTCTGGACGACGACTTCTTCGCGCTCGGCGGTAACTCGCTCATCGCCACTCAGGTGGTCTCCCGGCTGGGGGCGGCGCTCGATACTCAGGTGCCTGTCCGCTCGATCTTCGAGTCTCCGACGGTGCAGTCGCTCGCACGTGCGATCGAGTCCGAGGTGGGTACCGGTGCGCGCCGGGCACTGACGGCTCGAACACGACCGGACTCGGTGCCGCTGTCGATGGCTCAGCAGCGCATGTGGTTCCTGAGCCAATTCGATCCGACCTCCGCCGTGAACAACATCCCGGTCGCAATTCGGTTGTCCGGCAGCATCGATGTCGATGCACTCACCAACGCCGTGCACGACGTGCTGGCGAGGCACGAAATTCTGCGCACCGTGTACCCGGAGGTCGACGGACGAGGCCATCAGGTGGTACTCGGTACCGCGGAGGCCGGCGTGACGGTTGTCGTCGACGACGTCGACGAGAGTTCGATCGAGCAGGCCCTGCGCGACTTCGTGTCCGCGGGATTCGACGTGACCCGAGCTGTTCCGGTCCGAATCCGGATCCTGCGGGTCAGCGAGACCGAGCACGTACTGGCCTTCGTCGCCCATCACATCGCCGCGGACGGGTTCTCGATGGGACCCCTGACGCGCGACGTCATGGTGGCCTACACCGCCCGTGCCGCGGGGGAGAACCCGCAGTGGGCACCACTCCCGGTGCAGTACGCGGACTACGCGTTGTGGCAACGCGAGGTACTCGGTTCCGAGGACGACCCCGATTCGCCGTTGGCGAAGCAGCTCGCCTACTGGACGACGGCTCTGGCCGGTGCCCCGGCACAGCTCGATCTCGCGACCGACCGGCCGCGTCCGGCGGTGGCGTCGTATCGCGGTGCGGCATACAACTTCTCGATCGACGAGGCTCTGCAGTCGAACATCGCTCGCGCTGCCCGCGCCAACAACGCCACGAACTTCATGGTGGTCCACACCGCGCTGGCGGTGCTCCTCGGCGCGATGGCGGGTACCGACGACGTGACGATCGGGACCCCGGTCGCCGGCCGCGGTGACGCCGATCTGGACGAGCTCGTCGGCATGTTCGTCAACACGCTCGCCCTGCGTACCGCGGTGCACCCCGCGGCAACGTTGCGCGAGCAACTCGCCGCAGTTCGCGAGGTCGACCTGGGAGCCTTCGGGCACGCCGACGTGCCGTTCGAGCGGCTCGTCGACGAGCTGGCCCCGGACCGCTCACAGGCTCGCCACCCGATCTTCCAGGTCATGCTGACGTTCCAGAACCTGAACCGCCAGACGTTGGCCCTGCCGGGGTTGAGTGTCGAGGGCATAGATCTGGGTAGCGCGTTCGCGAAATTCGACCTGCAGGTGACGCTCTGGGAGAACACGGACGACCGCGGTGCTCCCGCCGGAATCGACGTGCAGTTCGACTACGCCACAGATCTATTCGAAGAATCCAGCATGGCCTCCCTCGGGCGACGGCTCGTCCGGGTACTGCACGCGCTGACCGACACACCGGACGGGGTCGTCGGCGACATCGACATCCTCGAGGATGGCGAACGTACCCGCGTCCTCGAGGATTGGAACGCCACCGCGCACGAGGTGGATCCCGGCGCAACTCTGGTGTCGCTGTTCGAGACCCGAGTTGTCGAGTCCCCGGACAACACCGCCACGAGCTTCCTCGACGATCGGGTGACGTACCGCGAATTCTCCGAACGGGTCAACGCGCTCGCGCGTCTGCTCATCGCCGAGGGAGTCGGCCCGGAAACCGTGGTGGCGACGGCCATGCGCCGCTCCATCGACATGCTGACGGGTATCTACGCAGTGCTCGCCGCCGGTGGTGCCTACGTTCCGGTCGACCCGGATCTACCGGCCGAACGAATCGGCTACATCCTGGACACGGCGGCACCGGTGGTGCTGCTCACGACCGAGCGCGACGGTACAGATCTCGTGACCGACGCCGCCAGAATCCTGGTCGACACCGTCGACACGACAGGTCTGTCCACGGCACCGGTGACCGATGCCGAGCGAACCGCACCGCTGCGACCGGCGGACACCGCGTACGTCATCTTCACCTCCGGCTCCACCGGTCGCCCCAAAGGCGTTGCGGTCAGCCACGAGGCCATCGTCAACCGTCTGCTGTGGATGCAGGCCGAATACCGTCTGACCGAGCAGGACAAGGTGTTGCAGAAGACGCCGGTCACGTTCGACGTGTCGGTGTGGGAGCTGTTCTGGCCGTTGCAGATCGGTGCCGAACTCGTCATCGCGGTGCCCGACGGCCACCGAGATCCGGCATATCTGGTGAGCACCGTCGCCGAACGCGGCGTCACGGTCGCGCACTTCGTGCCGTCGTTGCTGGCCGTGTTCGCCGCTGCGGACGGTGTGTCGAACTGCACCGGCCTGCGTGCGGTGTTCGCCTCCGGTGAGGCATTGCCTGCATCGGTTGCCTCGGCCCTGCGCACTGCTCTGCCCGCAACCGAGCTGCACAACCTGTACGGCCCGACCGAGGCCGCTGTCGACGTCACCTATCACCATGTCCTGCCGTCGGACACCGTGTCGGTTCCCATCGGCGCACCGGTGTGGAACACGAGGGTGACCGTGCTCGACGCGCGACTGCACCCCGTTCCCGTCGGGGTGCCCGGGGAGCTGTATCTCGCCGGGCGTCAACTGGCCCGCGGATACCTCGGCCGCCCGGACCTGACCGCCGACCGGTTCGTCGCCGACCCGCACGGCAGTGCCGGCTCGCGGATGTATCGCACCGGAGACCTGGTGCGCTGGAGGCGCGACGGTGAACTCGAGTACCTCGGCCGCACCGACTTCCAGGTCAAACTCCGAGGCCTGCGGATCGAGCTCGGCGAAATCGAAGCCGCGTTGACTGCAGATCCGTCGGTCGACCAAGCCGTCGTTCTCGTGCGCCGGACGCCGTCGGCAGGTGAACTACTGGTCGGCTACGTCGTTCCTGTCGTCGGGGAGACTATCGACTCCACAGCGGTCACCGCCTCGGTTGCGAACCTTGTTCCCGAATACATGGTTCCGGCCGGGCTCATCGTGCTCGATGCCCTGCCACTCGGGCCGAACGGCAAGCTGGACCGCAGAGCACTACCCGAACCGGAATTCGGCAGCGATGCCGAATTCCGTACCGCGACAACCGACACCGAACGCATCATTGCCGAGGTCTTCGCAGACGTCCTCGGCCTCGACGCCGTCGGGGTCGACGATTCGTTCTTCGCGCTCGGCGGCGACAGCATCGTCTCGATTCAGCTCGTCTCTCGCGCCAAGGCCAGGGGAATTCAGTTCGGGCCGCGAGATGTGTTCGAGCGCAAGACCGTTGCCGGTCTCGCCGAGGTCGCCGTGATCGTCGGTGAGGGCAGCGACGCGGTCGTGCTCGAGGAACTCGACGGCGGCGGTGTCGGTTGGCTGCCGCTACCCCCGTTCGGTGTGGCGATGATCGAACGCGGCGGCGGGTGGTCACGCTTCCACCAGGCCGTGACCTTGGAGTTGCCGATCGGCATCGACCGAGCCGGAATTCTCGCCACGGTGACCGCAGTGGTCGATCGACACGACGTGCTGCGGTCGACCCTGGTGCACGACGACCGCGGCTGGGGCCTCGAGGTTGCGGGCACCGGAGCCGTCGATGTGGATGCGTTGCTCACCCGCGCCGATACCGATTCGGCTGCAACAGTATTCGACGATGCGGTGGGAACGCTCGACCCCACGGCCGGGCGCATGCTCGCCCTCGTCTGGGTCGACCGAGGACCCGAGGTGCCGGGCACGCTGACCGTGGCGGCGCACCACCTCGTGATCGACGGAGTGTCGTGGCGAATCCTGGTCCCCGACTTCGTCTCCGCCTGGGCTCAGGTGTCCGGGGGAGTGACCCCGACCCTCCCCGAGGTCGGGACCTCGATGCGGCGTTGGACCCATGCACTGGTCGACGCGGCAGCGAGCGAGGCGCGGCTGGCCGAATTGCCGCTGTGGCGTTCGATCGCCGACACCGAGGACCCCGTGCTGGGCAACCGCCCCTTCGATCCCGCGGTCGATGTCGTGGCGACGCTCGAACGGGTGAACATCGAACTGACACCCGACGTCACGCGCACCTTGCTGACCACCGTTCCGGAGATCTTCCGCGGCGGAGTGGGCGACGGGTTGCTGGCCGGGCTCGCCTTGGCCGTCACGAGACTGCGGTCCGAGCGCGGCATCACTGCACCGGCAACACTGGTGCAGCTCGAAGGCCACGGCCGCGAGGAAGCGGTGGTTCCCGGAGCTGATCTGGGACGGACCGTCGGCTGGCTGACCAGCATGTTCCCCGTTCGCCTCGACCTGACCGGAATCGACGTCGATGCTGCGTTCGCGGGAGGGTCGCAGCTCGGAGACGCAGTCAAGGCAGTCAAGGAGCAGATGCTGGCGCTGCCCGATCGAGGCATGGGCTGGGGACTGCTCCGCTACCTGAACTCGGAGACCGCTGCGGAACTGGCCGAACTCGGCACCGGCCAGATCAGCTTCAACTACCTGGGCCGGGTCGACGCCGGCGAGGTCCCGGACGAGATGAAGTCGCTCGGCTGGTTGCCGGCCGCCGACGGTGACCTTTCTGCACCCGGTGACGCCGACATGGCCGCGAACAAGACCGTCGACATCAACGCGATCGTGCTCGACACCGACGAGGGCGGGGTCCTGAGCGCCGGCTTCGCGTTCCCGACCGGAGCCGTGTCTGCGGACACGGTCGAGCGTCTCGCCGGGCTGTGGTCCGAGGCGTTGTCGGCGCTGGCCGCGTACGCCGAGGCACCCGGCTCGGGCGGCCTGACCCCGTCGGACGTGCCTCTGGTGGCGCTGTCGCAGGCCGACATCGCGTCGTTCGAGGCGCGTTACCCACAGCTGACCGACATCTGGTCGCTGTCACCGTTGCAGCAAGGACTGCTGTTCCACGCGTTGTTCGCCGATGCGTCGATCGACGTCTACACCATGCAGGTCGTACTCGACCTGGCCGGCGAGGTGGACGCCGAACGGTTGCATCACGCTGCCCAGACGCTGCTGGACCGGTACGACAATCTGCGTACCTCGTTCACCGCGACCGCGGACGGCGAGACGGTGCAGATCGTTCAGCAGAACGTTCGGCTCCCGTGGAAAACGATCGATCTGTCTCATCTCGACGGGCTCGAACGCGACGCTGCCGTCGCCGACGCACTGGCCGCGGATCAGCGACGGCACTTCGACGTCTCCACGGCACCCCTGCTGCGGTTCCTGCTCGTCAGGATCACGCCGACTACGTACAAGCTCGCGATGACCAACCATCACGTGTTGCTCGACGGGTGGTCGTTGCCGCTGGTGATGAAGGAACTGTTGTACCTGTACGCCGCTCGTGGTTCCACCTCGTCGATGCCGAGGGTTCGCTCGTATCGCTCCTACCTGGCATGGCTGAACCGACAGGACCCGGCCGTGTCTCTCGGTGCGTGGACCACCGCGTTGGCCGGAGTCGAGGAGCCGACGTTCGTCGCGCCGCCGAGTGTCGGACGTGAGATCTCCGCCCGCTCGGCAGAGACGGAGCGATATGTCGATCCCGAGACCACCGCGTCGCTCGTGGCGCTCGGTGGCAGGCTCGGCGTCACGGTCAACACGCTGGTGCAGGCGGCCTACGGCCTGCTGATCGCACACATCACCGGCCGTACCGATGTCGTGTTCGGTGCCACGGTCTCCGGCCGTCCCGCTGCTCTTCCAGGCGTCGAGTCGATGATCGGCCTGTTCATCAACACCATCCCGGTGCGCGTTCGATTCGATCCGGCCGACACTGTCGAGAACTACCTGGTCCGGATTCAGGGAGAACAAGCAGACCTGCTCGACCACCATCACATGGGACTCGTCGACATCCAACGGGCGATCGGAATGGGGAATCTGTTCGACACCCTCACCATCTTCGAGTCCTACCCGGTGGACGAAGCCGAGCTGACGCAGCAGGCGGCAGCGATCGACGGAATGACCGTCGAGTCGGTGAGCTCGAACGACAACACTCACTACCCACTGACGTTGTTGGTCGTGGCCGAGGATCGAATCTCGTTCACGCTCAAGTACATCAGCGATCTGTTCGACGCTGCGTACGTCGAGTCCATCCTGTCCCGGCTCGTCGGTGTTCTCGAAACCTTCGTCTCCGACACCACGACGGCGGTCGGCGATATCGATCTGCTCGGCTCGGAAGAACGAACCCGTGTGATCGACACCTGGAACGACACCGCACACGAGGTCGACGCCGGCATCATGCTGACCGCGCCGTTCCGGGCTCGGGTTGCGGCGAACCCGGACGCCACGGCCGTGCTGTACGAGGGCACCGCAGTGACCTACGCCGAGTTCTCGGAGCGGGTCAACCGTCTTGCCCGACACCTGATTTCGCTCGGCGTCGGCCCGCAGTCGCTCGTCGCTCTCGGCATGAGGCGAGGCATCGACCTGATGGTCGGCATGTACGCCGTCCTCGAAGCCGGCGGCGCATACGTACCCATCGATCCGGACCACCCGGCCGAGCGCATCGAGTACATCCTCGACACCGCGGTGCCGGTCGCCGTTCTCTCGACCAGCCACGATCGGACGGGACTGCCGGAACGGTTCCCGATTCTCGAACTGGACACCCTCGATCTAGCGTCCTACCCGGCAGACGCCGTGGCCGACGCCGACCGACTGGCACCGGTACGCCCGGAGAACACCGCCTACGTCATCTTCACGTCCGGGTCGACCGGGCGACCCAAGGGCGTCGCGGTGCCGCACCGCGCGATCGTCAACGAGATGGCGTGGATGATCGACCAGTATTCGCTCGACGAGAACGACGCTCGCACCGACCTGGAGTGGGAGGAAGAAGCCCCACAGTGACACGTCGAACGTCGTCGCCGTCTTCTGC
>NZ_NOZE01000017.1:0-48293 GCF_002259025.1 Rhodococcus sp. 05-2255-1e | reverse complement strand
GGTCGACCGGGCGACCCAAGGGCGTCGCGGTGCCGCACCGCGCGATCGTCAACGAGATGGCGTGGATGATCGACCAGTATTCGCTCGACGAGAACGACGTCTACCTGCAGAAGACGGCGACGACGTTCGACGTGTCACTGTGGGGCTTCTTCCTCCCACTCCAGGTCGGTGCGAGCGTCGTTCTCGCGACCCCCGACGGCCACCGCGACCCGGCGTACGTCGCGGAGCGCATCGCCCGGCACGGCGTCACCGTCACGGACTTCGTGCCGTCGATGCTCACGGTGTTCGCCGCGTACGCCACCGAGGAGCAGTGCCGGTCGTTGCGACACGTCTACGTGGTGGGTGAGGCACTGCCCCCGGAGACGGTGACGGACTTCCGTGCGATCACCTCTGCCGGGATCCACAACCTGTACGGCCCCACCGAAGCCGCAGTGAGTGTGACGTACTGGGAGACGTCTGCCGACGAGGGCGCGACCGTCCCGATCGGTGCACCGGAATGGAACACCCAGGCCTACGTTCTCGACGGCAGGCTGCATCCGGTTGCCGCAGGGACCGCGGGTGAGCTGTATCTGGCGGGAACGCAGCTCGCCGACGGATACCTCGGGCGCGTCGACCTGACGATGGACCGCTTCGTCGCGAACCCGTTCTCGGCTGCCGGCGAGCGCATGTATCGCACCGGAGACCTCGTCCGATGGCGATCGGGGCCGGGCGCTGCAGGAGTCCTGGAGTACATCGGCCGCACCGATTTCCAGGTCAAGTTCCGTGGCCAGCGGATCGAGCTCGGTGAGATCGAGACCGCACTGTTGGCCCATCCCGACGTCAACCAGGCCACGGCCGTGGTGGCGACCACCGGTGCCGGCGACCAGCTCGTCGGATACGTGGTGCCCGCGCCGGGTAGAACGCTGGACCCGGCCGAGGTACGCACCTTCGTCGGCGGCGCGCTGCCGAAGTACATGGTGCCGGCGACGGTGATGGTGCTCGCGGAATTCCCGCTGAACACCAGCGGCAAGCTGGATCGAAAGGCACTGCCGGAGCCGGTGTTCGAGGTTCGCGAGTTCCGTGCTCCCGCAACGCCGGTCGAGGAGATCGTGGCGGAGATCTACGCGGAGCTGCTCGGCGTGCAGCGGGTCGGGTCGGACGACGACTTCTTCGATCTTGGTGGTAACTCGCTGATCGCCACGCGAGTGGCGGCACGGGTGTCGGCTGCGCTCGGGAAGAAGGTCGGTGTCCGAGACCTGTTCGAGGCCTCGACGGTCTCGGCACTCGCCGCGCGTGCCGAATCACGCATCGACGACGCGAACGATATGCCGCTGCGTCGCCGACCGGCCGGACAGACCGTTCCGTTGTCGCTCGCGCAACAGCGCATGTGGGTACTGAACCGACTCGACCCCGAGTCCGGGGCCTACAACATGCCGCTGGCGCTCCGTCTGCGAGGCGAGCTGGATGTCGCGGCACTGCAGAGCGCCGTGTCCAGCACCGTGGAACGCCACGAGGCATTGCGCACGCGCTACCCGGAAGATGCGAACGGTTCGCCGTACCAGGAGTTCGTCGACGCCGGATCGGTCGTACCCGATCTGACTCCCATCGACGCGACCGACGACTCCGACACCGCCGAACGGATTCGCGCACTCGTCTACGAGGGCTTCGACGTCACCGTCGCACCCCCGGTCCGGGGAGCACTGTTCCGCTTCGGCCCGGACGAGTACGTCTTCGTCATCGTGATGCACCACATCAGCGGAGACGGCGCATCGATGGCACCACTGGCCCGTGACGTCATGACTGCGTACCTCGCTGCCGCGTCGGGAACCGACTACACGCCCGAACCGCTGACGGTGCAGTACGCGGACTTCGCGGTATGGCAGCGGCAGGTTCTGGGCTCGGACAGCGACCCCACGTCGATTCTGTCGCAGCAGTTGGCCTTCTGGGCGGACGAGCTCAGCGGGATCACCCCGGTCGTGTCGTTGCCGTGGGATCGGCCGCGAGCGGCTACCGCCAACCTGCGCGGAGCCAGTGTGAGTGTCGAGTTGGACGAGTCGGTACACACCGGGCTCGCGGCGATCGCCCGCGAGAACAACGCGACCCTGTTCATGGTGTTGCACGCCGTACTCGGGGTGCTGTTGTCGCGGATGAGTGGCTCCCGCAGCTTCGCCGTCGGCACGCCCATCGCCGGCCGCGGGCACGAGGCGCTCGACGGACTGGTGGGCATGTTCGTCAACACGTTGGCGCTGCGCACGGACGTGGACCCGGATGCGACGTTCGCAGAGCTGCTGACCGCCCTACGCGAGACCGACCTGCGGGCCTTCGCGAATTCGGACGTCCCGTTCGAGCGGGTCGTCGACACGATCGCACCGGACCGGAACGCCGGGTACACCCCGCTGTTCCAGACGGTTCTGTCGGTGGAGCCCCACGGCGAGGCGCGCTTCGAGCTGCCGAACCTGGTGGTCGAACCCGTCAGCGGCTTCGAGCCGACGGCGAAATTCGACCTGCAGGTCACGGTGGAGACCCAGCACGCCGACGGGAACAGCGGCACCGGAAACCTGAACGTCGAATGGGTGTATGCCGCCGATCTGTTCGACGAGTCCACGGTCGCGTCGCTGGCGGAACGATTCGCACGCATCGCCGGTGCAGTGGCGGCAACACCAGCGGTCGTCGTCGGCGACATCGACGTGCTCGACGCCGCCGAGCGGGCGGCACTGACCGAGACCCCGCAGACCGCTGACTCCACTGCGGCACCGGTTCGGTCGGACCTGACCTTGCCGCAGGTACTCACCTCGACGGTGGACGCAGATCCCGATGCGCCCGCGTTGTCGTCGGACGGTGTCGAGACCACCTACCGTCAGCTCGACGAGCAGTCCTCACGTATGGCTCGGGTACTGATCGAACGTGGCGTCCGAACCGGAGTCGTGGTCGGCGTCTTCGTCACCGACGCTGTTGCAGCAGTCGTGACGCGGTGGGCGGTGGCCAAGGCAGGCGGAGCCGTGGCTCCGGTCGCCCCGTCGAACTCCTCCGACGTTCTGGAGCGGGCAGGCGCATCCGTCCTCGTCCTGGACGGTGACGACGCGCCGAGCTGGGCCGGGTCCGTCACGACCATCAATCTCGGGCATCCGGACGTCGTCGACGCCATCGCCGCGAGTTCTGGGCGGCCGGTGACGTATTCGGACAGAACGGCGGTTCTGGGACCCGACAGCCCAGCGTTGGTCGTGGTCGACGACGGCACCGTGATCGACCACGGAACACTCGCAGCACTGGCGACGAGCGCAGTGGCGGAGTGGGCCGTGGCCTTCGATTCGCGGCTGGCCGTCCCCACCCGGTTCGATTCCGGTGCAGCAGTTCTGGCCGGTGTGGTCGCCGTGACGGCAGGTGCAGCCCTGGTGACCGATCGGGCGGAGTCCGCCGAGGACGCCGCCGATATCGTGTCCGCAGAATGGGTCACCCATGCGTTCCTTGCCACAGCAGACATCGCCGCGGTCGATCGACTGCAACCCGAGGACATCGAGGACCTCGTTGCGATCGTGTCGGTCGACGGTGACGGTGCCGAGATGAGCGGTGTCGACATTCCGGTGCATCGTCTGCCCGGGTCGATAGGAACCGCCGCCCGATAAGGTGAGGCGAACTGCAACGCTCGCCGCGTCGTGGACGATGAACGGTCGGATCGGCCGACGCGTCGTCCACGACCGAGCGCGGGGCAACACTGGTGAGGAGTCATAGTTCAGATGAGTTCGGATGGATCGACCGGCACACCGTCCGAGTCGGGCGGCCGAGTGGGTGGACGGTCGAGCCGCCCCAGGCCTACCCGTGCACGACCCACCCGACAGCGACCGGCCCGTACGGTCGCGCTACCGACTCTGCTCGCCGCGGCGGTGGAAAAGAACCCGGACGGTATAGCGGTGGAGTGCGGCACCCGGTCGCTCACCTATCGGGAGATCGACTCCCGGTCGTCCAGGCTGGCCCGGCTGCTCATCGAACGCGGGGTCGGCCCCGAGGATTTCGTGGCACTGGCACTGACCCGTTCGATCGAATCTGTCACGGCCGTGTGGGCCGTGGCGAAGACCGGTGCTGCATTCGTGCCCATCGACCCCAACTACCCGGCCGCCCGCATCACGCACATGGTGAACGACTCCGGCGTGCGAATGGGTGTCACTGCAACACAATTCGAAGAGGCGATGCCGACGTCCGTGTCGTGGATCAGTCTCGACTCGTCCGACACCGAAGGCGCACTCCAGGGGTTGTCCGACGATCCCGTCGTGGCGGACGATCGACGGGCACCGATTCGCCCGTCCACGCTCGCGTACGTCATTTACACCTCCGGCTCGACCGGTCTGCCGAAGGGCGTCGCCGTCTCCCACGCCGGGCTGGCACCGCTGACCTCCACTCAGGTCGAGATCTACGGGCTGGACTCCGATTCGCGCACACTGCATTTCGCGTCCCCCAGCTTCGATGCGTCCGTGCTGGAGCTACTGATGGCTGTGGGCGCAGGTTCGACGATGGTCATCGTCCCGCCCGGTGTCTACGGCGGTTCCGATCTGGGTGACATGCTCCGCCACCACCGCGTCAGCCATGCGTTCATCACCCCGGCGGCGCTGGCCTCACTCGATCCGGCGGAGGTGCCCGACATGCGAGTGCTCGCGATCGGCGGCGAGGCCTTCACCTCGGAACTGATGTCGAAGTGGGCACCGGGCAGACGTTTTCACAACGTCTACGGCCCCACCGAAGCGTCGATGGTGTGCAACATCTCGCCGCCCTTGAACGCGGGCGAAGCCGTGCTGCTCGGGCCGTCCACCAAGGACATGGGCTACCACGTGCTCGACGACCGGTTGCGGCAGGTGCCCGCCGGGGTGCCGGGGGAGTTGTATCTGACCGGTGCCGGCCTTGCGCGGGGTTACCATCGACGCTTCGCGCTGACCGCGGCGCGTTTCGTCGCCAATCCGTATGCAGCCGAAGGTAACTCGGAACAGAGCCGACTGTACCGCACCGGTGACCTGGTGCGCTGGCGGGAAGTGGCGTCCGGACGGGCCATCGAATACCTGGGCCGCAACGACTTTCAGGTCCAGATCCGAGGCTTCAGAATCGAACTCGGTGAAATCGACGCCGTTCTCACAGCGCAGGACGGGGTCGATTTCGCGGTGACCCTCGGTCACCGCAGTCCCACCGGCGCAACCGTTCTCGCAGCGTACGTACTGCCGGTGGCAGGGACGGACGTCGACCTGGACCGGGTGCTGGACGAGGCCGGGCGGAGTTTGCCTGCGCACATGGTGCCCTCGGTGATCACACGGATCGATTCGATCCCGCTGACTCCCACCGGCAAGCTGGACCGAGACGCACTGCCGGAACCGGTGTTCGAGGCCGCGGAGTTCCGGTCCCCGTCGACCCCTACCGAACATGTGGTGGCCGATATCTTCGTCGAGCTGCTCGGGGTCGAACGGGTCGGCCTGGACGACGACTTCTTCGCGCTCGGGGGTAACTCCCTGATCGCCACACAGCTTGCGGCTCGATTGGGTTCGGCTCTGGGCGTCCATGTTCCGGCGCGCTCGGTGTTCGAGTCCTCCACCGTCGAGGCCTTGGCGCAGGCCGCCGATTCGGCGGACGGTCCGGTTCGAGCTGCGCTGGACACGTCGAGGCAGCGGCCCGAGCGCATCCCGCTCTCGTCCGCACAGCAGCGCATGTGGTTTCTCAACCGCCTCGACACCGACTCCGCCCTCAACAACGTGCCGGTCGCTCTGTTGCTGCGCGGAGAACTCGATGTCGACGCGCTGCAGGCTGCCGTGGGGGACGTGGTCGGTCGACACGAATCGTTGCGCACCGTGTACCCGGAGATCGACGGTGTCGGGTATCAACAGGTGCGGGACGAGGCCGAGACGCACGTCGGGATGGACGTGGTCCGCATCGCTCGTGACGACGCGCTCGCTGCGGTCACACAGTTCTTCACCCGGGGATTCGACGTCACCGTCGAGATCCCGTTTCGTGTCCGGCTGTTCCACATCACCGACCCCGCCGGTGCAGCACCGGAGTACGTGCTGGCCTTCGTTGCCCACCACATCTCGGCGGACGGGCTCTCGATGGCCCCGCTGTCCCGCGACGTCATGACTGCGTACCTCGCGCGGCACGGCGGATCGGCACCGCAGTGGGCACCGCTGCCGGTCCAGTACGTCGACTACACACTCTGGCAACTCGACATGCTCGGCTCCGAATCGGACCCGAAGTCGGTGGCCCGCAAGCAGATCGACTATTGGCGTCGCACGCTCGACGGCCTCCCCGAGCAGTTGGATCTGCCCTCCGACCGCCCGCGCCCGTGGGTCGCATCGGGGCAGGGGGCGGTGACGGCGTTCGAGATCGACGCTGCACTGCACGCCCGCGTACTCGAGTGTGCACGCGCGCACGACGCCACCGCGTTCATGGTGGTGCACGCAGCGTTGGCGGTGCTGCTGGCCACGTTGTCCGGGACGTCCGACATCGCCGTGGGAGCACCTGTGGGTGGTCGCGGCGACGCACGGTTGGACGACCTGGTGGGCATGTTCGTCAACACGGTGGTCCTGCGAACAGAGATCGCTCGAGACGCCTCGTTCGGTGCGGTACTCGATGCCGTACGTACCTCCGACCTGGAGGCATTCGACAATGTGGACGTACCCTTCGAGCGTCTCGTCGAGGTACTCGATCCGGTGCGTTCACAAGGGCGGCATCCGCTGGTCCAGGTAGCGCTGTTCTTCCAGAACTTCTCCCAGGGATCGTTCGAGCTCCCCGATCTGGGCGTCGAGGCATTCGGGTCCGGGGCGGCGTCGGCAAAGTTCGATCTCCAGGTGACGCTCACCGAACTCAACGACGGCGCAGGTCTGGCCGGCGAGCTGATGTACGCGACGGATCTGTTCGACGAGTCGACGGTGGCGTCGTTCGGGCGACGGTTGGTGGCTGTACTCGAAGCGGTGACCGCGCGTCCGGATGTCGTGGTCGGTGATATCGACGTTCTCGATTCGGCCGAGCGTGAACGAATCATGGTGCGCGGCAACGGCGGCGAGGTGGCCATCGAATCCGCCGAGGTGTTGTTGGACGGCTTCGATCGCGTGGTGGCCGACACGCCCGACGCGGTTGCGGTGGTGTTCGGCGAACGGTCGCTGACGTATCGGGAATTCTCGGCTCGGGTGGACGCGACTGCGCAGCTGTTGCAGGCGCACGGTGCCGGGCCCGGTGTTCTGGTGGGGCTCGCGATGCGGCGGTCCGTCGAGTTGGTCGTCGGCATGTATGCGGTGCTGCGATCGGGCGCGGCGTACGTTCCGGTGGACCCGGATCAGCCGACCGAACGTAACGACTACATTCTCGACACGGCCGCCCCGGTGGTCGTGTTGTCCACGGCCAGAGATGGTTTCGTCACGGCGACCGCTGTTCCGGTCGTCGACATCACCGATCCACCGGAGCCGTCCGGGTCGGTGGTGTTTCCGCGCGCCGCCGGGGACGACCTGGCGTACGTGTTGTTCACTTCCGGGTCGACCGGTCGTCCGAAGGGCGTGGCGATCGAACACCGGGCCATCGTCAACCAGATGGCGTGGATGGCGCAGGAATACGGTCTCGATGCGTCGGATGTGTACCTGCAGAAGACGGCGACGACGTTCGATGTCTCGCTGTGGGGTTTCTTCCTGCCGCTGCGAACCGGCGGTCGGTTGATCGTGGCGGCCCCGGGCGCGCAGCGTGACGTCGAGGCGGTCGCCGCCGATATCGCGCGGCACGGGGTGACCGTGACGGACTTCGTGCCGTCGATGCTGACGGTGTTCGTCGAAGCGGTGTCGGCGCAGTCGATCTCGTCGCTGCGGCATGTTTTCGTCATCGGTGAGGCGCTGCCCGCGGGTACCGTCGATGCCTGGCGGGCAGTGTCGGATGCGCGGGTGCACAACCTGTACGGGCCTACCGAGGCGGCGGTCAGCGTCACTTATCGCGATGTCTCCGAGGACGGGGCGGGGTCCGGATCGGCGTCCATCGGTGTGCCCGAGTGGAACACCTCGGTGCACGTGCTGGATTCGCGTCTGCATCCGGTACCGGCGGGCGTTTCGGGGGAGTTGTACTTGGCGGGTGTGCAGTTGGCGCGGGGTTACGTTGCGCGGCCGGACCTGTCGGCGGAGCGGTTCGTGGCGAACCCGTTCGACGGCGTGGGGACGCGGATGTACCGGACCGGTGATCTGGTGCGGTGGTCGATGGATGCCGATCGGCTCGAGTACATCGGTCGCACCGATTTTCAGGTCAAGTTCCGTGGGCAGCGAATCGAGTTGGGAGAGATCGAGACTGCGCTGACGGCGCGGTCGTCGGTGAGTCAGGCTGTCGTCGTGGTGTCGCACTCGGCGGTCGGTGAGTCGTTGGTGGCGTACCTGGTTCCTACTCCCGGTACCGACATCGATGTCGAGCTCGTTCGGGCGGAGGCAATTTCTGCGCTGCCGTCCTACATGGTTCCGTCGGCCTTCGTGGTGCTCGACGCTCTACCGCTCAACGCTGCGGGAAAGCTGGATCGTCGGGCGCTGCCGAGTCCGGAGTTCGAGACCCGCGAGTTCAGGTCGCCGCAGACACCGGTGGAGGAAGCTGTTGCCGGTGTGTTCGCGGACGTTCTGGGAGTCGAACGCGTGGGACTCGACGACGACTTCTTCTCGCTCGGCGGCAACTCGCTGCTGGCCGTCAAGTTGGTCTCCGCGCTGAAGGGGGCCCTCGGTGGTCGGCCTGTTCCTCTGAACTGGTTGTTCGTGGACGCGTCCGTTGCCTCCCTTGCGGCACGGATCACTGCTGCCACGGCATCGGGAGTCGACGGAGCGGAAGCAAGCGGGCTCGAGGTCCTGATACCTCTACGGGTAGGTGGTTCTTCGGCCCCGCTGTTCTGTATCCACCCCATCGTGGGTCTGTCCTGGGCCTTCGGTGCCCTGGCGTCACACATCGGCGACGACCGTCCGATCTACGGATTGCAGTCGCCCGCGCTGTCCGGTGCAGAACCTGTGCCGCAGTCGATAGAACAGTGGGCTGCGGTATTCGTGGACAAAATTCGCGCCGTGCAACCGTCGGGCCCGTATCACTTGCTGGGGTGGTCCATGGGCGGACTGATCGCGCATGCGATGGCCGTGCAACTGCAACGTGAGGGCCACGAGGTCTCGACGTTGGCCATGATGGACTCGTTCGTTGCGGGTGGGTCGGACCACCTCGTCGACAGACCGGTATCGGCGGACGAGATTCTCGGCGGGCTGGGTATCGGTGCGGACGACCACCTCGAGCTCGGTGAACTCACGGTCGACTCCGTGGCCGAACTGTTGAAGTCGATGCCGGCGCCTTTCGACTCGATTTCCCGCGAACGGGTCGCCGGGATACTCGACGGGATCGCACAATCGGCAGAGCTCATCGAAACCTATGTGCCACAGACCTTCACAGGACGGGCGCTGCTGTTCGCATCGGTCACCGACGATCCCACGGGCAACGTGGCGGCGGCGACGTGGCGCGGTGCGCTGAGCGAGGGCATGACGGTCGTCCCGGTCCATTCGACCCACTGGCAGATGGCGTCGTCGCCGGCATCGACCGAGATCGGGCCTGTGCTGGACGCGGAATTGCACCGGTAGTCCGTTCGGCAACGACGAAGGCCTCACGACATCGTGTCGTGAGGCCTTCGTCGTTGCGTGTGGAGAATGTTCAGCAGGGTGCGGGCGTGGTGGTTGCGTAATCGGGATCGAGTGCGGTCTTCACCATGTACAGGGGAGCGGGATCGGCGACGAGACCGACGTGGGACGTCGTCGCCGTGGGGCACACGTCCTGAACCCAGACGTTGTGCACCATCGCAGGGTCGCCGGACTTGAGGAAGGTGTTCGCGGGCGGTGTCGAGACAGTGTCGTTGCGCGTGGCGATGACGGTGTACTCGACCCCTGGTTCGACGTCTCCGCCTTCGTTCAAGCTCGTCAGCGTCGTCGAACCGACGAGTTGCTGGGCACCCGCCATGTTGTATGTCAGGGGGGTGAGTGCGTCGCCGGGCAGGCCGAGAGAGGTGAGCAGTTCGGAGAGCTGCTGCAAACCACCGAAGGTCGTGCCGTGGTTGGTGGCACCCAGTGTGACCAGTGTGTGCACCTTGTTGCGGGCGGGATCCTGCGCATCGGTGCCGCCATCGAACTTCATGTACTGCCGAGTGGCGGTGCCACCCTGCGAATGGCCGACCATGTCGACTTGCTCGGCACCGGTCGCCGCGAGTACTTCGTCGACGAAACGGCCGATCTGACGGCCCGACTCAGCGATGTCGCCGGAGCCCCAGATGGTCGTGCCCGGGTCGAGCAGCAGCGATACTCCGCCGTAGTTGGGTGCGAAGACGCAATAGCCCTCGCTCTTCAGCTGCGGTGCCAGGATCTTCCACGTGGACGCATCCATCTTGGTTCCGTGGACGAGCACGACCGGACGGGGATGGGCCGCGCTGGGAACACAGCCGAAGTCGTTGGCACCCTCGAGCGTAGGCGTGGCGGAAACCGAGGTGCCGGTGGGCGAGGGTGCAGCGACCGCTGTGCCCGTCCCGGTGAAGGACAGGGCACCGGCCACCGCGACAGCAATCGCCGTGGGCAACACTCTCGTGAACTTCTTCGGCATGGCCTCTATCTCGTCCGGGGCGTGGGAATCCGCCGCTGTCACCTGCATCTGCGTCACCGACCGTAACAGCCGGACACACAGGCGTAACAGGCGTGCAGGTCAAGGGTGCCGGTCGGGCAGGCCGGTCGGCGAGCCCGTGTGGTGGACATCACCAACCGATGGCTCCGTATCTGATTCCTGCGCGAAGCTCGCCGACCCGGATGACGAACGCACGCAGCCAATGGCCGCGTGACATCCCGGTCAGCGACGTCGGCAGCAGGGGATTGCGCAGCAGCAGAGCCATCCACCAGGACGCGACTCGGCGCACTTTCAGTGCCGGGCACCCTTGGGGCCGGTAGATTCCGCGAAGCTTGGCGAAGCCGAACCCGAGGCGGAAAGACTGGCGCAGGAGAGGGCGTAGCTCGTCACGCAGTCGATACGCCACTACTGCCTCGGTACTGAACCCCAAGGTGTAACCCGCCAGTTGCGCCCGCCAACTGAACTCGACATCCTGGCTTGCTCGGTAGCGGTTGTCCATGCCGCCGAGATCGCTGTAGACCGATGCCCAGCAGGCCATACTCGCGCCGATCGCGAACGGCAGGAAGTCGGTGCGGCCCTGGTTCTCCGGCGCTGTCGTGGGAGTCCACGACAGCGCCCGGACGCTGTTCAGCGTGTCGGTTTCGACCGCAGTACCGACCACATCGAATGACGACGCCTCCTCTACGAGCGTGGTGAGCCACGACGAGTGCACGACATCGTCCGAGTCGCAGAACGCCAACAGATCGCCGGACGCCTCCCGGGCACCGCAGTTGCGTGCGTAACCCGCTCCGGTCTCGCTGGAAGCATCGACCGACCTGAGCCGCAGCCGCTCTCGCAAAGGATGGGTGAGTACGTATTCGCCGAGGTCCCCGTCTCGCGTGTTGTCCGCAACGAGCACCTCGAACGGAAACCCGACATCCTGATCGGCCAGAGCCTGCAACTGTGCGTCCAAGTGCGGATCGAGGCCGCCGACAGGAATGATCACCGATACCGACGGATGCTCAGGTCGTGCCCGGTCGACCACAACGAATCCCCCAACGTAGAAATGTCGGCCCGGACGACGCGATCAGCCCGACGCAGATGCCTTCTTGTACCCCCGAATCGCAGGGTAGAGGAAGATCACGACCATTCCCAGAGACCACGCGAGAGTTTGGAGAATCGGAGTCATGACGGGCCCTCCGAGTGCCAGCGCGCGCATCGCGGAGACCGCAACCGACATCGGCTGCGCTGCAACCACCGGCTGCAGCCAGAGCGGATACGCGAGGACGGGGACGAACCCCGCATTGAAGAACATCAACAACGTGCAGAAGATCGACACCACTTCGACCAGTGGTGCGTCGCCGGCCACCGTGGCGAGGAACGTGACCATGACTGCGAACCCGATACCGAACACGACAGGAATCAGCAGCAACAGGATGCCGGCCTGAATTCCCTGGGTGAACCTGAACCCCAGCGCTACACCGGCACAGATGATGACCACGGTGGTCACGAGCACCCGAACTGCTTCGGCGATCATCCTGCCCAGTAGGCCGGCCGCACGGTGAGTGGGCGTTGTCCAGAACCGAGCCAACAGACCCGACTTTCGTTCGCCCTTGAGGCCGACGGCGCTGACGATGGACCCGAACATGGCTCCGACCAGAGCGATCATCGGCACCTGGCCGTAGATCGCCGGCGATCCGGTGGCCGCGGAAATCGAGTTCCCGAGCACGACACGGAACATGACCAGCATCAACGCGGGGTACAGCAATGCCTGAATCATCGTCGACGGATCGCGCATCCACCGCATCAAAAGTCGTTTGGCCTGGATCAGGCTGTGTGTCCCGAGCGCACGAATCGACCCTTCTCGCAGGGCCATGTTGGGTTCGGGAAAGGTCAGGTTGGATACGCGTGCAGCGTTCACCGACGCTTCTGTCATCGTCATCTCGGACTCGTCATTCTGGTCTCGAGCTCGCCCAGATGGCGAGCGGGACGAAGAACAGGAGCAGGCCGGCCACCCAGGCGAGGGATGGCCACAACACCTGGAAGCTGACTCCGCCCTCGGCCATGTCGCGCATAGCGAACGAGAACTGCGAAATCGGTTGATTGCGAACGAACGGTCGGATGAGTTCCGGGAAGCCGCTTTCGGGAACGAATCCGCACGAGGCCATGCCGAGGATGAGCTGGGGCAGGGTCAACACCTGGCTGGTCGCTTCGGGGCTCTTCGACAGCGTTCCGATTGCGTCGGCACCGATCGACAACGTGGTGCTGATCAGCATGGCGAGCGCGCAGAACAACAGGGCCTGACCGAATCCTGCAGAGAAGCGAAAGCCGATGACGTAGCCGAAACCGAGTGCGGATACGAGCGATACCAGTGAACGGACGACACCGCTCGAGATTCGCGACACCAGCGGGACGCCGCGTACGACGGGCATCGTCTTCAACCGAGAGTTGAGTCCACTCATCGCCTCCGTCGATGCCCTCTGCGCGGCGGAGATGGCGGTGAACGCCATTGCCTGCAGCACGATGATCGGCATCAGAAACTGTGCGTAGTCGATGCCCTGCAGGCCCATCACGAACTTGAGCGGAAGGTAGAAGCCGATAGTGAAGATCAGCGGAGCGATCACCGCGATCAGCAGCTCACCCTGGGTGAGCATCGTCCACAGTGCACGCCCGGTCAGTGCCTGCCACTGCACGAAGCCGGACGGCCGCGTTCGTGACCGGCGTTTGGGCTGCTGCGTCGTCGACCCGGTGGTTGTCCGAGGAGCGGTGACCGCACGCGTATTCGAGACGCCTCGCGTCGTGGCCGTCACGGCGTGGGGCTCGCTTGCGAATGGCCGGTGAGGGTGAGGAAGACGTCGTCGAGCGAGGGGCGGCGCAACGCGATGTCGGCCAGCACGATGCCACGGGCGTCGATACGGCGGAGGATCTCGGACAAGGTTGCGGCACCGTCGGGGGCAGGCACGGACAGGCGGTCGGATGCGGCAGTGATCTCGGCGTGCACCGCCGGAGGCACCATCTCACCCAGCGCCTCGGCCGCTGCTCGTAGCTGACCTGGATCGAGAGGCACCACTTCGCAGTAGCTACCGCCGGTCATGGCCTTGAGCTGATCGGACGTACCTTCGGCGATGACCGTGCCCTTGTCGATGACGATGATGTTGTCGCTCAGTACGTCTGCCTCTTCGAGATATTGCGTCGTCAGCAACACGGTGATGCCCTGGGCCTTCAGTGCCTCGACCAACGACCACACACCCTGTCGGCTCCGAGGGTCGAGTCCGGTGGTCGGCTCGTCCAGGAACACGACTTCGGGACGCACGACCAGGCCACATGCGATGTCGATACGACGGCGCATGCCGCCGGAGTAGCCGCGGACCGGACGCTTGCCGGTATCGGACAGGTCGAATTCGTCGAGCAGGGCCTTGGCGCGAGCCTTGGCAGCCTTCTTGTCCAGACCCATGAGGCGGCCGAACAATTCGATGTTCTCGCGCCCCGAAAGAGTGTCGTCGAGGGCGGCGTACTGACCCGTCATCATGATCGACCGCCGCACCGCGGGAGCGTCGGCAGCAACATCGTGGCCGGCGACGAAGGCCCGGCCGCTGTCGGGCGCGATCAGCGTCGACAGCACTTTCACAGTCGTGGTCTTGCCCGCACCGTTGGGGCCGAGGATGCCGAGTACGGTTCCCCGCTCGGCCGAGAAGCTGATGCCGCGCAGCGCATGCACATCGCCGAAGGACTTGTGCACGTCCTCCACGTGTACGGCTGCGTGCTGAGCTGACGACATCGGATCTCCGAGCTGTGGGGTGAATGGGGCCGGGGCAGTGCCGGGGCCCGTGGAGGGAGGGCCACTACTTGATACGGGAACTGCCGGGAAATGTTACCTGTGGATTGCAGTCGCAGATGTTCTGCCGTCAGCCCCAATCGATATCGATACTGTCCTCGACGTCCAGCTTTCGGCACAGGGATCGCAGTCCGCTGTAGTCCTGAACCAACGCTCGACGGCTCTTGTCGGCCTCGACGTCGGCGATCATGGCCTCGGCTCCGCGGACACCTTCGAGTTCGAGAATGCGCGCCCACGTCGAGAAGTCGCTGCTCGAGAACGCATCCATGCCGTCGACGAGACCGTCGAGAAACTTCTGTCGATCGTTGGATCCGAGCCTGTCGAAGACGATCGCCGCCATGTCGTCGGCAATCGATGCGTGGCAGTACTCGTCGCGATTGTGGAGCTTGACCGTCGCCCGATTGATCGGCTGAATGACGTCGTCGTCCTCGATCAGATCGAGGTACGACGTGATGGAAATCTCTGCGACCGTCATGAAGGCGAGCGAGCTGATCGCCGCAGACCACGGGTCGTCGCTGGTCGCCTGAGCGGTCCGCTGGCGACGGACGGTGGAACTGAACGGCAGGGATCGTTCGGACAACGCCCAACCGCGACCGCGACGGGTCGCCGCACTGGCGTTGAGGTGCATCAGCGTGTGGTACTGCTCGTCCACCATGGCCTGAGTCACCGCGACCGCGAGGGTGTCGCCCATCCCGGTCTCGAACACATCCTGGGCGAGCAGGGAAAATCCCGGGTGAACGACGTGCTGCTCGACATCCATCACGTTCTTGTTGAACGCGATCCAGCCCCAGGCCCGCAGCCGATCCTGCTGTTCCGGTTCGGCACCGAGGAATGTGTCGTGTTCTCCGAACGGGATCAAGGCGTCGGGAAAATCTCGCTTGGTCGTGTCGAACAAATCGTCCAACTGGGGTTCGGGCTTCTTGACGGTGGCACGCTGCGACCAGTTCTTCGCCAACCGCGCTACGACCGCGCTCTCGACGACATCGTGGGGGTCGTGCTCCGGCAAGGTCGGCTGTTCCAACATCGTGTGCCCCGCCTCCGCGTCCGGACCGGCGATCACGAATTGTCGCCGGAACCTCGAACGATACCGAACAACTCGGCACAGACGGATCGATAGCGATCGGCGGAGCTACCGAGGGCGCTGCCTGCTCGGTTCATCAGTTCGGCGAACTCGGACTCCGAGCCGGATTCGACGGTCTCGCCGAGCAGTTGCGTCGCGCGGTGGAGCGCCGCCCGCGCGTCGGCGGCGTGCGGGTTACCTGCCTGAACGTCCCAGTACACCTCGGGCTCCCCACCGGTGATGCGTGCGAGGACGGCGAGCATCGTCGTGTGCGGGGGAGGAGCGACGGCGTCGATGTCGGCGAACGGCAGATCGAGCTCGGCCAGGGCGAGCCCGAACGCGAGAACACTGGCGTGGGTGAGCGCTTGGGTCGCCGCAGCGAGTCGGTCGTGACGCTCGGCGTCGAGGAGAACGGTCCGGCCACCCCAGTGCTGCAGTCTGTCGACGAACGCGTCGGCCGAGCTGCCGGGTCGGTGCACGACGACGGCAACGGGGCGTCCGTTCATGCCCAGGGACGGCGCGAACATCGGGTTGATGCCCAGCGTCGGGCCGAGGTGTCCGCCGCGGCCGGCGTACTGCGAGTAGCCGGACTTGACCGACAACGTCTCCACCAGCAGTGCGTCGGGGCGTACCGCACTCAGATCGGCCGACAGTGCCACGGACTCGGGCACAGCGAGCACGATCGTCGACGCAGTCGACAGTGCAGCTGTGACGCGGTGGTCGGGTGCGGTGATGTCGCCGACGAGCGTCGCGGCGTCGACCGATGTCGAAGCGGCTCGGGCGTCGACGACGGTGACCTGCACGCCGTCACTGCGCAGGAGGTCGACCAGTAGCCGGCCGACGGCACCGGAGCCCCCGACCACCACTACCGAGTTCTGCTGCTCCGACCGCGTCACCGTGTCCATCGGTCGAGTATGTCAACGAGAGGCTGCAGATACCCAGATCGTGATGTCGGCGTGCACCACCTCGACGCCCGCGGAGTCACGGATGGCAACCGGCACGACGATCTCGCATCCGTCGGTGATGGTCGCGAAATCGGGAATGGTCTCGAGTTCTGCCACCGCGCGCAGTGACGTGGTCGCCTTCGTCAGGTACTGGACGGTCATCGACTTGGGGATCCAGCGGTGCGACGTCGGAACGGTGGCCTCGGCGAGCATCCCCATCGCAACCTCGGCGAGGTTGCACGCGGCGATCGCGTGGAACGTGCCGAGGTGGTTGCGGATACCCAGCCATTTCGGGGCAGTGACCTCGCAGCGCCCCGGTTCCAGCGCAACCACCCGCGGCAGCACCGACGCGAAGTAGGGCACACGTAGACACATGCCGATGGAGAACACGGTGGATCCGATAGTGTTGTTCGGGAGCTTCGACCAGGCTCGATACGTGGCCCCGGTGGTGGTTGCGACTGTGTTCATGGGCTTACCTTACTGCTGAGTAAGGTCGTGCGGAGCGTATGGATCGACCCAGAGTTGATCTGTCGCGCACACTGCGGCATACTGGTCGGGTTGCCTGGACACGGGACGCGCTTGCGTGCGGCCTGAACCAGGTGAGTCGATCGAGAGATCGGCTGAGCAGAACATGAGACCAGCGCTCCACGTGAGCGCGTCCGGACCACCAGCTCGATCGGTGTGGGTTTCCTCCCTCGGATGGTTGAAGCGAAAGTTTCAGCGCAGAAGAATGAGCGGAATCGCGACACGCCCGACCGCGTGGACCGGAGAACCATGACAGATGAAGAGCGGCAACGGATACAGGTCACGCCTGGTCGTCAACGTTTTTCACTGTCGTGTGTGCACGAAGGCAGTTCGAGTCGGAGGGATTCCCCCGGCTCGGGGACTGTGCAGACGAGGTGGAGCAGGCCGAACGGCCCGTTCTACGACCAAGCGGCAAGAAAAGGACACTAAGCGTGGCGGGACAAAAGATCCGCATCAGGCTCAAGGCCTACGACCATGAGGCGATCGACGCGTCAGCGCGCAAGATCGTCGAAACGGTCACCCGTACGGGTGCCCGCGTCGTCGGACCGGTGCCGTTGCCGACAGAAAAGAACGTGTACTGCGTCATCCGTTCGCCGCACAAGTACAAGGACTCGCGCGAACACTTCGAGATGCGTACTCACAAGCGGCTCATTGACATCCTCGACCCGACACCGAAGACGGTGGACGCGCTCATGCGCATCGACCTCCCGGCCAGTGTCGACGTCAACATCCAGTGAGCGCGGAGACAACGATGACTGACAACAAGAACCGGCCTGCGACAGGAATTCTGGGCACCAAGCTCGGAATGACCCAGGTCTTCGACGAGAACAACCGCGTCGTTCCGGTGACCGTGATCAAGGCAGGCCCCAACGTGGTCACCCAGATCCGCACCCAGGAACGTGACGGCTACAGCGCCGTCCAGGTCGCATTCGGTGCGATCGACCCGCGCAAGGTGAACAAGCCCACCACCGGCCAGTTCGAGAAGGCTGGTGTCACGCCGCGTCGCCACATCGTGGAGATTCGCGTTGCCGACGCCTCGCAGTTCGAGGTCGGCCAGGAGCTCACGGCTGCAGTGTTCGAGGACGGCGCATACGTCGACGTCACCGGCACCAGCAAGGGCAAGGGCTTCGCCGGAACCATGAAGCGTCACGGCTTCCAGGGACAGGGCGCGAGCCACGGTGCACAGGCTGTGCACCGTCGTCCCGGATCCATCGGTGGCTGTGCAACGCCGGGTCGCGTGTTCAAGGGAATGCGCATGTCCGGACGTATGGGTGGCGACCGCGTCACGACGCAGAACCTCTCGGTCCACAAGGTGGACAGCGAGAACGGTCTGCTGCTGATCAAGGGAGCGATCCCGGGCCGTCGCGGCAACGTCGTGATCGTCAAGTCTGCATTGAAGGGTGGTGCACGGGCATGACCAGCCTCGAGAAGAACACCGAGACCAAGCTGACGCTCGATGTCAAGGAAGCCGGCGGCAAGACCAACGGCACCGTCGATCTCCCCGCGGAGATCTTCGACGCACCGGCGAACATCGCGCTGCTGCACCAGGTCGTCATCGCACAGCTGGCAGCTGCTCGTCAGGGAACCCACTCCACGAAGACTCGTGGCGAGGTTCGCGGCGGCGGCAAGAAGCCGTACCGGCAGAAGGGCACCGGCCGCGCCCGTCAGGGCTCGACCCGCGCTCCTCAGTTCGTCGGCGGTGGCACGGTCCACGGACCGCAGCCGCGCGACTACAGCCAGCGGACCCCCAAGAAGATGAAGGCCGCCGCACTGCGCGGAGCCCTCTCCGATCGGGCCCGCAGCGAGCGCCTGCACGTCATCACCGAATTGGTTGCCGGACAGGTTCCGTCCACCAAGGGTGCGAAGACGTTCCTCGCCGAGATCTCGGACCGCAAGAAGGTCCTGCTCGTCGTCGGCCGCGAGGACATCGCAGCCTGGAAGAGCGTTCAGAACCTGGACGGCGTGCACCCCATCGCACCCGACCAGCTCAACACGTACGACGTGCTCAACGCCGATGATGTCGTTTTCAGCGTGGAAGCGCTGAACACCTTCATCGCTGGGCCTGCAAAGAACGAGGAGGCAAGCAAGTGACCACGATCGCCGATCCCCGCGACATCTTGCTGGCACCGGTCATCTCCGAGAAGTCCTACGGACTGATCGAAGAAGGCACGTACACGTTCCTGGTGCACCCGGACTCGAACAAGACGCAGATCAAGATTGCCGTCGAGAAGATCTTCGACGTCACCGTGACCAGCGTCAACACGATGAACCGTCAGGGCAAGCGTAAGCGGACCCGGTTCGGTTACGGCAAGCGCAAGGACACCAAGCGCGCGCTCGTAACGCTCTCCGCCGACAGCAAGCCCATCGAGATCTTCGGAGGTCCGGTCGCGTAAGCGACTGGGACTCTTCGGATATAGAGGACGAGAAGACTCATGGCAATCCGTAAATACAAGCCGACAACCCCGGGCCGTCGTGGCTCCAGCGTGTCCGACTTCGCTGAGATCACGCGTTCGACCCCCGAGAAGTCGCTGATCCGCCCGCTGCACGGTCGCGGTGGACGTAACGCACACGGTCGTATCACCACCCGGCACAAGGGTGGCGGTCACAAGCGTGCGTACCGTCTCATCGATTTCCGTCGCAACGACAAGGACGGCGTGCCGGCCAAGGTCGCTCACATCGAGTACGACCCCAACCGCACCGCGAACATCGCACTGCTGCACTTCGCAGACGGCGAGAAGCGCTACATCGTCGCACCCAAGGGCATCGCCCAGGGCTCGCCGATCGAGCAGGGTGCCAATGCCGACATCAAGCCCGGCAACAACCTGCCCCTGCGCAACATCCCGACGGGTACGACCATTCACGCGGTCGAGCTCCGTCCGGGTGGTGGCGCGAAGATGGCCCGCTCCGCCGGAGCGAGCATCCAGCTCCTCGGTAAGGAAGGCCCCTACGCCACGCTGCGTATGCCGTCCGGTGAAATCCGTCGCGTCGACGTGCGCTGCCGCGCAACCGTCGGCGAGGTCGGCAACGCCGAGCAGTCGAACATCAACTGGGGCAAGGCCGGCCGCATGCGCTGGAAGGGCAAGCGCCCGACCGTTCGTGGTGTCGTGATGAACCCGGTCGACCACCCGCACGGTGGCGGCGAGGGCAAGACCTCCGGTGGACGCCACCCGGTCAGCCCCTGGGGACAGCCTGAAGGCCGTACCCGCAAGAACAAGGCGAGCGACAAGCTCATCGTCCGTCGTCGTCGTACCGGCAAGAACAAGCGCTAGGAGGGAGTTCAGAATGCCACGCAGCCTGAAGAAAGGCCCGTTCGTAGACGATCACCTCCTCGCGAAGGTTGACGTCCAGAACGACAAGGGAACCAAGCAGGTCATCAAGACCTGGTCCCGTCGATCGACAATCCTCCCCGACTTCATCGGTCACACTTTCGCCGTCCACGACGGTCGCAAGCACGTACCGGTGTTCGTGTCCGACTCGATGGTCGGCCACAAGCTCGGAGAGTTCGCACCGACCCGCACGTTCAAGGGTCACATCAAGGACGACCGGAAGGCGAAGAGGCGATGACCAACTTCACCCCCACCGCCAATCCGACTGCCAAGGCCGTAGCGAAGCACGTTCGCGTCACGCCGATGAAGGCACGTCGCGTCGTGGATCTGGTTCGTGGGCGCTCCGTCGAGGACGCGCTCAACATCCTCAAGTTCGCGCCGCAGGCAGCGAGCGAGCCGGTCGCCAAAGTGATCGCGTCCGCAGCCGCCAACGCCGAGAACAACCTGGATCTCGATCCCAGCACGCTGATCGTCGCCACTGCATTCGTCGACGAGGGCACCACCCTCAAGCGATTCCAGCCGCGTGCTCAGGGCCGGGCATTCCGGATCCGCAAGCGCACCAGCCACATCACGGTGATCGTCGAAAGCCTGCCCAAGACCGGCGGAACGTCTCGTAACCGTCGTAAGGGCCAGGCGTCCAAGGAAGGGGCTCAGTAGTGGGTCAGAAAATCAACCCGCACGGCTTCCGCTTGGGTATCACCACTGACTGGAAGTCGCGTTGGTACGCAGACAAGCAGTACTCGGAGTACGTCAAGGAAGACGTCGAGATCCGCAAGCTCCTCGCCACCGGCATGGAGCGCGCGGGTATCGCCAAGGTCGAGATCGAACGCACTCGTGACCGTGTTCGCGTGGACATCCACACGGCACGTCCGGGCATCGTCATCGGTCGCCGTGGTGCCGAGGCCGACCGCATCCGCGGAGCTCTCGAGAAGCTGACCGGCAAGCAGGTTCAGCTCAACATCCTCGAGGTCAAGAACGCCGAGTCCGAGGCTCAGCTCGTGGCCCAGGGTGTTGCCGAGCAGCTCAGCAACCGCGTCGCATTCCGTCGCGCAATGCGTAAGGCCATCCAGTCGGCCATGCGTCAGCCGAACGTCAAGGGCATCCGTGTTCAGTGCTCCGGCCGTCTCGGTGGCGCTGAAATGTCTCGCTCGGAGTTCTACCGCGAGGGACGCGTTCCCCTGCACACGCTCCGTGCCGACATCGACTACGGGCTCTACGAGGCCAAGACCACCTTCGGCCGCATCGGCGTCAAGGTCTGGATCTACAAGGGCGACATCGTCGGCGGACGGCGTGAACTCGCTGCCGCTGCGGCTCCGGCCGCCGGTGCAGACCGTCCCCGTCGTGAGCGTCCCACTCGTCCGCGTCGCAGCGGTGCCTCGGGCACCACGGCGACCAGCACCGAGGCCGGCCGCGCGGCATCCGCAACCGAGGCTCCGGCCTCGACCGAGCCCACTCAGGAGGGCTGACGCATGTTGATCCCCCGCCGGGTCAAGCACCGCAAGCAGCACCACCCGAAGCGTTCGGGTGCCGCCAAGGGCGGAACTCAGGTGACATTCGGTGACTACGGCATTCAGGCTCTCGAGCCCGCCTACATCACCAACCGTCAGATCGAGTCCGCTCGTATCGCGATCACTCGCCACATCAAGCGTGGCGGCAAGGTCTGGATCAACATCTTCCCGGACCGCCCGCTCACCAAGAAGCCTGCCGAGACCCGCATGGGTTCCGGTAAGGGTTCGCCCGAGTGGTGGATCGCGAACGTCAAGCCGGGTCGCGTGCTCTTCGAGCTGTCGTACCCCGACGAGACCATTGCGCGTGAGGCACTGACTCGCGCCATCCACAAGCTGCCCATCAAGGCACGCATCATCACCAGGGAGGAGCAGTTCTGATGGCTACCGGAACCCCAGCCGCAGAGCTCCGCGAGCTCACCGGTGAAGAGCTGGTCACCAAGCTGCGTGAGTCGAAGGAAGAGCTGTTCAACCTTCGTTTCCAGATGGCTACCGGCCAGTTGGACAACAACCGTCGACTGCGCACCGTCCGTCACGAGATCGCGCGCATCTACACCGTCCTGCGCGAGCGTGAGCTCGGCTTGGCATCTGGTCCTTCCGAGGACACTGCAGGTGACGCGGCATGAGCGAGGAAAAGACTGTGACTGAAGAGCGCAACAACCGCAAGACTCGGATCGGCTACGTCGTATCCGACAAGATGGAGAAGACGATCGTCGTCGAGCTCGAGGACAGGGTCAAGCACCCCCTCTACAGCAAGATCATTCGTCGCACCACCAAGGTCAAGGCACATGACGAGAAGGGCGACGCCGGCGTAGGCGATCGCGTTCAGCTCATGGAGACCCGTCCGCTGTCCGCCACGAAGCACTGGCGACTGGTCGAGGTTCTCGAAAAGGCCAAGTAGTACCTGCACAAAAATGCCCGCTCCCTTCCCGGGGGCGGGCATTTGTGCTTTCCGAAGCATGCGGCTTACCTGCCCAGCAAGCCGCCCAGCGCTCCGCCGACGCCTGCTTGCTCGCCGCCACCGGTGCCGCCGATCAGTCCACCCGGCGGCTGTTCCGACGGCTGCACCACCACGAACCCTTGGCCGGCGAATTCCAGCGTGAACCTCTCTCCGGTCGAGCGGCCGATCAATGTTCCGAGCCCGAACGAGTCGTTCTTCTTCACTCTCGTCTGCAGAGACGACGACCACGCAACTGCGGCCTGCGGGTCGGCGAACGTCGGTTGGTCGACGTTCAGGACGACCGGCACTCCGTCGGTGGTGATGGCGATACGGCCCCGACCGGTGAACACACAGTTGAAGAACCCCGCGTTTCCACCCGCAGCGGCACCCTGGACTCGCTTGATGTCGTAACTCAGCGAGGAGTCGAACGCGAGAACGTTGGCCCCGTTGATGGTGAGCCCGTCCGTACCGTCGAGATCGATCAGATGAACGTCCTGTGCGGCGTTGGCGAGGAACAGGTCGCCCTGGCCCGTGACCTTCATCAGGGGGACGCCTTCGCCGGACAGGGCTTGTTTGAGGGCTCGACCTATACCCCCGGAGCCCTTGGCCTCGAACTGAAGAGTGCCCTGGTACGCGACCATCGAGCCGGCCCGAGCCATGATCTCGCCGTTCATGCCGACCCGGCACATCTTGCTGCCCTGTTTCTGAATCCCCGATCCGGGAACTTCGGCGTGGGCGGGCGCGAACAGTTCACTTCTCATGGCCAGGACTCCTTGTGGGACAGGTGAATTCACGATCGCTTCGCTTCGGTGCGAGGGCGGTGCCGTCGGTGCCTCGGGTGTGGGCGGATCGTCGTCCTCGACGCTGATACCGAACGCGGTGGCCAGGCCCGCCAACCCATCGGCGTACCCCTGGCCCACCGCCCGAATTTTCCATTGCTGGTTGCGGCGATAGAACTCCAGGATGACGAGAGCACTCTCGTCGCCGAGTGCGTCGGCGGTGAATCCGACGATCGCACCGCCCGACGCGTCGGAGACGGTCACCGATGTCGGGCCGGCGGCAGCGAACGTTGCCGGACCGGTACCGTCCAGCGATGCCGCGATGGCAACGGTCTCGATATCGGCTGGAATCGCGGAGGGATCGATCAGGACGAGATGGCCGGACGGTCCGCGCTGGTACTCGAGGCCCGCGCCCTCGGGTTGGTTGTAGAACACCAGATCCGCGTCCGAACGCACCCGTCCGTCCGGCCCCAACAGCAGCGCGGAGACGTCGACCGACGTCGAGGCGGCAAGTGTCACCGTCAGCCGGCCGGTCGGAGCGGGGCAGTTCTCCCCGCGAGCGAGGTTTTTCATCGGATCCAGTGTGCCAGTGTCGACGCGTGCTGTCAGGAACGCGCGAGTTCGATGACTTCTTCCTCGGTCGGCGGGCTCTTCGGGTGGTAGGACAGGCACAGGGGAGTGGCGGTTCGCCGGAACTCTGCGCCCTCGACGGCAGCGTAGAACTGCCCCGCGGGCAAACGGCCGACATCGGGTACCGAGCCGCCTTTGACGCGGGCCATCTCCTTGGCCGCCTCGACCTGGGACGGGCTGTTGAGCAGTCCGTAGAACTGCGTCGACGCGTTTCCGGCGATGCGGTTGTGCAACCCCTTCGGTGCCTGCGTGGCAAACACGAGACCGAGACCGTACTTGCGCGCCTGCGACGCCAGCGCAAGTGTGCTGTGTGTCGCCGCGGTCGTGCGATCGGAGGGGGCGAAATTCTGCGCCTCGTCCATCACGAACAGTCCGCCGAGCGGCCGGTCACCCGCGGGGTTCTTCTTGATCCAGGAGAACAGGCCCATCTGCAGCTGATTGACGAAGCTCTGCTTCTGCTCGTCGGTGGTCAGGCCCGCAAGATTGATCACCGATACCCGGGCCTTCTTTCCGTCGGCCGGAGTCAACAGCACTGCCGGGTCGACGGGGGTGCCCGCCCCTGCGAACATGGGGTCGTTGGCCACGGCTGCCTTCAGATTTTCGGCCAGTCCCTGCGCGATCCGTACGGCATCGCGCAGGTCGCTGGTGTCCTCGGGCAATTCTTCGAGCAGGTCGATGAAGTCCGCCAGCGTGCCGCCCTGTGGGCGTCGACCGAAGAGATCGAGCGCCGACTTCAGCACTGCGCGGCCGTGTTTCGCCTTCTGGGAAGTACCCAGGACGCCGGCGGCGGGCTCGAGCGACGCCAATGCGGATTCGACGGAGGAATCGAACTCGTCGGCATCACCGAGAACGCTGACGAAATCGGGCAGTGGCTGAAAGCTCAGCGGTCGGCCCGCCGACTTGCGGGGCGTCCACACCACGACGTCGGTGTCGCGTAGATACGCCGCCGCCTTGGCCTCGTCGCCCGGCGGCCACGTCCGTTCGTCCTCGGGCCACGCGGTGCCCAGGCGAGCCAGGTCGTTGTTGACGTCCAACACGATCGCCGAAACACCCTGCAGCGCACATTCTTCCACCAGTCGGCGAATCAGTACCGTCTTCCCCGATCCGGAACCCGCAAAGATCGCTGTGTGCTTACGGAGCGCTTCGAGTTGGATCACGACGTCCGCACCGGTACTCACTTCCGAACCGGCGACGATCGACGGCCGGCGGCTCGCAATCGGCTCGGCCGCGACGGTGTTCTCGGGTTCGATCAATGCGGTGTCGTCGTCGACGACGCTGACTGCCGGCAAAACGGAGGAGAACAGTTCGACCTCGTGTGCGGGCTTGCGCGCGAGCAACCACGACGTGAGAGCGGGGGAGTTCTCGGCCAGCAGGACCGACAGAGCCGCCAAGGCCCTGCGGTCCTCGTCGCCGAACGGCACGACGATGCCGCCTGCACGTCGCAGAGCGGCGACGGTCTGCTCGGTCTTCGCGCCATTGGGCCACGGGTCGTTTCTGATGAGGATCAGTCGCCGTTTCGGCATGTCTGCCCTGAGGCCGGCCGTGGTCACTGCACGCTCCACACGGGCCAACGCGGCCCTGGCGTTGCCGGAGGTGACCGCGCGGAAGCACCAGTGCTCCTCGTCGTCCGTATCGGTGTCGACGGTATGTCGCAGCCTGGCATGCAGGGCAGGCTTGCCGCTCGGAGGTGGGTCCTGGGCAAGGCTGTCGTCCGAGGACTGATGCTCGTGGATCCACGCGGTCAGGCCCGCAGACAGGAGTGCGGGGACGATCGAGTCCTCACTGTCGGGCTTCAGCGGAATGGAGACGTCGACCTGTTTGCGCAGTTCTGCGTAGCGATCGTCGAGTATGTCGAGTTCGTCGACCCGTGCTTTGGGGAGGTCCTGCGCATCCGCGGGCCCGGACTTGTCCGTGAAACTCTCCAACTCCGACGCGACGCCGGTGTCTAGGCAGTGCCTGATGTGACGGTCGACCGCGATCAGCAGCTGCCGCGGAGTGAAGTCCGGGGCCTGCTCGAATGCGTCGGGTGCCACCGGCCACGTCGGATGCGGCGGGGTGAAGCCGGCCTCGAGAAAGCATGCCGCCAGACGTCGGCCCAGTAACAGGCGTCCGATGTCGGACGACGGAATCGGCTTGAGAGGCTGCGTCACTCGGAAGCGGTCGCGCATCGGTGCCACGCCGCGGGCAGCGATCAACTCCCACGCGCTCGACAGTGCCGATAGAACCGACGCGGTGCGCGGAAGCGTTTCGCGCAGCGACATCAGACCGTGCGCCAGTTGCTCGACGACCTTGTCTTCCTGTGCGTCGGCGAACTCCTGATCCGATCCCGTTCGGGATTGCGCGACCAACGTGTCGATCTGGTCTATCGCAAGAATTGTCGGACCGGTGATGGCCAGCAGCCGTGAGATGTTCTCGGCAATGCCTTGGTGACCGAGCTCGGCCCGGCGGATACCCCAGGGCGAGAATTCTTCGGCATCGACGTCGTCGATGGACTGCAGGTATGCGTCACCGAGATCCTGGACGGCCGAATCGGGGGCGATGGACAGCACCAAGGCGCGCAGAGTGTGCTGCGAGGTGCGCCTATGTCGGGGGTGAACCTTGTATACGGCGGTGACGAAGTCGTTGAGCGTCTCGGCGTCGATCATGTTCTCGCCCATGACCTTTGCGCGTTGTTCGTCGGGAATGTCGCCGATCGTGCACAAGCGACGCAGCAGAAGTGCGAGTTGGCTGTCGGATCCTTGGCCGGAGGGCCGCATCAGGTCGTCGAGCATCCCCATGAGAGTCGACCGCCAGAAGCCCGCGGCGTCGAGCAGCCTGATCAGGAAGAAGTACCCGCCCTTCTGCTGCACCTCCTCGCGCACCTGCCCCAGCAGATGCGTCTTGCCGGATCCGGCCGGCCCGCGTACGACGACTCCGAGCGGACTGGCGTCATCCGACGTCTCCGCGTCGTCGTAGGCGTTCATCACCTCGAGGAACACCCGCTCGTGCATACCGGGAACGTGCACGTTGGACTGCGAACGCCACACGTCGTCGGGGGTCGGGGCCCAGCTCAGCCGTACCGATTCCAGAGCCCGGATCTGCTCGTTGTCCGTCATCGTGGAGTTCACGCCCATCATGATTCGATCGAGAGAAGGTGGTTCTGCTGATTACCGACGACGACGGCGGCAGCGCGTTCCTCGTCGGTCAGCGTCTTCTGGTTCTCCTCGGGTATCAGCGAGACGTCCGCGGCGCGGCGCAGCCGTGCGAGTGCATCGTCGAGATCGCCACGAGGTATGTCTCGCAACTCGTTTCGCAAGCGAGACAGCCGAACGGTGCTACCGGGTTCACGTGCGAGCGACGCGTACGCGGCGCGAATCGAGGCCTCGATGTCGACGGTCTTGTCGGCCTTCTCGGAGCTGTCGAGGGGTGCGGTCTCGTCCCCGCGGGGCGAGAACACATCGGCCGGACGGCTGTCGGTGCGATCCAGCCAGCGACGTAGCCCTGCCAACACGGTGAACATGGCCTTGCCTGCGCCTGTCGACCGAGCCGGTGGTTCACCGCCGATGAGCTCACCGCAGGTGCGCCACCCTTTGTCGGTCAGCTCCAGAGTCATCGGGCGCACCGAAGAATCGACCTCGATCAATCCCGAGTTCTTCAGTTTGTCGCGGGAAGCCTTCGGTAGTTCGGGGCCGAGTGCCTTGAGGGCGCTGTTCTTCACCGGACTCGCTTCGGCCATCAGAACGAGCAGTACTGCTGCTTCGGTGCCGTTCAGGTCTTCGGTACTCATCGAGGATCCCCCTTCGATCGTCTTCTCGATACTGCCTCGCGGATGGTAGCCACAGCGCGGTGCGGGTCGTCCATCACCTGAGCGTTGGTGAACCGCAACACCATGTACCCGTGTGTCTGCAGCTGGTTGTCGCGCACGCGGTCCTCGGCGAAGCGCTGGGCGGCACGGTGCTCGTCGCCGTCGATTTCCACGATGACTCTCTCGGTGCGCCACAGTACGTCGACTGTGAACGGACGGCTGAGTTCGCCGAGCCGAATCGAGCGATTGTGCTCTCGACCGGTGGCCCATTCGTGCTGGTCCAACGCTCTGTACAGGCGCTTCTCCGGATCGCTCGCCGGGTGTGGGTGTCCGGCGATCGGCGGATAGCTCAACGGCCGGAAGCGATCGAGGACAGTGCTGACGCCGGCAGGCACTTCGGGTGCGCGCACCGATACGGACGGGAATCTGTCCATCCTCGACGACCCACCGCCGGTGAGCCACACGCCCGCCCGTGCGTGAGCACACAGCCATTCCGCTGCGGTCGACACGAAGTCGGCGTCCACGGCGTCGGGTACGACCAGCACAAGAGCGACAATGTTGCGGCCGTGAGCTGCCGCGAGAGCTCGCGCCGAACCTGCCGCGCGGGTCTCGACGGTGAACACCGCCCGGCGTATCGGCCGCCCCGAGGAGGCCGACTCGGCCAGAGCCGCTATGTAGGGGCCGAAGTGTGCCGAGTCGGCAGCCAGGCGAACGGCGGACGTGCGAGCGGCACGCCGCTCCAACGTGGAGGTCCCTGCGTTGTGCTCGAACTCGGGGAGCCACAGCGCGGTCGAGTCGACCGCTGCGGTCTCCAGCGACGTGACCACCATCTCGACCAGGTCTGCCGAACGATGAGATGCCGACGCGTCGACAGTGAAGAAGACGATCGCAGGTGCGTCGGCGGGGAGCGGGTTCGCGGATTCGGCGAGCTCGCGTTCGGACGCCCCGCGAAGTCGAGTCACTCGATCTGCGGGAAGACTCGACCACCAGCCTGCGGTCTCACCGTTCCCGGTCACAGCTGCTCCCCGCCCACCCCTGTTGCCCCATCTCCGAACCGTACCGACAAGGTCCGACACGTAGGGGGCGAGCACGTCTCCGTGACGGCGATTTGGCTCTGGCATCGGCGTTCCCCTACACTTGACCGGTTGCCTGTGGCAGCGGTGTGTCTTCGTGCGCCCGCTCTCGGCAGCCGACCGCGCGTGTCGGGACGGAAATCCGGCACGTACGTACATCCAGGTCAAGGAGAAGTTAGTGATTCAGCAGGAGTCGCGAGTACGCGTCGCTGATAACACGGGCGCGAAGGAAATCCTTTGCATCCGCGTTCTCGGTGGTTCGTCACGTCGCTACGCCGGAATCGGCGACATCATCGTAGCTACGGTGAAAGACGCCATTCCCGGTGGAAACATCAAGAAGGGTGAGGTCGTCAAGGCCGTCATCGTCCGCACCGTCAAGGAGCGTCGCCGTCCGGATGGCTCGTACATCCGTTTCGACGAGAACGCTGCGGTGCTGATCAAGCCGGACCACGACCCCCGTGGAACCCGCATCTTCGGCCCGGTCGGCCGCGAGCTGCGTGAGAAGAAGTTCATGAAGATCGTCTCGCTCGCCCCGGAGGTGCTGTAAATGAAGGTGCACAAGGGCGACACCGTTCTCGTGATCGCAGGCAAGGACAAGGGTGCCAAGGGCAAGGTCATTCAGGCCTACCCCGCTGACTCCAAGGTCCTGGTCGAAGGCGTGAACCGCATCAAGAAGCACACCGCGGTCTCTGCCAACCAGCGCGGCGCATCCTCGGGTGGCATCGTCACTCAGGAAGCCCCGATCCACGTATCGAACGTCGCAGTTGTCGACTCGGACGGAAACCCCACTCGCGTGGGCTACCGGACCGACGAAGAATCCGGCAAGCGCGTTCGTGTTTCCCGCAAGAACGGGAAGGACATCTGAGATGACTACCACCGAGAACATCGCGGGCGAACAGCCCCGCCTCAAGGCGCGCTACCGCGCTGAGATCAAAGACGCCCTGAACACCGAGTTTGCATACGAAAACGTCATGCAGATCCCCGGCATCGTCAAGGTCGTCGTCAACATGGGTGTCGGCGACGCCGCCCGTGACGCCAAGCTGATCAACGGCGCAGTTGCAGACCTCGCTGCCATCACCGGCCAGAAGCCGGAGATCCGCAAGGCTCGCAAGTCCATCGCACAGTTCAAGCTGCGCGAAGGAATGCCCATCGGCGCACGCGTCACCCTCCGTGGCGACCGCATGTGGGAGTTCCTCGACCGTCTGGTTTCCATTGCCCTTCCCCGAATCAGGGACTTCCGCGGCCTCTCGGGCACGCAGTTCGACGGCAACGGAAACTACACGTTCGGCCTCAACGAGCAGTCGATGTTCCACGAGATCGACGTGGACAAGATCGACCGTCCGCGCGGCATGGACATCACCGTAGTAACCACCGCAACCAACAACGAAGAAGGCCGCGCGCTGCTCAAGCACCTCGGCTTCCCGTTCAAGGAGAACTGAGTCCATGGCGAAGAAGGCATTGGTCAACAAGGCCAACAAGAAGCCGAAGTTCGCGGTGCGTGCATACACTCGCTGCAACCGCTGCGGCCGTCCCCATTCCGTGTTCCGCAAGTTCGGCCTCTGCCGTATCTGCGTGCGCGAGATGGCACACGCCGGAGAGCTTCCCGGAGTTCGCAAGAGCTCCTGGTGATCTGAAGCCTCCGGGCTTCACCACACCACGCTGATGGGCGTGGGTTCCGAAAGGAACCCACGCCCATTTTGCGTTGCTCAGGTCCTGACTTTCACACCGACCACACGTCGTGTCGTAGACCCAGAGAGCGGACCAGATCCACCGCCGCATGATGATCCTGGCTGTCGACGAGCAGCAGCAGGCCACGCTCGGACATCGCCGACGCGAGGGCATCGGTGGAGACGGTTCTACATCCAGGCGGCATGTCCGGGTCTCCGAGTTCCCGGTAGGTGTCGGCAATCGCCACTACGTCCTCGACTGGATCGAATCCCCAGACGGTCACGAAATGTCCTACGTTCCAGTCAAATTCGGTCAACTCTGCAGTATGTACATTCGCCAACGATCCGAAGCGGAAAGGCCCGTCGGCAAGATGGTCGAGCAACAGACGCAATCTCTCGACGGAGGGCCCCACGATGGGAACCACGGCGACGCGGTGGTCGGTCGCGGTCTCGATGCCCTCCGTGAGACCTGCTGCCGTGGTCCCGGCTGCGTCGATCGATGCGGCTCTCGGCAGTAGATCCCACCCGTCGGTGATTCGGGGGGTTCCGGGAGGACGGGCCGAGTCGATTGCACCCGGCCAGATCGCGGACCTCGACGCGACCGCGAGGGCCGTCACGCCCGGTGCGTCGTCGCCCATGACGGCCGCCAGCGCAACCGATGCCGAGAACGGTCCGCAGAGTTGATCCGGTTGCGGCAGAGCATGATCGAGGGCCGAGACGATGGTGGTTGCCCCGGCGAACCTGCGCAGCATCTCAGTAGATCCAACGCAACGATTCGAGCAGTTCGTCCTCGGTATGACTCTCCGCCCACGTGGCATCGGCGTCCCGGCAGGCGACGAACGCGCCCAGAAGTTCCATGCCCAACACGTCTCGGACCAGTGCCGACGACAGGAGGTCTTCGCGCTGCTGCGCGTGGGTGGTCGCGAGTGGGGAGATCCCCGCGGCATCCCGACGAGCATCGTCCCAACCTCCTACGTCCTCCTGGACCGGAGACGGCAACTGCGCCGAATCCACCACTCCCGCCAGACCGGCCGCGATCGTGACGGCCAGCGCCAGATACGGATTGGCGGACGCGTCGCACGCCTTCAATTCGACGTTGGTGTGTTCGGGGCCGAGAAGGGGCGTGGCCGGTACGAGTCGCACTGCAGCCTCGCGGTTCTCGACGCCCCAGAATCCGAAGGCACCTGCCCAGTACCCCGGTCGACGACGCAGCAGTGACCCCGAACTCGGTGCCGTGATGGCAGTGAGTCCCGGGAGTTCTCGAACGAGGCCCGCGATGTACGCCTGCCCGGTGTCGGACAGTCCGTACTCTCCGTCGCCGGTCAGAGCGTTGTGACCGTCGCGAACCAGTGATGTGTGTAGGTGCCAACCGTTACCCGCACTGCTCGACGAGGGCAGGGGAGCGAAGCTTGCCCTCAGGCCCAGGGCTTTGGCCGCTGAGTGGATGGTCTGCCGCGCGAGTACCTGCGCGTCGGCCGCAGCAAGTGGATCGAGTGGACTCAATGCGATCTCCAGCTGGGAGCCGCCGTACTCGGCATGAATCTGCCCGATGTCGAGGCCATTCGCAGACAGCGCCTCGAGCAGCAGTACTACGAATTGATCGACATCGCGGAGTGCGTTCGCCGAGTAGGCAGGTCCGCGATGAGCGGACAGTCCGTCCGACTCGCGACTCAGGGCGAACTCGATCTCGAATCCGGCCCGTACCTCGAAACCGGCATCGGACGCCTTCTGCACCTGCCGCTCGAGAACTGAGCGCTGATCGTAGGGCCACGGTGTGCCGTCCGCCGAGACCTGTCGTCCGTGCGCCCAGGCCAGCCCCGGCTGTCCGGACAGGGCGACCACGCTCGACGCGGTCTCGATCACCGGAATCAACCGCACATCGCCGGACGGCGTCGACAGTCTTTCGTGGGCGAATGTGATCCCGTCATGCGAATCGAATACCGCGAACACCGCGGTGACTCCGACTCCGCGACGTGCGACTGCAGTCAATTCTGCGGTGGGCACGGTGCGTGATCGGACAATCCCGTTGTTGTCGACCCAGCCGATGGTCACCCCCGCGATGTTGCGGTCGCGCAGAGTGTGGGTGAGGTGGTCGATGTCGACTGCCTTCGAGTCCGTCATGGTCCGACGTTAGCGAAGAAGTGGGAGTTCGGGTGTCCAACTGGGTCTGCGGATTGCGGAATGGCTTGGCTGCGCGCGTGCCGCGCCGAACTGAGCGGTTGCCCGCGCTTCATCGTCTCTGCGGTGGAGTCCAGAGCGGCGTCGACGCGGCGTGAGTCTCACGGACGACATTGGAACAGGGTTGGAACGTGCCCGAGGCTTTTATCTGAACCTCCAGGCCGCCGCGTCGTGGCGCGCCTTCTCCTTGGATTCAGTCTGCGAAGAGGCCTACGAAATAGCTGCAGCTGAAGTCGATCGAAAGCTCGCCATCAATATATTTCGCAAATTTTGCCAAATCCGTGGGCGCAACCTCGTGCATTGCCGCTTCAACTGGTCCGTATCCTTCGTCTACTTCGATCAACTCTTTTATGATCGTGGTGGTAACACCCCGAAGCGGGTAGCTCTTGGTAAGAAGCTCAGATTTTTTCTCGTACGCGTCCAGGTACCACACTTGTCATCTCCGTAGGCTTCGGCCGGGCACCGGCGTTTTTGTCATATCGCCGGTGACTGGGTCGAACTCATCGAGGCGGTGTCCGTTCCTCGTGTGCATTCGGACCCCCATGTCGGTATGTGCATACGAATAGATATCCTCTGTTGCCTTTCGGATGTGGCCGATTGTCCGGTGGACGTTCATCGCTGAGGTGCGGACACTGAGATTGAGATCCGGCCAGAGCGATAACGATACCGAGGTCTACTCTGCATGACGTGTTGTTGGTCATCGTCAATCTGAAGAATAGCCAACTTCGTACTCGCAGTTCTCGTCCAGAGTGATGACTTCGTCCAGGAAAGCTGCAAACTCTGACGCCTTGGACAGCGGAACGTCGTGTTGACGAATCCCAATGGGAAGTTCGTTCTCGTCATCTGCTATTCCGAGAATCCTCCCGACTACCGCGGCTGACATGTCGTGAAGGACATGTTCGCCCATAAGGAGTTGGGTAGTCTTATCGAATTTCTCTAGGTGCCACATCTTAGTTTTCAGAAGTTAGTGAGAACAAGCGCGTTCCGTGTGACCGGCAATCGCTTGATCAGTCGAATAGATTCTGGTATCACGTGTGCTCCAGTCTCAGGTAGTTCACCACCCACGTATCGAATTTCCCATTCCTCAGTCGGTGAACAAGCCGATGAAGTATTCATTATCGGAGCTGACTCTGAAATCGCCCTCGATGTACTTGGCGAACTTCGGCACGTCGGCCAATGCGACTGGGTACGGTCCCATTTCGAGTGGAAGTTCACTTTCATCGACGTCAATCAGTTCTCTGATTTCGTCTCCGGTGATAGCAGTCAGGAGGTAGCTGTCCGCGATCAAATCGGTTTGGTTATCGTATGATTCCAAGTACCACATTGTCTTCTCCTTGTTGGTAGTAGTCAGACCGTGCTGCCTTATTCTCGAGCGGTCGTGAACCGGCGTCGTGTCAGGTTCGAGTTGCCAGGATGTCGGGCCTCGGTTGGTCATCGACCAGGCTTTCTAGTGGGATCTGGGGGCTTGGTTTGTGCTCCGGTATTCGGATCGAATTCGCCTAAGTGCTTGCCGTTCTTGCTGTATTTCTCGACTGCGCCGTGCTGGCTATCCCATTCGTAGATGTTCCCTTTGTCGTCAGTCCACCGCGTTCTGCGGTTGAGCGGTTTTCCTCGTGTGGCGTTTGGAAAGCCTGGCAGACCGCCCCGGGGCGCGGGATGGTAGTGCCAATTTCCTCCACCAGTGTTTGCGTGGAATGTCGTCGGACTCGCTTCGAGGAGCGGTTGCACGTCCGATGCGATTCCGATGGCCGCCGCCCCGGTTGCCACGGTGACACCGACGGCAATTGCCGACGCCGCTTCCACTCCGGTGAGGACGGCGATGACACTTCCGGCAATGACGCTGCCCGTTGCGCCCGTGACGGCGACCGTTCCCACACCGAGTGTGAAGAAGCCGGCAACTGCACCGGCGATCGTGCCGGCAACGATGGCCGTCCCCACGATATCGATGACGCTCTGGTGAGCCTCCTGAATGGTGGTGGCCCATTCGCCGCAAGCGCTCGCGAGAATGTCGAATTGGTCGGCGACGTTGTGCGCAGCGATGTAGACGCCGTCCATCTGGGCGAGGACCTGCGGCAATTCGTCGGAGGCAAGTTCCTCGATGCCGGTCCATGCGGAGTTCGTTTCGTCGCTCGCTCGGCGTAGCTCCTCGGCGGCGGTGCGCCACGCGCTTCCGAGACCCCGCAACTTGTCCGGATTGCCGTTGGGCCACATGTGGCCCTGTAGCCATCGCGTGATCAGGCCCCACCCCATCGGAGCGTCGGTGTCGCCGCCGTAGGAACCGTTGAAGCGCGGTGTATCCGTATGAGGAAGTTGTGGGGGAGTGGGTAGCGGTGGGGGCGGCGGAACGGTGTTCGCATTCTCCGCGTTGGCGTGGTTGACGCCGGTTGCCGCCAGCAGATCATGAAGTTTGCCGAACGCATTCGTGATGTCGGTTCCTGTGGAAACCGCGTCGAATGCCGCGGAATCGTAACTGTCTGCCCAAGACTTTCCTGCGTTGTCGGTGCCTGCGCAGCCCCAGTTGCGGTCGAGTTCCGCGGCGAGTTCCGCCATCGCGCCGCTCGATATGGTCTTGGCACTGCCGTACCGGGAAGCCGCATCGGCAAGGATGTCCGGGTCGACGCTGATCGGGCCCATCAGGGCCACATTCGTTTGTTGTGGTCCACGGCTGCGCGGTAGCGATCATGGGCGCCTCGTGCCAGCGTGCCGAGTTGGGCGAGCGCGGTTCGCATATCGTTCAGTTCCTGCCGTAGTAGCTCGTGCTTCGAGCGGTGCGCCTCGGGCGCTTCGCCCTCCCATTCGATGCCGAGATCGTTCACCTCGCGCTCGACATCGGCGATCGCGGATTCGATCGTGGCTCCAACTACATGCGCGCGATCGACAAGAGCGAGAATCCGCTCGACGTCGGCGACATAGCGTGCCATCAACGGTCCAACCGCAGGCCGGAATTCATCACGTGCGCGTCGATCTTCTTGTCCGCTGCGGTGTAGTCGATTGCAACGCGATCGAGCAGCGCAGCGTCCTCGGTCAGCGCGCCACACATCTTCCGAGCCGAATCGACCCATTCCGCCCACAGAACTGCGTGGGAATCGGCCGCGTTGCCCGTCCAGGAGGAATCCATCAACTCCTCGGCGTCACGGCGGATGAGGTCGATGTCGTCCCACAGCGCATCGGCGAGACCGGATATTCGGGCTGCGGCTTGACGTATGCGGTCCGGATCGGCTCTCACAGCGTCTTCCGGGACGGACCCGGCCACGGTCGGACGCCGACCGTTTCGAAAAGACCATTCGAATGCATCGAACCCCCCGGAGCGATGGAATGATGTCGGAAGGCTACTGCATCGAACCGACGAACGCGGTCGTGTTTGCCGCCTCGCACCGGCAGCGTGCCCTCGAGCACTACCACGATCGATTTTGAGAATGGCACCCGGTTCCCTACACTAGAGCGGTTGCCCGGGCTTCGTCGTGCCTGCACGCGAGTCCTTGCAATACAGAACGCAACCTCGAGTTCTCCGTACGTCAGCATTGAACATGCGGAAGCTCGTAACACCTGGCAGTGCAGCGATGCATTGCTTGGAGCGCAACCCCTGACCGGCAACAGTCGGTCAGGACATGTTCACTTCGCTGTAGGCCCACGATGTGACGAGCCAGGCCCGATGGGTTCTCCGGAACCCCAAGGCACCAGCCCGCGCGTGCTGCATGGGAACCGCTGCGAGAAAGGTGCACAGGTCACACCATGACGATGACCGATCCAATTGCAGACTTCTTGACCCGTCTGCGCAACGCCAACTCGGCGTACCACGACGAGGTGAAGCTTCCCCACTCGAAGCTCAAGGCGAACATCGCCGAGATCCTCAAGCGCGAGGGCTACATCTCCGATTACCGCACGGAAGACGCCGAGGTGGGCAAGACCCTCATCGTCGATCTGAAGTACGGCCCGAGCCGTGAGCGCAGCCTCGCCGGCGTGCGACGCGTCTCCAAGCCCGGTCTCCGGGTGTACGCAAAATCCACCAATCTGCCCAAGGTTCTCGGCGGCCTGGGCGTGGCGATCATCTCCACGTCCACCGGTCTGCTCACGGAGCGTCAGGCTGCCAAGCAGGGTGTGGGCGGAGAAGTCCTCGCCTACGTCTGGTAGGGGAGGCCACACCATGTCACGTATTGGAAAATTGCCGGTCGCAGTCCCCGCTGGCGTCGATATCACCATCGACGGCCAGGACGTTGCGGTCAAGGGCCCCAAGGGTGCCCTGAGCCTGACAGTCGCCGAGCCCATCAAGATCGCCCGCGCCGACGACGGCACCATCGCCGTCACTCGGCCCGACGACGAGCGTAAGAGTCGCTCGCTGCATGGTCTCTCGCGCACTCTCGTCGCGAACCTCATCACCGGTGTCACCAACGGTTACACCACCAAGATGGAGATTCACGGCGTCGGTTACCGCGTCGTACTCAAGGGCAAGGACCTCGAGTTCGCACTCGGTTACAGCCATCCCGTGCTGATCGAAGCACCCGAGGGCATCACGTTCACGGTCGAGTCGCCCACGCGATTCACCGTTGTCGGCATCGACAAGCAGAAGGTCGGTCAGATCTCTGCCAACATTCGTCGTCTGCGGCGTCCGGACCCGTACAAGGGCAAGGGCATCCGCTACGAGGGTGAAGTGATCCGCCGCAAGGTCGGAAAGACGGGTAAGTGATATGAGCCAGCAAACAGCAGACAAGGCGAACGTCGTCAAGCGCACACCGCGCGGCACCGACGTCTCGACGAAGCGTCGCCTGTCGAAGGCACGTCGTCACTTCCGCCTTCGTAAGAAGATCTCCGGAACGCCCGAGCGTCCGCGCTTGGTCGTCAACCGGTCCTCGCGTCACATCCACGTGCAGTTGATCGACGACCTGGCGGGCCACACGCTGGCCAGCGCGTCGAGCATCGAAGCCGATGTGCGCGCACTCGAGGGCGACAAGAAGGCCGTCAGCGCGAAGGTCGGCGAGCTCATCGCCAGCCGTGCGAAGGCAGCCGGCGTCGAGGCAGTCGTGTTCGACCGCGGCGGCAACAACTACAGCGGCCGCATCGCGGCACTCGCAGACGCTGCCCGCGAAGGCGGGTTGACGTTCTGATGATGACAATGACTGACAACGGAAGGACAGCCTGATGCCGGGACGTCAACGGCGTGACGGCGGAAGCGGCCCCGCCGGACAGAACAGTGGCCCCAACGCAGGTGGCGACAACAACCAGCGCGGCGACAACCGCGGTGGTGGCGGTCGCGATCGTCGTGACAACGGCCGTGGCGGCAACGCTGCGGACAAGTCGAACTTCATCGAGAAGGTCGTCACGATCAACCGCGTCTCCAAGGTGGTCAAGGGTGGTCGACGCTTCAGCTTCACCGCCCTCGTCATCGTCGGTGACGGCAACGGACTGGTCGGCGTCGGCTACGGCAAGGCCAAGGAAGTTCCCGCGGCCATCCAGAAGGGTGTCGAGGAGGCTCGCAAGAGCTTCTTCCGCGTCCCGATGATCGCCGGCACCATCACCCACCCCATCCAGGGCGAAGCCGCTGCCGGCGTCGTCATGTTGCGTCCGGCCAGCGCCGGTACCGGCGTCATCGCCGGTGGTGCTGTTCGCGCAGTGCTGGAGTGCGCCGGTGTCCACGACGTGCTGTCGAAGTCGCTCGGTAGCGACAACGCCATCAACGTCGTGCACGCGACCGTCGCAGCCCTCAAGGGTCTGCAGCGTCCCGAGGAAGTTGCGGCTCGCCGCGGCCTGACCCTCGAAGAGGTTGCACCCGCCGGAATGCTGCGCGCACGCGCACAGGCAGGAGCGGTGAAGTAATGGCTCAGCTGAAGGTCACTCAGATCAAGAGCACCATCGGCCAGAAGGCGAACCAGCGTGACAGCCTGCGTACTCTCGGGCTCAAGGGCATCCGCCAGACGGTCGTCCGCGAGGACAACCCGCAGAACCGCGGACTGGTCAACACGGTGCGCCACCTCGTAACTGTTGAGGAGGTCTAACCATGACCATCAAACTGCACCACCTGCGCCCCGCAGCCGGATCCAAGTCGACGAAGATTCGCGTCGGCCGTGGTGAAGGTGGCAAGCGCGGCAAGACCGCAGGTCGCGGTACCAAGGGAACCGGCGCACGCAAGAACGTGCCGGCACGCTTCGAGGGTGGCCAGATGCCCCTCCACATGCGGCTCCCGAAGCTCAAGGGCTTCACCAACCGCAACCGTGTCGTGTTCCAGGTCGTGAACCTGCGCGACATCGAGCGCCTGTTCCCCGAGGGTGGTCAGATCGGTATCCCCGAGCTGATCGCCAAGGGAGCTGTTCGCAAGAACGAGCTCGTCAAGGTTCTCGGAGACGGAAACCTCACCGTGAAGGTCGATATCTCGGCCAACAAGTTCACGGGCTCCGCCAAGGAAAAGATCGCCGCTGCCGGCGGTTCTGCAACCGAGGTATGAGCATTGCTTCGATGTGCTGAGTAGCAGCGCGTCGAGCAGCAGTTCGTGACGATGGCCGCAGCCACAGCTCTCGTAGCTGAGCTGCGGCCATCGTTGCCTACACGGAATGTCGTGTGTGTCGACCGATCGGCCAGGGTCCAACACTGACCGTCGGTCCGGTCGATGCGCACTGTTAGAGTTCTAGAGTTCAGAGAAGTTCGTATCGATGCGGTCGATGTATGTCGTCCGCAGTCCATGCTCGTGAGGCTCACGGGAGCATCAGTCGCTCCCGACGAAGCACTCGCGGCGTCAACGCAGTCGTGCCAGGAGGATCTTTGCTTTCCGCCTTCGTGTCGGCCCTCAGGACTCCTGACCTGAGACGGAAGATCCTCTTCACGCTCGGTCTGGTGGCCCTGTATCGCTTCGGTGCAACACTGCCGTCGCCGGGTGTCGACTACGCCAATGTCCGAGCATGCATCGACCAGGTCTCCGGTGGAGATTCGGCGGGCATCTACTCGTTGATCAACTTGTTCTCCGGTGGAGCGCTCCTCCAGCTCTCGGTGTTCGCGATCGGCATCATGCCGTACATCACCGCCAGCATCATCGTGCAGCTGCTCACCGTCGTCATCCCCAAGTTCGAGGAACTCCGCAAGGAGGGACAGTCGGGCCAGGCCAAGATGACGCAGTACACGCGTTACCTGTCGATCGCACTGGCCATCCTGCAGGCGACCGGCCTGGTGGCCCTCGCTTCGCGCGGCCAGTTGCTCCAGGGATGTCAGCAGGACATCATCGCCGACCAGTCCATCTTCGGGCTCGTCATCATCGTGCTGGTCATGACTGCAGGCGCAGCCGTCGTGATGTGGTTCGGCGAGGTCATCACCGAGCGCGGTGTCGGCAACGGAATGTCGCTGCTGATCTTCGCCGGAATTGCGTCGCGCATCCCGTCCGAGGGCAACTCGATTCTGGAGAGCCGCGGCGGGTTGGTCTTCGGGTTCGTCTGCTTCGCAGCGTTCCTCATCATCACCGGTGTGGTCTTCGTCGAGCAGGGTCAGCGCCGAATCCCGGTCCAGTACGCCAAGCGCATGGTCGGGCGGAAGATGTACGGCGGCTCGTCCACGTATCTGCCGCTCAAGGTCAACCAGGCCGGCGTCATCCCGGTGATCTTCGCGTCCTCGCTCCTCTACCTACCCAATCTCATCGCCCAGCTCACGTCCGCCAGCACCGCAACCGATCCGAGCTGGTGGCAGCGGATCATCAACGAGTATCTGGTGAACCCGGCGAACCCGGTGTACATCGCTATCTTCTTCGGGCTGATCGTCTTCTTCACGTACTTCTACGTGGCGATCACGTTCAACCCCGAAGAGCGGGCCGACGAGATGAAGAAGTTCGGTGGATTCATCCCGGGCATTCGACCGGGTAAGCCGACAGCCGATTACCTCAACTACGTTCTCAGTCGCATCACGCTGCCCGGTGCGGTGTACCTGGGCACCATTGCGGTGCTTCCCAACCTGTTCCTCGACATCGGCAGTTCGGGCGGAGCTCAAAACCTTCCGTTCGGTGGTACCGCCGTGTTGATCATGGTCAGCGTGGGCCTCGACACCGTGAAGCAGATCGAAAGCCAGCTGATGCAGCGTAACTACGAAGGGTTCCTCAAGTGAGACTTGTTCTGCTCGGTCCCCCCGGTGCCGGCAAAGGCACTCAGGCCGTCCTCCTCTCCGAGAAGCTGGGCGTGCCACACATCTCGACAGGCGATCTCTTTCGCGCCAACATCGGCGAGAAGACCCCGCTCGGATTGGAAGCGAAGAAGTACCTCGACGCGGGCGACCTCGTGCCGAGCGAGCTCACCGTGGACATGGTGCGCAGTCGACTCGCCGAGCCCGACGCCGTCAACGGATTCCTGCTCGACGGTTTCCCGCGTTCGGTCGGTCAGGCCGAAGCTCTGGTCGACATCCTCTCCGACCTGAACGCGCATCTCGATGCAGTGCTGTCCTTCGTCGTCGACGAGGACGTCGTCGTGGACCGCATGCTGGCGCGCGGCCGTGAGGACGACAAAGAGGACGTCATCCGTAATCGGCTCAAGGTGTACCGCGACGAGACGGCACCGCTGTTGGACTACTACTCCGACAAGCTGGTCACCGTCGATGCGATCGGTGAGGTGGACGAAGTCAACGCCCGCGCGCTGAAGTCCATCGAGGACCACGGCAAGTAATGGCGTTCGGCCGTAAACGAAAAGTCGTCCCGTTCAAGAGCGCTGGTGAGCTCGACGCGATGGCGGCAGCCGGTGCCGTGGTAGGTGCCGCTCTCGTCGCCGTACGAGATGCAGCCAAGCCCGGGGTCTCGACGCTCGAACTCGACCGAGTTGCCGAGGCGGTCATCCGTGATGCCGGTGCGGTGCCCTCTTTCCTGGGGTACCACGGTTTCACCGGCAGCATCTGCTCCTCGGTGAACGACCGCGTGGTGCACGGCATTCCTTCGGCGGACGAGTTGTTGGTCGCCGGGGATCTCGTGTCCATCGACTGCGGTGCCGTTCTGGACGGTTGGCACGGAGATTCGGCGTGGACGTTCGGCGTCGGCGACATCATCGAGGCCGATGCGTTGCTGAGTGATGCGACGAGGCTTTCCATGGAGGCCGGGATCGCAGCGATGATCCCCGGCAATCGTCTGACCGACATCTCCCACGCCATCGAGTCCGGTACGCACGCGGCCGAGGATGCTCACGGTCGTAAATACGGAATCGTCGACGGTTACGGCGGCCACGGAATCGGCCGCGAAATGCATATGGACCCGTTCCTCGCGAACGAGGGCGCGCCGGGCAAAGGCCCGGAGCTCGTGGTGGGTTCCACGCTGGCCATCGAACCGATGTTGACGCTCGGTACCTACGAGACCGACATTCTCGACGACGGGTGGACTGTGGTGACCACCGATGGTTCACGCGCGGCGCACTGGGAACACACGGTCGCGGTGACCGAGGACGGCCCGCGAATCCTGACGGTTCGGCCTCGCTAGAACTACCAGGTCAACGCTCACCAGGTGAGTGACGAGTACCGGCGGCCCCCTCGGATGAGTCCGAGGTGGGCTGCCGTCAGGCGCAGCCAGAGGCGAGTCGGCATCCGAGTCAGTGCGGTCGGCAGCAATGGGTTTCGTACCGCGAGCGCGAGGAGCGCTACGGAAATTGTGCGGATTCGGAACGGCGGGCATCCGGCAGCCCGATACATTCCGCGGACGTGGGCCGATCCGTATCCCAGTGCCCCCGCCTGTTTCCAATTGTCCCGGTAGCCGGTACGCAGACGATATTCGACCAGCGGCTCGGCTATGAAGTGCAGGCGGGCACCCGATTGCTGTGCGCGCCAGGAGAATTCCATGTCCTCGCTGGCATGAACGAATTCGAGCATCCCACCGAGATCTCGGTAGGTCGACGCGCGGCACGCCATACTCGCCCCGATGACGAACGGGCGAAAGGGCGACTTGCCCTGATTCGAAGGTGGGGCGAACGGAACTGCGGCGCGCGTCGCTTCGGAGTTCAGCGCCTCGGTGCTCAGGCCGGTTCCCACGAGGTCGTAGCTGTTCAGTTCGGCGGTGATGCGCCGCAGCCATGTCGGGTGTACGACGTCGTCGGCATCACAGAAGGCCAGCAGCGGGCCCTCGGCTGCTTCCGCACCGCGATTGCGGGCATGCGACGCGCCCGGGGTGCCGGACGAATCGACGTACTTCAGATTCAAGCGGGCCCGTAGTGCGTGGTCCTCCACGAACTCGCGCACTCCGTCGGTCGAGCCGTTGTCGCTGACGACGACCTCGAACGGGCCGTCGTAGTTCTGGTGGGCGAGCGCGCGTAGTTGCTCGTCGAGCACATCTCTGGCGTTGTGTACGGGAATGATCACGGAGACGGCTGGGCCGGACGGGTTGGAACTCAAGAGGGCACCTTGCGGGCTCGGTGGCTGAACGATGGCGGGCGGACGAAAGGTTAGCTCAGTTAATCTAACGTCGCCATCCGACGCGTTTCGTGCCCGCTTCGCGCGCATTTGGCCAGATGTGTCTTTGCCGGTAACATAGATCGACGGTGCGCCCTGCGTACCGGATGTTCGCATGCCTCGAGGGCTGTGCGGCCCTCCGGCGATACTCCGACTCGGTTCCGAGGAGTCGGTCAGTGGGCATCACGGTAACGGAAACAGATGCAATCAACCAGGTGTGAGAGCCAGGATCGCGGAGGATATGGCCAAGAAAGACGGTGCTATCGAGGTAGAGGGCCGAGTTGTCGAACCGCTGCCCAATGCGATGTTTCGCATTGAGCTCGAAAACGGCCACAAGGTACTCGCCCACATCAGCGGAAAGATGCGTCAGCACTACATCCGCATCCTTCCCGAGGATCGCGTCGTGGTAGAGCTTTCGCCCTACGACCTCACGCGTGGACGCATCGTTTACCGCTACAAGTAAGAGCTTCCTCGGCCATGTCCGGTCGGGGAGAACCATGCTCGGTCCGCTGCTCGCAGCGCGTCCGAGCTACACACAGGAGATCAACGACGTGAAGGTTCAGCCGAGCGTCAAGAAGATCTGCGAGAAGTGCAAGGTGATTCGTCGTAACGGACGCGTCATGGTGATCTGCGACAACCTGCGTCACAAGCAGCGTCAGGGATAACCACCGAGCATCACGCACGTCGGCTTGGCAACAGCTAGAAGATGACCTCCCAGCACCAACCGCAACACACGCGTTGCGGCAGACCCCCGGCACGGAGGCCGGGGCCCCACTGAGTTTGTTGAAAGACGCTTCCCACCCCAGCGGTGAGAAGGACACAGGGGACGGACTGGGAGCAGACCTCCGGACAAGAAAAGGAAATGCCACATGGCACGTCTCGCAGGTGTGGATCTGCCGCGCGAAAAGCGCATGGAGATCGCACTGACTTACATCTACGGCGTCGGCCGTACCCGCTCCAAGGAAATTCTCGCAGCAACGGGCGTCAGCCCCGACCTGCGCAGCAAGGATCTCGGCGACGACGATCTGCGCAAGCTCAGCGATTACATCAACGAGTCCCTCAAGGTCGAGGGCGATCTGCGCCGCGAGGTGCAGGCCGACATCCGACGCAAGATCGAAATCGGCTGCTACCAGGGTCTTCGCCACCGTCGTGGTCTGCCCGTCCGTGGACAGCGCACCAAGACCAATGCGCGTACCCGTAAGGGACCCAAGCGCACCATTGCCGGCAAGAAGAAGGCGAAGTAATGCCCCCCAAAGCACGCGGTACCGGTCCGAAGAAGGCGCAGAAGACGCGTCGCAGGGACAAGAAGAACGTCCCGCACGGATCTGCGCACATCAAGAGCACGTTCAACAACACGATCGTGTCGATCACCGACCCCGCCGGAAACGTCATCTCGTGGGCGTCCTCGGGACACGTGGGCTTCAAGGGCTCGCGCAAGTCGACTCCGTTCGCCGCACAGCTCGCAGCCGAGAACGCTGCGCGCAAGGCTCAGGAGCACGGCGTCAAGAAGGTCGACGTGTTCGTCAAGGGTCCCGGCTCCGGCCGTGAGACCGCGATCCGCTCACTTCAGGCCGCAGGCCTCGAGGTCGGCACCATCTCCGATGTCACCCCTCAGCCGCACAACGGCTGCCGTCCGCCCAAGCGGCGTCGGGTCTAGCGGGAAGGAAAGGTTTAGAAAATGGCACGTTATACCGGTCCTATCACCCGCAAGTCGCGTCGTCTGCGCGTCGACCTCGTCGGAGGCGACCAGGCGTTCGAGCGTCGTCCCTACCCGCCCGGCCAGCACGGCCGCGCGCGGATCAAGGAGAGCGAGTACCTGCTCCAGCTGCAGGAGAAGCAGAAGGCTCGCTTCACCTACGGCGTCATGGAGAAGCAGTTCCGTCTGTACTACAAGGAAGCCAACAGGGCCGCCGGCAAGACCGGTGAGAACCTGCTGACCATCCTCGAGACTCGCCTCGACAACGTCGTCTACCGTGCGGGTCTCGCACGTACGCGTCGTCAGGCACGCCAGCTGGTCACCCATGGCCACTTCCTCGTGAACAACAAGCGAGTGGACATCCCCAGCTACCGCGTCTCGCAGTACGACATCATCGATGTCCGCGAGAAGTCCGCGCAGACCCTGCCGATCCAGATCGCTCGTGAGAGCTACGGCGATCGTCCGGTGGCTCCGTGGCTGCAGGTCGTCCCCAACCGTCTTCGCATCCTGGTTCACCGGGTGCCGGAGCGCGCACAGATCGATGTGCCGCTCCAGGAGCAGCTCATCGTCGAGTACTACTCGAAGTAAGGCGCAGCACGCATGTGAGTCTCCCCGCGAGGCTCACATGCGTCTTCGCCTCCACACGTGGGCGTCAAATAGCGGACGCCCGTACAGGAGGAACACAGAATGCTCATTTCACAGCGCCCGACGCTGACCGAAGAGGTCATCGCCGACAACCGCTCGAAATTCGTCATCGAGCCGCTCGAGCCCGGCTTCGGTTACACACTCGGCAACTCGCTCCGCCGCACCCTGCTGTCGTCGATCCCCGGCGCTGCTGTCACCAGCATCCGTATCGACGGCGTCCTCCACGAATTCACCACCGTTCCCGGAGTCAAGGAAGATGTCACCGACATCATCCTGAACCTCAAGGGACTCGTGGTGAGCTCCGAAGAAGACGAGCCGGTCACCATGTACGTCCGCAAGCAGGGCCCCGGCGCTGTCACCGCAGGCGACATCGTGCCTCCGGCCGGCGTCACGGTGAACAATCCGGATCTGCACATCGCGACCCTGAACGACAAGGGCAAGTTGGAGATCGAGCTCGTCGTCGAGCGCGGTCGCGGCTACGTCCCCGCCGTTCAGAACAAGGCATCGGGTGCCGAGATCGGCCGTATTCCGGTCGACTCGATCTACTCGCCCGTGCTCAAGGTCACCTACAAGGTGGAGGCCACCCGCGTCGAACAGCGCACCGACTTCGATCGGCTCGTTCTCGACGTGGAGACCAAGAATTCCATCACCGCGCGGGACGCGCTCGCTTCGGCGGGCAAGACCCTGGTTGAGCTCTTCGGCCTCGCCCGTGAGCTGAACGTCGAAGCAGAAGGCATCGAGATCGGACCCTCGCCCGCCGAGGCCGATCACATCGCATCCTTCGGACTCCCCATCGAGGATCTGGACCTGACGGTTCGTTCCTACAACTGCCTCAAGCGCGAAGGTGTTCACACCGTCGGTGAGTTGGTTGGTCGTACCGAGTCCGATCTGCTCGACATCCGTAACTTCGGGCAGAAGTCCATCGACGAGGTGAAGGTCAAGCTGCACTCGCTCGGCCTTTCCCTCAAGGACAGCCCCGCGTCGTTCGATCCGAGCACCGTGCCTGGCTACGACGCCACCACCGGCACGTGGAGTGACACCGACGCAGGCTCCTTCGGCGATACCGAAGGCGCCGAGCAGGACTACGCCGAGACAGAACAGCTGTAATCAGCTCGCTGGAGCTCTTACTAGGAGATTCATCATGCCCAAGCCCACCAAGGGCCGCCGTCTCGGCGGGTCGGCGTCACACCAGAAGGCCATCCTGGCCAACCTGGCGACGTCACTCTTCGAGCACGGCCGCATCACCACCACCGAGTCGAAGGCCAAGCGCCTTCGTCCCCACGCCGAGAAGCTCGTCACCCATGCCAAGAAGGGTGATCTGGCCCATCGTCGTGAGGTTCTCAAGACGATCAACAACAAAGATGTCGTGCACAAGCTCTTCGCCGAGATCGGGCCTTTCTTCGCCGATCGCGACGGTGGCTACACGCGCATCATCAAGACCGTCCCCCGTAAGGGTGACAACTCGCCGATGGCCATCATCGAGCTCGTCAACGAGCAGACGGTGTCCAACGAAGCCGACCGCGCACGCCGCGTGAAGGCATCGAAGGCTGCTCCCGCCGCAACCGAGGCTCCGGCCGAGGACACTGCAGACGACAACGTCGTCGAGGCTGTCGAAGCCGACGCGACCGACGCCGAGGTGGCCAACGCCGACGCAGTCATCGAAGGCATCGAGGACAACGACGCTCACGCGTCGGACGCCCCCGAGGCCGAGGATGCGAAGAAGGACTAGTCCTTGTGAGCTCCGAGCACGACCGAAGCGGGCCCGCCATTTCCTCAGGAGATGGCGGGCCCGCTTTGTCGGTCCCCACCAGATATCGGCTCGACATCTCGTACGACGGCACGAACTTCTCCGGCTGGGCTCGGCAACCCGGTATCCGAACCGTGTGTGGCGTGCTCGAGGAGGCTTTCTCCACTGTGCTCCGTCAACCGGTCGAGCTGACCGTGGCCGGTCGAACCGACGCCGGAGTGCACGCGACCGGTCAGGTTGCACATTTCGACGCCGTGGGTGTGCCGGACGAGCACGACCGGTTGATTCGAAGAATGGCGCGCTTTCTTCCCTCCGACGTCCGGGTTCGTGCGATCACGAAGGTCTCGCCTGACTTCGACGCTCGGTTCTCGGCATATCGCCGTCACTACGAGTACCGATTCGGCACAGCGCTCTACGGCGTAGATCCTCTGGATGTCGCCGGTGTCGTGTCCTGGCCTCGGCCGATCGATCTGGACGCGGTACGCGAGGCGTCGCAGGCACTGATCGGACTGCACGATTTCGCAGCGTTCTGCAAGAGGCGAGACGGTGCCACGACGGTGCGAGAACTGCAGCGCTTCGACTGGGAACGCGAGGGGGATCGATTGACCGCGTACGTCAGCGCCGATGCGTTCTGCTGGTCGATGGTGCGCAGTCTGGTCGGGGCGATGCAGGCCGTCGGTGAAGGACGACGAACCCCCGACTGGGCACGTTCCCTGCTCGGTCGTCGAGAACGCGCGAGCGAGGTGGCAGTGGCCCCGGCCCACGGACTTGCCCTGGTGCGGGTCGACTATCCACCAGCCGACATGTTGGCCGCGCGCAATGCTGCCACCCGGGAGACTCGACCGGCAATCGTCGGCGACGAATGTTGTGGAGGAGAAGGATGAGCGACGATCGCGCCGGGTCCGGTGCCGACACGATGCAGCCGATTCGTCTCGCGGTGGTCACCGGCAGTGTTCGGGAGGGGCGGGTGTCCGTCACTCTGGACGTACGGGCCAACGCCC
>NZ_NOZE01000048.1:0-116860 GCF_002259025.1 Rhodococcus sp. 05-2255-1e | reverse complement strand
GGGGCTGGGGCTGGGCGCTGCGCGCCCGCCGCTGCAGGCGAAACGGCAAGCCGTTCCGAAGAACTCGCGGACTCGGTCGAAGCGCTGCGCGCCTTCGCGGTTGCATCTGTTATTCGATCGCGCTCAATTTGCAATTTGCAATCGAGAATTTTTCGAGGGCGGTCGAACCGAAACCGGCTCGCCGATGCATGGTGTATTCAGCGAAACCGGTTTCGGATCAATCGCATTCAAGTCATTCGTTACGGGATCGCTCGGATTCTGCATCGAGCGCAGCGGGCCGAATCTGCTCCCACAGCGCCGGGTTGATTCCCGCGTTGTATGCGCGTTCGAGCAGCTGCCCCAAGGAATGATCGGGGGCGAGCCCACGGGCAACGTTCATTGCCTCCCGCGCCGGCACCGCCTCCCGTCCGATCCAGTAACTCAGCGAAGCGAGGACGAAGGCGGGGCCTGCCTCGCTGGCGGGCAACACCGCGCCAACCTGCCGCCACAGTTCGCCGAGGACTGCGGCGTTGGCTTCGGTGAAGTGAACGAACAGCACATCGCGCACGCGCACGTCAGAGGCGGCGGCTGCGAGCATCGCAGCGTGGTAATCCGATATCTCGATTCCGCGGTTGCCTGAATCGAGATACCCGGCGAGTACCTCGCGGTGGATGGTCTCTGCGGCCGAGATCGGCCCTACTGCCGGGAACGCCCCGCGTGCAGCCCGCATCATGTCCACCACACTCGCGGCGCGTTCGGCACCGAACTGTTCGGCAACGAAGCCCGCGCGGATTTGGGCGCGAGAGGCCAGACGTACCTGCCCCTCGAGCAACGCTCCGACCACGTAGGGGTGAGCCGTCAGGTCGACCGCCTCGCCGACCTCGTGCGGTCCCGCCAGTACCCCGTTCATCAAGTAGCGGCGCGCACGTCCCTCGTGGAACTGGAACACAGCAACGTCATCGCCCGAGAACTCGTGGAGAACGGCCATCGATGCCGCATCGGCGTGTGTGTCACTGCCGAACACGACCACCACGCGCGGTCCGGATAGATCACGCACGGGGTGACCGCTGGGCACCAGCAACGGGGCACCACCGATCGGCGCTTCCTCCCCCAGCGGGCAGGCCATGACGGCCCCGCCTGTCGAGTTTGGGGTGAACACCACCATTTCGTTCTCGGGAACGTAGCGGACCAGCATCACGGCCACGGCAACAGCATCAGCGGGTGAGGAGATACGAAAAACAGAGGACATCGGACAAACCCCTTTCAGGGCACAGGGGCAGATGGTCAGTCCGCCCGATCAACAGAACACCCACAATCTAGCCGAGACCACCGACAAGAACGGCTCACGCGCAACACATTTGGTCCCCGGCGCACTCGGTGCCGGGGACCGCACCGAGTGCGCCGGGGCTCGGTGGGGAAAGACAACAGGCCCGCCCATGTGTTTCGCTGGGCGAGCCTGTTGTCGAACGTCTAGGGAGAAGCGAAAGGATCAGAGCGACAAAGGCTCTCGCTCTAACTCCTCGGGAGCGGAGTCGGCTTCCGAGGCCCATCTAGGGCTCACGTCCATACCCGACCACACTTTCGGATCGGTGTCGAGCCGATCAGGAGACGTTCGGATCAGCACACACGCCAGCAGCCGACATTGCAAGACGCGCCACACCGTCGATGATCAACGTATGGCATCCGTTCGACGCTGCGGAGGTGACCGGCCCTGGTACCGCGTACACCGCCCGCCCGAGCCTGTGCACTTCCCTGGCCACAGACAGTGCACGTCCGCGTGACCCGGCCTCGGGCACCACTACCGCATCGGAGAGAGCCGCCAGCAGCGCGCCACTCCCGTTGAATCGTTCTCGTCGAGGCTCTGCACCGAACGAGTACTCGCTCACCACCACACCCTGTTCCGCGACGCGCTCGAGCAACCGAGCGTGACCGGACGGATACGCCCGATCCAAGCCGCACGGCATTACCGCTACCGGTCCTGCACCGACCCCCAACGCTGCCCGCAACACCGCTCCCTCGATCCCGAACCCGCTGCCCGACAGGACCGCCACCCCACGCATCGCCAGATCCCCGGCAAATTCCGACGCGACATGCTCGCCGTAAGCGGTCGCAGCCCGGGTGCCGGTGAGCGCCACCGCCGACACATCAGCACCGGGCAGCGCGCCCTGTCCACGAACCCACAGAGCGACCGGAGTCGATCCCTCCAGCCATCCGGCCATCCGCAGCCGCTGCGGCCACTCAGCGTCCGCAGGAGTGACCAATCGTGCTCCCAGCGTTGCCGCCGTCTCGAGGTCTGCCTCGGCACCTGAGTAGTCCCACGAGCGAGCCGTCGCACGCAACAAGTCCTCCGACACCTCCCGATGCCGCACAGCCTCGGCTGCAGCCTCCACGCCCGATAAGGACACCGCCAGATGCACCAACGAGCCCTGCCCCCGCGCCACGTGAGCGAGATACGCCCACGCAACACGCTCACGCCACACCATCTCGCTACCCGACACCGCGTTCTCGCTCGACACACCGCTCACGACGAAACCCTCCCAGGGCTAACACAAGGGCAGATGGTCAGTCCGCCCGATCAACAGAACAACTCGAACCTACCCCGACACACCGACAAAAACAGCACCTGACAAGCGAAAATGTCCCCGGCGCACCCGGTGCCGGGGACAGCGGGTGCGCCGGGCGGTAAGTTCACGAAGCGGCCAAAAGAGCAGACCGAAGTGTCCTGTTCGAGTGATACAAATACCGGAGCAGATCTCACGGGCCGCCGACGAAAAACGCACCAACCGCGACGTTCGAGAGGGAAGCTGCACACATGACCGAGCCCGAGCCATGGCGTCGAAGCAAGACGCCGGCCCCGCTCCCCTCGAATTCCGCCGACGCCCGAGCGATCAGCGAACTGACGGACCCGGAACTGGCTGCGATCATTCGTGACAACCTCCTGCCGCGCTCGAACACCGCCGGCGATACAGCCAATTGGCGTGCATTCTGGAACACCCTCACTTTCGATCCGCAGCTCAACGATCGCGCAAACGCGATCATCGATGTCTACGTCGAGCAAGCAGCAGCAGCGCTCGATACCGGCGAACTCGACGACGCCCAATACAAACGTGCCGGCAAGTTCCACGACCTGTGTATCCACGCCCTCGACAGGCTCGACAAGGTGGTCGACGACCCCCTGGCCTGGGCTGGTGCGCGAGCTGCCGGATTCAATCCACGCTCTCGTGAGGTCATCAACACCCTCGTGCAGGCCATCGCCGATCACCGAGACGACGGCGACGACGCCAAGCTCTGGGCGATTCTCGCCGAAGTTCGTTTGGATCCAGGCCATCGACGCCGGTAAGCGCTCCGCTCAACATGGCCGCCCGCGGAGCCTCTGACCGATGAGCTTCTGGGATTCACTTGCGGCCGGCCTCTCGGAGGAGCCGCCGCGACGGGTGATCGTGTCGACCAGAACGCTCAGGTCGGCGATCGAGGACACCTTGATCTATGGGTTCTCGCGAGCCGCCCTCGAAGTGGTCCTACCCGACGAACTCGACCTGACGTGGGCAGGTACAGGTACCCCGGTTGAGGCCGACACCAAGCGGTCGCTGATCGATGGTTACCTCGTAGGATTCGAGATCCCCCAGCTCGTCGCACTGGCGCGTCGCGTGCTTGCAGAATGCGACGTCGCGGACCACGGGCTCGCGGTGCTGATCGCAGAGTACGAAAAGGGCTCCAGCGGTGTCGATTCTCCCGCAAAGAACCTCATTTTCGCGGCCAATGGTCCCAAACCGGAGATGGTGCTCCGCGACGCGGTCAGCAACGACATCCTGATCACCAAGAATGCTGAGTTCTGCCTGGTCTACGACAGACCGATAACCGAGGCCGGCCTGTCCTTTCAGGAGCTGATTCAGTGGTGGCGTGAGCACCAAGCAATGGCAGACACGGACGATCGCGATGTCGGGCGGTCACTGTACAAACGGCTGCGAGAGAGCCTCGGTAAGAACGAACCCGAGCGGATGGTCTTGGACGTCTACTCACGTCGATACGGAGAGCACGGCTTCGGTATTCCCGCTCTGATCCCGCAGGTCTACCTCCACTACGACCCGTACACCAAGTATCAACGCAAGGGCAGCAGTCCCCTCGAACGCCAACGCATGGACTTCTTGCTGCTCTTCAGTGCAAGAAAACGCGTCGTCATCGAGGTCGACGGTCGTCAGCACTACGCCAACGAAGACGGCCGCGCCAGCACGCAGCTGTACGCCGAGATGGTCACCGAAGACCGACGTCTCCGGCTAGCGGGATACGAGGTCTATCGGTTCGGGGGCAAAGAGTTCGAGAGCCCCGACGCGCCGTCGATGCTCGCAGCATTCTTCGACGAACTGAGCTCGCGAATGAAGTAGACCGACGGGGAACTCATGCCGGGGCGAGGTATCGATCCTCCTCAGAGCCGATCTGGAGTTCGTCCTCGGCGGCTGCGATGACTGCGTCGACGACCTCAATGGGTAGCCCGGTCTTGGTGGCCACTGCAGCGTGCTCGTGGCCTTCGCTGGCCAGTTTCAGGACGTGGACACACAGAACGGCTGTTTCGGCCTCTGTGGAGCTGTTCGGGGCCGAGTGACGCTGGTCGGTGCTGTCGTCTACAGCTGATGCTTCGAGTCGGACCAGCTGGATCATCAGGTGCGTGGTGACCAGCAGCACCAGCGGCGGCGCAGCAGCGGCCAGCGCGGCCACGGTGAAGGTCGAGCTGTAGTCCACCATCGAGACGTGCACGATGTTGCCGGCCGTCGATGCGATCGACCCGAGAATCAGCAAGGCCCACGCGAACCAGCGGTGTGAGGCGTCGACGACGAGCATGAGTGTTGCGAGGATTACCATTCCGTCGAGCACCAGTGGCAGAACCCATCCCAGTGTTGCCGGGTATCCGCTGGCAGTAGCGAGCTGCCACAACGATATTCCGCTCTTTGTGAAGGCGCTGATACCGATCACCGCATTGCCGATCACCGCGCAACGTTTGATGGTTGTCAGATTCCTCATCAATGTCCTTCGCTGGTGGTGATCGAAAAGTGGCCGGCCGCTGCCGTCGGGCGTGCTAGATCGGCGTGCTTGAGGGTGGGTGTGTTCGACAGTCGGTAAATCGACCACAGGGCGGTGAATGCGATACACCCGCCGATCACTATCTGAGCCGCGGTGTAGTCACCATTGTTCGCAATGACGAATGCATTCCAAGCTGTATGGGCCAGAACGAGTCCCGTGAGACTGCGGAGTCGATAGTAGACGTAGACGGCCACAGCGCCCCATACGAACGCCGACAACGCTTGCCCTGTTCCCTGGTACAGATGGATGGAGGCTCGAAACAGAGCTGAGCTCGCGATGACGATGCCGAGCATCCACGGCTGGACGCGCCAGACCAGTCCGACGACCCCGAAGAGCAACAAGACCGGAAGCGCACTGAAGAACGGTTCCTCGGCCAAGCCGGCGACGAGAAGGTGCGCACTGTTCCACCATTGTGCCGGGTTGCCGTAGTCACTGGTGCGCGAAAGGTTTTCGGCATCCTCGGGGGACAGCAACGAGGCCATGCACAGGCCGATGGGGAACAATCCTGCACTCATCAGCGTCCGCGCTCGCCACGTCCCAGGGAAGCTGTTCGGTTCGGTCTCGTTCGGTTCGATGAACCGGCGCACCGCCGCGACGAGAGCGAGACCGGCAACTGCGGCGAAGAAGAGAATTAGGAAGCCAATTTGAGCGCCGGGCATCGTCGGCGGGGTCGACTCGGTGACTACCTCGGATCCGGTACCGAGATGCCTCTGAACCGAGACTAATGCCTCGAAAGGCCAACACACGACTAGGTAGGCGGCAGCAAGCCCGAGCGGAACAGCAGCGATATACAGGCTTGAGTTCCAGTTGTTGTTGCGATTCATCGCGATTCACTCTTTCTTTGACATTCTCTCGTCGCGGCGACACAGGACAGTCATGGGTGCGGATACGAGTACTGAGCGTGGGTACGGCGGTCGAGGCTGATCAGTTGTCGAGTAGGCCCGCACCGCGGGCAATAGCGGGTAGGTCGATCGGTGGTGCCCATGCGGCCCACACGCGGGTTCGGCCGAGCTCGACGACACGGTCGTCCGGATAGAGCCGCCATGGGCCGACGCGGTCGAGCAGTTCACCGACGAGGGCGTCGGCGTGGAAACGGGTGGGAACGGTGACGAAGTCATCGAGCGGGCCCCGCTTATGTAGTGCCGCGACGGGGCGTGGTGCGCCTCTGGCGATCGCTACCTGCCGCAGGTCCGGAGAGCCGTGGGGACGGAGGATCGCCACGACATGGGGGTCCAGCCATCGTCGCTCTCGCCATTCCTTGCGGACACCGCGGCCACGGGGAAGATCGAGCCCGGTCAAGACAGTTCGTGCATTGTCGAGGGTCTGCTGTTCGACACGTCGGATTTCAGGAAGGGGAAATTGAAGTTGCTGCAACCGGCGGACGGGAATGGCCGCTCGAGCGCGAGGTGAGCCCTGCAGCCAACGCTGAACGGTACGGCGAGTCACCCCGAATGCCGCTGCGACATAGTCGATATCGACACCACCGTTGACCAAGGGGCCGTAGCACGCGGTGAATGCGACCTCGAGCTGTCGTTTGGTCCACCGCGGCCGCTTCGGGTTCATGTCGCTCTAATGGAGTGGTCCGAGAAAGACGCCGTATCCCATTTTGGCCTGCACAGCCATGCTGACGAGGATCAGACCCGCCAACGCAGAAACGACGCGGGTCTTCCACTGCTGAGACTTGGTCTCGAACATGTCTTTCTGATCCCTCCTGCAGAGCGCTGCCGTGCGCGATTCCACCGATACCGTAGCGGTTGCACCGGACACTCCGAACACCTGAACTCGCAGACTCTTATGGTCAGACCGGGTCGATGGAGATGTTGTCGATGCTCTCGAAGGTCCATCCGTCGACGTACCGATCGCTGGCGTAGCCGCTGAGCCACTTCGAGAGCGCTTTGTCGCCGCCGCGTTCGTACGCCGACCACATCGACTCGACATCGGATGGCGACATACCACTCTGATCCGGGGGGATCTGGATGGAACGATTGCGAATGTAGAACCCTCCCCCACCGGCGACGCCTTGTCGGCCCTTGATCTGTACGCGCGCACCGTATTTGGCGATCGACTTGCCCTGTTTGCTCTCTCGGACAGCTTTGATGGCGGCGCGCCGGCCCTGTTGCGTCGTCGCTGCCTGCCGCGACTTGGTGGTGAGCTTGCTCAGAGTCTCGGCCTTCGGCTTCGAGATTCGCTGGCGTCCCTCGGCGGCAACCCAGCGTTCCACCGTACGACGTGAGACTCCGAGATCGCGCGCAGCTGCGGCAGTGTTCACCCCGCCCCGAGTGCCCGGGCCGTACGCGGCGAGGAGCATCCCACGCATGTCAGGGGTGGTGCCGGCCTTGCCGGAGACATCGGCACCACGCCTGCCCGTCAAGCCCTGGAACAGTGAGCTGCGTCGGCGTTCGTCTGCTTCCAGGTTCTCTTTGAAGCCAGCATGCTTGCGCCCGGCCATTGGCTATTCCCCCTTGCCTGTCGTGGCATCCCAGTTCATCGTCAGCGCTTCCTTGCCCTTGTAGCGGCCACCGACGAGGAACTCGAGATGATCGCCGAGTCGAGCGGAGCCCTCCCACTTGTATTGGCCGAACCCTCGACCGAGCTGCTTGTCCTCCCCAGGCCAGGACGCGATCGGATCCGGATCGTTGCTGGTGTAGAGAACCGTGTCGTTCGTGATGGCCACCGGCCACCGGTCGGAGACGGTGCCGATCTTGACGATGCGACGAGTGATGTTCGCCCGCGCTTTGGCGATGATGTGATGGCGTCGCTCAGGCGAGAAACCTGCTCGTCCGGTCATATGAACCGAGGACCCCATCTGGCCGATCGTGCGCGTGTAGACGCCCTTGAGCAGATCTCTGGCCAACTGAGCGTCGACGTCGTCGACGTCCAAAGCTGTTCGTGCGTCCCGGATTCGCTCGTACCACGGATCGAGTACTCGGCCATGTTCGTTCCACACGTAGGCCTCGACAGGTTCGAGCTCGTAGCCGAGTTCTCCGGCGACCTGCAGACTCGGTGTGGTCACCCACAGCAGGCCCGGCCGGCCGCCGAGAGGCATCAATGGATGTGGGATGCGCCAGTCCCCTGCCTCGGGAACCTCTACCCGCCAATAGCCCGGCAGCTTCTTGTCGAACGCTCGCCCGTCTGGATGATGAGTGGCCGATCCGATCGGCATCTCCAAACCGGCGATTCCCGCAGCATGCGAGCCTCCTCGGTCGTACGCGTGGACGTAGATCATCGATGTCTCGTCGCTGGTCGGTTTGCGGGACCATGCGTAATCGTCCTCGAGGGAGCTGATGGTGGCCGGGCCGACGGGAGTCTGTGCCCCGAACATCCGCTCGCGGTCCTTGAATCGAGTCGAGATCATCAGGTCGAAACCTGTGGACTGCGGGGTGATCACCCACGGCATCTTCAACGCGCTGGCGAACAGCGACAATCGACGCGCGAGTTTGCTCGGGGACGGTCGGTCTCCGAGAATAGGGATATCGCGTGGATCGGCGTTCATGCCGGCAGCCAGGACGACCCACACACCGCGGTGCTCGCCCTGGGTGCGCCACACACGGGTCCACGCACCGAGCCGGTCACCGGGCTTGCCCAGGGTCCAACCGTCGGCGATTGCATCTGTGACGAACGCTGTGCCGGCAGTGGCCTCGCCGACGTCTTTGCGTCGCTGCGACGGATCGTCGCTCAGCGTGCTCAGATCCACCCCGAACTTCTCGGTCATCGCCGCGGTCACCCAGATCTGTCCCGGTTCGCTCTGCCACGACGAAGTCTGAGTGCCCAGACGCAGCTCCTGCACCAGCGCGGCGACATGACCGACGTGAGAGATGTTCTGTGGCAAATTGATTCGACTTCCGTCGGGCATCCAAATGCCATCGACGTCCAGGACGGCGGCAGGGGCAGCGAACGGGTTGGCCGCGGTCTTCGCGGGAGCTGAACGCCGAGGCTGCGTGGTCTCGAGCGGCGCACTGGGTTGCGCAACCGTAGGAGCACTCGACTCGGCGGCCTCGGAAGCAGCTCGACGAGCAGGTTCGTTCGACGGCCGCGGGCCAGTGGAGGCGGGTGCAGGCGGCTTCGCTGCGGCTGCGGTATCGGCAACCAGTGCAGCGCGGGAGGCAGCTGTGCTTCCGAACCAGCACTGCGCGTGCAGAACGTGGCCATCGAAGCGAAGGCCCGAGCCCACTCCGCACTTCACGCACGGGACGCTCGGCGAAATATGTTCTGCCACAGCGATATGGCCCTCGGCATCGGGGTAGCTTCCCACTGGAATGTCCTCCTGTTCGGAGTTGTCAGACGTAGCTTCCGCGTCGTTGGCACGAGAGCTGCCCGTCGTCGATGAGGTGTCGCTGTTCGATACCGAGAACAACGTCGCGAGGTCGGCCACTGCGGAGGTCGAACCCGGAACGTCGCTCGGTGTCGTACCGTCCGGTGCATCGTCGGGTCCGCCATCAGCGTCGAAGATGCCGATCTGACCGTCGTCGGGGCCGTCGCCGAGGATCGCCCACAGACGGAGAGCGGTCATCCGCTGCCGCCGTTCCTCACAATGGATGGTGCGTTGGACGGTGTAACGGGGTGTCTTGCCTGCGCGTTCCTCGGCGATCAGAACTCCCTCGTCGTAGAGGGCCCGCAGCGCCGTGCCTCGATCGATCTGTGGAGCATCGGACATCGTCGATGCCGCGGCTTTCAGAACCTGTTCGAGGGCAGTCGATTCGATCAACAGCTGCGCTTCACCGTCGCGTGGTCCGGGGTCGGTGAGCACGTACCCCAACCGGATCCCGCGTGCGTCTTCGCGGTACTTCTTGACGTCCTGATAGTCCGAGACCAACGTCCGTCGCCACCCCAACCGGCCGGCGAGCGGGCGGTCGGGTGCTTCACCGGTACGAACGTCGTCGACGTAGGCCAACCCGGTACGCAGTGCGTGCGCAAGGAGCTCGCGCACCCGCGCCCCGGTACGTGAAGGCAGATCGGGATCGGCCGCAGCGACGACCGCGTCGTGCAATCCGCCGTCGACGACGTCGAGAACTTGCTCGACCTCATCGGCATCGAGCGCGCCGACATCGAGCAGAAAAGCGGTGAACGCCTGCCACCCTGCCCACACTGCACCGACCGCTTCGGCCTGGCGCACGGTCTCACCCTGCTCACGTAAGCCCTCGGCGTAGTGCGCGCCCTCGTTGAAGACCTTTTCCCGCAGTTCCTCGAGGCGGGGGCACAACCACTGCAGGAACGAGGCCATCAGCAGGGCGCGTCCATGTCGAGACTGCTCACTGTCGAGTCGAATCAGCTCGTCGAGTTCGATCTCGTCGGACTGCAACGGCACCACCAACATGCGCTGAGCGCCGGACCCTGGTCGAGGCATGACCTCGGAGGTCACCATCGCGGACGATCGGGGGGCGGTGCCGTCGAGGATGCTCAACCCGTCGCGACTGGAACGGCTCCGTTGTTCGCCGTTGTGGACCATGCGCGCGAACTCTTCGAGCGCTTTCTGTGCAGCCCCCCAGTCTCGTGTGGGAGCGACATCATCGGCCCAGTACAGCGCATCTTTCGACGAATTCAGTTTGATGCGAAGCGCATTGAGAGTGTCACCGTTACCTGACATCGACGATGCCGGCCGCCGACGATCCCACAGCTCACCGAAGTGATGCATCGCGATCGACGCGATCGAGGTCTTGTACGAACCGGGCGAACCAATGAGCGAAAGAACCCAGGGGTTGGGTCCCAAGGCCGCGCGAAAGACGTGCCCGAGCAACGGAGCAGCGATTCGCACCGGCAGACGCGTCAGCATCGATCCCGAATCGACCATGAAGGCATCACGCAATCGAGGTGCATCGGCGATCGGGCACGGCAGGTCGTAACGCGAGAGCGGTCCACTGAGCAGAACCGGCGCAACACGGGCACCGGCAGCACTGATAGCGCCACCCGCGTGCACGTAGAACCACTCGTCGTTTCGGTCCTTACGCCAACCGGTGGAACGGAATCGAACCGTCCGGGCAATCGTCACTCCACCCGCCACTTTCAGGGCGTCGCGAAGTTTGGCGATTCCAGAGGGTTTGGAGTCGTACGTCGGCGGCCCGGGAAGAGAATCCGCCCAGGTGCAGTCCCGATAGTCCTGTGCGTCCACCCGCATACGCATGAACTCGCCCGTATCGGGATGGGTGTACCCGATGACGACAGCGGAAAGCTGTTCGGGCGACGGCGGATTGGCTTCCCGCTGCCCGACGATATCTTCGCGTCCGAGCAGGGTCGGTGCGTCGACGTCGAGGCCGTCGTCCTGCGATTCGAGGTATTCCATCTCCACGATCCGAGCATCGATGCTGAGCACCATTTTGGCGGTCTGCTCGCCATCTCGGTTGGTGACGATTTCGACGAGGCTTCCCTCTACGACCCGATACGTCGGTGCAGATATCTGAGCGCCGCGGGTGGCCGCCCCGACCAGGTGCAGTCGGGGTCCGTCAGGGAGCGGATGTGTCGATTCACCGGCGTCGATGTGGCTGGATCCGGTCGCCGGCGGCACCGCGTCGTGCTCGTCCTCGTCGTGCAGCAGCGGTGGAATCGGAGTGCGCGAAATATCGTGTGCGGCACGGGCAGCCGTGCGGGCAGTACGCCACACAGCGGTAGCGGCATCGACCGCTTCTTGCGACCACTTCGTGCCCTCAGCGGCAGCGAAACTACGCACCGCATCGACGGCTTCGCTCAACGGCTCGAACAGGCGCTCCGCCTCGACGGCCCAGCGCCCAGCGAGGCGGATCTCGTCTGCGCACTCATCCTGGTGACCTGATACTCGCCCGCGCTCGGCACGCGCAGCCGCTTCCTGAGCCGCCTTTTCGACCTCGGCGGCCTTGCCGCGCAGCTTGGCCAGCGCAGCATGTGCCGCAACCTCACCGACATGGACGGGAATCAACCCGTTCCACATATCGTCCGGATCCCACAGCTGGGCCTCGACGTGATCTGTGAAGTCTGATTTGTCATCTGTTGTGCCGGGTAGCAGCAGTTGTACCTCGGCATCAACTGCGCCGAGCAGCGACGCCAGTTCGATGCCGCGCTCGTATCCTGCGGCGTCACGATCGAGCACAACGCGCACTGCGGCACCGGCGAACACCTCGGCGAGCTGTGGCGGAAAGTTCAGGCCACCCTGGGCATTCGTGGTCGCGCACAGACCGAGACGCATCGCGGTCTCGACATCCTTTTCGCCCTCGAGCAGCCACACCGGCTGGCCGGCCGACAGCGCCGCTTGCAGCTGCGGCATCGCGAACAGGACCGGAGTGAACACCGCAGGCTTACGTTTGACGTACGTGCGATTCGGACCGACGAACAACTGCCGGAATCGTTTGTGTTTGACGCCGCACGAGGTGCACTCCTCGCGGATGACCTCCTGCACCAATACGCTGTCGGCATCGGTGTAGGGATAGCGCGCAACTTCCGACCAAGAGTGCTCGACCTCGGGCTCCGGCATCGGACCGGCAATCCGAGCAGGCAGACGCCCCAGACGCCCACGTCGTTTGCCCGCTGCCCGTTGCTGCGGGGATCTACCGACACGCGGTGCGCTCGGATCCCGACTCGGCAAGGGTTCGTCGAACAGATCGGACACACCGATATCGAGACGCTCGGCGATTTCTGCGGCCGTCGCTGAGCAGCCATGGCACCGCAGCAGCACCATTCCAGAACCGTGGTGGCCCGGAGTCCAGGTGACAGACAGCGAAGCGTGACGGTCGTCGTGAACGGGGCATCTCGCCTGAAACTGGGTACTCGATGTGGCTTTGAAGCCGCCGAGCTGCTCGAGGCGTGGACGGATGTTGTCCATCGACCACATGTGGCCGCGGTTGGGAGTCGGTGACGTCACGACTCACCGCCGACACGTAGATGTACGACGCGCGCTGGGTTCGGAGCGCAAATCACGGCGAGGCAGGGGTACTGAGCTATGATGTCAATACACCTCCTGTCGTGTTCGTGGTTGTTCCCGGTGGGTGGTTGGAGCGGAGCGATTCGCTCACTTGTGAATCCGGAAGACCCCCCTTCTCGCCGCCAAGCACGAGGGGGGTTTTTCACTGTCTAGGGGTAGGTCATCACGCGCCCAGCTTGTACTGTGCGGGATCGATTCGATCTTGGATGTAATGCGGCATGGGTAGATCATGGTGCAGCGCCATGACATAGACGTAGTAGTCGCTGAGGTCGAGGCCAAGGGCGTCGGCCTCGTTTTTGTAATGCGCATACTGCGTGTCGGGCGTGCGCACCATTGCGGGTATGCGAGGGCCCTTCGACTCTCTCCCAGGTTTGCTTCCAGCCATGCGATCACATTAAACGGATTCGGTAACAGAAACAGGGAGGCCGCGACATCCGGTGTGTCGCCTGCCTGTCGTGCCACGTTCACATGTTCCTCCGCACCTCGTCCGTACCCGCCCTCGCACCACACATGACAGGTAGATCCGTCTCGATCTACCTCTGTGACAGAAGTGGCGAAATCTCTCGACATTGTCTCTGCGGCACCGGACACGACGAACACCCCAGCTCGTCGAACCGACCCGCTGCGCAAGCCCCTTCATCGATATACGCGTGACCTTGGCTCTTTTATGTGGGGAGCATGGGGAGCATGGAGATAAGGGCAGCTCAAAGGCAAAAAAACGCTCCCCACCGGAGTGGGGAGCATGGTGGGGAGCACGGTGGGGAGCCAGGAGCAAGACGCTCTGGCCCGGCGGATCAAGAGATCAGATAGTCCTCAACGACCGCAGCAATCAGCGCGCTTCGTGAGGGGATGAGCGGACTTGCTTCTACCTGCTCGTCTATCCATCGGGTCTGGGCTACCCACAGATGTGGACGCACCTCCACTCCCCCGCTCGCGACCTTCGGGCGGGCCAGACGCGGCATGCCACCGCGTGGCGATTCGACGGCGCGAGGGGCGAAGAGGCGAACCAAGGTTTCCGGGGTGTGCGCGGCGAAGGCATCCTCGACGATCTCGCCGTAGGACTTCTTCTCCCGCTGAGATCGCGTCTTCCAGGCCTCTTTGACCGTCGCGGGAACGTAGACCGCGATCGGGCGCACATCTTCATCACCGACAATCGCAGCCAACGGCTCCGCTGTAGCGGTGTCGGCCCCGGTTTCGGGTGTGGTGGCTACGTCCTCGGTTGCGGCAGTGCTGCCCCCGGAGGGCGAGGCAGATGTAGCAACCTCGGTCGGAGGCTCTGGTGCAGGTGCTACAGGAGCATCCGGTGCAGATGTCACGTCCGGAGCCTGTACGTGCGGCTCGTCGACGGCTCTTTCGGCAGCCACGTCGGTCGAGCGTGGTTCCACTGCGGCAGGCCTGGCGAGGGAACCCGTTCCATTGCGAGGGAAAATGTTGGCGAGGCCAGATCCACGGGGAGCGGGCTTGTCGAATTGGTCCGCCAGGCTGGGTCGCTTCTTGCGATCAGTGGTGCTCATGCGGGTGCTACCTCTTCTGCGTGATCGGCTTCGGCAGCAAGCTCGGCCAAGCGTTGCAAGACCTCAGCTGCTAGGGCCTCGTAGTCATCCGCCAACCCGGTTGCATCCCGAGAGAGCAGAAGGCTGGGTGGTTTCACCTTGTCCCTCAGCGCTTTCAACCGAGCCTTCTTTGCGCTAGCAGTAGCGCCTTCGAGTTCGTGAGCTAGGAGCCCATGCCGCCGCGCGTCGGCAGCGGCGCTCTCCATGTAGCGGATTGTCGTGCCGAAGATGGGGGCAATGGTGTCAGGAATGGCTTGCGTAATACTTTCCCTCACCTGGTCCTGGAGCCGTTGTGACCTACTGCCGACCGCAAACAGAAGCATGCCAGCCAATCTCAGTTGCGGATTGTGCTCCCGGGCACGCGCGAAGCGCTCGGCGACGCGGTCGAGGCCGTCGAGGCTGCCATCGTCGGCGCGAGTAGGGATGAGAACGGACGACGTGCAGTACAGCACCGCATCACCGATGATCACGTCGCCTGGCGGGGTATCGAAGAGAACAATGTCGTAGTCGGGAACGATCGGGGCAAGGACTTTGTGGAGGATCTGCCCCAGCGATTCGCCCCCGCGGCTGAGCCTGGAGAGCATCATGCCAGCAACGTCGACGAGCGCAGGACCAGCGGGAATGACGTCTAGACCGGGTCGGACGTCTTTGATGATCGGGGGTTGTCCGCCTGACATCAACGACATCAGAAGTTCTTCACCGGACTGCTTTTCGTAACCGAAATCGCGGGCCAGGTTGCCCTGAGGGTCGAACTCCCCGACGAGAACACGGTAGCCGGCAGCGGCGAACAGGCCTGCGAGGTTGGCAACAACCGTCGTCTTGCCCACTCCCCCTTTACCTTGGGTGACTGCGAGGGAATTTGATATTGCCATCGATAGAACCTTCCTTCCAGAGTCCTGGATCCGCGTGCATCTATTCGAGCGCTGCCGTGGAGAAGCGTGACCGGGAGGCGTTCACGGTGCCGAATCGGTACGTGCGAGCGGCTCGACTTGTCCCGCACGCTCTTGTGCGGGCGGATGCGCAGGTTGTCGTGCGTGGTTGTGTGCGCGAGAGTACGCCCAGTCACGCACGTCAGTCAACACGGTCTAAGTCGCGTAACACCATGCGTATCAATGCTCGCACTCTTACGCGGCAAAACACGCGCAATAAAACATGTAGTGCTGCGCCCTAGTAACAGCGTACCAATACGCACGTTAAGTCGCATATCAACACCCTTGTTAACACGTGAAGAAACACGGGCATTGATGTGCTGACCAAAACGGTAATTAACCCGCGTGTTGACGTGCGGAGTTATACCCGGTATTGCATGCGTAGTATTACGCGTATTAACCAACGGTGTAACAAGCGTATTTGTACGCCCTCAAACACGCGGTTTAGTACGCGATGAAACCAACGCTTTACTGTGCGAGGAGTACTACGAAGTGCTACGCCCATTGTGTTGGGATGATTGCCCGGTAGACGGTAACGGAGGTAGGGGAGCAGAGCACTGGGATGATGAACGGGATCGAGAGTGGGTAGTTATGTCGGATCAACAAAGCGTCGATATGTGCGAATCAGCGTGCGATTCGAGCTGCGATCATGGCCGCGACTCCCAATCCGCAGGCTCTGCTGGCTTCGCGAAGGCTCAAGCGAAGTGTTGAGGGGAGAGGTATCGGTAGGGGAGTGCGAGGATTGCTACGTAGTTCGACGCGAGCCTGGCACGAATTTCACATAAGACGCCAGGTCAACGGGGGACTGTTCGCGTTCCAATCAGCGTAGATCCGAATAGCTCTGACGCAGTCGGCGGCGGGGATCGCCAGGCTCTCCGCGGGTCGTTCGCTGTTCGGCTATCCGTTGTTCCAGACCGATCTTCGACGCCATTTGGGTGGCCCACAGCAGGGTGGCGTCAGGGACTGATTCTGAGAGTTCAACGGTGAGATCTACAAGGGTGTCTTCGAGCAGTGTCTCGGCGGCTCGGTAGAGGCTCCACAGGTGGCTCAATTCCCAACTAAGAATGAGGGGATTTCCGAACATCATGCGCTCACAGGAACGTTGAATGCGCCGGACTTGAGGGTTGCTCAGAGCTGTCGGATCGTGCGGGTCGGCCCAGGTCGCAAGGTAGCTGCTCTGCTCGCATGTCCACGGCAACAGCAGGAGCGCATCAGTCGCGAAAGTCCAGCTCTGCGTGTCGAGAACGTGTTGTGACTGTTTGAGGGCGCGGCCCAGGGCTCGCTGGCAGGTCGTGGTGTAGTCGGCGAGCGCTAGCCGACATCGCTCCAGTTGTGCCAGGTCGTGCACTGTGTGGAACTGGTCCTGTCCACGAGTGAATTCGGTGGCAACGAGCGCGGCCTCGGTGTCCCACCAGCGAAACTGGGACTGACGATGGAACTCGCGGTGCCATCGTAGGTCGTCGAGCGTTCGGGCTGCGACGCCGCTGCCTGGCGCGGTGGCGGTGTCGGAGAAGCTCATCGTTCAATGGTTGCAGGTAAATGGTGGTGTGTCACCACCCCTCTGGCATCAGTTCTATGACTGTGCCCACGGCCGAAGAGGTAGATGTGGTGGTTTTCCTGGTGAGCTCTGCATGGCGATCGGTTCAAGATCGTCGGTGAACGACGCTGCGTTGAAGAAACATTGGCGGCAGATTGTGGACACACATGAAAGCCATCAAATCAAATAGCACTGAGTCACGAGAACCACATCAGTCCGACATGAGTGTCAAACGATAACAAAATCGTGTTGTGATCACGTGGCAGTGATCATAATCCAACTTGTCTTGGAGTCAAGAGGCAGCGCCGAGTGCAGTTCGGTTGAGAGTCAGTCAACGGCCCGTAGAAGTTGCAGAGGACATTGCTTGCGGCACGGACCGTCAGGGGTCGGTGCCGCGCCGCGTTTGCTTCGGAACTGAACGAGTGCGCGATCGACTACCTTGTTACTGAAATGTTATGTACCGCGTGTTGATCACCACTGTTGTTGAGGTGGAGATAGCCTTTGTCCTGGTGGGGAGGGGATGGGGTCCTCTTGCGGGACGAACACGGGGTTCGTTTTGCAGGGTTCGGTTCGGATCGACGCTGTTCGCGGTGTCCGGGAGACCCGGTATATCTCGTACGTCGCACTCAAGCCTGCGACTCAGGTACACGGGGACATCGGAAGGATCGTGAGTGAGGACCGACAGCGCTGAGAGTGCGAACGTGCCGACATCTCCGCCTGCGCGACAGTCGCTCGGGGCAGCCTTCATGCCACCGCCGCCGGCCGGATCGATAAGTGCTATGTCAGCGGAGGTGGTGCAGTTGAGTTCAAACGAGGAGGAGACATCCTCTGGTGCAGCTGAATTGGGGCACGACGACACGATTGTGCCGTCGACGGTTCATCTTGCTGTCGGGGTTGCACACGGTCTGGCGAAGGAGAGCAAACGGACAGGGAGAACCCACGGCGAGGTGGTCATCACTGCTATCGAGGATGTCCACAGCGATCTCGAAAGCCTTCTGTTTCCGGGAGGCAAGGTCGGCGGAGGTCTGTTCCGCGCCAGGGGAGTAGGTGGGAAGCCGTCTGAGGGTAAGGCGGAGAAGAAGGGAGTCACGGTCGGGTTGTACGCCGATGACTGGGTGATCATCGATCAACTGAAAGACCAGTTCAAGGCCCGTTCCCGCAGCCACCTCATCGGAACTGCCCTCAAAGCACATCTCGGCCTCGACGCCACGACACAAACGGAAAGTGACTGAGCTATGCCCATGTTCGGCAATCTCAAAGAAAAGACATCGACCGCCACAGTGGGGGAGCCGCGCAGCGCAAGAGAGGCATCTCCTAAGCCGGGCCATGACTTCACCGAAGTCGTATCCACCACCAAAGTGCGCCGTCGACGGTCGTACTGGATCGCGGGAGTCGCCTTGATGACCGTCGCAATCGTAGGAGCGGTCTTTTTGGTGAACGCCATGCGCGCCACCACGACAATTCTGGTGCTCGCCCGCGACGTGCCACAGGGGGAGACGATCACCACCGACGACCTCAAAACCGCAGAGGTCAACAGCGATGCGACCATCGCGACCGTTCCTGCCACAGACAAAGCATCGGTCGTGGGCCAGAGCGCAGCAGTTCCGCTCCTGAGCGGATCGGCACTGAACCCATCGTCGTTCACCAACGCCGTAATCCCCAGCGGGGACAACACTTTGGTCGGCATCACCGTCGCAATCGGCAAACTTCCCGCAGAGCCACTGCTCGCAGGCGACAACGTCCGGATCGTCGACACTCCCCGAGATCAAGACGATTCCCCGGTGCAGGGTCCGGTCACCGCGAACGCACAGGTCGTTGCCGTGAAGGACATCCCCGAGACCGGACAGACGACAGTGGACGTTCTGGTCAAGAAAGACGAGGCCAGCTGGATCGCCGCCCGAGCCGCCACCAACCGCGTCGCCATCGTCCTCGACTCCCGGGAGCGCTGAGCCATGCTCGTCACCCTGACCTCGATCTCCGGCTCGCCAGGCGTCTCGACGACCGGCCTGGGCATCGCTCTCACCGCAGACTCCCGCAAGCTGCTGTACATCGAGGCCGATCCGATCGGATCGTCCCCGACGCTGGCCGGGTACTTTCACGCGCGCCGCCGGCACGACCGATCGATCATCCAACTGGTCGAGCCGAACAGGCACGGCCGAATAGGCCCAGCCTTCCAGCACCAAATAGTTAGAATCGGGCCGTTCGATCCAGAGGAGCCGACCAAGGCGCAAGGATGGTTCGTCCCCGGCCTGGTCAATGCAGCTCAAACGGAATCGATGAAGTCGACGTGGGGCCCGTTGGGGGCACATCTGGCGTTGTTGTCGAAACAGGGCGGCGGTGACCTGCTCGTCGACGCCGGTCGCCTCAATCTACGGTCCGGACATCAAGACCTGATCCGTCACAGTGACGTTATCGCCATAATGCTCAGACCGACCAGGACCGCAGTGGCAGCGGTTCGTGCTGGCTTGGGCCCACTACAGCAGCATCTGGAGAATACGAAGTCGCCGGCCAGCATCGGCCTCATTGTCAGGGGTACCGAGCCCTACAGCGCAGCCGAGACCGCCGCGGCGACCGGCCTCGACGTCATCGCAGTCCTTCCCGAATCACCGGTACACGCGCAAGTTTTTTCCGAAGGTGCCTCGCTCAGTAATTGGCGGCGACGTCGATCAAGCTATCTACGCGCAATCGACGGAACCTGGCAAAAGATCGAGCGCTTCCACGAAACGCACCAGCCCGTATGGATCGCCAACTCGCCATACAGCTCACAGCCCGCGTAACGAGCCGACAAGGCCAAAGGGAGAACACCCGCATGACCAACAACGCCCCCGACTTCGACTACGACGAGCGACCAGCCCTACCCGACCTACCGATGTTTGCCGCCGATCCGATCATCCTCGACGATGGCGACAACGAGATAACTCGTTACAGGAGCGGGCAATACGGCTCCTCATCTGCAGGTCTGCTCGCCGCAGCCGGCAAGGACGGTCGCCACTCCCACCCGGAACCCGAGCGACTCGAGACGGTCCCGTTCACATCGCCATCACCATTTCCAGCTGAGCGGTCGGACGTCGCGAGGACCAACCACCAATTGGTCAAGCAACTGACCAAAGAAGCATCCGAAATCCTCTCTCTCCGTAAGACCCAACGAGCAGATCAGGCCCTCAACCCTGAGCTGGGCGTCACTGCCATGACCCCGGACGAGGAGCGTGAGTCGGGCAGGCAGATCGTCATAGATCTCGTCAGCAAAGAAGTGCAGTCCGCGATCGACACCGGTCACGAACAGCTGAGCGTCCAAGAGGAACAGACGCTGGTCAAAGCGGTCTTCGACACGCTGTTCGGACTCGGCCCACTTCAGCCGCTCGTCGACGACCCGAACGTCGAGAACATCCTCATCAACGGCGACAGCGTCATTGTGATGTACCCCGACGGGAGTCTGCAGGCACGACCGCCGATCGCGGACAGCGACGAAGAGCTCTACGACTGGCTCACCAACCTCGCGCAGCGCGCACCCGGTGGTGGACGACCGTTCTCGCAGGTCAACCCCAACCTCCGCCTCAATCTGCCCGGCGACATCCGCTTGTCCGCGATGGGCTACTCGGTCCGCCATCCCAGTATCGCCATCCGCATGCACCGCCACAAGGATGTGACCATCGACAAGATGGTCGAAATGGGTGTTATGCCCCAACTGTTGTCCGAGATCCTCAGCGCCGCAGTCATCGGTGGTGCCTCCATCGTGATCTCCGGGCCCATGGGATCAGGTAAAACAACCAACCTTCGTGCGCTCGCCAACTGCCTTCCCCTGCAAACACGGATCGGCACAGCAGAGACAGAGTACGAACTGTTCCTCGACAAACTCGACGGTCGCAGACCGTATGTTGTTGCAGCCGAGGCAATCACCGGCGGCGGCGAACGAAACGAGCTGACCGGAGCGCTACGCGGCGCGACGACGCTGTCCGACATCCTTTACCAGTTCGTGCGAATGCAGCTCGACCGTGTCATCGTCGGAGAGGTAGCCGGCGGCGAGATCATCGACATGTTCAAAGCAATGCAGATGGCCAAAGGCTCCCTGAGTACCACGCACGCCGAGCATGCCGCCGGCGCGATCGACCGCCTCGTCACCTGCGCCCTCGAAGCAGGAGTGCCGGTCGAGTACGCCTACCGCCAAGTGGCACACCACATCAATCTGATCATTCAGCTGCAGACGGACTACGAATTTACCGACACCGGCGAGAGGCGTCAGGTCCGATTCGTCAGCGAGGTCATCCATATCGAGGCCGGCGAAAACGCCATGCCCGCAGTAACCAAAATTTACGAAGGAAAGCCGGGCGGGACCGGCGAATACGGAACTTTGCCCCCAGCTTTGCTCCGCAAGCTCTACGCAGGCGGTTTCAGTCCGAACCAAATCCCCATCAACACGATCACAGGTGGTGGGCTCTGATGTACACGTTCACGGCCGTCGGTATCGTCCTTGTCTTTGCCGCCGGGATGTGGTTTTTTGCCAACGGAATTCGCGATCGCCGCGACCCGACTGCGCCGACACGCCACCGCACCTCACGTGCGCGGATTGCCCGGCGGACAAAATTACTCCTCGCCATCGGAACTGCCGTCGGCCTTGCTGCATGGCTCCTCAGTGGATGGTTCGTACTCTTCCCCATCATTCCGATCGCAGCAGTAGGCGTCCCCTACCTACTCGGATCGTCAGCCGCCGCCGACGACATCGAACGCCTCAATGCCCTCGAAGAATGGGTGCGCAACCTGACTGGAGTGCTCGCAGCAGGATCCGGCCTCGAACAGGCCATCATCGCAACGCACAGGGGAATGCCTCAAGCATTGCGTCCGGAAATTACGAGCCTCATCACGCGCCTGCGTGGCAATGTGTCGATCGACGAAGCGTTGCTTCGGTTCGCAGACGATCTCGACGATTCCACCGGCGACTACGTGGTCGGTGCACTGCGGCAGGCAGCTCGCCTGCGCGGCTCCGGACTCACCGCAGCCTTGAAGCGACTTTCAGAATCGGTGGCAGAGAACGTGCGCAACCGCAGAACGGCCGAAGCGGAACGGCAAGGGCCCCGCACGACCGCTCGCGGGGTCACCGTCATCACCGTCGTTGTCATCGTTGGGTTGTTCCTGTTCACCAACTACATGGACCCGTACAAACAGCCCCTCCTCCAGCCCGTTCTGTTCCTCGAATTCATCGGTTTCGGCCTGGTGCTCGGGTGGATGAAGCGATACACCTTGCCAGTGAAATACCCCAGGTTCATCGGCACCAAGGACCGCGACGCAGCAAACACCGCACGTGAGAGGAGCGCAGTATGAACAACTTCGAGCTCTGGGCGATCGCCCTTGCCGCTCTCGCCGCTCTCGGCTTGATCCTCCTCGTTCTCCGCATACTGCCGGCCGACCCAGCACTCGGCGATGCCATGGAACGACTGTCCGGTGCAGCCCCGGACCCGTACACCGTCGACACCCGCGGCGGTGACGACCTCACCGGTTCGGATGCCCTGTCCTACAAGGTCGGTGCCCGCTTCTACCCGCGGCTGCGATCGCAGGCGTGGTTCAGGATCCCGACCGCGGACCTGGCGATCCTCCGAGAAACTCCACAAAAGTTCATCGGAGACAAAATCCTTTCCGCTGCAATAGGTCTGATCATCGCGCCGATTTCGATCGCACTCCTGGCGCTGTTCGGCATGGCAGTGCCCCTGACTTTTCCCGTAGCCGGTTCCCTCGTCCTGGCGCTGGTGGGATTCTTCGCGCCCGACGCCGACGTCAAGACTCGCGCCGCTAGTGCCCGACTCGAATTCACCCGAGCATTGGCGGCGTTCATCGACTTCGTTTCGTTGAACCGAAGTGGCGGCGTCGCTGCATTCCAAAGTCTCGAACGCGCTGCCGCAGTGGGCGATAGCTGGGTGTTTCTACGTCTGGATGCCGAGCTTCAGAAAGCGTCCCTCGCCGGACAGGCACCATGGGCTGCTCTGTCCAATCTTGCAGCCGAACTGGCGCTGCCGGAGTTGGGAGATCTCGCGGACATCATGACCTATACCGGCGACCAGGGAGCGAGCGTGGCCGACACTCTTGCCGCGCGGGCCGGAGCGCTCCGCAGTGCCCTGCTCTCGAAAGAACAAGGCGAAGCAGGAGCCAAAACGAAGAAGATGGACGCACCTCTCGGCACCTTGGCCGTGCTGTTCATGATCATGCTGATCGTGCCGGCCGGAGTGAACATCATGGGCGGCGTCTAGACCGAACAACCCGAATGCGTTGTCATTCAACGATCAACTACCAAGTTTGAGCTGTGCAAACACCGATCCGTGCACTTCACCTGCTCGAAGTGTCCGGTCTTGGCGATAGTCTGACCGGCATCCAGAACCGTCATAACCAGGGCTTTTACATATCGAAGGGAAACGTCACATGGCAGCATCGCGCACAATCGCAAACCGGATCGCAGCAACCACCGCAACACTGTTCGCATTGGCACTGTTCTCCTATACCCGGATGACCGAGCGCGCCGGCGGACGCAAAAGCGACAAGGGCTACAGCATGGAGACCGTCGTCATCACCGCCGGCCTCGTCATCCTCGCCATCGCTATCGTCGCCGGAATCACCGTGGTTGCACAGCGCTACCTCAACCGAATCCAGTAACCCCACCACTCGCCCAACGAGACAGGGGAGGACCAGCGTTGCTCACCGACACACATGTACCACTACGCGAATGGCTCACCCGCATACGTCGAGACGACCGCGGCGCAGCCCTCGAAACAGTCGTGGTATTCGGCGTCGTCCTACTGCTCTTCCTCATCGCAATCCAGGCAGCTCTCTACGCTCACGCACGGACCGTAGCGATTTCGACCGGTGAAGAAGCTCTACGACAAGCGCGATCGCAATTCGGCAGCGCTGCGGCCGGAACAGCGGCGGGCTACGCCTTCGCATCCACCGCCGGCCCGACGACCCTTCGAGCACCCGTCATTGTCGTCAACCGAGGCTTGCGAGAAGCAACTGTCCAGATCACCGGACAACCCATCCGCCTCATCCCCTTCTTCTCCCTCGACATCAATGTCAGCGAGACGCTTCCCGTTGAACGAGTCACTGCCCCAGGAACCAGATGAACACCGCGAACAAACTGCGCCAGCTGGCAGCCGCAGCCAGAGCCGACGACCGAGGATCGGCCCTGCAGACTGTCATCGTCGCCCCCGCCACACTGTTCCTGATCGCACTGATCGTCACCTTCGGCGTTCTCGCGCAAGCGCACCAGAAAGTAGTCCACGCCGCGAACGAGGCCGCGCGTACCGCCTCCATCGCGCGAACGGCGTTCTCCGCAGCCCCCGATGCGCAAGCAGCCGCGCGAAACGACCTGGCAGCACGAGGGCTCACCTGTTCCGCTCTCAACGTCAACACCGACCTCGGCGGATTCAGAACTCGCCCCGGCGTCACGGCTTCCGTCTCGGCCACCGTCACGTGCGTCATCTCCCTCGACGCACTCGGATTCCCGCAAGTCATGGGCTCACGGACCATCACAGCAACCGCGACTTCACCCGTCGACACCTACCGGGAGCGCGCCTGATGACCGAAGCACTACGCCGGGCGGTGGCCGCCTGCACACGGCGAGACGCGCACAACGACGCCGGAACCATCGCCATGTGGAGCGTCATCACAGCCATGGCGTTGCTGATCATGATGGGTCTCGTCGTCGACGGCGGCGGCAAAGTTTACGCCAAGCAGCGCGCCGAGCAAGTCGCTGAAGAAGCAGCCCGCGGGGCAGGACAAGCCATCATCGAACCACTCGCAGTCCGCGGTACCAACGTCGTCGTCAACCCGCTGACAGCCCAAGCCAAAGCCACCAAATACCTTGCCGCAGCAGGAATCCCCGGCGTCGTCGTGCAGACCGGACCGACAACACTGCTGATCACCACCACAACGACCTACCAACCCCGTGTCCTCGGTTTGATCGGCGTCGGGCCACAGCAGATCATCGGAACAGCCACCGTCAACCTGAACCGCACCAACCTCGGAATCCCCGGCACACCATGACCAATCGACCGCAGAGCAGACGAGTCGCAGAACTCCACGAGAAGACGGAGGACGTGATTCGACAGCTCGCGGCGCAACGCTGCACGACCCCGGCCACCCTGCAGCCATCGGAAAGGACACCCGCATGACCACCATCCGACGGCGCTTGACTGGTTTGCTCTACCTGATCGTCCTACTCGTCCTCGTCGTCGGAATTCCGCTCGCACTGTGGACATTCCGCGGCAACCCAATACCGACGACGCTGCCCGATCTCGACCAGATCAAAACAGCTCTGACCACCCAAGACGACGGATCACTCTTCCTCGGATTCGTGACCTGGATCGGCTGGCTCGCCTGGGCCACCTTCACCTTCAGCACCGTCATCGAACTCGTCGCAGCACTACGCGGCATCAAAGCACCTCAACTCCGAGGCCTCGGCTTCCAGCAGCGAAGCGCCTCCGTTCTCATAGGCGGAGCGCTCATGCTGGTAACAGCGGGCACCGCCACAGCCCAACCCCTCACCGCCACAGCACTACCGCTCTTCGACGCCCCTGCCCACTCGGCACCGATCCAAGTAACGCAACAAAGCCAACCGCATCCAGCAGAAGCCCCCGCCCGCCCCATCAACGGGGAAACCATCACGGTGCAGCAGGGCGACAGCCTATGGAAACTCGCAGAACGCCACCTTGGCGATGGCTTTCGATACACCGAGATCAAGCAACTCAACGCCGACGTCCTGACCGTCGACGGATGGCTGCAACCAGGATGGAAACTTCAGCTCCCCGCCGCCGCACCCACAACCGTCGACGGGGCCTACACAGTTCGAGAAGGCGACAGTCTCTGGAGCATCGCCGAGCAACATCTGGGTGACGGACACCGCTACAAAGAAATCATCAACGCCGACGGAACTGCACCGTCGACAATCATCCACGTCGGCCAGCAGCTCACCGTCAACGATCAAACCGCCGAGACCGTCACGCCCGAACCGGGTCCGGTTGCTTCCCCCGACCCGGCCCCGGTTGCTGCCGCTCCTGTACCTGCTGCTGTGCCCGAACCGACCGTCGCTCCTGAACCGGCCCCGGTCGCTGCCGCTCCCGAACCGGCTCCGGCTGCCGCTCCTGAACCGGCCCCCGCAGCAGCGCCTGAACTGTCCTCCGCTGCACCTCTCCTGGGTGGCACCGACGTTCCGGAACAAGCGGAGATGGTTCCGGGCGGTGACGAACAGGCTCAGGCAGAAGCGCAGGCCGCTGCCGCCGCCGCTGCGAAGATTTTCGGCATCGAACTCAACAGCGCTTCGTCACAGCTACCTGCTCCGACAGCGGCGGCTCCTGAGCCAGCGCCTGCTCCAGCAGCCCCTGAGCAGGCAGAGGCCCCCGCCCCGTCGGCGGTTCCTGAGCCAGCGCCTGCTCCGGTGGCCGCCCCTGAGCCAGCAGAGGCTCCCGCCCCGGTGGCAGCTTCCGAACCTGCTGCTGAGTCCGCGGGCGCAGATGTTGTGGCACCCGGGCCGGCACCCGCTCAAATGCCTGCTCCAGCGCAGACGTCGTCACCCAGTCCTGCTGCAGCTCCCGCCCCGACTCAGCCAGCCACCCAGATCCCACTGAATACATCGACGACAGACCCGGTATATATCGCCGCCACTGCGCAGCCAAGCGATGTCTCCGAGGATCAGAACAGCACATTGTGGCTCGGTATCTCAGCCCTAGCGGCCATCGGACTGGCTGGGGCCTTCGGGCTGCGCCGGCACCGTCAACAGCACGATCGCCGCAGAGGCGAGACCCTCCCTCAAACCTGGGGCGCTGCAGCAGTTGTGGAAGAACAGATTCATTCTGCAGCGGACAACAACGTCCTCACGCGGCTCGACGAAGCACTGAGGACTATCGCCGAACACGCTCGGACACAGGGCAACGCACTGCCGGCATTACTCGGCGCATTCATCGGTCCCGATGCGGTGGAGCTAGTAATCCTTGATGACTCCGTACTGCCGGACCAGTGGCTCAGATCAGAGACCGGCACCTGGACCCTCCCCGCCGACGTCCGGATCGCCCCAGCACCCACCACAATCAGCCCGTACCCCACGCTCGTGACACTCGGTTCCACAGACGACCGAACCCAAGTTCTTCTCAACCTGGAAGAACTCGGCTACCTCGGCGTCTCAGCTTCACCAGAGCACGCCCGCGGCACTCTCCAGGCCCTGGCCCTCGAACTCGTCGAATCCCCGCTCGCCGACAATCTGCACCTGACGCTGATCGGTTTCGGACAGGAGCTCCCCGAACTGTTCGGCAACGGTCGAATCGAGCACACCGACCAACCAGGCGAAGTGCTGGCCAGACTCGCCCGACAAGCCGAACGTGACCAAGACACCCTCGTCGAACAACACATCGACAGCATTGCAGCGGCCCGTTCGATCTACGACACAAGCGAAATGACCGCCCCCGAAGTAGTTCTCATCGCGAGTCAGTTGACGGCCGACCAACAGCAATCACTCGATCAGATCCTGGCCGCCACACCGCGCGTGGCGTTCGCTGCCGCCAGCACCGCCAGCACCGCCAGCGAGAACACCCAGGCCGCGTGGACACTCGACATCGTCGACCGCAACACCGCAAGCCTTGTCAAACGAGACACCGACGGCGGCTTCGCATTCCAGCCAGCATTTCTCGAGCCGGACCAATATGAAGGCATTACCGCCTACCTCGCGACCGCCACACAGCCAGCTATCCCCACAGAGTCGTCCATGCACGACCCCTGGGCTGCAGCCGAAATCGACGCACACCTCACCGACGCCGAAAGCGCTGAGACCTTCCTCGACTCCGTCACCACGATCGACCCCACCGACCAGCTGCTGCTGAACGGAACTACCGCATCGGAGACCGCCCCCGACGTCACAAACGTTCCGACCTACAGCCCGGACGCCGCGCAGTGGACATCCCCAGAAGCGATCAGGTACGACGACCAGGCCCCACCCATCGCTCCTGTCGCTGGTGACGTACCGGCCCCGGGACATCTCTGGCTCCATCTTCTCGGGAAACCAGCAGTCACCACCCCGACCGGGGAGCCACCCAAGGACGGCCGTGAAGTACTCCTAACCGAGATCGCCGCTCTTCTCTCCATCCACCCGGGAATCAAACACGACTCCATCGACAAAAAGATCTGGCCTGCAGACAATTTCGACAAACTCCCTCTGGAGGATCAGCCGAAAAAGAAGGCGACACGACGCCAGAACTACCTCTCGAGACTGCGAAATTGGTTGGGAGAGACAGAGAACGGTGAGCAGGCATTTCCGAAGCACGGCGACCGCACCGGCCGCACCGGCTACCGACTGCACCCCGATGTCCGATCGGACTGGGACTACTGGCAACAACTGATCGACACCACTCCGGCCGCCGCCACCGATGCGGAATTGCGGACGGCTGCAGAACTGGTAAACGATCAACCATTCGCCGGGACACGGTCAGACCGTTACGGGTGGGCACGAAACCTACAGCAGCACATGATCTCGACCCTCGCGGATGCCCTCGAAGAGCTCGCCACCAGACAAATAAAGACCGGAGATCTTTCCGCCGCGCTCACCACCGCAAACCGCGGCGTCACCGTCGAACCGTTCCGAGAAGGTCTCTGGAGACTGGCGATCATCGCTACCCACGGGAGCGACGAGATCAGCAAGACCCAGGAGCTGATCGACCAACTGCTCGCGAACCTCGCCGACATCGATGTCGACCCAGAACCCGAAACCGACGAACTCTTGCGCGCCCTCGCGCAATTCCACAATGGCGGCAACGCCCTCTACCGGATCGGAGCAATAGCCAGTTGATAGCAGTCGCGTCAATCGAGGTGTCTGAAGTGTCCGGTAAGCACGTTACGGTCCAAACAGCCGCACCATTATCGTTATCGCAGTACAACGCACAGAACAACGTAGGGGGTCCACGATGATCAGCACACGACGTCGCACAGGCGCGGCAATCCTCGCAGTAGCAGCCGCTGCAAGCATCAGCGTCGCATGCGGGAGCGGTGACATTGAGGCGACCCCCGTAACGACCACCACGCAGCCGGTCCTCACGGGACCAGAGGGCGTCGAAAAGTCCCCGGAACAACAGGCGACCGAGCAGGCAACAGCAAAGGTGAATGAGTTCTTCGCCGTTCTCGCGAAGGTCGAGAGCGATCCTGCTGTAGACATCAACATGCTGGACTCTGTTGCGAGTGGAAAGATCCTCGATCAGTTGAAGGCAAACGTGAACCTGCGCCGATCTCAAGGAATTGTCTCCACGGGTGCTGCGACTGTCGCAGATGCATTCGTGACGGAACTGCAGGCACCAAAGGATGCTGACGGGAACCCAATTAAGGAAGAAGCGTCGGCAACATTGCGAGTCTGCATCGACAGCTCGAACTATGACCAGATCCGTCCGGACGGCACGAGTGTGCTCCCTCCTGACCGAGTCCGGCGGGAGCTGGGCAAGCCGACTCTGGAGAACGTGGCGTGGCCAGATTCATCAGGCTGGCGCATTGTTTCCGATGCAGTGACTTCTTCGGGTACCCCATGCGACGCACCATGATCGACGGTTTGGCAAGTAGGCAACTGGAATCCATAAGGGCGGTGGGTCATGCGTAAGCCGCTTGGGGTTATCGCATCAGTGCTTCTAGTTGGAGTGTTCAACGCGAACCCAGTATTTGCGCAGCCGGGGATCGGCACCGGAACTGGCGGTGCCTTCGGCGGAGGCTTGGGTGGTTCGACAGTTGTGGTCGAAGGTACGTACACGAGTGTGCCGTCAGGGGGTGGAACGACTGGATCCGCGCCAGCTGCTGTGGGCGGGGGAGGTGGTGGGAGCGCCGCGCCGTCCGGACCGCCGCTCGAGTTCGTTCCGTCGACTGACGCCGCCAATATGACGCTTGTTCGAAATGCTGATAGTGGTGCCCCGATGGCAGTGAACGTCGTTAATGATGACGGCACAACATGGTCCTGCGAAGCGGCCGGTCCGTGTGTTCAAATTCCGGACGTTGGGGTGCCGGCTACGCCTCCGGTGGTCGACGTTATGACCGTTGTCGGCCAAGCGGTTACGGCAATGCAGTTGGATCCGCCCGGAATAGGCATCACCCCGAACCCCGCAAACACAGGTGCTGTCGGCCTGGTTGGTCTACCCGGCTGGTTCTGGGTCGCTGACCCACGGGAATCGACAGTCGGCCCCGTGACCAGAACTGCAGCAGGACCGGGTGTCATAGTTTCTGCTACAGGGGTCAATACGTCCGTGGTCGTCAATTGGGGGGACGGATCCGTGCCGTCGGTGTGCCCAGGTGCGTTACTGCCCTTCACGCCGTATACCGATGTTGCACAAGGGCTTCCAAGTCCGACGTGCGGCAATATCGTTTATCACAAGACGTCCACTACCGAGCCCGGTGGGACATTCAAGGTCTCCGCGACATCGAATTGGCTCGTCACGTGGACAGCGACGACACCCAACGGGACGGTCGGTGGAGTCATACCCACGCCGCTGACTTCGCGTACTGAAGTTCGGATTGGTGAACTGCAGGTCCTGGTCACAAATTAGAGCCGTGCGCCCCCGCTCCTCGGGTGCGAAATTGAGTCACTCCAGGCTTACCGGTTTGTAGGCTGGTGGAATGCCTGAACGGTTGACTGTCAACGTCACGATGCCACCGGAATTGGCTGGGGGGCAAGTGCAGGCCTACCTGGAAGAGTTGGGGTTCGAGGTCGCCCACACGTCCGCGCCCGATGTGTGGGCGTTAACCGAGCCGGCTGCCAGCATGGACTGTGTCGATTTTATGACCGTTCGCACCCTGTCGGGTTCGGAAGCGGACGTCGATGACGAGCTCGTCGACCTCCCGCAAGACCCTTACGTCTCCAGGCTGGACCATGGGCGAGTCGTTGAGGAGCGCCTTCGCGCGATCAGACAGATGAGCGCGGGTGCGGTGGGATCGTTCCTGTACGGACTCCAGCTACCTGTCATCACCGCCAGCGATCGAGCCTTGTCCGCGGCAGTACAGGACGCGAGTAGGGAGTTGGCCGGAACTTCGGACGACGATGACGAGCATCCGTTCGACCGGCATGCTGTCCACGTTGTTCGCTATGGCAACGCCACGCACCGTCGGATCAGGTTTCCTGGTTTCGTGTTACGTCTGAATCAGGACCCCGAACTTCTCGACGACATACGACGCGGGCCGATCGACGTCGATGAGACCATTTTCGCGTCGGGATCGTCGATCCTGAGCAGTGTCTTGATTCCCGCGAGCCATCTCGGTCCGTTGTTGGCCGCACGGTCTCCATGGGTATGGGCGTTTCAAGCGAACAGGGTGTCGGGTGCGGTGATTTTCACTCTCGGCACAGATATTGTCGGGAGGTCTCCTGTTCCGTACGAAGCGCATCAGGTACTTCCCCGATCACCAGTGGGTCGCCTTCCCCAGCGGCAGGAGCCGCCGGCACCGGAGGCGTGGGGTGCGGCCGTCGCTTGGTGGGTTGCTCAGATGAACTCTGTTCTCGGGCATCTCCTGAACCCATGCCTGTTCGCAGATGCTGACGGTGACTACCTCCCCTATGCGCAGCAGAACCGGTTGATGGAATTTGCGGATCTTCTGCAACGAGTTACCTCGACGCTGCTATCGCTGCACGACGACTACGCAGCCGGAGTTCTGATGTGGTCAGCAATGGACCTGATCGAGGCGACCTGGCTTTCATGGGATCTCACGGCACTGTGCAAGCCCTCGGTTGCGGCGAAAGCGCTGCAGCAAGTTCGAGAACGTATGCCTGCTGATGTTCAGTCCGTCCTGCTTCCGTACGCGGCTTTTGGTGTGGAAGCGTTGACCGAAGTGGGGGACGGGTTCTTCATCAAGAATTACCGTAGGTCGGAGAAGGTAATTCTGAAGCTGCCCGGTGGAGCGGACAAATCCCTGTCACTCGATGACGCAGTGAGTCAGTTCATGCGTTTGCGCAGGAACACTACACACGGGTTCGACAAACCTGATCCCGTCCGTGACCGACTTTTCGCGCAACACAACGGCCGGCTGCCGGCGACACTGATGTACCTGCCGCTGCTGTACTTGATGTACATCATGTCCGATCCTGATGACCTGAGACGTCGTCTGCTCCGTCGATCCGCTCGAAGACGCAGGACGCAGTGAGAGGTGTTCACACACGTTGCCGGTGGTGTGCTGAGACAATATTGCGGTGAGTGTCATGGTGCGCCGGCTGATGGGTGCGGTGTGGCCGACGAGGTTCGGCGCAGCCGAAATTGATGTCGAAAAGGGGGCGCTAGCAGTGGAATCGAACGACCGGGGTGGGCGCGAAAATGCTTCACCGGACTCCGCTGCTGGCGAAGAGATGGCGTCCGAGCTCAACCCGGTGAGTGTCGAGCTGAATCCGGCGGCAATCGAGATGGTGCACGCGAGCATCGAACGGACGCTGGATTCTCAGGAACGCCGAGTGACGAGCATCGATCAGCGCGGGGGTGTGCTGCTGGGATTCGCGGGCATTCTGGTGGGGATCGTGTTGCGCAATCCCGCGGGGATCGGTGTGTGGGAGGTTGCGGGTGCTGCCCTGGCCGGTGCGGCGGCAATCATGGCGGCATTCGTGATTGCACCCAATACCGCGTCGGGGCTCAATCCGGAAGTGGTGTTGGAGGAGTATTCGACAGTCGATGAGACGACGGGCCGGTTCGAGATCGCGTCGACACTGGTGTCGATTTATCAGGTGACAGAGATGCGGCTTCGGAGCAAGCTGATGCGGTTGCGGATCACGACGGGTCTGTTGGCTGGATCTGTGCTGGTGTTGCTCGTGACGGCTATCATTCGGATGTAGGAGGACATCATGGCTACGGTGAACGAGCAGCAGAAACCTGATCGACCGGTGGGCTCGGCGAGCCCGGCGACGGCGTCGCGGCGTCGCAAGGTGGCCTTGCGTCCCAATCCTCGGCTGGTGGGCAACTACGAGGGCAGTTCCCGCACGATCGACGAAGTGCGACGCCAGATAGAGAAGCAGCAGGGGGCGTCGGCGTGACGGCCTCGAAAGATCAGAATCCGCCGGCGGGGTCGTCGGCTCCACGTGCCAGCGCGCGCCCTGTGGTGGTGGTCCCGACATCGGCTGCGGGTGATCGCACCATTGTTCGGGCAGCACCCAACGAGAGAGCTATCCGCAGCATCACTGCGGGGGCTGCACCTCAAAATGTGCGGTCCGCTGTCCGCCGCGAGCACTAATTTCGCGCGCACGCCTTTGCGCTGTGTCGTAGATGATCCAAAATTGGGCTAGCAGACGGTGCCAAACGTGTTCGTCCAGGTCGCCGATCTGCAGCGTCGACTGTGTCTGCTCCCGATCACGCTTGGCCGTTACCTGGGCAGCTGTGGTGATCGATGCAGCAGCGGGGGAGGGCTTACGATGCGGCCACCGACCCGCGTCGAGTGCTCGATGTAGTAGTCGAGCATCGGGTGAAACTCGGCAGGGTAATCCCTTAGCCAAAAGCTTGCACGGTGTTCGACGAATTTCGACGCAAACCCCGCGACACTCAGACAGCGGTGGTGTGGGCAACCGGACCGCATGTATGGATCTCATAGCGATACTCCATTGCCGCGTGTCCGAACGGCGAGGACCAAACGTGGCACAACCAGCCATTGCTTACGACTTTGCGACGGACTCCTGTCACGGGCGGCGAAGTAGCCCTGCAGGTGTGGAAGCGTACGCGGGGTCGTTGAACACGGCGCTGTCTTCGCCGACATGCTCCGCAACGCCAGCGGGGGGTGGCCCGAGGATTTCAGTTTTGATGCAGCCTTTGGTCGAGTCGAGCCAGGTACGGGAATCGGCCCCAAGTCGAAATGGATGGGCCATGTCGTTGGAAATGATGTTGCGCATGATGTTGTACACCGCCGAATTGGGTTGCCGGGCCAGGAGCTGATTCATCAGCGATTGCCGGGTGGGCACCAGGTATTGCGGTTTCTTTCCTGTTGGGGACATGCACTCGAGCATCACGTTGGTCGATGCAATCAACTTCACGAGCTGGATAGCCGTTGCTCGCTTTTCCTGGGCGATGGCCACATTGACGGAAAGTGCGTCGGTATAAAGCGGTATCCCCACTTTTTCGATAGGTTCGGAGCTCAGCGGCATGACTGAATAGGTCGAGGCGTCGACGTTGTCGATGAAGTGGAAGATTTCGGTCAAGCCTACGAAGGCTCGACCGATCCGCTGGTTCCATTTCGTGATTCGGTCGTAGCCCGAGTCGGGATATGTCGCCTGGGCGTACCCGGCGATGTTTCGCAGCACCTGCATGTCGGCGAGGCCTTGCTGATCGAGTCCTGGACAGGGGGGAAGGGCGGGAGTGAGCGGAAACTGGCCCGACTCCTCCATGACGGCCTGCTCGTACATGCACGCGACGGTCGTTCCCCCAGTAAAATCCAACAGCATGCCTTGACCCTGCGCGGGCCAGACTGCTTTCGGATCCCCGTCGCCGAGGATTTTGTGTAATTCTTCGACAGTCATCCCCGGCGCACCCAGTGCTGCGTCAGTGAGACGGCGAATCAAAATTTGCATGCACCCTAAATACGGTATTCCTTGATACTCCGAGGATTCCGTTTTCAGCGATGCGAGAGACCACGGGTAAAAGTCTGCGGTGCCGTCGATATCGAACTCGACACAGAACTGACGCATGTGATCAGCGAAGATGCAGTCGTAGGCAAAAACGTCCACAGTGGACGGCGGATCGCCTTTGTAACAGTCGTAGGTGTAGACGAAATTGAGAGCGACATCCGGTTGGACGCTGTGCCACGCGGCTCTGATGGTGGACTCGAACCATTTCGGTTCGGGCGTGTACGGGTACAAGGCGACGTTCAACGTGGATGCGTCGCTGGCTGGAGGTGGCTGGTTGGTGGGGCCGGAATCCTTGTTCAAACTGCGTCCGAACTCGGTACTGGTCACTGCACACTTCCCGTCATCACACTGTCTGCAGGGGAACGGCGATTGCCTCATACAGTCGCATGATTTTCCGAAAGTGGCAAGGATCACATTTACTTACCCTCGATCCACGGACTGAGGTGACCCACTGTGGTCGATGACCGAATTGTGGGGTCGGGACTGGTTGGGCGTGTTTCGTCCGCTGGTCTACCCAGCATTTCCACGATTGTCGTTGCTCGGGCCGAGTCGGCGGGTCGGGTGAGGATCAGGCGGGTGTGGGTGGGCTGATGCCAATGATGTTGCGCCATAATTGAAGCCACGCATCGAGCCACGGCCAGTGTCGCGGCAGGTGCAGTGTGGGTGTGCGTTGTGGCCGCACGAAACGCGCGGCAATGTTGACGATTTGCGCCGTAGCGTTATTCCGCGAGCTTTCGCGTGACGCCCGCCGGAGACGGTTCCGGCGGCGCGCAGCAGGTTGTGGGCGATCGCTGCGCACTGCACCCAGGCAGAGCTCGCGCCAAACGATCCTGACGGCATGTGCGCGAGCGGTCCGTCGATCAGATCCGAGAACACAGTCTCGATGACCGCGTGTGCACGGTGGACGACATCTGCGGTCGTCGTCGGCAGGGTGCTGTTGGTAAAAAACGGGTGATACCGCCACACCGGAAACAATGCATCGCGGTAGCGGGCGTCTTTGACCCGCCGCACGATCAACCGTGCAGAAACAGGATACGCGGTGGAAGAGAAAGCGGTGAACGATGTTTCGGCGACCTCGGCGTCGGAGATCCAGCCGTCGGTGTCGGGGTCGCGGACCGCTCCCGGGTAGCGCACGGGCGTCCACGCGGTGTCAGGGATGGAGGCGATCGCTCGTTGGACGATTCGGTTCTTGATCAGTACGAACGAGAACTTGATGCAGGCGCGTACGACGCGGCTGTTGCCGTAGGCGGAGTCGCCGCGGACCATGATTTTCCCGCTGGCGAGACTGGATGTCGCAGCTCAGCCCTAGTCATCCGGGCGAGCACGGGTGGCCCATTCTAAGTCGACTCTCAGCCCGGTCGCCTGCCCTCCGTACGATCAAGGGGGTGCTGACCGATCCACTGCCGAATTCCGGCTCACTTGAGCGCTATGAGGCTTTGCCCACGATTCTCCAGCTGAGGAGCTACCTCTCGGAGATCCAGGCGGAGCCGACCGAGTGGATCTCGGTTCTACGGAATCGAGGGAGCGGAATCAAGTACAGCTCGCTTCAACCTCTTCTGGTGGCGACATCGGACCAGCGCAAATTCCTCGCCACTACCGATTGGTCCATCAACGACCTCGGCGAGCCCAGTTACAGCTCTGATCGCCTCCCGGCCTTCCGCGACGGCTTGACCTCCAACCCTGATGGCTACGACCTTCATCTGTTCGTCAACGTGTCCTGGGTGCCATCGGCAACCACAGAACCCGTTATCGAATTCACGCCGTCGTTCGTATGGTGGTTGGGCCTGATCACGCGATCGAACGAGACAATGTATCGAACTAATCACGCGGGCCGCGATGAGGAGGTCGTCGAGATCGTCAGACCGAATCCTGGTGAATACGAGGTTCGAGTCAATGCACGGCACCTCCGAAAGTATCTCGCGGCCCGGAGCATGAGCCTGGTGATCCAGCACGCCCATTCTCGGGCTGACGACAGCGTGCATGAAGCTCGGATCGACCTTGAGATTCGCACCAAAGACGCAGCGTTCGCCTACACGGCGTGGGACGCGTATCGGGGGCCTGGTTTCGTAGCGCAGTTGGTTGGGAAACAGGCAGTTTTGCCGTTCGCGTCCGCTGGCGAGCACCCCGACGATCTGCAAAGGCCTGAGCGGTTTCAATCGTTCATCGTTGACATCGACCCCTCGACCGGCGACGAGGTTCGTTTGAGTTGCGAGCGCGATGAAGCGAACTACCTCACCCCAGTCTTCTTCGACACGGATGTTCTGACCCGATACCGCGACAACCCAGACCGCTACACGGTGCTGCGGACCGATGTCTCGTGCCACGGTCGGTGGGCCATCGATGTCGACATCAACGGTGCCAACCTCGTCCAGGTGTGGCTGGGACACCTCATCCGGCTACCCGAGACCGAGCGAGAGCACTGGCTCACACACAACGTCCCGCCGAACGGTGGAATAACCATCACACGTAGCGTGCGGGACCTAGCGGGCCAGTGGGTAGAGGACGAACGCCCTGACCCTGCTCGGCTGAGACGAGCTAAGGCAGAACTCATCGAGGCGTTCACTGGCTACTTCGGTGAGTCGTTGTACAAGCAACTCGGCCCGGCTGACCTCCGTGCGTTCGATGCCTTGGCATTGTGTACCAATCCAACCGAAGGCCAAAGCGACAACGGTGTCATGGTTCTGTCGAAAGGGATCGTGGATGCACTCGATGTCAAGACTCTTCGAGAGTCCTCGGGCGCGGACACGAATAGTCCTTCGCTTGCCTGCCTACAGCTACTCGTCGAGAACTTGGGTGCCGACCCGAATGGTCTCGTCGGACCCCTACGCCAGCTTCAGGGAATCCGATCGGCAGGCTCGGCCCACATGAAGGGCACGAAATTTACGACTGCGCTGTCGGCCGCAGGACTGAATTCTCTTCAGCCGGACAAACAATTCGAGACAATCGTAGATCGGGTTACGATGGCTCTGCAGGGCTTGTCCGAGCTGTTCCGAAGGACGCCCCCGCAAGTGTGATGGTGCCGGTCATTTTGTTCCAGTCTCGCTCTGATCATGGGTTCGCATTGATCTCACCCCACGCGTCTAACGCGTGTTGGTAGGTCGCCACAGCACCCGATTCAGTCGGAGCATCGCAGAGCGCGATCGCAGCCCTGGCAAGCGACGCGAGCGCAAGATCTCCCAGATCCAAGATCGCGTCGTCGCCATGACTGAGCAGAGTAAGCATCGTGGTAGCCATCATCTTCGGATGTTCCAGGACTTCAGCGGGCTGAGGCTGGCCCAACTCGATCAAGGCCAGCGCTTCGAGAAACATCGGTACAGCGAACGCCACCCTCGGATTGATTGCGCTCATAGCGTGAAGGTTAGCAATCGGCCGAATACCGGATGTTCTGGAGAATCTCTGAGACGGTGGAGGTATGACATCGAAACGTACCTCCGCCGGCGACAAACGCGCCCGCAAGGTCCAGCAACGTCGAAAGCGACTTGCACAGCAAGGGGTCTCACGTGAGCAGCACGCTGCGCTGGTGCTCGAGCGCAGCGGTGATCCCTCGTTCGTGCAACGGCGCACCAACGCCGACGGTGGGCGCACTCTGTCGTGGAGCAAGGACATGGTGGGTGGTGCGGAGCTCAACGACTCTCTCGAAGAGCAGCGACAGGCGTTTCGGGACAAGTTCGGCCGAGATCTCGGGCCGAACGATCCATTGTTCTTCGACCCAGCTGCTGACACGCCGCAGGAGATCAGTGAGGAGAACTTGTTGGCGGACGTGGACTCCCTGATCGACAAGGCCCGCGAAGCAGGGGAGAACCCCGCCTACTTCCAAGCATGGCGCGACACCGGGTTCTTGCTCACCGAACACAACATGCATCTGTTCTCCGCGTCGGATATCGACGAATGGAACGCGGCGCTCGAACGGCATTGGGACGAAGCGGCATTCGGGCCGTTCGACGATGCATCTTAGGACCTACGGCATGTTCGGGCGGCTGCAGCGAGTCCGAGAGCGGTGGTGAAATTCCCACGCCGCTGACCGCGCGCACTGAAGTCGGATGGGCGAACTTCGGGTTTTGGTCACCAGTTAGTGCTGTGTCGCGTCGAACGGCAATTGCACCCTCGCACTATTTGCGCTCTAATTATGTACATGACTACTTTGCCGGTCGCGGATGCGCGTGCGCGTCTGTCCAAGATTGTGGACGATGCAGAACAAACCCACGCCCGGTATGAGATCACCCGTAATGGGCACCGGGCTGCTGTGTTGCTCGCTGCCGACGATTTCGATGCGCTGCAGGAGACCATTGCAGTGCTATCGGATCAGGAACTGCTGACATCTCATCTTCGGGGCGTGGCGGAGCTGCCTGAGGGTGACAGTCTCGATGCGAAGGAGTTGGCCGAGGTCATGCGGGTCGCTGGCCGGTCTACCCGCGCGTGAGTGAGCCTGAAGCGCCGTATCGGCTTGTGATTGCTCGATCAGCGTCTCGCGCTATCAGTCACACTCTTCCCGAGAAGGTCGCCGCTGCGGTGTACGAGTTCATCACCGGAGCATTGCTGGAGAATCCGCAGCGGGTCGGGAAGCCCCTGGCCCCGCCGCTTTCGCCCGCCTACAGCGCCCGCAGAGGCACCTACCGGGTTCTCTATCTGATCGACGCCGGGCAGCGCATCGTGCAGGTCACCGCGATCTCACACCGGTCAGATGCCTACCGCTGAGAAGATTGCGTAGCTACCGGATTATGTTGCGGAGATCAAGCCTCGTAGGCGTAAGGCTTCCACCAATGGTGGGTGGGTCGCGGTCTCCATCCAACCAGATTTTCGGTCCGCCTTGCTGCCGAGTGAGTCGGATACTGCGCTTCGCAGAATTCGGAGGGCATCTTCGATCGCCTCGCGATCGGCGTGATCGCGATCGAACCAACTCATGTCCGCGCCGATGACTCGTTCGTACTGCACCAGGGCACCATCCTTGTTCACTCCCGCTGTCTCCATCAGATCTAGTGAACCGATCGAGAAGACCAGAGCCCGAGTGATCGTTGTCGGCATTCCGCGCCGGTTTGCTTGGTAGACGGTCGGATCGACAATCCGGCCCATTGCCGGAATCCACAACACTAGGTGTCCTGTCCACCATGTGTCCGACTCCCATTTCGGTGTGCGGCTTCCCAGCTCCACCCACTGCTCGTCCGACCACGCCACCTGCCCGTACACGACCAACGGCTCAGCCTCGATCCCGTAGTCACGCAATGCCGGAATCAGGCAACGCACCGCAGCAATGCAGGTGCCGGAAAAACCGCCCTCGGTGTAGGCCTGCCAAATCTGGCAATGCCGGTCGATGATCTGCACTTCTGCCGGTGCAGTCACGCCAGGATTCGCAGGGGGACGGATCCCCGCTACCGGTGGTGTGACGTACCCGGCCCGCTGCGCCCATTCTGGCAATGCAGCGGCTCCCGGACCGCTACGCGATCGCCCTGACCCCTTGCCTGCACCCTTGCGTTTCTTGCTCACCGGTGACATTTAGACGCTCCCAACCCACCTCGACTCTCTGCCCCGTCGCAGGAGTTTCGCGTCCCGACCGTACCGGCCAGGTACGACACTTCCCGCACGCTAACGATCACATCCCTGTATTCAGGTTGACATGGTTGACATGACGCGAACAGCCGGGGATGATCAGGGTATGTCCACTGTCGAGAAGGATTTCGAGGTCATGGCGCACCGGCTGGTCGAGGCCAGTGGCGCGCCGGACGAGCGTGATCTGGCGTATGCAATAGCGGGCCTCGGCGGCATCGTCAACGGCCTCAAGGCGCGTCGCGCGTGGAGTGAGCACGTAGGGGAAATCTTGACCCCCAGTCAGGCCCTCGACGTTGCGGGTTGGACGCGTGCTGCCTTGAGCAAGGCTGTGAAAGAGAACCGCGTTCTTCGGTTGACCGGCAGCAACGGCAAATACGGCTACGCCGCCGCAGGCTTCACCGATGCCCAACCGGCGAAGCCGATTCTCGGCATCCAAGAGGTGCTGCGTGTGTGGGCGGGGCAGGACCCGCGTGGATGGTTGGCGGTCGCGTGGCTGACTACCGAACAGCCAGAGCTCGACGGCCGTACACCTCGGCAAGCACTTCTCGACGGGGACGTTCCTACGGCTGCTCGCGCTGCCCGGGCTGCGGTCAGTCGGCTTGCGGCGTGAGCGCTGAACGCGCCGTCGTTCATCTGTTCGAGCCCAAGCCCGTCGGTGAATTGGCGGAGCGATTTCCGTCGTGCGTCTACCCGGCTGGGGCCGAGCTGTTTCGATCGCATCAGGCCAGTCTGGGACCGTGGTGGTACTCATCGAATGGCGGCGGCAGGTTCGACCTCGAAGCCCCTGATGGGACTTGCTACCTGGCCGAAGACGAAGTGGTCACTCTCCTGGAGATTTTCGGTGGCCAACAGGTCGTGCCGAGATACGAGGTCGATGCGCGTGCAGCGTCGACGATCACGTTGGATGCTGATATCAGGCTCGCTGATCTGACTGCGAACACCGGTGTCGCGCTCGGAGTCACGGCAGAAATCTTTACTACCGCCGACTATCCGCTGACGCAGCGGTGGGCGGCCGCGTTACGGGAGGCCGGGTTCGAGGGTCTGCGGTACTGGGCCCGCCACGACCTCGAACATGCCCGGCGGTGCATTGCACTGTTCGGGCAAGCGGGGGTGGCAGGCGAGGAGCATCGTCATACCGTCCAGGCCACGGTCACCCTGTCTGAGCGAGCGGACCTGCTGGAGCGGTGGCGTGAAGAAACTGGTGTCGCGATCTTGGACGTACCAGATCTGTTGTAGCGATCGTGGTCAACCGCCCGCAAGGTATTGCTAACGAAACTTACAGTAAGTACTGTAAGTCTCATGAAGATCAGCGCACGTCCTCTGCTCGACAATTCCGTCGACGCCGAACTGTTCGTCGGCCGGCGAGACGAACTCGCCGCGATATGGGACGGATTGAACGCTGAGCTCAACGTTCTGGTGACGGGGGACCGCGGCACAGGCCGAACGTCGCTGCTTAGACAGCTGCAGCTCGACAGCCGAGAGCCGTTCACCGGTGCCCGCCGCGAAGGCGACTTCCCGATGAGCTTCGTTCGGGTCGAGGGGATCTCGGACGGCCGTGACGTGCTCGCCCGCGTCGTAGAACAGGTCACCGGCGAACCGGCAGTCGACAGTGACGGGCCCGACGTCTTGCTGCGGCGATTGAGTGACTTTCGCCTGCAGTTCATCGACGCCACGCTTCGGAGGTGGGCAGCAGAAAGCGACGACGGCACTGCTCCGCTTGGGACGCGGCTGTATCCGGTGATCATCGTCGACGACGTCACCGCATCGGCCGGGCACGCACTGTTCGGGCGGTACCGCGATGAGGTGTGGGCGACGGGATACCTGTGGGCGGTGTCGGTGCGTGAAAGTGACCGTCAAGGTCTCCTGACTCCGCCTGCAGATGCATTCTTCGAGAAGATCGTCGACGTACCCCCGCTCTCGAGAACGGAAAGCATCAAGTTGATCACTCGCCGCGCGGGAATCGACATGGAACCGCAAGCCAGCACCCTCGCTGATGCGGTAGGGCGAAACCCCCGAGATCTGGTAAGTGCTCTGCGGGGATTCCTGCAGGACCCCGGGTCGTACGAGGACAACTACCTGGCCCTCGCCGATAGAGACAATGCGCTCTGGGCTTTGGGTCGCCCAGCGTCGATGCTGGCGGCCGAAATGAAGGTGCGGGGCCCGGTCAGCGCATCGGATGAAGACTTGCTGGCCGCGTTGGGGTGGACGCGTCCTCGTGCTGTACAAGTCTTCAAGCAACTTTACGAGAAGGGGCTGGTCCGGAGCAGCGAAGTCTCGTCAGGTCCCGGGCGGCCGCGGCGGGTGTACGAGTTGACTCCGCCGGCGGAATGGCTGCGGACCGAACACGCTGATCCGGAGGACCAGAAATGAGTGACGCCCTACTGCGTCAATTGCGGGACTCGAAGGCCTTCGACCCGTCGCCGGATCCGGATCGTATGTGGCAGGTCCATGTGCCGTTCGACGTCCTCACTGGCCCCGTGAGTGGTGACTACGAGCAGCGCTTCATGGACGCTGTTCGGCGGCGTGAGCGTGTGGCTCTGATCGGTGCCAGTGGCTCGGGTAAGTCCTCGATCACCGAGTACGTGATGGACGCTCTTCACTCCGAAAACGTTGCAGCACTGAGGATCAGGATGGGATTTCAGACCGACTCCCTCGTCTCCGATCCGGCTGAATTCCCGCGTCTGTTGGTCAACACCATCGCCAAACAGCTCGACGAGAACCGGGCAGTCCAGAAGATTGCTCGGGAAATGCGTGGAGGTTCCCCACATCGACCGGTCAAATTCTCGGTTGGTCTCCCATGGTTGGCCGGCAATCTCGCGATCGAGCTCGGCAGCGTGGTGAACGAACCATCGCAAGGTGAGGATGTCGTGGATCAGGCCATCAGGGTCCTGGAACTGATTTCGCGCAGTGGCTTGATTCCGACGCTCGTGCTCGATGACACGGACCAGTGGATACGTCGTCCAGGTATCGGCGTCGATCCGGAGCCGCGGATCGCAATGTTCTTCGGCTTGACTCTGAGGATGATCGCCGAGCGACTTCCGGCAGCATGTGTCGTCGCCGTCCATAACGACTACATCGACAGCCCCCACTACAAACAGGCTCGCGAATACCTGAACACGCGAATCACCCTGCCCGCCTTAGCTAATTCAGCCGCGCTGGGGTCGATCATCGGTAGGCGGGCCCGCCAGGCCGCGGGAAATCCGAATCTCGGCGCGGTCGACGTCATCGACGCTGACGCCCTCCAGCATCTCTTCGACCACTACGGGGCCGGTCGCAGTGTCCGCCGGGAGCTGGTCGTATTGCAGGATGCGTTGGTACGAGCGTGTTCTGCAGTAAGTGAGACCATCGCCGCAGCTCACGTCGTCGCTGCGATCGCTGCAGGCTAGGACACGACTACCGGCGTAGGTAGTTCGCAAAATGCATCGCCTGAACTGCAATTCGGGTTTACCAACCCCTTTGCAGCTTCAGTAGTAGGTGTGAAACTGCTTGGCCCTGTCCACCGCATCGAGGACCTCAGCGTCGAGGCCTTGAGCTTCTCGTTCGATCGCGTTTACCCGTCGCTTCATGCCTGCTCTGGCGAGCCACGGCGACCACATCAGTCGACTGAGCTGCGCTGCTGACAAGCGCACACATCGCCCCAGCGCAGTGTTGATTCCCCCGGCTTCTTCCTGACCGTCTTTCTGCTTTACGTCGTCGTCGCTCGTCAGGCGCGCCACAGTGGCCAGTTGGATGTACAAACGCAGTGGCCGTCGCGGAACCCGTGCAATGATCGCGGCCGTCTCAAGCTCGCGGACACTGTCCTTGAAGTGCTGAAACGACGGATCAGTGGACGACGACCCTGCCCATCGGGTGCGTTCGGTGCTCGCCAAGTGCCGGAGAACCTCGCTACGCAGTTGACGGCGTTGCTGACTGCCGATCAGGTACTGGCCCGCAAAGGATCCGATACCGAGAGCTCCGATAATCGAGGCCACACCACTGATATCCATTTCGTAACAGTATTCGGATCCAGAACTTGGGGTCGGTTGACGCAACGTGAGTGGTGAAAAAGGAGAGATTTTTCCGTACCTATTGCGCCTCACGCGGCAGCAGATGTTCCGACTCCCGAATATTTGCCGGTGCTCGAAGTGTCCACCTCCGCAGGCATAATCGTGGACTGTTGGAGCCGATCGACTTTGGAATGGCGAAATTCCTCGCCTAGGGACGGTAGTGCTTCGGTCGCCGACAGATGGTCGGATCCGCGCGTGCGAATCGGAGTAGAAGGCAGTCCTATGTGGCGATGGACCGGAGAGAGTGTGACATGACGGTTGCCGATCAGAAGGTTTCGGAGCGGGAGAATGCCGAGCATCGCGCGCGTCCTCCGCAGAAACGTGCGCAACGGACCCGTGACGCGTTGATTACCGGTGCGGCTCGAACCATCGCATGTGGGGGAAGCGGCGTCACGGTCAACGACCTGATACAGGCTGCAGGGGTGACCAAAGGGGGCATGTACTTCCACTTCCCATCGAAGGACGCTGTTGTTCATGCAGTGGTCGACCAGGCTGCTCGACAATGCGAGTTCCTCCGGGCGCATCGCCCGTCTACAGGAGACACTGTGGCCGATGTTCAGGACTTGCTCGGCGGCTACTTCACTCATGCGAAACGGTATTGGTCTCTGAGGGCAGCAGCGGTGTTGTGGACCGACCTCCACTACGAGGACGTCGCACGGGCCGCGACCTACCACCCTCTCAGGGCCGCGGTCCTGGCCCTTCTGACCAGCAACGGCAGGCTGCCGACGATATCGGTGGACACTGCCGATGCTGTCATGGCCATCGTGTGCGGCGTGACGACCACCGCCGGGCCGGGGGGCTTCGGTGACGGCGGCGATCTCGACACCGTCCTGCGGTTGACGGGGCCCGTGATCGCGGCTGCCGGTGCAGTGGCGGTATGAACAGCGGTGGCGGGGACTCCGGGAAGCCTTGATCTCCGCCGGTTACCCGCGGCCGGTAGTGGGCGACGAGCCGGGCCAGCTCACGTTGTCGTGGGGCACCGGTGTCGGCGTACGAGAGATGTGTGTGAGCCCTTCAGGGGTGGTCGCCCGGACACCGGACGCGGTCTTTGCCTTGGGCCTGTTACGTCAGTCGGCAGCAGACTGGGTATCGCCGCTGCACCCGCTGATCGCAGAGCCGATCGTGCGCACATCCGAATCGCCCTTTCGGGTAGTCGAGCCGGTGACCAACATCGTTCGGAGCGCGTCGGTGATCCGGCGTTCGATGACGTGCCAGGTGAGTTTCCTGGGCTGTCAGTGTGCGGCGTTGTACGCCTCTTCGATGTCGGTGGGGATGCGGCCTCGATCGCCGATCTCGTGACCGTTGTCCGCCGCCCACTGCCGAATTGCGCGAGTCTGCGCCGGGTCACGCTTGGCCGGTGTCCCGGCTGTCGAAGGCGTCGACGCGGTTGCGGGGAAGGGTTTACGTTTGCGTCCGCCAACCCGCGCGGCGTGCTTGATGTAGTAGTCGAGCTTTCTGTGAAACTCGCTGGCGTTCTTTGCTTTCAAGTCGATCACGTACTCGACGCCCTGGACCGCGAACTCGATCGTTTCACCGGAGTCGTCGATGACCGATCCGTCGATGTCGTCGACCAATTGAATCGTTTCTAGCTTGGCCACAGTGAAGAAACCCTCTCGCAAAAATGTATGGAAGACAGCTAAGTGAGCGTATAACGGGTCTGCGTGGTCGTGACAACTGTGGGTGCGGCGCGCGTGGTTCGGATGCAGGATCGAGAGAGTGCGATTATGGGCAGCGCTCCATTCGTGGTCGGCGATGAAGCCCAAGTTACTAGTCGGGCGATGACGTCGACGCCGTCGAATGTCTGGTTGTGCTGTTCTGACGACCGTTCGATCAGGGAAATGAGGCGGACCAGCCCTTCCGCGTATCGGGCCAGGGTCCGCGGCGAGAGGTCGTAAAATCGGTACACCCATATCGTCCCGGAAGTGGCCTCGTTGAGAACGCGCGCGGCCGTGCGCGGATCGATGACAACGCTGCCGCCTACATCAGAGGGGTCGTATTCGCCCGTGTCGGCGGGTCCTTCGACATTCTGCGCGTAGTAGCCCACAACGTTGGTCGCGTCTGTGTAGCGGTACCTCTTCGCTTTCAGTGCGCGGAGCAGGAAGCCCTCGTAGATGTAGTTGTCACCACGCTTGGTGGGGTAGACCGTGCCGTCGTTGTATCCCTGATACGCACTACGCTGATCATCAGCGACATCGACGCCGCCGAACCCCCTGATCAGGATTAACGGTCGGCATTTTATTTCGCCCATCTGAACCTCCACGAGTGTTCGTCGCAGCAGGCACATGCCCCCGCTGTAACTCGTCGTCCTTGACTCAAATCGACGGGTGGAGATACCTGAGGTGCAACCGCGAACCCGCTGAGCTGGTCGTTGCGGCCAGGCCGCTTCTGATGGTCCTCGTGTTGGGGGGCGATGTCACTGGTAGTTAGGGCTGACAACCGTTTGAACGGCAGACCCGTTGGCCTGCGGATGAGAATTCGAGCTGTTCGTGGTGTCCGGTCCTGACGCTAGTGTGCATCGACAGAGACAGCCAACAGGGGCCTTGGCCTATCGGTGGGGGTGAATGATCATGCGAGACAAGAGCGGTGGAGATGTGAACGTCGACGGAAGCGGGGACGCCGTAGGACACGTCGTGGACAGGTTCGCCGCGGTGATGACCGAATTCGACGTCGATACTGCCGGCGTGGGTGTGCCGTGTATCGATTCGGTGTGGCAGGGGGAGTTGCGGGGATGAGGGGCCGGCAGCTCGTCGTTGTTGACGTCCACACCACGGGGCCGTCGTTCGAGGCTCACGAGGCCTTCGAGCTCGCCGCGATCGACGGTGCATCCGGGAGGGTGTGGGATCTCGCGCTGCCTTTGACATCGGCACAGCTCGAACGGGCGGATTCAACATTCCTGCAGCTCAGCGGATACCACCGTCGACGGCTGGTGGAAAAGGCGCAGCATGACGCGTTGACCATTGGAACGGAGCTCGCGGCGCTCAGTGATGTGTTGGCTGGAAACACGCTCGGCGGCGCAGATCCGGAGATCCATGCGGCATTTTTGAGCAAGGTCTTTCACCGGCATGGTGTCCGGTCGCGTTGGCACCACCTGCCCGCAGATATCGCGGCGTTGACCGCCGGTGCCCATGGGATCCCCGCAACCAACATTCCGCGGCTGGAGGTGTGCTGCGAATTGTGGAATGTGCAGCTCGCGGAATTTCCTTCGGCGCTGGATCGGGCGCACGCTGTCGCCGATTGCTTCGCGGCGTTCGACCGCAGAAGCGGACGGGAATCGGTGTCGGCAACGCTCAGAGGCGAGTAGGTGTTGAAGCAGCCGCTTATTGCGCTGGGCCACACCTGAGCCCCGCAGTTCTGTCTCGGTAGTCACGCTATCGCAGGCGGCGAATCCAGACGAATGGTATTCTACGAGTTAATACTCGTATTTGATGGCAGCGGCCGTCACCGTTGGACGTGGGGATCTGATGGATCTGTTCATCGATGTCATAGCCTCAATCGCTTCCTGGTGTGCTCCGATGGTTCTGCTCGTGGCTGCCGCAATCCTCTTGGTGGAATCCGGCTTGCTCGTCGGGTTTCTCCTCCCGGGTACTGGCACGGTTCTGGCGGTCGGTGCTCTCGTGGGGCTGGGCGAACTTGATCCCGTCGTGACGGCGATCGTCCTGATCGCTTCGTCGACAGCAGGGGCTCAGCTGGCCTTTCGGTCCATCAGGCGTGGATCGTGTCGCGCTGATATCGCCGGCGCAGGCCGCTTTGCGCGCCTGATCAACAGGGTGCTTGCTCGGGCACGTCAGTTGTTTTCGGGGGATGCGCGCGTCGGGACAGTGACCACGCATTTCGTCGGAGGCGCGAGGACCTTGGGGCCACGTCTCGCTGCGGGTTCCTCGTTGTCGTTCTCGAGGTTCGCGGTGTTGAATATCGTCGCCGCAACCGTGTGGGTCACTCTTCTGTTGACCACGGGAAGCGTGTTGGGAGCCAACCCCGCGTGGATCCCCTGGGCCACTGGCGCTTTCGTCGTGGCCGTAGTTGGAGTCATCGCAATTCGGGCATTTCGGCGCAGTGACGCTCCGGTTCCCGGCGGCACAATTCCCGCCCGTCGATCTGATCGACGGGGCGGGAATGCGGCTGTGCCGTGCAGTTGTGCCCGTGTCATTCGCGGCCGGCTGATACCCAACTCATGTCGGGTGCTCGGGTTCCGGTGACGGCGTCGGCGAGGGTGTCGAGGACGGCGAGCTGGTCCGCGGTGAGTTCGATGTGCACCGAGCCCGCGTTTTCGGTGACCCGATCCGCATTCCGAGTGCCGGGTATCGGAACGACGGGCAGCGCGAACTGTGTACCTTTCACCCGTAGCCACGCCAATGCGATCTGGGCGGGCGTGGATCCGTGCTGTGACGCGATGTCTGTCAATGGGGCGAGGGCGTCGGTGTTCGTTTCGAATGCGTCGAGTTGAAAGCGGGGTAGATACCGCCGAAAGTCGTTGTCGCCGAGCTGTTCCTGTTTCACTTTTCCGGTGAGCATTCCGCGTCCCAGTGGGGAGTAGGGAACGAATCCGATGCCGAGTCGAGCTGCGGTCGGGACGATGGCGTTCTCGACGTCGCGGCTGAACAAGCTCCATTCGGACTGGACCGCGGCGAGCGGATGGGTCCGGTGCGCTCGTTCTAGTTCGGGGGCGGTTACTTCCGATACTCCGATGTGCCGGACTTTTCCGTCGGCGATGAGCTCGGCCATCGCTCCGATGGTGTCGTCGATCGGGATGTGTGGGTCGACCCGGTGAAGGTAGTAGAGGTCGACGACGTCCACGTCGAGGCGACGCAGGCTGTTGTCGATGCACTGGCGGACGTAAGCCCTGTCTCCGCGGCTTCTGCGGCCGGGTTCGGTTACGGAGGTATCGATACCGAATTTGGTGGCGACGGTGACCTCGTCGCGACGGTCGGCGAGGAGTCTGCCGATCAGTTCCTCGTTGGTCCCGAGGCCGTACACATCTGCGGTGTCGATGAAGTCGATGCCGAGGTTGACGGCGTGATGCAGGGTCTTCAGTGCTTGGTCGGGGTCGGATTCGCCGTACATCGAGGTCAATGCCATGCCGCCGAATCCGAGTGCGGATACTTCGAGGCCTGTTCCGAGGTTCACGTGTGGGAAGTCGGTCATGATGCTGTCTCCTTGGAGGCGCTCGTTTCGGGTCGACCGCGTTCGACTGCCTGTGTGTCCGCGGGTCCGGCCACTGCGGTGAGGTAGGTCCGTATGGCTGCAGGGTTCTGCAGCGAGCCGGTCATGCCCACTATGCGGTCGGGACGCACGACAGCGACACCGCCCTGTCCGAGCTCGCTCGAAACGATCTCGTGGGTGTCGATCACGGTGGGAGTTGCGCTCAGAAGTGTGGTGGGGGAGTGGACCACGACCACGACGTGCAGCCGCGACCCCCACGAGTCGAGGATGGCATGTAAGGCCCGGAGTTCGTCGATACTGGTGATGGTGGCCAGCGCCAGGACTCGTCGGTCATCGAGGAGGTCGGGCAGCAACTTGTCGACCTCTCCGTCGAACTGGACGGGATGCGGGGGCAGGAACTTGCCCGGCGAGATGGTTCGACCGCGCCCGCCCCCGCGGGCCACTGACGGGCCGTAGGCCGTATCGATCTGCGCCAGTTGAGGAACGACACGCCGGGTGAGGAGCCCTGTCGCCGAGAGGATTCCGAGGATTCGGTCGCGGATCCACCGCGAAACGGCAGCACGAGTTGTCCACAGTTTCGTCTGAAGATCGGTCATCGCGGCGACCGATTCTGCGACGGGTCGTCGTTCGAGTTCATATGTTTCGAGTAGTGCTGCATCGGCTCCGTCGACCGCTACTGCTGCAAGTTTCCACGCGAGATTCGCCGCGTCCTGTATTCCGGTGTTCATACCTTGACCTCCCGCAGGACTGTGAATATGTGCAGCGTCGCCGGCAAGGATGAATCGGCCCGACACGTAGCGCGAGGACAGTCTCCGGTGTACTCGAAAGTCGCTCTGCCAAAGCACATTACTGACCCGGAAGCGGCCGAGGCCGCGTTGGCCGAGCATGATGTTGGCGCGATCGGTGATCTGAGTCGGCGGTATGAGCGCAGGGGAAGCGGACTGACGGTGTCCGAGAAATACCCGGTGTCCACCACCTGGGAGCGGGACGACGACCGTCACCCCGTCCGGGTGGAGATGGTACTGAGCCTCCCCGACCGACCCATCGGTTTCTAGGGTGCCGTCCACCAGCAGAAAAGCGTCGTCGTAGCTGTCGCCGTCGAAGTCGATGGCCGCTGTTTTCCGCACGGTGCTGTGTGCACCGTCGGTGCCCACGATCCACTCTGCTGTTGTGGTGAAGCGGATTCCGCTCGGACCGACCAATGACGCCCTCGCCCCGTCGCTGGGCCCGGCAGGGTCCGGATCGAGGGCACCGAGGAACTTGTGCCGCCAGCGGACCGTACCTCCCAGCGCCTGGTAGAGCTCGAGGAGAGCTGCCTCGACGAGGGGCTGCGGAAGGGACAGGGGTTTGTGCAGGCCGGGCTGGTCGAGGCCGGTGAAGTCGACGTGGCCGATCTGTGACCCTTTCGACCAGTACGACGCTCGGTCGAGAGTGACGCCGGCATCGAATACCGCGGGATCGACACCGAGGATGCGCAGGCTCTCCTGGGCGGCACTCCAGAGTACGAGGGCTTTCGGTTCGGTCGAGGGCCCCGACTTGCCGTCGATAATCATGTGGTCGACGTTCCTGCGGGCGAGCTCGCAAGCAAGCGTCAGACCTGTGGGGCCCGCGCCGACGATGAGGACGGTGTGCTCGGTCATGTCCGGACTCCTGACGGGCGAGGCGGGGCGAGGCTGGATTGTTCGGCCGAGATCACGTCCTCGTATCCGGTGGACGGCGCGTCGCGGGGTAGGGGAGAGGCCGCTGCGTGCGGGTCTGCTGCCGCGGGGTCGACGAGGAAGTCCTTGCGTCTGATGAGGGTGAATGCCGCGATCGCACCGATGAGGGTGACGATTCCCGCGATCGTCGTGACCTGATGCAGCGCCGAGATGAACGCGATTTCTGCTGCCACCCCAACGTCCTGCCCGGTCTCTTGCAGCGCCGCGACGGCCCCGGAGGCCACGGCGTCGACGGTGGCGTCGAGCTGGGCCGGAGTCAGGGCGGATCCGTACGCGGTGTCGAGTTCGGATTCGATGGTGCGATGAGCCAAAGCTCCGAGTACCGCCACGCCCAATGCCGCACCGACCTGCTGGAATGTCTCGTTGATCCCAGCTCCCATCCCTGAGTCTTCGGCCCGAACGAGAGCCACTGCCGCGCTCGCACGGGGTGGATTGTGTAGTCCCATACCGAGTCCCGCGATCACAAACCCCGGTAACAACGCCGTCCAGCTGTCACCGACGTCCGCGAATCGAAACAACAGAAACCCGATTCCTGTGCACAACAGCGAGATTCCGATCAGAATCGATGTCGAGATCCGGGCGCTCAGTATTCCGCCCACGGCACCGGATATCAGCAGGACGCCGGTAAGCGGCAGGAACCTCAATCCGGTCTCGATAGCCGAGTAGCCCAGCACGCCTTGCATCCACAGCACCGAGAACAAGATGGTGGCCGTGACGGCGAAGTTGATCGCAAACGTTGCCGCGGACAGGCCGTTGAAGGAACGGTTTCCGAACAGGACCATGTCGAGCATGGGATTGCGGACGCGGCGCTCGACCACAGCGAAGCCGAGGAGGGCGAGCACACCGACCGCCAACGCTACCGCGGTACGTGGGTCGGTCCATCCCACGACGGGTGCCCGGATGATTGCAAAGATCAACGCGAACAGACCTGCGGAGAACAGTGCCAGACCGAGGGGGTCGAGACCGCGGCGCGCGGTCGATGTCTGGTGGTCCCGGACTTTCAGAGCGACGACGGCCAGAATGATCAGTCCCACAGGGATATTGAGGTAGAACACCCATCGCCAGTCCACTTCGGTGAGGATGCCTCCGATCAACGGTCCCGCAGCGATGGCGATGCCCGAGGTGGCCCCGAAGATGCCGAAGGCGGTTCCTCGTTGGCGGCCGTGGAACGTCGCTGCGATCATCGCTGGGCCGACGGCGTACATGATGGCCGCGCCGAGGCCTTGAACTCCACGTGCTGCGTTGAGCAGAGTTGCTGACCCAGCGAGACCGCAAGCCACGGACGCGAGGGTGAAGGCCAGCGCGCCGACGGCGAAGATCCGGGTGCGGCCCAGTCTGTCCGCGATCGAGCCGGCGGTGAGCAGAAACGCGGCCAGTGCCAGGGCGTAGGCGTCGATCACCCATTGCAACTGCTCGAAGCTGGCCGAGAGGTCTCGTTGTATCGCGGGCAGTGCGACGTTGACGACGGTGAGGTCCAAGAACAGCATGAATGTTCCGAGGCAGACCGCTGTCAGCGTCCACCAGCGTTCGGGGGCCGACTGCAGCGGTTCGGGGGTGCTCATGCGGACTCCTCGAGGAGCGCGTCCGCGGTGGGTTGCGCGGCCGGCTGCTGGCGTCCGAACCAGGCGTCGATTGCCTCGATGGCTCCCGCGGTGTCGGTGAAGTGATGTATCTGCATTCCGTGCGCTCGGGCGGCTTGGCAATTGCGTAGGTCGTCGTCGACGAACAGGCATCGAGCGGCAGGGACGCCGAGTCGTTCGGTCGTCCGGCGGTAGATTTCGGGTTCGGGTTTGCGGACACCTTCGTTCGCGGAGACGACCTCGACGCTGAACAGGCCTGTGGGGACGATTCCTCGCCACTCGGGTTCCCATTCTCGGACGTTGTTGGTCAACAGTCCCAGAGTTCGTCCTTCGGATTTCAGCGTGTGCAAGTAGTCGAGAAGTTCCGAGTTGGGGACCCGGCCGGAGAACCATGCCGGCCGGAACTGTGACAGGTCGATAGCGCGTCCGGTCATGGTTTCCAGTGCCGATCCGACTCGGTCGAGGAAGGCCGCTTCGGTGATTTCGCCGCGTTCGAGCGGGGCCATGATCGTTTCGTCCGGGTCATCGTGCGCGGTGAACAGGGCACCCATCAGGTCCTCCGGTTGCACGGACATGTACTCGGTGAACGCCGCGATGGTGTCGGCGATGGGGTTGGTCAGGACGCCGCCGTAGTCGACGACGAGAACGAGGGGACCGGTGTCGATACTGTTGTCGGACATCGTCATCCCACCTCGACCTGCGAGCGGACGATGACGACGTCACCCTGGACGAGTTCGAAAGATGCGACGATCCCAGTCCCGGACTCGGTGGGTGCGGTGTCGATCAAGCGGCAGTAGACAGGAAGCTCGTGTTCGGCGAAGTCGAGGAACTGGATGTCGTAGCGCACCGGGGAACCGACCGACGATTCCGGCAGTGAGTGGGTGTCGAGGACGGCGCACACCGATGCCTGCCTGCACGCTTCGGTCAAGAGCATCCCCGAGACGTGGTCGACCTTGTGATCGGAGAGCGACGGGTGGTTGTTGTCGACGACGACCTCGTACGTCGTGTCGGGGTGTTCGGTGCCGGTGGAGGCGATGACGACGTTCTTCGAGTCCCGCCGGGCAACGCGTGCAGGCGGAAGCGGAACGGCGGCAGAGGTATACGGCTGATCGGGGGTGTTCTTCGCTGCCCGCCCGGCCGCGCGCATCTCGGCGAACATCTGCTTGGGCATGAAGCTCAGGGATCCGACGAATTCGCCGACAGGCACGCCGTCGAGAACGGTCTGGTACCTACCGACTGCCCCGGTCAGGTACCCCTCGACGTGGAACCGCTTCTCGAATTCGACTCGGATGACCAACCGGCCCGGTGTTTCCCCGACCTGGAGGGCAGCGAGGTCGGTCACCGACACCGAGGCCTTGCGGAAGACGAACGCCCAGTCCTTGGGTACTCCGTAGAACTGGTGACTGATCAGGATCGAGGCCTGCCTGCATGCCTCCACGAGGATCATGGGGTCGTACCGGTCGTCGAGTCGGTCGCTGTAGAGGGCATGCCCTCGCGGTAGCTGCGCGGCGACGACGAATCGGTTCTCGCCCGTCGCAGCAGCGTCGGTGAGGAAGACCTCGCTGACAGCTGCGCGGTGGACGAGGCTTCGCGGCACAGTGCGATCGAATGTCAGTTCACTGGCGATATCGAACGGTGGTGTGGTGACAGTCATTTCTTCCCCCAGGAAGGTGGTCGCAGATTTTCTGCTTTGTGCGAAACGCACCGATCGGTACGTGGTTTCAAGTACAGCGCCACGTTTTCGATAAGTCAATTCTTTTCACGTTAATTCCAAATGTTCGGAAAGTGATTCCCGTAACAATATAATTTCAGTTCGAGCGCAGATATACCGCCAGTAATTCGAGCACTATTGTGAGCCTGTGCACACGGTTAAGTGCACAGGCTCGCAATAGTGCGTTCAGCTATTTGATGCCGATCTGATGCGGTCAGTGGGGTTGTCGGGCGTCGAGCCACTGGTCGAGCGAGTCGAAGACGATGGCGGCGTTCCGTGCGTGGCCCATGTAATGGCCTGCGTGAGGAATCGTGATCGCCTTTCTGTCCGATGTTCCGGTGAACGATGCAATATGTTCGTCACCGAATTGCACGCGTGCGTCGTCCTGTCCGTAGAGGCCGAGAACTGGAATGTCTATGCTCGACATTTTGGCCAGGTCGAGAAGAATTCCGGGGCCTTGTGAAAGCATGTCGCCGCACGGGTGTTGGTTCTGATAGGGCGCTGCTGTATCGATTACTTGTTGTTCGGTATCGGCATAGTTTCCTGTCACGAATTCAGTGGTTCCTTGGTCGTAAAAGGTGTAGCCCTTGGCGGCGGGATTGTTTTCCGATGCCGAGCCTCCGGTGAGGCAGCGTGGTGTGGCGGCGAAGAATCTGACGTAGGCCTCGGGTGTCAGTCCGCGATCGGCCCAGTCCATGACGACGAGAGCGTCGACGTCGTCGAAGGTGTAGGCCTCGATCTGGACGATCTGCCCGCCGTTCGACTGGCCGGCGAGGGTGATGTGCCCGAAGGTGGGGGCCGTTCCGGATGCATCCCATTGATAGGTGCCGGTACGCAGCGCTTGGACGATCTGATGGGCCATCGTTGCTTGGGACCCCACGCACATGGCCCCGCCTGCCGGAGCGTCGCTCGTGTCGTATCCGAGTCTGTCGATCGTCAGTGAGGTCTGTCCGCGAGCGGCCATTTCGTAGGTGTGGTGGTATCCCTCGACTGGAAGACGCCAGTACCATTCGCCGGCTGCGATGCCGTGTTCGTAGAGGGTGATGGCGTTGCCGAAACCCTCTGCGGGAGCGGTGAGATGGCCACGGATGGTGTAGGTTCCGCCGTCGGCGGTGCACGGGACGGCTGTGTCGTTGGTGTTGCGGACTGTGAAGGACACCGGTACGTCGATCACGTCCGATCGGGTCGGCTGCGCGGAGGCGATGGCCGTTCCACCGAGAAAGATGGCGGTCGACGCGACGGTTATCGCAATCGCGGCGAGGAGCCGTGAGAGGGGGTGATGGCGGCTGTCGAGCATGGGGTACTCCGATCGGGGCGGGGATGTGGTGGCTGGGAGCGTGCGAGTGCAGTGCTCATACAGGGGTTTTGGGTCTTCCAGGGTCGACTTCGGTACCAGGTGTATCGACGCGTGGAGCATCGGTGATGCCGATGAGCTGGTGCAGGCGTGCCAGTGGGCGCGGTGCCCACCAGTTCCAGCGGCCGGTCAGGGCCATGATGGAGGGGACGAGGATCGCTCGGATGACGGTGGCGTCGATCAGGACCGCCAGTGCCATGCCGATTCCGAGTTGCTGAAGGAAGGTCACCCCGGAAGTGGCGTAGGTGGCGAAGGATGCGGCCAGGATGAGAGCTGCTGCGGTGACGACGGGTGCGGAGCGTGAGATGCCATCGATGATGGATTGGCGATTGTCTCCGGTACGGTCGAATTCTTCTTTGATGCGCGAGAGCAGGAAGACTTCGTAGTCCATCGACAGGCCGTAGGCGATGCAGAACATCAGGATGGGGATGCTCGGCTCGATGGCACCGGTAGGGGTGAAACCCAGCAGCCCAGCAAGATTGCCGTTCTGAAAACCCCACACCAGGACACCGAACATGACCGTCAGTGACAGCAGATTCAGAATGGTGGCTTTGATGGGGGCGATGATCGATCCGGTCATCACGAACAGAATGGCGAAGGTGATCAGTGCAATGAGCACGGCCACGAGCGGGAGCCGGGCGGTGACGCCGTCGGTGTAGTCGTCGAGCATCGCGGGTGAGCCGCCGACGAGTACCTGGCCGGGAGGCTCCACCGACCGTACCGCGGAGACGAATCCGGCTCTGTCGTCCAGTGATTCGCGAGTCGGTACCACCGAGAGGTAGCTGCCTGCGGTGTCGGGAGTGAAACGGACGGCGCCGTTCGGTGGAGCAGTGAGCGCCCTGTCGGGTTCGACGGTGCCCAGTGCGCTGTCCACTCGTAGCACCTGGGGCAGTGCTGCGAGATCGGAGGCGTACCGAGCGAGGCCGTCCGGTGCGATGGTCGGTGCGACGAGCAGAATTGCGTCTGCATCCTCGCTGGCGTAGTCGTCGCGGATGGTGTCGTACAGGGCGCGGACCGGAACCGACTGCGGCAGGATGCGATCGTCCGGTGCGCCGAACCGAACGCCTAGTACCGGCGCTCCGAGCAGTATCAAGATCACCACACCGGCGATCGCGAACACTGCAGGTCGGCCGGTCGTGGCCACGGTGATCCGCCGCCACACGGTACTTCCGTCGGTGTCCGGTTCCTTGCGCCGTAAGGCGCGGTGCCCGAGCAGCACCAATGCGGCCGGGAGTACGACCGTAGCGGCGAGCACGGCGGTGGCGACGACGGCTATCCCGGCGTAGGCGAACGAGGCCAGGAACGGGAACGGGAAGACCAGCAGAACGGCCAGTGACGCGGCGACGGTGGCGCCGGAGAACATGATGGTGCGTCCGGCTGCCTGCGCTGCTCGCTGCACGGCCAACGTCAGGTCAGCGGTGCGGCGGGCTTCCTCTCGGAAGCGGTAGATCAGGAACAGTCCGTAATCGACGCCGAGTGCAATGCCCATCACCAGCGCGATGTTCGCCGCGAAGGTCGATACTTCGGTGAAGGCTGCCACCACGCGCATGATGGCCAGGGTGCCGACGACGGAGAACAGTCCGGTTGCGAAGACCACTGCGGCGAGACGGAGCCGCCGTAGGACGGCCCACAACAGTGCGATCACCAGCGGGGCGATGATCAGCTCTGCTCGGAGAAAGTCGGTCCTGGATTGTTCTGCGACGGAGCGGAACACCTCGTCGCTGCCGCCGAGAGCGATGTCGATGTTCGAGGTAGCCGACCGGCTGAGTGCCTCGTCGAGAGCGGGAAGGACCTGTTGCCGGATTTCGGTGGCGTCGCCCGGTGCCCACGCCTGGATCAGCGCCGAGCTGCCGTCCCCGGCGGCGAGGGTCGGAACCTCTTCGGTCCAGTAGGACCATGTGTCGTCGATGCCGGGGAAGGTGTCGACGAACTCGGTCAGACGTAACCCGTCCGCGGCGACGGCCGAGCTGTCGACGTCGCCGGTCTTCGCGGTGACGAGGATGGTGATGTTGGGTGTGCCGGTCTGAAAGGTGTCGTTGAGCAGCGCCTCGGCTGCCGCAGACGGGGCGTTGGTCGCCTCGAACCTGTTCAGGGACAGTGCATTCATCGCACCGGCAGCGACTGCTGCGAGCACGAGGAAGAGGACGCCGGCCACTACGAGGGTGAGGCCGGGTCGAGTTGTGGCGAATCGGGTGGGCATCGCGGGTCCCCCTGCTACCGTGGATACGAGCGATTGCTCGTGATTTGCGAGAATACGAGCGAAAGCTCGTCTTGTCTACCGGAAAGCCTGGAGTTCACATGCCGAATACCTCGACGCCAACTACCTCTCCTGCACCCAAGCGTCAGGATCGCGGACTCAAGCGCATCGCTGCGATCCTCGACGGTGCGGAGGAGTTGTTCGGAGAAGTCGGGTTCGACGCAGCGACCACGAACGCTATCGCCAGCAAATCGGGCATGTCACCGGGTTCGCTGTACCAGTTCTTCAGAAACAAGGAAGACATCGCCGCAGCATTGGCGGAACGCTACGTCGTGGAGTTGACCGACGCCCAATCGGCCGCGGTCGATCCGCGACCGGACGGCTTCGTGGAATCTCTACCGCAGTTCATCGACCGGGCCGTCGACAATATGGTCGCCTTCAATGCGGCCAATCCGGCTTTCCTGCAACTGTTCTCGCGAGCAGATACCCAGCCTGCCCTGTATACCGCAGTCGTACCATTGCAGAGCGAACTCTCCCAGAGGGTCGCCCAGACCTTGGCCGCACTCGCACCGACCCTGTCCAGCGAACGCATCGACCTCCACGCGCTGGTGGCCTTGCAGATCACCCGCGGAATGATGCCCGTCATCGCCGCAGAAAAAACTAACAAGAAGGACCAGCTCGTGACCGAGCTCAAGGCGGCACTGATTCGTTACCTGTCCGAGGCACTCGCCTCACCCTGACGGAACAGAGACCCGCGCCGCCGCAGGCCGTGCGTACTCCCAGTCTGAAAAAAGCTGCAGCAGTAGCTGTTTTGACGTTTTTCAGTTGTGCTGCCAGCAATCACTGCTTTTCGTACACTATGGGATCCGCGCCGATCGATACTTCGATGCGTGGTGGAGCATTCGGTCGAGGCTCAACGCCCCGCGTCGTATGCTCGGTCAGCGATCGGCGACCTTAGGCGCGCACCCGGCGGCGGACCATGCGACCGGCGTGCATCGCCGCAACTTTGGTCCAATCAGGGTGTGCAATTAGCCGTCACAGCTGGACCGATGACCGCCGGACTCACGCAGGTTCCGGTGTTGCCGCGCCGGTCACCGCATGACCTGGGGGACGGTTCGCTGTTTTTCGTTCTTTGGGTGTGTCGATCAATGCGTTATGTGCAGCATCGCGTACCCAGCCTGTGATTCTGTCGAGGGTTTCGGATGGCAGGTGCCATCGTTGCCAATACAGGGGAATGGTGACGTTGTGGTCGGGGTCGAGGTGAACGAGTGTCCCGTCGGCGAGGTCGCGTGCGATTTGTCCTTCCGGTAGCACGCCCCACCCGAGTCCGAGTCGAGCTGCAGTCAGGAATTCGCGGTTCGATGGGAGGTAGTGGATCGGGGGCTCACGGTGCGCCTTGATCTTGCGTAGATAGGCGTGTTGCAGGTCGTCCTTTTTGTCGAATCGCAGCATCGGGAGGCGGCTGGGATCGCAACCGTCGGAGTCGGCGTCGCGAATGAGTGAGGGTGCGCACGCGGGCCAATAGACCATGGCTCCGAGCGGTTCGACCGTACAGCCAGGTGCTGCGGTGCGTGAGGTCGTCACGGCGGCCATGACCGCGCCTTGACGCAGTAGAGCGTCTGTATGGTCCTGATCTTCGATGTGGAGGTCCAGCAGTATCCGTCGGTCGACGGCTATCGCTTTCATCACCGGTTGGAACCACGTCGAGACCGAATCGGCATTGATAGCAAGTGAAAAGCGCAGCGGTGCAGCAGTATTCGTTGTCGTTGAGCCGCCGCGTAGCTCAGCGTCGGCGTCGACGGTGAGGACTTCGATCTGCCGCGCGAGTCGGAGCAGGGCTTGCCCGTTTCTGGTGGGTAGTACCGGCCTGGTTCGCTGTAGCAGCGCGGCCCCCGACGCTCGTTCGAGCGCGGTAATGCGTTGGCTGACTGCAGAAGACGAGATGTGCAACGCCGTTGCAGCTCCCTCGAACGACCCTGAATCGCAGATCGCGGCAAGTGTGGCGAGCTGATCGTGGTTGTACATCCACAAATACTAAACCTAGATCAGCGATACTTAGGAAACGTGCATCGATGCTGGAGCGGTCGTACCGTTCTTGCCGTGAACAACCCCGTTCTGGCCTATCTCCCCGTCGCTATCGTCTTCGGAATAATCCCAGGTCCTGACGTCATGTTGGCGGTCAAGCACTCGCTTACCGGCGGTGTGCGTCACGGCATCGCCGTAGCTTTGGGTGCGGCGACGGGGTCGATGGCCTGGGGCATCGCTGCGGCCGTGGGGTTGGCGTCCTTGCTCACCAGCGTCCCCGGGGCATTCGACGCGGTACGTATCGCAGGTGCCGCCTACCTGGTGTTTCTAGGAATTCAGAGTATCTGGCAGCGCAAGGGCAGCTTCACCGACGTCGATGCCGCGACTTACAACGCGCACCAGCCGAAGTGGTCGCGAGCGTTCATGACCGGTTTCGTCGCGGACCTGTTGAATCCGAAAATGGGTGCGTTCTACCTGGCGGTGCTGCCGCAGTTCATTCCGCGCGACGGGAACGTTTTCGTTTGGTCCATGCTGCTCATGTCGATCGAGTTCGTGGTGGCGCTGATATGTCTGTCCTCGTACGCACTTCTTGCCTCGTCCGCTCGCCGGTTCTTGGAGAAGGGCCGCTTGGGGGCGTGGCTCGAGCGTGGACTGGGTGTTGTTCTGGTGGGATTCGGCGTCCGGCTGGCCTTCGAGTAAACACCCCCGCCGTCCGAGCCCTTCTCCCTTCGCTCTTTCAACTACTCGACCCGAGCCCGACCTGACTTGATTGTGTAACGACGCCTTGGCCCGGGTCCGCGCCCCGGGCCGTCCAATCCCGCCAGGTCTTGGCTTTGCCGTGCCCTAACCCGAACTTTCCTGTACCGAAACCGAACCATCACGCACACAGAGGGGTACCGATCAATGAGCGAAAAGCTCTGGGGTGGAAGATTCTCCACCGATATCACCGACGATGTACTTCGCTACACAGAGACAGCATCGGTAGACAGCAGAATGCTCGAACACGACCTGTGGCAGAACATCGCTCATGTTCTGATGCTCGGTCGCGCGGGAATCAACACCGAACCCGACACCAAAGCGCTTCTCGCTGGGCTGCTCGACATGGAGAGCAGCCGAGCCGACGGTGGATTGCAGCTCGACGTCCGACAAGAAGATGTGCACCTCAACACCGAATTCATGCTCATCGAACGGATCGGACCCGTCGGCGGCCGCATGCACACCGCACGGTCCCGAAACGATCAGGTGCAGACCGACGCACGCATGGTCACCCGCGAGTGGCTGCTCGATGCCAGCGAAGAACTGCTCATGTTCGTGCAGGATCTGCTCGGGTGCCCCGAGTCGGAACGAGAAGCAGTTCTACCCGGCTACACGCATTCGCAGGCAGCGCAACCGATTTCGGTAGCATTTTGGAAGGCTGCGCACGCACAGGCCTTGCTGCGTGATGCCTCCCGACTGATGGATGCCTGGAAGCGCATCAACATCAATCCGCTCGGCGCGTGTGCGCTCGCCGGAACTACATTCGCCCTGGACCGCGATTACACCTCCCGGCTTCTCGGGTTCGATGCACCGATGGTCAATGCGCTCGATGCGACGTCGACGAGGGACTGGACAGTCGAAGTAGCGGGCGCAGCTGCCAGCGGTGCTGTGAATCTATCTCGCATGCAGGAAGAGATCGTCACCTGGAGCTCGAACGAATACGCTCTCGCCGAAGTGCACGATTCGTTCGCGACCGGTAGCTCGATCATGCCGCAGAAGAAGAATCCGGTGGTTGCAGAACTGGCGCGAGGGAAGTCCGGTCGCGCGGTGGGTGCGCTGGTGCAACTGCTGGTGATGGAGAAGTCGGTCGGTCTCGGGTACAGCTGCGACCTGCAGGAGGACAAACCGGTTTACTGGGGCGCCCTCGATACGTACCTCGACACCATTCGCCTGTGCCGACGCCAGAACCTGCACACCGCGTTCGACGGTGCTCGCGGCAGAGCCCTGTGCTGGGACAACTTCTCGACCGCGACAGAGATCGCCAACATCTTGGTCTCTCGGTTCGACGTTCCTTTCCGCACAGCCCACCGCATCACCGGTGACCTCGTCAACGCCGCCCTCGCAGCCGGTCACACCCTGCGCAACGTCGCGTTCACCACCACTTTCCTCCGCGAGGAACACGACATCGACATCAGTGAGGTCGACATGAAGCAGATATGCGATCCGCTCCACACACTGCGCAGCTACATCTCTGCCGGATCCACCGGACCGACGCGGGTCTCCGAACAGCAGGAGCAAGGCCTGGCCGACGTGACCGACAGACTCGCCGAAATCCGGCAAGCCAGAACCCGCCTCTGGGAGGCGAAGGCGGAATGCCTACGAGCAGCGCGATCCGTCGTCGGCGGCGTGAGCGTGCCCGAACTCGCGATGGAGGTCGGGGTATGAGCATCGTCCTGGCATATTCCGGCGGATTGGACACATCCGTTGCCGTGCACTGGCTCAAAGAGCGCTATCAGACCGAGGTCATCGCGTACTGCGCGAACCTCGGCCAAATCGAGGACCTCGAGGCCGTCTCGAAGCGCGCAACCGCGGCCGGCGCGTCGGAAGTTATCGTCGAAGACGTCCGAGACCTGTTCCTCCACGACTATGCAATCCCGGCTCTCGCCGCCGGCGCTGCATACGAGGGAAAATATCTTCTGGCTGCACCGTTGTCTCGACCGTTGATCGCCGAGCGGCTGGTCAGCATCGCTCGCGAACGCGGTGCATCCGCAGTCGCTCACGGTGCCACGGGCAAGGGAAACGATCAGGTCCGGTTCTACACCTCCGTGCGGGCGTTGGCTCCCGAGCTCGACATCCTCGCACCTGTCATCGATTGGGAAATGACCTCCCGCGGTAGCGAAATTGCCTACGCCGATCGTCACGGTATCGATGTGGGTGTCAGCAAGACGACGCCGTACAGCATCGACACCAATATCTGGGGCACCAGCATCGAGTGCGGGGATCTCGACCTCATCGACCACGCTCCACCGCCCGATGCATGGCAGATCACGACCGCGCCGGTGCAGGCACCGGATCGTCCAACAACGATCACGATCGAGTTCGAAGCAGGCATCCCCGTCGCTCTCGACGGCCGCAAGCTCGACCTGATCGACCTGGTCAGCGAACTCGGGGACACAGCGGCCGCGAACGGTATCGGGCGTACCGAAATTCTCGAGAGCCGCATCGTCGGATTCAAGAGCCGCGGAATCTACGAAGCACCCGCTGCAACAGTTCTTCTCGCTGCACGAACCGATCTCGAAGCACTCGTACTGGACCGAGAGACGCTCCACCACAAGCGGTCCATCGCCGACCAGTACGCAGAGTTGGTCTACTACGGCTACTGGTTCACCGATCTGCGTGCAGCACTCGATGCTTACTGCGCCCGTCTGGCTCACCGCGTGACGGGCACAGTGACCGTCGAGCTGTACAAGGGCTCCGCTCGATGCATCGGCCGGACGTCCCCGAAATACGGCCGATACAGCTCGGCTCTGGCCGATTACGAAGAGGCAGACACCTTTCTACACGAAGCAGGTGCCGGATTCGCGTACTGCTGGGCTCTCCCACTCACCGAAGGAGTTGTCACTCGATGAAAGACACCCGCTCTGTTCTGCTCATCTCCGACGGATCACGGTGGGGCGAACTCGCCCACGACTTTCTCCGCCGCAGATTCGCCGACGTCGACTGGTTTGCCTGGGACTACGGCGATCCAGTAACTCGATCGTTCGATCAGTGGCACGGGTGCGACCTGCTTCTGTCCTTCAAATCGGACTTCATCCTGTCCGAGGCCACACTCGATCGAGTGCGGGAACTGGCCGTGAACTTCCACCCGGCGACCCCGAACTACCGAGGGATCGGCGGATATCGCTACGCGATCGACGACAACCAGACGCAATTCGGGGCCACCTGCCACATCATCACCCCGAAGGTAGATGGCGGTCCGATCATCGCAGTCGACCGATTCGACATCGTCCCAGGCGAATCCGAGACGAGCTTGAGCGAACGCACCGCCGCCGCCGCACTGGCTCAATTCCATCGAATCGTCACCACAATATGCAACGGCACCGCTATCAGCGCCGATCACAGCGAACAATGGGGACAACGTCTCTACACACGCCGCGCCCTCGACGCAGACCGCCGAAAGCGTGGGGAGCTGGTCGAAGCGTGAGAACACTGCACTCACCCTCCGCCACCCACGAGCCCCACGATCGGCCCAGGTCGCCCGAAGCCCATGGCGGTACTGCAGTTCGCAACGGCCCCTTGGCGATCATCGAATTCGACGGTGAAGGACACAACACGTTCTCCACAGACAAGATGCGCGGCATCACCGAGTTGGTCTGGCAGCTAGGGGACACCCCGGATGTCGAGGGGCTGGTTCTGTACGGGGGAGACGGTCGATCCTTCGGTGTCGGCGGTGACTTCAACGAAGTCAAGGACTTCACGGGAGGCTCCGAGGTCAACCGATGGATCGACGCCTGCGTGGACATGTATCGAGCAGTTCTGTCGATCTCGAAACCGACCGTGGCAGTCATCGACAAATACTGCATCGGCATCGGTCTTCAGTTGGCACTGTGCGCCGACTGGCGCATCGGAACGTCGACGTCGGACCTCCGTATGCCCGAGCTCAAGTTGGGTATCTCCTGCATACTCGGAGCTCCGCTCCTGCAACGCCGAGTAGGGCCTGCCGTGGCGAATCGAATGATCATCGGGTGCGATCGATGGCTCGGTACCACCGCACTCTCCGACGGCCTCCTCGATGAACTCGTTGCAGCCCATAGTGACCCGCTCGCTGCAGGATGCACCCGAGCACAGGCACTGGCCGAGTACCAATCGGTGCCGTTTGCCCGCACCAAGGCGTTCGTCAACCACGATCTGCTGCTCGACATGGAACGAGCCCGTATTGCAGCAATAGCCGGCCACCGAGCGGGGTTCGCTGCAGGCGATGCGGCCCAACAGAAGATGCGCACAATTGTCGGAGACAACCCATGACCCCAACCGATCATGGGTGGGTCGTCTTTTCGCACAGCGGCCGCATCCGCCGTGTTGGCGGACATACCGGCCCCGTTCTGAACCGCAACGACGGAACAGTCATGATCACGACGCCGCTGCACGGCGAATGCCGAGTCTTTCTCTCCCGCACCGATGATGCACGGACATGGGCGGTGGGAGCGCAATTCGCGGCGACCGCCGCGAGTGTCGGTCACCGCGCAGGAACCACCACGGCACTTCGCCCCGGGACGACTCTGGTCTGCTCCGCCGACGGAGAGTTGTCGGTGCACCGCGCTGTCCCCCGATCGTCGCCGTCGGGCGGTGTCCCAGGGTGTTCGCTCGAACAGGCCATGGGGTGGCTCGACCATGGATTACGCACTGCAGCAACGGAAATCGCATCGTCGGGTCGTCCCATTCGCTTACTGCTCTCCGGTGGTGTCGACTCCGGACTCCTCGCCTCCTACTTGTGGAGGGCCGGTGCCGACGTCCGTGCACTGACCCTCCGCACACCCTGGGGTGACGAAATCGACGGTGCCTCTCGAACAGCGCGCCACGTCGGTCTGCCGCTCGACGTCATCGACGTCACCGCACAGGAATCGACAGCGGCGATCTACCCGTGCATGCAGCACACTCAATCCGATGATGCAGAAGTCATCACCGTGCATCTGCTGGTGACAGTGGCCTTCGAGTTGGCGCGAGCATGTGGTGCCGACCTCGTGACCGGACTCGGCAGCGATCTGCTCAACGCCGGAAGCGATTTCGGTATGGGCGCAGTCGCCGGCGATCTGAACGAACGTATCGACGACGCCAGCGCATCAGGAATGATGGTGACCGGCCAATTCACCCCAGGGCCGCGCATGTACCACCCGTACTGGAGTCCTGCTCTACTGCACCTTCAACAGAGTGTCCCCGCTCAGCTGAAGACCGTCGACGGCATCGAAAAGTACTACCTCCGCGAGCTCGCGGCCTACCAACTGCCCCGTGAGACTGCGTTCGGGAGAAAAGTCGCAATCCACCAAGGGGCGGGTTTGTCAGCAGGGTTGGACGGCGCGCTCGGAGAACAACTGGCTGCCGTCTGTGCCCAAATCCGGGCACAGACCCTCGATGAGGTCCCTCTGGGAAACCACGATGTTGCGGTCGGCGGTGAGCAGCGGTGACGGCCACCGATCCCGGAGATCTCGCGGCAGTGGCCACCCGGGATGGATTCGCTCTGGTCGGCGACGTCGACTTCGGCAGAAGCGACTTCGAGGTCTTCGTGCAGGGGCTCGGGACTCTCGCCACACATCGGTTCGGCACCGGAAGCGCAGGTCTGCTCGATCTCGACGCAAGCCCGCTACCGGACCGCGTCGTCACCGGGCGCAGTGCCCTGCCTCTGCACACCGACGGCACACTTGTCGGGACCTGTCCCAAATACATTGCGCTGTATTGCAATGCAGTCGATCAGCCCACAGGATCCGGACGCACAGAACTCTGTCTGCAATCGGATCTACTCGATGCAACACTCCCACCGGACCTGAGCACGGTGACCGACGTGGATTGGGAGTACTACGTCACCGACCAATCCCACTTTCCCGACGTCGCGCACCGCTGGCTGTCGATTCCACCTGCAGTGCGATCAGCAACGGGGACAACGCGGTTGAACGTGGCACTCCCGTTCACCGAGGAACGGACCACCCCCGCAGGATGGTCGGTCCGTCTGGCGGGCTCGACCGAAGAAGACAGCCGGGCCGTCTTCGCACGGCTCGACTCCTACCTGCGGGGCAGTACCAGCTTCTACTCGCACGACTGGGCCCCGGGTGATCTTCTCGTCCTCGACAACGAACAGGTTCTGCACGGGCGGACAACGATCGAACCGGGCAGCGTCAGACACTTGTTCCGAGGACAGATCAATGTCTGACGCGCGAGGGTTCCTCGCCGCACTGAACAGCATGCCCCAACAGGATCAGGACGCACTTCACCAGGGACGACGCCATACGACGTTCGGGGAGCTGTCGGCCGCGGCGATGGCATGGCGTGATGCACTGGCACCGGTGATCGACGAAGGCGACGTGGTCGTCGTCGATCATCACCCCGGGGCCGCAGACTTCGTTGCAGCACTACTGGGAACGATGGCCGCCGGCGGCGTGCACCTGGCGAGCCGGACGCGGCATCCAGCATGGGACCGACTGAGCGCACTGGGCCGCCGCTGGCACGCCATTACCGACCACGACATCGACCCCGACCTGCCCGAACTGGCCTCCGTGTTCGATGCAGCAACCCGAAAGCTCCGATACTGCAACCCAACGCGTCAATGCGACGTGACCGAGCACGACACCGTGCGAGGAAGAATCCTCGAAACATCCGGATCGAGTGGTGAGCCGAAATGGGTGTACTGGACCGAGGAATCGCTGTTCGCCGACCGCACCGACTGGTGCCAGCAGCTCGGTCTGACAGCCGACGATGTGATCATCAACATCCACCCCCTCGATTTCGCGCACGGGATGGACGTTCACGTTCTCGCGGGCTTGCTCTCGGGAGCACCCACGGTGCACCTCGACGCCGGTCTCCCGGCCTCTGCCCACGCGAGAGCGATTTGCGACTGGAACGGTACCTATATGAGCGCCCTTCCCTCGCACTACGACGCGATCGCAGCGTCACCGGCGGCATCGGAGCGAATGGGTGAACACCTGACCACCGCACTGACGGGCGGGGCTCTCCTGACGCCGACCACTGCGCGACTGATCCACCAGCGGTGCGGGGTCCACCTACGCAGGCTCTACGGGGCCACCGAGTGCGGCATCATGTGCGCAGATCTGCGGCCACAGTTGCAGAGCGCGGCCGAACTGCGGCCCCTACCCGGGGTGGAGATGCGAGTGCGCCCCATCCACGGAATCGACGCAGATACCTATCGAGTGGGCGAGCCCGAATTCCGCCGAGCGCACCGAGCCGAAGGCTACTGGGGACACCCGGACCGTACACAGAGCGCATTCACGGACGGCTGGTATCGAAGCGGGGACGCGGTGATGGTCCACGACAACGGTGCCATCAACGTCCTGGGCCGCATCGATGACGTATGGACAAACAACCACGGTCAACTCTGTTCGGCAGGCGTCCTGGTCGACGAGATCACCGCACTCGACGAGGTCGACGAGGTCGTCGTCTTCGCCCCAACGGCCACAGGAGCAGACACACCGACGACAGTACTGTGCCGCCTGGCACCCACCGGGGCAGACCTCGGACGAATCCACCTTCGCGTCACCGAAGTGATGAACAGCTGCGGTCTCATCGGAAAGATCACTCTGATGTCCGACTGGCCGAAAACGTCTGTCGGCAAGCCCGACCGGCGCGCATTGCTGGCATGGTGCAGAGCGTCCTGAGTTCGACATCACACGGATCAGAAAGGGCAGACATGAGCGCCGCGTCCCCACAAGGGTTTCACTGCTGGACAACCCATTTAGGACTGGCAGACGAAGGTAAAGACGACTTCTCCATGGTCATCTCCGACAGGCCGTGCACCTCGTCGGTCGTTTTCACGAAGTCACTGTTCGCGGGCCCCTGCGTCACCTTGAGCAAGACCTCGATCGAGCAGACCAGTCCGCGCGGGGTCCTCGTGTTGGCGAAGAACGCCAACGTCGCGACCGGCGCGGAAGGGCTCCGCAACGCCAGCGAGATACGCGCATCCGTCGCACGAACCGTAGGAATCGAACCCGATGCCCTGATAATGGCCTCCACCGGAGTCATCGGAGTGCAATATCCGATGGACACCATCCGCGCCGGACTCGACGGGCTCGGCCAGGGAACACCACTCGACGCGCACGCGGTGGCCCGAGCGATCATGACCACCGACACCCGCGCCAAGGTCTCCGAACGAGCCGTCGGCACCAGCACCATCGTTGGAATCGCGAAGGGCGTCGGGATGATAGAACCGGACATGGCGACCATGCTGTCGTTTGTCTTCACCGACGCCGACGTCCCCCAGGACACGCTCAACCGAATCTTTCGTGACGTTGTCGACCGCACCTACAACTCGGTCTCGATCGACACCGACACCTCCACCAGCGACACAGCGGCGGTCTTCGCCAATGGTGCCGCCGGCCCGGTACCCGATACCGAGTTCGAGCAGGCTCTCGAGGAAGTGTGCACGGATCTGGTGAAAATGATTGCCAGCGACGGCGAAGGTGCGACCAAGCTGATCGTCACTACGGTCTCGGGTGCATCGAGCGAGCGCCAAGCGCGCGTGGTCGGGAAGTCGATCATCAACTCTCCCTTGGTCAAGACGATGATCCACGGTGAAGACCCCAACTGGGGTCGAGTTCTCATGGCTATCGGAAAATGTAGCAACGAGGTGGACATAGAACCCGACAGAATCCGAGTCGCATTCGCGGACATCGATGTGTATCCGAGCTCGTCACTCGACCAGCACGACACCGTCGAGGTGGTTCGTGAACACCTTGCAACTGCCACCGTCGAGATCAACGTAGACCTCGGAATCGGCACCGACACCTGGAGAGTGTTCGGTTGCGACCTCACCGATGAATACATTCGAATAAACGCGGACTACACCACATAGAGATCACTCCAATCACTTCACCAACAGGCCGCAGTAACGTGGAGTGGGCATCCGGCCTCGACGCCTCGACCTGTCGAAGCCGTTACAGCACGTCGCCTGTGGCCGTTGATGTTGCCGGTTCTGCCGGACTCTGGACATGAGCAAATTAAAGACCGAACACGATTCGCGCCGGGGGGCGAAAATGGCTGCAACCGATAGAGAACCTTCAAAAAGGTTCCGAGACAATGCCCATAACGACCGCAATGCCACAACTCTGATCAAAACTTCCGACCACGCATCTAGCGAAGAGCGTAGTCACGAGCTGTACACCGTGTACGGAACCGCGTGTCACGCGCCTGAACGACAGTGTATGACACGACTCACTGCGCGAATAGTCGATGGGGACAGCTTAGCGTCGATTCGGTGCGGACCAGGAGAAATTACTCGTCGACAGGTTGATCTCGAAGCCGATCCACGATTCTCCGTGAGGATTCAATACGTCTTATCGGGCGAAGTAATTCTGTCGCAGAACGGCGTCCAAATATCGCTGAAGAGTGGAGGCATTGGCCTATACTATAGCGATTACAGTTATACAATGACTGTAACCCGTGCCAGCTGTTTAGCGGTAGTCACGTTACGGCAGAGGGTGGGCTCAAGAGAAGACTTCGACGCCGCCTCGGGTCGAGGTCTTCGCGTTGTGCCAAACGCTGAAGGTACGGGGAAAATACTCTCAGATACTTTACATTCTACTTCGAGAGAAATTGGAATGCTGAACACGTTCACGGCTCATAATGTCATCTCAGCCGTTCGATTACTGGCGTGGGAAGGAATGCACCCGCCCCATGGCCACGCACCGCCTGACCAGCAATCCGGCCTCGTAGCGACGGCGCGCTTGATGATCGAGAAGAATCTTTCTGATCCCACGCTCAATCCCGACCTACTCGCGCGCAAACTACATGTATCGGTTCGTCAGCTGCATCGCGCTTTCGAGCGAGAGGAGCGAACTCTGTCCGCTTATATAGCATATGAGCGCATTGAAAGGTGCGCTGCCGATTTGATCGACCCAAGCTTACAACAGATACCGATAGGCGACATCAGTGCGCGGTGGGGGCTTAGTGACCAGTCGAGACTTTCTCGGCTATTTCGCGAGTTGAAGGGTTGCTCGCCTTCGGAATTCAGAAGGTTTTACGCGGAACCCAGCTAATTCGAGAACACATCCACCGATCAATTCCGAGTGGTCAAGACCGGAACGAAGGTTCTCGTACCGGCGCGCCGCGTCGACGTGATCGAACTCGCTGGGCAACAAGTACACGACCGGGTGACGGATTCATCAAGACAAAATTCTTGACCTTGCTCGAGGTAGTGACGGTCCGGCTATCCGTCCACGGTAGCTACCACGCAACTCCGTCACGTCCGCGCGCACTCGCGCCGATCGGGGCATCGCCTTCACGGCATAAGACGATTGATCTGCGGGTTCTCGCGGTAGACGTGGCTGTAGTCGTTGTCGACTTTGGAGGGCCCGACTCCGAGGACTTGATCGTTGGCCGGTTGCGGCTTCCATGGTCTCCTCACGGCCGGCGCAGATGGGTGCCTACCTGCACTGGACCCCGTAGGGGACTTCGACCCCACTTGTCGCACGGTGCCAAAGTTTTGTCGCTTCGCGACGAAGAGCTGTGGAGGTATTTCCGCAATTAATTTCGATAAGTAGCGTCGAAGACATCATCAAGTCGCCGACCTTGCAGGTCGCAATGGTTCATTCGACATGTCGACTTGAGATACAGAAATGATGGGGAGAACCGAAGAAGGAGACTGTGATGATCTCGGCAGATCAATATGCGCGCGATAGCTATGAACGTGAGTTGAAAGCTCACTGGGACGCTAAAACAACCGATGACATCAATCTCCTACTGGGCGCTGATGATGATCTTTACCACCATCACTACGCGATTGGCGATTTCGACCGCTCTATTCTGGATTCCGTAGGTGAGGAGCGAGAGAACGCGATTTTGCGAGAGTTGCATCGAATGGAGAATGATCAAGTCGGACTGATCCTCGACGCCCTCGGTCCTTTGCCGCCCAACTCTCGCGGCATGGATGCCGGGTCAGGTCGCGGGGGAACATCTTTTCGTCTCGCTGGAGCGACGGAGAGCCGAATCGACGGCGTCAATTTTTGCGAACATCACGTCGCGTTCGCCGAGCAGATCGCACGCAAACGCGGTTGGGATAGCCGCGTTCAATTCCACCTCGGGAACATGCTGCAGGCACCATTTCCTGATCACACTTTCGATTTCGTGGTCTCAAACGAGACGACGATGTACGCCGACGCGTACGAAGCAATGGCCGAGTTCTCCCGCCTACTGCGACGGGGCGGTCGCTACGTAATGACCACCTGGTGCCGCAACGACGCAGTCGACCCACGCTCGGACGCGACAAGGCAGATCGATGAACATTACGTATGCCGAATGCACCGCCGAAGCACTTACTTCAAGGCCTTCGCGGCAAACGGCCTGATTCCGTACCGCGTGGCTCAGTACACACACGAAGCTATGCCGTACTGGGAGCTACGCAACAACAGCAAACTCCGCACCGGCGTTGAGGATGCGTTCCTCAGCGGCTACAGCGACGGTTCACTGAACTACCTAGTGATTGCGGCCGAACGCATCTGAGACATCCACCCGGAAACCACAAACTTGAAGGAGCCTGAAATGCCGAACCTCGACGTGGCAGTCCTCGGCCAGCATGACGTACAGCAGCGCCGCTACTGGGATGCCAAAAAATCCGACGATATCAACCTGCTGCTGGGCACTGAAGACGGCTTGTACCACCACCACTACGGAATCGGTGACTACGATCACTCTGTACTCGCTGCACCTGCGGAGCTGCGGGAGTCACTGATCCTGCGCGAACTTCACCGGATGGAGTCGCTGGAAATCAACCTTATCGTCGATGCATTAGGGGAGGTCTCACCGAGCTCTCGTGTCATGGACGCGGGATCGGGGCGAGGCGGAACGACCTTCACAATCGCTGATCGATTCGGCTGCCGGGTAGACGGGGTGAACTACTGCGCTCACCATGTCGAGTTCGCAGAGAAGTTGGCCCGTGAACGCGGGAGCTCGGACCGTGTGCAATTCCACTTCGCAAACATGGTTCAGGCCCCCTTCGAGGACAACACCTTCGATTACATCGTCTCCAACGAAACCACGATGTGTGTCGACCTAGGGGAGGCGTTCACCGAGTTCGCCCGGTTGCTGCGCCCCGGCGGCCGCTATGTCGCAGTCACCTGGTGCCGCAACGACGTAGTTGCTGAGCGTTCCGAGGCATCACGGTTGATCGACGAAGAATATCAGTGCGCTATGCACACCCGCAGTACTTATTTCCAAACTCTGGCAGCAAATGGTCTGGTGCCGTATCACGTTCAGCGATACACCGACGAAGCCATCCCGTACTGGGACCTGCGCAACCAGGCAGCGTTGCGCACAGGTGTCGAGGAACCATTCCTCCAGGGCTTCCGCGAACGCAGCATCGACTACTTGGTTATCGCGTGCGAGCGTCTGTAGCGGTGGCCTGAGATATCCGAGTTATCCACGCGCCAGCGATCCTCGGCATCGGCGCGCCACTTCGTCCTTCTACAAACAATCGAAGGGATTCCGGTATGGCCGGAACGGCTGATTTACCTTTAGAAATGCGACGCAACGGCCTGAACCCGACCGAAGAGCTCGCCCAGGTCCGTGACCGCGACGGTGTTATCCCAGTAGGAGAACTCTACGGGGCCCCGGCTTTTCTCGTCTGCCGTTACGAAGACGTCCGGCGAATCTTCGCAGACTCAAACCGGTTCAGCAACGCCCACACGCCAATGTTCGCAATACCCAGCGGCGGCGATGTGATTGAAGATGAACTAGCCGCCATGCGCGCCGGTAACCTCATCGGACTCGATCCCCCCGACCACACCCGCTTGCGTCATATCCTTGCTGCGGAGTTCTCAGTGCACCGGCTCAGTCGCCTGCAGCCGCGCATCGCAGAGATAGTGGACAGTGCATTGGATGGTCTCGAGCAAGCCGGGCAACCCGCCGACCTTATGGACCGTTACGCGCTACCAGTCTCTTTGCTCGTACTGTGTGAGCTGTTGGGAGTGCCCTATGCCGATCGCGACGAATTGCGAGATCGAACAGCACGCCTCCTGGATCTGTCGGCATCTGCAGAACAACGAGCGGTTGCCCAGCGAGAAGACCGTCGATACATGGCCACCCTGGTTACCCGTGCGCAGGAACAACCCGGTGACGACTTGTTGGGAATTCTGGCGCGCAAGATTGGCGACAACCTCAGCACCGACGAACTTATCAGCATCATCAGTCTGATCATGCTCGGTGGACACGAGACCACAGCAAGCATGATCGGCCTCAGTGTACTGGCCCTTTTGCATCACCCGGAACAAGCCGCCATGATGATCGAGGACCCGAACTGCGTCAATTCCGGAATTGAGGAATTATTGCGGTGGTTGTCGGTCGCCCATTCGCAGCCACCGCGCATGGCAGTAACCGAGGTGCAAATCGCCGGGGTGACCATTCCGGCAGGATCTTTCGTCATCCCGTCCCTATTGGCCGCTAATCGCGACAGCAATCTGACGGACAGACCCGACGACCTCGATATCACCAGGGGAGTAGCCGGTCACCTCGCCTTCGGGCATGGCGTCCATTTCTGTCTTGGGCATTCACTCGCTCGGATGACCCTGCGCACGGCCGTGCCGGCGGTACTGAGGCGCTTTCCCGACCTAGCCCTCTCACCCTCGCACGACGTTCGGCTCCGCTCCGCCAGCATTGTTCTCGGCCTCGAAGAACTACAGCTGACGTGGTGAGAAGCGAGCGGTCATGAAAGTCGTCGTGAACGAGCGGAGGTGTTTCGGCTCCGGTCAGTGCGTGCTCGTCGCGCCCGAGGTCTTCGAGCAGAGTAACGACGGCACAGTCACATTGCTCGTGGACAAACCTTCCCCAGACAACCATTCGCTGGTACGCGCGGCTGCACGTTCCTGCCCAGCTACTGCTATCCGCTTCGAAGAGAATGCGATGCGACAAGAGCCAACCGAATTCAGCTATGACGATCTGCCTGCTCTGATCTCCCGTATGCGGGGAGACGAAAGGCACTCGTTCTCATCCTCATCGACGATGGACGTGCTGTGGGTACTCTACGACGAAATCCTCAACGTATCCCCCGAGAGCCCCGACGACGACGACAGGGACCGCTTCTTGCTGTCCAAAGGTCACGGCCCGATGGCCTACTACGCGGTACTTGCGGCCAAAGGGTTCCTCCGACCAGAGCTCCTCGATACCTGGGCGACAAAGAACTCACCACTCGGCTTCGCGCCGGATCGAACCAAAATCTCGGGTGTAGAAATGTCGGGTGGCTCGCTCGGCCATGGCTTGCCGCTCGCAGTGGGCGTCGCGATGGGACTCCGTATACAAAATCGTCACGCACCGAGAGTCTTCGTGCTCATCGGCGATGGAGAGTTCGATGAGGGCAGCAACCACGAGGCGATGGCTTTTGCAGGACGCGCGCGCTTGAACCAACTGACGGTCATCGTCCTGGACAACGGCACGGCAAGTATGGGTTGGCCGCATGGAATCGATAAACGGTTCGACGGTGAGGGTTGGGACACAATCAACATCAACGGTGCTGACCATGAGGAGATCGCTGCGGCACTGAATCGAGATCACAACGACAGACCGCTCGCGGTGGTCGCCACCGTGACTCGGCAATCGGCCCGTTCGTCCATTCAGCAGAGATGAATCGCCATGAATTCCGCAGACACGCAAGAACCAAAGTCCTTCAACCACACTGACATGTGGACCGCATTCGGAACGACCATGTCTGGTGCATTGGAAACAGACCCCCGCGCCGTAGTTGTGCTGGCCGACATCGGAGCCCACCTCTTCAAAGCGGCCGCGATCGCAGATCCCAACCGCGTGATCAACGTAGGGATCAGGGAACAGCTGATGATGGGGGTAGCCGGCGGGCTCGCCATGTGTGGCATGCGACCCGTGGTACACACAGTCGCCGCCTTTCTCGTCGAGCGGCCTCTTGAACAAATAAAGCTGAACTTCGCCCAGCAAGATGTCGGCGCAGTCCTGGTCAGTTGGGGAGCCTCCTACGACTTGTCGGAGTTCGCCTTCTCCCATTTCACCCCGGGCGATATCACCGTCATCGATTCGATGCCCAACTGGACAGTTCACGTGCCAGGCCATCCACAGGAGGCCGCCGATCTTCTCCTCGAATCGCTACCAGGCGATGGACGGGTCTACCTACGGCTGTCGAGTCAGGTCAACCGTTACCCCCATGCGGTCCGAGGGACATCGTTCACACCTATCAAGTACGGCACCCGCGGAGTCGTCCTCGCAGTCGGGCCCTGTTTAGATGCGGTGCTGTCGGCAACCTCCATGCTCGACGTAACCATCCTCTACGCGGCGACGATTCGCCCCTTCGACGCCACGGGCCTGTGTGCCGCGGTGCAAGCCGTGAACCGTCCGAACGTCGTGTTGGTCGAGCCCTATCTGGCAGGCACCTCGGCGCACCAAGTCTCGTCCAGTCTCGTCAGCCATCCCCATCGGCTGCTCTCCCTGGGCGTTCGACGTGAGATGGAAGATCGCCACTACGGAACCCCCGACGACCACGACCACATTCACGGACTTGACGCCCGTTCCCTGAGTAATTCGATCAATTCCTTCCTCGGCTGAGCACGACCCGCGAGAGAAAGGAATCGGGATGAAGGAATCAACCATGGCACAGACGCAAGCAAGGTTTGATCGGGTGCGATGGGAACCCGGCGTATACGCAATCGTCGGTGCCACCGGAATTGGAAAGAGCGCCGAAGCGAGCAAGTTGGCATTGAGTCACTCGGCTCCGATTGTTGTTGCCGACCGTATCCAGTGTTACTCCGATCTCCTGGTCACCAGTGGTCGAGCGTTCGACGCGAAAGTGGAAGGGCTCAACCGCGTTTGGCTCGACAACCGGACCATACATCAGGGCAACTTCGATCCGGACGAGGCCTTTGACCGGCTGATAAAAGTACTGACCTCGTACGTTGATCGCGGCGAAGCGGTGGTAATGGAGGGCGGTTCGATATCGCTCATTCTTCGATTCGCGCAAACGATATCCAACCTACCGTTCCCAGCTGTCGTGAATGTTATGCCTATTCCTGATAGGCAACACTACTTTGCCCAGCAGTGCGCAAGGGCACGACAAATGTTACGGGGAGATTCAACGGGCAGGAATTTACTCACCGAACTGGCGGAAGCGTGGGTTCTAGGCGATCAGCACAACTTCATAGCCTCGGTTGCGGGTCTGGACTGTGTACTCGACTGGTGCGCCACGCATTCCGTAACACCAGAGGAGTTGGCCAACCGAGACCTCACCACGGAGGTGCTCGACGAACTGGCGGCATCAATGGGTGGCCGGTATGTCGAGCACGGCGTCCTTCAGCAGGAAATATTTTTAAGAACCTTCGGTGCCCCAGGTGTGACCGCCAGATGAGCGGGATCTGGCACACCGACGACGTGCACCTGACATCCGCCGGGGCTGATTTCGGAAACTGCATCCATGCGAAACCGTCCGTCGTTGTCGTGCCACGGACCGTGGCCGACGTGCAGGAAGCCCTGCGCTACACCGCGGCGCGGAACCTATCGCTCGCGGTGCGCGGATCCGGACACTCGACTTACGGGCAATGCCAGGCAGATGGCGGAGTCGTGCTGGACATGAAAAGGTTCAACACCGTCCACGACGTTCGATCGGGGCAGGCCACGATCGATGCGGGTGTGCGATGGAGCGACGTGGTCGCTGCCACGCTCAGCCGCCAGCAAACCCCTCCGGTACTCACCGACTATCTCGGGACCACCGTCGGCGGAACGCTTTCGGTCGGCGGCTTCGGGGGATCGAGTCACGGCTTTGGCTTGCAAACCGACAACGTGGACTCTCTTGCTGTAGTTACCGGATCGGGAGATTTTCGGGAATGCTCCGCCGTATCGAACAGTGAACTTTTCGACGCCGTGCGCGGCGGCCTCGGTCAATTCGGCGTAATCGTCAACGCGACAATCCGTCTGACCGCTGCTCACGAGTCGGTTCGACAGTACAAATTGCAGTATTCCAACCTCGGCGTATTCCTTGGCGACCAACTCCGCGCCATGTCCAACAGACTATTCGACCATGTACAAGGACGAATTCGTGTCGATGCCGACGGCCACTTACGTTATCGACTGGACCTAGCCAAGTACTTCACCCCACCACGAAGGCCAGACGACGATGCGCTGTTGTCATCGCTCCAATACGATTCGTGCGCCGAATACAACTCGGACGTAGATTATGGTGACTTTATCAACCGTATGGCGGATCAGGAGCTTGATCTTCGGCACACAGGTGAGTGGTTCTATCCACATCCATGGGCCAGCCTGCTGATCCCGGCAGACAAGATCGAGCAGTTCATCGAAACTACCAGCTCCTCATTGACGGATGACCTAGGAAACTCCGGGCTGATCATGGTTTACCCGATTCCAACAACACCGATCACCGCACCGTTCATTCCGATTCCTCACTGCGACACATTCTTCATGTTGGCCGTACTTCGAACAGCATCCCCAGGGGCCGAAGCCCGAATGATTGCCAGCAACCGCCTGCTCTATGAACAGGCTCGGGATGTAGGCGGGGTGGCCTACGCAGTCAATGCTGTCCCCATGTCACCGGGAGATTGGTGTACGCACTTCGGTTCGCGATGGCAGGCCATCGCACGGGCTAAGCGTCGCTTCGACCCATACAGGATCCTCGCCCCTGGATACAGAATGTCATTCGACTGATGAACCTTCGACCAATGCCCGCGACTACGGTCTCGGCACAGGCCCGCCCGACCCCCAAGAGCGTCACGGTCTTCTGCGGAGCTATGCCAGGGCGCGGGACCAAATATGGACAGCTCGCAGAGGGGATGGGGCGTGCGATTGCTAGATCGAAGCTGCGCCTCGTTTATGGTGGCGCCCGAGTCGGCCTCATGGGCACCCTCGCGAACGCGGCCTTGGACTCCGGCGGAACCGTCGTTGGCGTGATCCCTGAGAGCTTCACTGCGATACCCGAGGCTGCGCATCATGGACTGACAGAACTACACGTCGTCCATGACATGCACCAACGCAAAGCTCTCATGGCCGAACTCGGTGACGCATTCATTGCCCTCCCCGGCGGTGTCGGAACCGCAGAAGAGTTCTTCGAGGTCCTTACGTGGTCACACCTGGGGCTTCACAATAAACCCTGTGTACTGCTGAACGACAACGAGTATTACCGCCCCTTGCTCTCCTACATCGAGCACGCTGCCGTCGAAGGATTTATCACCCCCGCAACCCGGTCTCGCGTAATCGTCTGCAAAGACATCGAGGGGGCTATCGCGGCCATTCGCTCACCCTAATTAGTGGGACTTCTGCCTGGCCGGTAGATCTGCTCCGTCCTCGGTGCATTCTATATCGCTCACGTTCCACCCAGTTCGTCCGTATACGAAATTTGGAGGCACGTCGATGTCTGTACGAAAATTTCACCTAGGCTGGTTTGTCGGTTTCTTTGCTAACGATTTCACCGGCGACTTCTCGCCGCCTGAAGAGCCATGGGATGGCCGATTCTATGTCGAGATGGCGAAGTCGCTAGAGCGCGCAGGATTCGACTACATGATGTTCGAGGACACGGTGTCGGTACCCGATGCATACGGGCGATCCTTCGATGCGTACCTGAAACACGCCCTGTGGGTGCCGAAACACGACCCAGTGCCGTTGGCGTCGGTGATCGCGGCCGCGACCGACCGCATAGGCGTAATCGCTACGATGTCGACGGCCTTCTATCCCCCATACATGCTGGCACGCACTGTCTCTACGGTCGACCACATCGCTGGTGGGCGCTTTGGATGGAACATCGTCACCACCGGTCAAGATCAGGCCGCGCGCAACTTCGGCATGGATCGTCTGCTGCCGCACGACAAGCGCTACGAGGTAGCACATGAGTACGTCGACCTTGTCCGAGATCTATGGAATTCCTGGGATCGAGACAACATCGTCCGTGACCGCGAGTCAGGGACTTATGTTGCGCCCGGCACTGTTCGGGCAGTGAACCACACTGGGGAGCATTTCCGTTCGGCGGGTCCGCTCAACACGGTGCACCCACCCAATGGGCAACCAGTTTTCGTCCAAGCTGGCGGATCCCCCAAGGGCCGCGACTTCGCCGCGAAGTACGCCGACTCGATTGTTGCCAACGTCAACACCGTGGAGACGATGCGGGAGTTTCGTGACGATGTCCGTAACCGGGCGCAGGCACACGGTCGAGACCCTGACGACATCAAGGTTCTCTTCATCGCGATGCCAGTACTCGGTGCCACTATGGATGAGGCTCAGGCCGCGAATAAACGGAGAATGACCAGCGACCGGGCCATCGAAAACATTCTTTTGCAACTGTCTTTCGTCACCGACATCGACTTCTCTCAGTTTCCGCTCGACGAAGTACCTCCGCAAGACTTGACAACCAATGGCGAGCAGTCATCACTGGAGAGCTTCCTGCAGCACGGTAGCGGTAAAACTCTGCGCGAGCTGACCATTGATTACCTCGCTCCGTCTATCGAACTGGTGGGGACGCCTGATCACGTAGCGGAGCGCATGGGGGAGATCGTCGACGAGGTAGGCGGTGACGGATTCTTGATTTATACCGGGTCGAACTCGCTCACCCGCCGATTCATCGCTGAGATTACCGACGGCCTCGTGCCAGCTTTACAACGAATTGGGCGAACGCGGGTGGGATATTCGTCGGTGTATCTACGTGACAACCTTCGTGAGTTCTAGTTTTGGTGCTCGTTCGCGCCATCTCCCGAGGCCATCCCATGATCAGAAACGCTCCTGGTGGTGCCGGGCTCGTGATCATCGAGCTGCACGTCCCCTATCGAACAGCAATTTAAGTGACAGGAATTTGTGGTGACTGTGGATTACTCTATTCGGGGGCTCGCTCCCAGTGAGGCGCTCTACGTCGACTTGGGAGTTTTCATCGGGTATTCGGTGCGGGCTCGCGGCGATTTGAACATATCGGGGCTCTCGGCGGCATTTGCGACATTGCGACGCTCGTATCCTGTGTTGGCTGCGCACGTGGAGACGATCGATGGAGACCATATGATCGTCAAACCATCCGGTCCGCTGCCCGGCCTCAGCGTGCACACAGGGGATCCCGGTCAGCCGCTGAGCGGGGTGAACCTCAGTGCGGGCCGCGCCCTTTCCGGGCTACACGTCGTCGGCGATTCCGCCTGCGCGAGTGTGACTTTACTAACCCACCACTGCATAGCCGACGGTCGCCATTCTGTAGATTTGCTCAGCGATCTGTGGTCTTTCTACACCGACATTGTGGAAGGAAAGACCCCTGACGCGGTTGTTCATGGCTATCCCGAGTCGCTGGAAAAGCTGTTCTCCGAGAGAGGAATCGACACACCCGATGTCGGCAATGACGAACCATTAGAGTCGGCATTAAACAGGCCGCCGACGGCTGGCTATACCGAGCCACATCGTGCGATGACCCAACTGCGTTGTCGTTTGAGCAGGCGAGTCACGACCGGGCTCATCGACTTCGGACGTCACCATGGAGTTACGGTAAACGGCCTAGTATCTGCCGCTATCATGCGGACCGAGTCAGATCTGAGAAGTGTTCGGCTCGCCGACATCGCCTACCATTTTATTGTGGACCTCAGGCCTCACGTCACACCTGCAGTGGATTCCACCGCGGGAACAAATATTGTCGGCTTCCCCGTCTATCGGGCTACGGCCGAGTCCGTAGAAATCGTGGATCTGGCTCGCAGTTTAAATGAGGAATTGCACATCGATCTCGCCGCCGGCCACCTCCAAAGTGAAGCCCTGACAGCCGCGAAGATGGCAGTGCTGTTGCCTGAACCCAACGAGGTTCGTTGCACCAATGGAGGCACGGTTCCACCATTGCGATCGCCCGCAGGACTCAAACTCGAGGACTGCCGGCCCGCGCCAGCTGGGTTTTCCTTTCCTGTTTACATCGTCCATGGGTATGGCGGTCGACTGAACATCGAGTTTGCTTTGCCGCACGGAGCTTCCCGCTACGACATCGGCCGAGGCCGGGAACGGATCAGAACGCTCGAATCCCACCTTCGTTCCGTGGCGTGATTGACCAGGCACCGGTTCCGTGAGGCCGCGCCACGCAAGGTCAGCGGATCAACCGTTATTCAGACAGTCCCGGTCTCGCAGACGAGGCTCAGCGAAATTCCGCAACGCTTCGGAGATGCGTGGGGCGTTGAGATCGGTGATCGTGGCGAGGTAGACGTTGGCGCGGTGTCCGCGGTGAGCGAGGACGGACAGGAGTTGGAGACTGCGGTTGCAGGTGAGGCGGAGGGTGTCTACGACGCCTTCGAGGGAGTCGATGACGAGGTATGCGGGGGTGAAGTCGTGGGTTGTGGCTTGACCGTTGTCGATCAGAGTTTTGCGTTGGGTTGTGAATCGCCAAACGGAATCCATGATGTCGACAGGGTCCGGGTCGGTGTCCGCGGTGGTCGAGAACGTGGGGGTTCTGGACGGGCCAGTGATCATCCATACGTGCGGAGAGTGGCCGCTGAGGGTGTCGGCGAGGGTGTGTGCGAGGTGCGTCGACGCCGCGGGATCGGCGTTCAGGAGGAGATGACCGTCGCGCTGGGGGTGCCACGTTTTGGTACCCCCAGCGTCGTGCACGTCGATGCGGACAGCGATGTCGGTGTCGGGGTCGTCCAGCTCTGTCAGCATCGTGACGGTTCCTTGTGTTCGAGTAGGGAGGTGGGTCGGCTACGAAGCAATCTGTGCCGTGGGGTTGGTGATGCGGGTGCGGAAGAGGTTGGTGAGCTCGTCCGCTCCGGTTCGACCGTTGTCGGCCATCGGTTCGTTCGCGTAGGAGTTGTGCGAATCGGTGGCGAGCGAGGTGGCGTAGTTGAGCACCTCGTCGAGCACGCGGCCTGGGGTGAGATTATCGGCCAGCCGGTTCAAAAGGGGGAACTCGTCGAGGGGGAGTGCGCGGAGGGTCTTGCGGACCGCGTTGTTGACCTGGCCCACGAGTTTGCCGAGATCGGCCGGTAGAGCCACATAGTTCTGGGCCGCGGCGTTGGTGGAGATCCGCGCTGCGGTGGTGCCGATCGCGATGTACTCGTTGATAGGCAGCTTGGACACCACGGTCCCGATCATCGAACTGAATTGGCTCGCGAAGCTGATGACTTGGGGTGTGAGGGTCGCCAGCAGTGCCGGAACGGCGAACATGTCACCGCGGTGGATTGCATCGGTGAGCTGCGAGACGGTGGTGGCCATCGGGGCGATGTCTGCCCCGGGGATGGTCATTTCTGCGACCTTTGCGCTCAGTGTTGAGACGTTGCCGGCGAGGTCGAGTGCGAGCTGCGGCACGGTGAGCATGTTGCCTGTGGTCACTGCGGTGTTCAGTTTGCCGAGCGTGTCGGTCAGGGGTTGGCCGTCGAGACCGAGAAGCGTGGTGACGACTCCGGCGACCGAAGACGCGGGATCGGTGGCGTCGATCTTCGATCCGAGTTGCCCGATGAACTGTGTGGCGATGGCGTCGTCGGGGGTGTTGCAGTACGTGTCGTCGGGATCGCACACGCTGGCGGTGACGTTGTTGAGAGCTCCGAATCCCTTGGGTCGCGCACCGACGAAGCCGTTGCCGGTGGTCTTGGTTCCGAGTTGAACGCCGGCGGTCGGGCTCTGGCCGGGGTCGGCCATCAGGCCCACGGCAAAGATGCGATCGGCGCTCACCGGGCCCTCGCCGTTTCCGATCTTGCTGGCTAGATCTCCCGCGGCGTCGGCCCCTTGGGAGAAGCCGGTCAGCCCGAACTTGGTGCTCGGGCATTCGGCTGCCTTCTCGGAGATGTGTTGCGATGCGCGATCGATCGCTTCCTTCTTACTGGTTCCGTAGGTCTGGGCCTTGTCGTTCACGATCGTCGCGACGTAGGGAACTGTGTATGTCTGCAGTTCCTGGGATGAGAACTCGGAGTCGAGTGGGTCCACGACGTTGCGGAGCATTCCGACCGGCACATTCGGATCGGCCTGCTCGTTGGTTTCCGTGGTGCCGGGTATGGCCACCAAGATGTTGTCCGGGCATGCCGGAGCACCGGCTTGCGGATCGGCAATGGCGGAGGGAATGACGACGATGCTGGCAGCGACGGCGAGCCCGACTGCGCTGACAACGATCCTCTTGCGTGTACGAGATGCGGTCATGATGTGCGTCCTTTGTAGGTGAGAGCGGGGTTGGTGCAGGTGGACTTCAGCTCGCCAAGGCGGACTCATGGTGTGATCGGGTGTAGAAGAACGTCCGCTTTCCCGGCGAGGGAGTGTTGCCGGTGCGTGCTGCTACTCCGTCGCGGACTCGCGCGACAGCGCGGCTCAAGCGCTGTCGAAGGGCTGCCGGTGAGCAGTTCTCCTCGACGGCGAGCGATGCGAGATCGGCACCTTCGGTGACGAGATATGCACGGATCAGAAGTGAGTGCTCGTCGGCAGTGATGGTCTTGGACTGCACTGCCCATGCAAGAACCGAATGCAATTCCCGTGCCGATACCTCCCCCGGATTGCTGGTCGTGCGGTCATCGGATCCGTCGGCAACCCGGTGGAGCTGGTCGGGTTCGGCCGGCGTTTCCACCGCAGATTCGCAGGTCTTGGTGATCAGACCCAGCGTCCGAAGCGAGAGTGCCCCGGCAATCCCAGTGCCGCCGGGACGGTGCGAAGCGATCACCTCGTAGAACGCGGCGATGGTACGCGAGGCACGTTCTTCGCGGCTGTGATCGGTTCCGTCCAGCCGCGCGTAGCGATGGATTCGGACCAGCTTGGGGAGCATCAACCGGACCAAAACTGTGCCGGCGAGGGCGCTGCCTGCACTGTGCTCGGTGAGCAGAAGGGACAGGGTGGCGTCACTGTCCTGAGCGGCAAGCTCAGCGATGTCGGCCACGGAGCGAGCGGACGACCATGCGGGGTGTCGATCGGCCCACGTGCGGACTTCGCGGCCTGCGAGAGCGTCGACACAGAGATTGGTCCACTCGGCGTTGATCGTCGTAAACAGCGATGTGCTGTATCCGAGTGGGGTGGAGGAATGCGAGGAAGGCTGCGGCGAGGTCACTGGGGCGCTCCTGATAGAGGCAACTGAAGTTCGATCGCCTCTGACACAAACAGCGCCTTATATCCGCTGAGCTGCGGATTCTTACTCGAAAAGGCGGAGCTGTTATACCCGCCGGGTCCGGCGGAACCAGAAAACGGCAGCGCCCCGCGTTCGACATAGACCGCTGTGACCTGCGGTTACACGGCGACGGTGATAACAGCCCGACGAATCGCAGCGGGGCGGTGAAAAAAAGTTCGAGAAATTTCCGGTCGCCTCTGTCACAGACCCGCCCGCGAAGGGATCTACCTGTTCTCAGAAGCCCGTACACGGCGGGCTACCGACAGGAGGACCCCGGATGGACGACCACGATCCGTCGGCCGCATTGCTCTCGGACACCGCTCGCGTGCACTCGGTGTCCGAAGAGATCCGCGGCCTCGCGGCGCAACTCGGCGACAATCCGCTCAGCGCAGAGATCGCCAGCCGCGTCCGCGAGGTCGTGCTCGGTGAGCCGGCCGAGCAGGCGCGGGCAGCGCTCGAACGGATGATGGCGACCCGGGGTCGAGGCGCTCTGCGATTGGTCGACGAGGGCTTCGTACCCGCCACGGTCGAGCCGTCTCGGCACGAGGAGATCTCATGAAGATCCATCTCCGTAAGAAGGGCTCGAACAAGCCGACAGAAGCTGCGCCGGCCACCGAGCTTCATCAGTGGGCCGGCAAGCAAGCGGTCGCGACCAAGGCGATGAAGTGGGGTCTGTTCGCGGCGATCGGCTCCGGAGTGGTGGCACTGGTTCTCGTCTTGGCCGGCGTCGGGTCCACGACGCCGATCCAGAGCAAGGCAAACCCTCAGACGGTCATCGACACAGCCCGCGAAGCAGCAGCGACCGACCTCGCGCAGGACTTCGTGTTGACGTGGTTGCAATCCAAGCGAGGAGACGAGAAAGCCCTCGCGCGCTTCGTCCGCACCGACGGCATGTCGCTTCCGGCTCAGGCGAGCTATACCGCGTCCGAACCTCGAATCGCGAGCGTGAAAGCAATCGACCCGCCGGCGCGAAATCAGGGTCCCACAGGATCGACATCGCAAGGAGGACCGCTACAGGCGGCCGGCCAGAACTACGCGATCGTTGTGTCGGTCTCGGTGGTTCCGATCGGGGCAGACCCGGCGACGAAGCCGGAACGTCGATACTTCTCGGTCCCTGTCGTGTTCGTGGGAGACGACGCGCGGGCTGCAGCAGTCCCTGCTGCTGTGGCGGCCCCGGCAACCGGCGGTGACCTCACACTCGGCTACCGATTCCGAGTCGGCCTCGATCACTCGCTCACCCAGTCGATCAGCCAGTTCCTCTCGGCAATGGTTGCCGGTGCCGGAGAAATTTCTCGCTACACCTCACCCGGCACACCGATCCGTGCCGTCACCCCCGCGCCGTACACCAGTGTCCAGATCACCGACCTCGTCTCGGACACCGACTTCTCGGCGGGTGCGTCCGGATCCCCGGCAGATGGTGCGACGGTACGGGTGCTCGCCACCGCGACCGTCACAGCCACGGACCGAGCGCAGACCTCGACCGTGCAATACCCGCTGACAGCGATCGCCCGGGGTGGCCGGTGGGAAGTATCCGCGCTCGACCCGATGCCGTTGCTCGCGAACTCGACCGGACTCAGCGCAGCAACCCCAACCATTGCGGTGCCGACCTCGACTGGTGCCAGCACTACCTCCTCCGTTCCCGCAGCGCCCGTTCAACCGAACTGACGCTCTGCTCCCCCTATCCGAAAGGTACGAACAATGACCATTACCTCGATCCTGGCCGATCCGTCGTCGACCGTCGTCGCCGAAGGAATCATCGAATGGGCCAACAACAAAGGTGCGGAGGTGCAGGGCCTCATCCGCACTCTCGTGGGCGTCGGCGTCGCCGGGTTCATCGCCGCGATTGCTTTCAAAAGTCACTTCGCCATTGCCAAAACACTGGTGGCGATCGTGGTCGGCGGGGCACTGATCTGGGTGATGTGGAACATCACCGCCGTCAAAGACAGTGTCGGCGACGAGCTTCCCGGCTCCGCCTCGCCACAAAGCAGCGAGGTCGTCGTGGTGCCCGATCCGATCGCGGCGTTCATCTGACACTGCTCGGCCAACTCACGAACACCTCGATTCAACGACCCCCGCAGGAGTGTGACCGACCATGACCGAACAGCAGGCCTCCTCGCGGAGCGTGGTCAAGATGTTCACCAAAGCGCGCAATTTTCCGCAGCTGATCGGCAAAGCGCCAGACGGCCGAAAGATCCCCGGTGGCCCCTACACCCTGACCCAGTTCGTCGGCGCGGGTATTGCAGGCGGACTGCTGTGGCTGACCCAGTCGCTGTGGGCGCAGGGCAGTGTCATCACCAACGGTGTCATCTTCCTCGGTGTCACCGGCGGCACCCTGTGGGCGTTGGGGAGGCTGCCGCAGGGAGCACGGAATCCGATCTCAGTAGTCCGGGGTGTCGGGCGCGCGGCTACCGGGGCGATGTCACCGTCGAGGATCAATGGCGAGCCGATCCGGATCAAACGCCCTCACGCGGTACTGGGGTCGGTGATCATCCTCGACACCCCGCCAAGCCACGACGCTGCTATCAGTGAACCAGCAGTCATCAGAGCATCCAGCGATCGAGTAGAGAACGCCGCGGCACCGGTGGAGCTCGACGACAACGCAGCGCCGGCCGCACCAGCATTCAGACCTCTGACCCAACCGCGGCCGGAGCGAAAGATCGCACCAGCGCCAGCCCGGCCGCGATCGGACGGCGAACGCCAGCGCTCGCAGAGTCCAGCCCTGGCCGAAGCGTTCGGCGTCGCCAACCTGGCACCGGCGAGCAGCGTTCAGCAGCTGCTTGCCATGGCTGCAGCGGCCCCCACCCCGACCCGAGAGAAGGCGTAATGCAACAACCGAACCGGCTCGTCACCTCGAACTTGCGCTGGACCCGCTCCGGAGTCGTCTGGGCGGACTACGTCCTGACCGGAATCCCGTACGGGTACCGGCCGATCGAAGACCGACAGACCGCGCGGGCGATGCACAAGATGTTGCTGCGCGCTCTTCCTGGCGAATCTCTCCTGCTCAGTGTCGCGGTCAGTCTGGACCCAATGACCATCGTCGAGCGCATGGAACGGGGTGTCGATCTCGATCTCCATCCCGCGTGGGCAGACGAATGCGACGCCACGATCGACCGCCTGGAGGAGATCCGACCCGGCCAGCGAATCTACTGGCTGTCCATCCCCCTGGCCAACCACGGCTTCGGTGACACCGTCAAGGCCGCAACGTCCGCCGCATGGTCCTCGGTGGCCGATCTGCTGGGGATGCCGCCCTCGTCGATTCCCGTCGAGGAGAGAGAACGCCGCGCAGCTCAGGCCGCGCAGATCGCCGCGGCCATCCCTGCCTTCTACGATGCGACCCCCGCAACCCCCTCCCAGATGGTGTGGCTGCACCAACATGCTCTGCAGCGCGGCCTCGGCCTCGATACCGACATGCCCACCGCTCTAGATCATCCGGCAGGCACTGCTCGAGGATCCTTCACTGCCGCGCGGCTCGACGAAGGGGCTCAAAGCGATCGCCCCGAATCGGGCTGGCGGGCCAAGGCGCCGACCTTGTCGCGTGTGCTCAAAGTCGACCAGCCGTGGGAGGTAACGCCACCGCCGGCCAGCTATCAGTGCTTCCTGGTGCTCGCCGCCACTCCTTCGGGCGGCACGCTGTTTCCAGGCTCGGAGTACCTGACCCTCGCGGACAACCTGGGCGGCGTCGATGTCGACTGGGCAATTCGGTTCAAGAACTCCGCTGCATCGGAGGTTCTGAAGAAGAACCGCCGCGCCTTGGTGCAGATGAACGATCAATACACCCAGCGAGAAGACGAATTGAGCACCGGCAGCGTCCTCGACGACGCTGCCGTCGCCCTCGCGGAATACAACGCGCTTCTGGAGGCGGACGCAATGGAGATGGAAGTGCAATCCACCACCGTCTTCTGTGTCGCCGCCGCGGACGAAGAGACGGCCATCGCATATCAGCGCGAGCTGGCGAAGGAGTTCGAGGGTTCGACCTACAGGTTGCAGTCACCGATCGGATTCCAGGAGGAGCTGTTCTGGGCAATGACACCCGGCGTGCCGACGCCGGCGATCTGCAACGAGTTCGCGCAGATCACCACATCCGAACATTTCGCCGCGTACGTACCGGTCACCCGCAACGATCTCGGCGACGGAGACGGCCCGCTGATCGCACTCAACATTTCCTCGGCCCGCACTGGCGTCGTGCACCACGACATCGCCAAGAAAGCGTCACGTGACGTTTCGGGTTCGGTGGGAGTGTGTGGCAACTTGGGATCAGGCAAGTCCGGCTACTTGAAAACAACCGGTAACCAGGTCGTCGACCGCGGCGGCCAAGTCATCGTGGTCGACCGGACCCCTCTGGGCGAATACGCACTGTGGGCCGAAGCGATCACCGACGCGGTGGTCGTCGATACCGCAGCACCGGACGTCACGATGGACCCTCTTCGGCTGTTCTCGCCCGCACGAGGAGGGGAAGTTGCGGTGTCTATTCTGTTGCCGCTGTTGCAACTTCAGCCCGACGACCGTTTGGGGGTACTGCTGTCTCAAGTGCTCGAGCCGGAATACCGCGCTCGCTTCGGCAATTTCACTACCCCAGGCCTGGTTTCGCACCTCGAGAAGGACTGCACCCTCGACGGAGCTGCCGAGCTTGCCGGAAAGTTGAAGGTCTACGCGACCAAATCCTATGCAGCAGCGCTGTTTCGGCCGGACCTAGAGCCGTTCAATCCACGCGCAGGAGCCATCGTCTTCCGCACTCACACACTGGAATTGCCCTCGGAGCGAGAAGTGGAGAACGAGCATCTGTTCAAGCAGATGTCGCTCCAGAAGCGGGTAGGGCGAATGATGTACACCCTCATCGCGCAGATCGCCCGCGGCATTTGCTTCGCGGACCCCAACACCCTCGCGGTCTTCCTGCTCGACGAATGCCATCACCTGACGCGCTCGAGCGAAGGTGTCGAGATCATCATCGACTTCATTCGAGACGGCCGCAAACACGACGCCGCGGTGATGCTCGGATCGCACGACCCCGAAGCAGACTTCGGCTCCGAGACGCTGCGAGGGCTCATCCCCACCCGGCTCGTGTTCCGGCAGACGGATCGACGACTAGCGCAAAAATCGTTGAAGTGGCTCGGCGTCGGGGAAGACGATCTCGGACTGCTCAAAGAGCTGATGGAGAACACATCGCCCGTCGAAGGCAAAGACGGATACGTCGCACCGCATCGCCGCGGAGAGGGCTACATGCGCGATCCCGCCGGCAACGTCGGCCGCATCAAGGTCTTACTTCCGGCATCGGAAGCGAGATACCAAGCGGCGAGTACGACTCCGAAAGAATCGACTACCGAGCGCGCTGCGGAGTTGGCGACATGGTGATGTCGAAACGAGTTGTGCGCCGGCCAGGTTCGATTGGCGGCGGCGTCAAGATGGTTCTCGAGCTCGTGCTGTGGTCGTGGATCCCGCGGTCGTGGTGCAGTGTTCTCGCTCGCTTCCTCGGCCCTGTCTTCAAGTGGGTAGTGGCATCTCGAATCCGCCGCGCGATCGTCACAGGTGTCGCTGTCTGGCACATGATCGGTCTGCTGGCGATCGCCCTGGCGTCACCGGCTCATGCCGACCCGGGTGAAACCCTGCCCACCAACAGCACATTCAGCTGGATGGAAGTCCGTGACTCTCACGGAATTCTGGTCTGGGACTACTTCATGTCCATCGACGAAGGCTCGGTCGGGCACCCGATGTACACCGTGTTCTCCACCTTCATCATGCTCGAGTACGAGGTGTACCGCGGGGTGACCGGCTTCGCGATTTGGTTCGTCACCTACGCCTTGCGGTTCGAGTGGCTCGAATTGTTGACTGCGCCGTTCCGTTCGATCGGCGATGCCATGCAAACGGTCACCGATCAGTTCCAGCTCACGGGCCTTCTTCTCACCGCTGCTGCAGGCATCGGAGCGTGGTGGGTCATTCGCGGACGGTGGACGACGGGAGTGTACGAACTCCTGATGGCAGCAGCGATCGCCGCTGCGGCAGTGGGGATCCTGTCCAATCCAGTCGAACGGGTCGCAGGACAAGACGGCCTGATCATGCAGGCGCGCGACGCCGGCGTGCAGCTTGCGGCAGGCCTGGCCAACAAGGGAGACACGACGTCGAGTTCCGACGAACTCATCGACCAGATCTCGGAACAGATGGCCGACACGTTCATCAGGCAACCCACCCAACTGCTGAACTTCGGCCGAGTCATCGACGGCTCGCCCGACGGAGAACGTTGCACTCAAGCCTGGGACGCCGGCCACGAAAAAGCAGACGGCAACACACGAGACACCCTCAAAGACAACATCAAAGGCTGCGGCGGCGAAGGCGCAAAACAGATGAAGGACTTCGCCGATCACCCCGGACCGGGACAGGTCGGGTCCGGGGTCGCGATGCTACTGGCCGGTGTCATCCTGCTCGGATTCGCCACAATTCTGGCGTTCACCCTCATCCTCGCGGTACTCACCGCCCTCGCATCGGCCGTCAAGGGAATTGTGGTGACCGTCGTTGGAATTCTGCCCGGATCCGGCCGCGGAGCATTGTGGAAAACCCTCGCCGCGGTGCTGATGTCGATGGTCATCGTTATCTTCGCGGTGGTGTTCCTCGTCGGATACATGATCGTGATCGGACAGTTGTTCAGAGGAGACGGCGACTCTCCGCTGATGATGAAATTCATCCTGACCGACATCGTTCTGATCGCGGGCATCATTCTCTACCGCCGCGCAGTGAAAGGACTACGCAAAGCTTCCGACGCCCTCGCACGCAAGCTCGGAAGCAGACCAGGAGCCGCGCCCACCGCGATATCGACCAAGACACCGACCAGCCCCCTCGCCCAAGCTGCCTACGCCGGACAAGTGGCCCGCCAGGCCTATCAAGGTGGAAAGGGACTGGCCAAGACAGCCAGCCATGCAACGGCCCGAACCGCCAAGGCGAGTAAAGCTCTCGTCGACGGGACGGCAGCCGCCAGCAGCGCAGCCACACTTGGAACTGCTGCCGTGGTCTACTCGGCCGGGAAGATTGCAACCGCGGGCGTCAAGAAGGTCGTCGGTCGACGGAGCGACGCCAAAGCTACCCAGGCGGCCACCGACACCACCAATGCTTCCGAAACCCACCCCAGCCTTCGCAAACCGATCAACATCGACCTTCCCCCGACGCAGTCGGTCGTCGGCTCCGGTCACTCCCACACTCCGGTCTCCAGCCCCGTCGGAGACCGATCGGCGGTCCGCTCTCACGGCGACAAGACAACGAACGCACCCGGTATCAAGCGGCCGGTGGCCACCGCTCCCGCACTGTCGACTCCAGGAAACCGAGAAGTTCGGGCCAGCCGCGCCACGGTGACCGGCCCTGGAGGCGGACGATTCCGTGAGTACTCCACCGATGAGGGCTCGCCGCTTCTGCTTCCCGACCGGTCCACGCGGCCGTCGAGTGCTCCGCGTCGTGCCCGACCGACCGTCCAACCAGGTGCCACCACGAATCCGACGGAAATCCTCCATCGAGCTGCGTCAGGCGCACGGCGATGACCTTGGTGGCCCCGCCTGAGACAGCGGTGTCGCCGAACTCGAAAGCGCCACGTCGATGGTGGAAACTCGCCCTGGCGGTCGGTATCGCCGCTCTCGGTGTACTCGTCGTCATTCCATTGATGGTCGTCGTACTCGTCACATCGTCAGGTTCCAGCGGTTGTGCCCCCACGGTCTCGTCCGGTACCGGTGGTGATGATGCATCGCCGTTGACCCCGTCCGGTCCCATCGGCAAGCCGACCCGCGATGGCACGACCACGATGACGTCCCCCTTCGGGCAGCGGTGGGGCACGATGCACCAAGGCGTCGACTTCGCGGGCCCGATCGGCACCCCGATCTACGCAGCCCTCGACGGCACTGTGGTCAAAGCCGGACCCGCTCAAGGCTTCGGAATGTGGATCGTCCTCGACTCGATCGTCGACGGAAAACCGGTCTCCACCGTGTACGGGCACATGTATCCCAACGGCGTCCTCGTCAAGGAGGGACAACAGGTCAAGGTCGGCGACCACATCGCCGACATCGGCAACGCCGGCGGCTCCACCGGACCACATCTGCACTTCGAGTACTGGGAAGGCGGCCGTTTACAGGGCGGAACCGCTATCGACCCGATGAGCAAACTCGGTCAGGCGGGAAGCCCCCAATCGTCCGGCGCTGATTCACCGACCGGCGCCGGTACCGCTGTCGATTGTGGCTTCGGCACGGCCGGCGGAGATCTCCGAACCGGATCCGTGCCGCCGGAGTTCGAGCCGTGGATCCGCAAAGCAGGAGCCGTGTGCCCAGGCGTGGGTGCTCCCCTGATCGCATCCCAACTCTCCGCCGAGAACGGTTTCCGCTACGGCCCGTCCGCTCCGGTATCGAGCACCGGAGCGTTGGGGCCCGCACAATTCATGCCGGGAACCTGGGCAACGTGGGGCAAGGATTACGACGGAGACGGGCGAGCCGACCCGAACTCCATCGGAGATGCAGTGATCTCACAAGCCCACTTCATGTGCGCCATCAACGGAGATATCACCGCAGCCATCGCCGCGAGAAAAGTGAAGGGCGACCCAACTGCACTGACGATTGCCGCCTACAACGCGGGCCCCGCCGCGGTGCTCGCAGCCGGTGGAATGCCATCCGGCGGTGACTACACCACACAAACACAGCCCTATGTGGCGAAGATTCTGGCCGGCCAAGCGCAGTACACATCCGAAGGTTCCACAGGCCGGTTCGTGCCGACCGGAGCTGACGGAGACAATGTCGTCGAGGCTGCACGCCAGTACCTCGGAACCCCCTACGTCTGGGGCGGCGGAGATATCAACGGCCCCTCCCGAGGAGGATTCGACTGCTCAGGACTGACCAGTTTCGCCTACTTCGCGGGCAAGCACATCACCCTGCCCCGCACATCCGAGGCCCAATGGGGAGTGGGTTCGGAGATCCCGATCGATCAAGCGATGCCCGGTGATCTCGTCTTCGGATCATTCGAGGCGAACGGCCCTGGGCACGTCGGTATCTACATCGGCGGCGGTCAGATGATCCACGCCCCCACCACCGGAGACGTCGTCAAACAAGCTCCACTCATGGCTGGAATGAAAGCCCGGAGGATCTGATGTCCCTTGCCGGCCGACGTCTTATAGCCGTCCTCCTCGTCGTTGTAGCCGTGGTGACCATCGCCTGGTCCTGCAGCTCACCCGCCACCGATGAGCCGGAATCGGCACCGGAGACAACGAGCGCGCCAACCGCGCCGTCGCTACCCGAAATCAACACACAGCCAACCGAGACAACCGCTGTACCCGCTCCGATCAGCAGCGCCGCCACAGACGCGGAGACCGCAATCCGTCAAGCACTGACGACCGCCTTCACCTGGTACCCCAGCACCGACACGAGCTCGACCGACGCGTTTCTACGCGCCCGCCGATGGTTCACCGACAACCTCGCTGCAAAACTCTCCACCCCTGCAACGACCGAGCGAGGCCCCGGTGCCCAGTGGGAACAGTGGAAGAAAGAAGACGCCGAAATCACCGCAACCGTCTCGATCGGCTGCTCCGGATGCCCGGCAGATACCGCCGAGCGCATCTATCGAGTCGCGGAGATAACGCAATCGGCCGTCACCTCGGATGCCACGGTCCCCGTCGACTCCACCACGACCGTGTGGGTATCGGCAGTGCCGACCGCAGCCGGGTGGAGTGTGGACACTCTCGATTTCTGACCCTCGCCGCACATGACCCGGAGAGGGTCGCCGGCCACTGAACCGATCGCCCTGTACAGGCAACATGGAACGCACTATTTCCCGTGATCGGTGCCGCCGTTCATAGCCCTGTCGCGCTACGTGACAACCGGCTTCCGTCGGCCCTTAGCTCGCGGATCCGCGAGGAGGAGCCCCACCCCAGGCCGGTCGGGGTGGCTTGCGTATACCGAATCTCGTGGCAGTCACGCCGACGCTGGGGTTGGCGGATGGACGTTGCCCGAGGGTGCGTAAGAGAGGAATCGAACCGCATCCGATGAGCAGTTGATGAGGCGCCGATGCTGCCGCGAATTGGTGGTTATATGCCCCGGATGTGGGAAGGTCGCTGCAAGCCTTACTCGCTTCGCATCGCCGTTTGCAGCGTACCCCCCATGTCAAGGGGTGTCGAGCGCACATAGCTGTTCCCGCGACGGTCAGTCGCAACACGGAACGCGACTTGCCCGTCCCCAATCGCACCCTCACCGATAGAGCACTGGTGACCGATCGGTGCGCCACTGATGGGGCCATGAACGCATGCGCTGCAGCGCGAGATGAAAGGTTGTCGGAAAAAGATTCACCGCGGCTGTCACAGAAGTCGACGCACCTGGATCTACCTGTTCTCGAGAAGGCACGACGAGACAGGGAGTCCCCATGAGCGCACCGACACGACTACACGTAGCGAGGGCACGTTCGAGGAGCAGTCGATCTACGGCCGGCCCCCTGAGTCCTGTCATCGATCGAGGAGCGCTGCCGAACTTCGCTCGGATCGAGACCCTCAGGCTCGACGATCCCACCAACCGGATCGTGACCCTCGCAACCACCGACGAGGTCTGGTCGCTCGTCGTCGAGTGGAATTCGAGCAACCTGCTCGTCGACACCGAAGACGAACGATTGATCAGACTTGTCGATGCGGCTCTCCGCGCTGCGCACTGCCAGCCTCACGCCGCGTGCCGTTTCACCCTCGACTACAACCCGACCCATCTCAACAACGAAGTCGGCCGACGCAGCGTGGCCTTGACCGCAACGATGCGCCCAACTTCCGGTGACGGGATCCTGATCACGATCACCCGGGATGCATGATGTGCGCGCTACCCAACCCGACTCAGGCACCCCTCGACGGATACCGGTCGCTACGTGATGCACCCTCGCTCGACCCCCAGAACAATCCGTGGATCCGCAACTGTGTGCTCTACGTTGCCGGTGGAGTCGTGTCGGCAGCACTGGGCCCGATCCTGAACCTCGACACAGCGATCGCATGGGGTGGAGCAGCACTCGGCGTCGGCGCGGGCGCGGCCGTCAGCTACAACGGCTATCGCGCCACGATCCGAGCCGAAGAGACCGATCGTGCGATCGAGCAGCTCTGCCGGCTGACCGCGTCACCGCCGACCCGTGATGTCCTGACGGCGACTCGGTGGAGCGGCCAGTGGCCCGGCCGTCCGGGCAGAATCACCGTCCGCTACCAGTCGGCCGCGCTCCTTCTCGACGAACAGTGGGAGCCCCGCGTCGTCGAATTGCTCTCCCAGCAGAGCTGGGGCCGGTACCGGATCCAGAAGCACAACACACGCAAACGCCGTCTCGTTCTCGTCCCGGACACACGGTCCGTCTCCGAGACGCATGTCTCGCCCGAACTCGTCAAAGCCACGCGCACGATTCTCGCGCTGCTAGGGCCGACCGGAAAGATCACCAGACACGAGACGGACCCGAGCACCGGGGATCTTGTAGCTGTCGAAGCCACCCATGAGGTCGGACATCGACTCGAGTCCGAGGGCTATCGGGCCCGAGTACAACGAGTAGTGAGCGTCAATCTGCCCGGTCGGTGGCGTGCTCGCTGGAACCTCGAAACGGACTGGGTGCGTTTCGAGGTGCGCCCGACCTTTCCGAAGAAGCTCTACAACCCGGCCGGCCTCGGCGACGCGGAATCCACGACCGATCTCGGCGACCTCGCGCACTCCGACTACGACTCGGTCGCGATTTCGTACGGCGAGGACGAGGACGGCAACCCCATGGTGTGGCGGCCGGCGATCGACCCACACTTCATGCTCGTCGGTGCATCCGGAACCGGAAAGACCGTCACCGCACACACCCTGCTGACACAGCTCACCGCGCACGGTTGGCCGGTATGGGTCGTCGACGGAAAAGGGGTCGAGTTCTTGGGCTTCCAGGACTGGCCGAATGTACAGATCGTCGCCAGCCACATGGAGCACCAGGTCGCGGTCATCTATCGGTTCTGGAATCTCATGGAAACCCGGTACTCGCTGATCGTCAACGGAGAAGCTACCGAGGCCGACTTTGAGCCCGTCGTTCTGTTCATCGACGAGTACGCCGACTTCCGAGGCAACCTGCTCAACTGGTACTCGAGCATCAAAGGTAAGGGTGATCCCACCAAGCCGAAGACCCTCCAGGAAGTGGCGTCGATCGGACGAAAAGGCCGCACAGCGAAGTGCCACATGGTGCTGGGAACGCAGCGACCCGATGCCGAGTACTTCGGCGGCGACATGCGAGACAACTTTCGCCAGCGCGTATCGATGGGCCGTCTGAGTCCGCAGGGCGCGTTGATGATGTGGGAATCGGCAACCACTGGAGTCGGTATCCCGCGCGGATGTCGTGGGCGGGCGACCAGTGTCAACGACCACAACCAAGCGGTCGAAATTCAGACCTACTTCACTCCCGACCCCCGCAAGACTGAGCCCGGGGCCGACGACGCAGCGGTGCTGGACCGCCTGCGTCCTCTCGAAGTGCGGCACGAGCGGTTGGTGATCCTCGACCCGGATCCCGGCGGCACCGTGGACGGCGACGAAGAGATCCGTTTCCATCACGTCTCCGGCGCGCCCTGGGCGCGCGCGTCGGACCATCCCAATCTCGATCCCGTCGCCAGGCGAAAGACGCGCGCGGACAGTGATTCAGCTCGTCGCGCATCGTCGCCGATGGCAATGCTCAATCTCGACACCCCCACCGTTCGCCAGCCCAAGCCCGACGCGCAGACGCCGAAAGAAAAAGCCGTGTCCGGCGTCCCGGGCTCTCCGATGCACAAGGACCGCCCGCACCTGCAGGTGGTCCCCGACGCCGGTACCGACGTCGACGACTGGGAGGGCTACGGCGAATCCGAAGACACTGCTCCGGTCGACCTCGTTGCCGGCGACCTAGTTCTCCTCGACGAGGACGCCGGGATCTGGGTCGTCGTCGACAACGAACCCGACATCTACGGAGACGAGTCGGGTGACGACATGGTCGGGCTGACCTGGCGTGGCGACGGCGACGACGAGGGGGTGCTCGACATTCCTCTCGACGCGACTGTTCAAGTTCGTCGCCCCCTTGCCCTCGCCACCTGAATCACTCTGCGACACACACGATCAGAAGAGGAACAACCACATGTCCCAACACGGCAACAACAGCAAAGCCCTCTCCGACGACGATCAGATGGCGCTGATCTGGATCGCCCCACTCGCAGCCACCATGGCTCTCGGATCCGCAGGCCTGTGGTGGTCGACGGCAATCGCCTGGCTGGTCGAGCACTCCATTCTGATCGCCAGCGAGGCATCCCCGATGGTGCAGATCCCAGCATCGGACGGTGCCGGGCTCGACGGTCGACGACTGATCATCGCTCTCGCCGTCGTCGTCGCCCTCGGTGCCGTCGCGATCAGCGCCGGCCGCTCGGCCTACTCAGCCCGACAGGCTCGACTGCACCGAGGAGACCGGGGATGAGAACGAAAGCCACCAGTGGTCGCCGCGCAGAACTACGCGCGATCGCGAGCAGAGAATCGTTCACGATGCCGCTCGGTCAGTGTGTCCGAGACAGCAACTGGGCCGCCCGCGAAACGGCGGTCGCAGAGCTGCTGCAGTCACGGATCCCACGTCTCGAACGGCGCCGGAAAGCAACCGTCGCTGCAGCGCATCTCCTCGAATCGTGCGAGACCTGCCCGCTCGCGGCCTTCGTCGCATGCCGCACAAGAGCCGAGGCAGATAGCTATACCGGCGTCGCGGCAGGCGGACTGTACGACCGAGGAACTCTCATCACCGAAGAAAAACGACCCGACGGTCTGGACGCGATGCACTCCCGCGAGGTAGTGTCCCCAACATCTGATGTGCGGTCTGACCAACCGCATCAACTGAAAAGGGATGCACCATGACTGACGTCGACGTGGTTTCGCGTACGCAAAACAATCTTTCCCCCGCACTGTGTGATGCAGTGCCCGATAGCAATACAATGAATCCTGACCGGAATACCGGTTCATGGAGTCGCTCGACGACGTCGAGGGGTGGTTCCTTCGGCCCGACGAGCGACGGCAGTGACGCTGCGCGTGCGCGACGTCGCTCCACTCCCGCGGCGGGATCTAACAGAACATCCCGCCGCGGGAGTGCCTCGTCGGTACCCTCCGGACCCGCCCGCCGCCACCTGCTGTCGTTGCGGCTCGGCGGTATGCCCGACCAAATGATCCTCGATCTCACGAAGCTCAGCCTCAGTGATGTGGAGACAGTCGCCAACCACAAATGCTTCGAGACCACCGCAAGCATCTCGAAAGCTATTCTCGACGTCACCTTCCACCCCACCCGGGGACGGGCGATGACCTTAGGTGTCGGAGCTCAGCGACGGATCCGGGCCCTCGTCGCGATGGGCTACTCGGTGCAAGCGCTGTCCGAACTGACCGGGCTGTCGGTGCCCAAGCTTTCGACGTTGCCATCGGATCAAGTTGTCCCCAGTGAACTCTGGTCCGTCATCAACGACGTCTACGACCAGATCTCCATGACACCCGGCCCCGACGAGCAGGTCCGGAATGCAGCCCGTGAGCAGGGATGGGCGACGCCTCTTGCTTGGGACGATGACGAAATCGACGACCCCCGAGCACGTCCACATTCGCCCCGAGGCATCCGCGGCGTGGACGAGGCGGCCGTCTACCGTCGCCTGTGCGGCGAATGGAGACTGCCGCTCACTCTTGCAGAGCAAGCCGAGATCGTAGGAATTTCGCTCCGTCGGCGGTGGTCAACCGAGCACCTGGCCGACGTACTCGGAATCGATCTCGACTCAGCGGTGAAAAAGAAGGTCCGCTACCGTGCCCGGATGGCCGTGCACGCCGCTCGCTCCGATGGTGAACGAGAAGCCGATGTTGCGTAGCGACTACGTCAGAAGTGTCGTGGTCGCTCTGGCGGCAGGCGTCCTATGGGCCTTGATCGAGGCGTCGTCGGCATCCTGGGCCAGCACTCAGGCATCAACTGCTGCGACTGTCGGCCGCGTCTCGATTGTCGCGATAGCAGTGATCGTCGGGGTAGCTCTGTCGGCCGCGCTGCGGACCACCGTCATCGCGGTGTGTGCACGGGTCGAGATCTCCGTCGACGAGGCGGCGCTGGGGACGAAAATTCCCGTCATCGTCTCCGGTGTCGTGTGGGGCGTCATCTCCGCTTTCGTCAGTACTCCGACGAGTGCGCCGCCGGCGGCAATGCTGTTCTTGGCTCTGGTAGTGCCCTGGATTGCGTGGATCGACCAACGCGTGCAACGGATTCCGACTGCTCTTGCGTATCTGGCCGCCAGCGGAACTGCAGCAATGATCTTGCTCACCGGTGTCGTTCACGGCACCTGGGGCGCGGTCGGTCGCGCCCTTCTGGCCGGCCTGGCCGCCGGCATATTGTTCTTCGCGCTTGCAGTGCTTCTGCGCGGCGGAATCGGTATCGGCGATGCGCGACTGGTGGTCTCGCTCGCGATGGTCCTAGGCTACGTCGGCTGGACATCCCTCGGTGCGGCGCTGGTGTTCTCGATCCTGACGGCTTTCGTCGGAGTGATAGTCGTGCGGGTCCTTCGAGCGATCAGATCCGAGCCTGCACGGTCGCATATCGCGCTGGGCCCGTACCTCGCACTCGGCACCGCGCTCACTCTCGTCGCATCCTGATCCGCCTGCGCGCAGTTGCGTCCTGCTTTTTCTTCCCTCCCCGAACTCGACAGCTCCCGAAGAGGTGATTGCCATCATGGCGAAGACACATCAGACCGCATGGACAGCCATTGCCGCAGCCGTGATGGTCGCTGTGGCGGCCGCGGCTGCCGTGGTGATCACGACGGATCACCACGAGGCCGACACTGCGCCACCACCACCCCAGGTCTTCCACGACGTCATCACCGTTGCGAGCCTTCTCGACGCCCTGCCCGTCGTCGACGATATCGACAGCACGGCCAGGTGGCCCGACGGTCAGCGCTTGGCGGAACTTCTCGTGCGGCCGCCAGGCAGCGATCACGGATGCGACACCAGGAACATCGCATTGGCAGCGGAGCTCGAGGCCGTCACATTCGCTGCCGGAACGGACAATTGCGTTGTGGCACAGGGCGTGTTGAATGATCCATACACCGGTGTCACCGTCGAATTCGATGCAGCATCTGAGAAAGATGCTGCAGCAAGCGATTACGTCTACCCGCTGGACGCGGCGTGGGCGTTGGGTGCTGCTGCATGGGCACCCGAACAGCAGCAACGCTTTGTCAGCGACGTACAGACCAACATCATCGTCGCCAGCGCGCAGGCAGTTGAACATCGAGCCCAACGTGGGCTTTCTCAGTGGCATCCGAGCAACGACGACCTCGCATGTGCATTTGCGGCGAAATATCTTCGTGTGGCGCAGACATACGCCTTGCCCATCACCCGCGGTGATGCTGTCGCGGCCACGCAACTCTGCGGTCTCGGCAACACCGCGGTGACAACTGCGGGCGAGACCGAACCGGCGAACTGACCACACGATCGGCCACACAAATCTCCTCCCCAAGAGGAAATGAAAGTCCCTCGCACACAACATGAAAGAAGGAATCTCATGCCCAAGACCGCCGACCAGGCCGATGCAACCACCCGCGAGATCCTCGGCCCGCAGTTCACCGCAATGCGCAACCTTGTCGAAGCAGCCGAGAACAGCCGGCAGAAGGCCGAAGCAGTCGCCAAAGCGCAGGCCGAACATGTCGACTCGACCGCCGAATTCATCGTGGCCTACGACGCCGCCAAAGCTGCAGGCTTCACCACCGCCCAACTGAAGAAGGGCGGCTACGTCCGGCCATCACTGAAGGGAGTCGCAAAACCGGCCACCAGCAAGAAAGAACCCACGCAGACCCCGCCGGCAGAAACCGCCGCCACCGGCGGCGAACCCCACGGGCACGACAGTGGGCAGCAGAACCATGCCGCACCGGCGTCGGAGGAACACCGGAGTGATCACCACAACGAGCACGGCGAGCACGACGCCATGGCGAGCTGACATGACATCCCGTCGACAACCAGAGGGGGCTGTGCGATGAGCACCGACCGAACCGACGCGATCACCCATATCGAGCTGGCCTGCGACGTCTGCGCGCTGGAACCCAGGGACGGGGGAGCGGGACCGCGGGGCGCATGGTGGGCGGTGGCCATGAAAGATTGCTGCGCCGGCGGACAGCTCATGGCCCACCTCGCGTGCGACGAGCACTTCTTCGATCTGATTTCACAGAAGCTGCCCGGCGTATGCACGAGTTGTGGCCACCTGAGCCGGACCCTGTCCGACGTCGTCGATGTCGCATGGACGATAGGAACCGGAACCGACCTGCCCGGCCGGCCGGGACGATGACCCAAGCTGTCGCACTGCTCGGTGGAGGCGTCCGCCGAGCGTGCACTTGCTGCAGCGCTGTCGAATACTTCGGCGGCGCTGCAGGTCGAGTCGGTACCGCCGCCCCCCGCGGGGCCGCAGTACCGACTCTGTATCCGGGACCGCAAGACCCCCTCCGGGTGAGGTCCGATGTCCTCCGCGCGCCGTAGTCGTAACCGCGTCACCCCAGACGGGGGCGCGTTCGACCCCGATCGAGGATCCAGCGGAGAGCTGGAGAAGAAGCAAGGGGTGGTGCTCCCGCACGCATCCTTCGCCGACCGAGCCGCGAATCGCGAGCATGCCCGCGGCCTCGATACCGACATCGAAGGACTGCCCGGTCTGACACGCGCGCGCCGCGACCTCGAACGCGCCTTCCCCCGCAACACCGCCGCGCCGATCACGAACGAACGAAAAAGACGTTCGCTGCCGGCCGCGATCGAACTCCGTCGAAGCCTCAGCGCCCGCCAGCGCAATGCGCGATCAGCCACCAAAAGGACTGTCGAGCAGAGCGTTCCCCGAGCCCAGCACCGTGCGATGAGCACACTGATCGGAGATCCAGAAAATTGGAAACGCACCAACGACGCATTGTCCGATGTCAACGGTGATGCAGTTCGGCTCGACGACGACCAGCGCCGCCACATCCAGAGAGTCGACCGCGCAATCCAGCGATACGAGCGTGAGTCCGGACGTGGACACCTGGTCTACACCGTTGTGAGCTTGCCCCACGCCGTCATCCATCCATCCGAGCTACCCGAGACCCTCTCACCCGGCTCGGTCATAGCTTTCGACCGCTTCACCGGCGCCCGCCACTCGATCCACGAACTCGACGCACACAGCCATCCGACGGACGCCGTATTCGAGATCCAAACAACACGAGGGCTGTACCTCGGAGCATCGGACAAGGGCGACGACACGAGCCACCTCCTCCCACGGGGCACCCGCTACCGAGTCGTCAACTCGCACTTCGTCCCCTACGAGCGACCAGGTCAGAGGGTCAGGGAAAGGCTCGTCGTGCAACTCGAAGACATCGACACGGACTGACCATCAGCGAAAGGAACAAACAGACATGCCCACCGAAAAGGCCTCACCGCCACCACACCGACGAGAACGCCGCGCACCATGGCAATTTCATCCAGACATCATGCCGCGCGCCGACTTTCGCGCCGTCCAAGCCGAAGACCCCCAGACCGGACCCATCGACGGAGCCATCGACACCGGCGAAGAATCGGAATAGAGACGGTCACTTGTCATGGGCCCTGCGCGATCGGATGCTCTCGTCGAGCCACTCCGCACCATGATGACGGCCACAAAACGTGATACGCGCCCAAAACAAACCTCATCGGTTGCTTCTAACGTAGCCAGGGTGGAGCATACGAGTCATGCCTGTCTCTGAACTTCTGCGCCTCGGCAATGCTCGACCAATCGTCCGATGGGGCGACCCTGTCCTGCACACATCGGCTCGACCGGTGACCGACTTCGGTCCTGATCTGCAAAGTCTGCTTGCCGATATGTTCGCGACCAATACTGCTGCGGACGGTGCCGGCCTCGCCGCTCAGCAGGTAGGCATCGACCTTGCGGTGTTCATCTACGATTGCAGTGACGAGACCGGGACACGGCGAACTGGTGTCGTCTGCAATCCGGTAGTCGAACTCGCCGAAGGAAACGATCGACACCTCATCGATTTCGGTGAAGGATGCTTGTCCCTCCCCGGCGCATACACCGACCTCGCACGGCCAGAGTTCTCTATCTGTCGAGGACAGGACCAGTACGGTAACCAGATCGAACTCAACGCAGGCGGCACGCTCGGGCGTTGTTTCCAACACGAAACCGATCACATCAACGGTATCGTTTTCGGCGACCGCCTCTCGAAGCGCAAACGTAAACAGCTCTATCGTGACCACGAGACGGTCTCTGAGCAGTACAGCAACGATTGGCCAACACGATAGATTCTGCTCCGGAAGCAGTGACCGCTCTGCTCCGCCTACCCACCCGGTGACGTCAAGACCTTCACGAAGCCTGACATTCATCTACACGAAACAGTAGGTCGAACCCTCAACGCATCCATGGCTCGCTATTGCACGGCAACGGACCATATGGTCTTGTATCCTGGGCTAGGGAACAGGAGTTCGGGGAACATATGCCTTACGCAATGGCTGCGGCGTCGCTACGGGCCGCGATTCCAGAGGTAGTGACGGCGTACAGAACCACTTTGCTACGCGAGAATAGTCCCCTCGGGATCAATCCGGGGGTGTGGTCACAGTGCCGCCGCCAAGCACTGGCAATCCTCAACGAGTGCGTAGATGCATTAGGCCTTCCCACGTCTTCGACTACTCGGTCGGCGATTCCAGACGAGTACACCCGGTTGCTCGGCTCGCATCGAGCCCTACAGGCAATACCGGCTTCGGAGTCCGTGCGAGCTGTGGAGATTCTGTGGTCATCCCTTGAGCCTGCAATAGAGCTGGCCGCCAAAGAGGCACCCTTGACACACCGACCTGGGGTCTGGAGACGCATCAACGCCGCTTTTCGCCTTGCTGCCGGTGGCCGCCTTCACACGGGCATGCTCAGCTACGAGGAGACCCGAGGCCATTTGAGGGACAGGCAACTTCGAGTGCTTGAGGCCGCGTCAGACGCATCTTTGACCAACCGGGAGCTTGAAGTCTTGGAGGCTGTGGCGTTCGCGATGACCAACCGGCAGATCGCTCGCACTCTGAATATTTCAGAGCTCACAGTCAAGCGGCATCTGTCCAACGCCTATCTGAAACTTGGGGCGTCGTCCCGTATGGACGCGTTGCACAGGCTATTCGGCAGCCGCATCTAGCGGCCCGCAATTTCATACCGCGCGCACCAGGAGGGTGCCGAGCATCGCGAGGTTTGCTGCGTACTGGGTGGCCATGAAAGCGCGGTACCCGCAGCGCCGTGCCTTCAGGTCATAGTCGTTCGCCCGCGCGCATAGCGCCATCACCCAGAGAGCTCCAGCAGTCAACGGCAATGTTCCGAACAGTGCGAGCGGTGCCCATAGCAGTGAGGCGATCGGTGCGCATACTCCAACGACAGTCGTTCCGAATATGGCCAGCCGCCGTGCAGAGCTGAGTCCACGTTGCGCTGCCAGAGTGCGCCTCCCACCAATGGCGTCCCCGTGGGCATCGGATAGGTCCTTCACGACCGCTCCCACCAACGCCATCCATGTTGCCATCGATGCGCAGAAGACTTGTTCCGTACGCCCAAATCCTCCGCCGCCGGCGGCCGCTCCGGCAGCATAACTTGCCCAGCCGAGGCCGAATATCACTACAGAAGAAGACAAACTCCAACGCTTGGCAGCCAGTGGCGGTGCCGAGTACACCCACCCAAGCGTCAGGAAGGCGAAGGTCCAGCACCACATCTCGCGCCCCGCAACTGCAGCCATCAGCAGGGCTGTGATCGCCGTAGCCACGCTGACCCACCGGGCTGTACGGACTGCCAGTTCCCCCCGCGCAATCGGTCGCTGCGACGCGTTTGCCACATCCTCAAGGACGTCAGTCACACCATTGAACAAGTACGTCGATATCACGACGGCCCACCAGGTCAACGCGCCGGCCGCTAATTGTCCGACACCGACAGGCCCTGCAGTCGCTGATACGCCGGCAATTCCAACCGCGAATCGAAGCAGATAGACACCTTGGACCTGCGGTCTGGCCTCCACGAAGCACAACCATGCATTTCTTGCGGGACTCGACGCGCCCCCAGGACGACCTACCTGTGTGCCGTGCTTGACCGACTCACACCGATACGACCACCCATCTGACACAGCCGGAGCCTAGCTGTCGCAGTGCACGAAGGTTTCTGCCCGGACTTGTCTTCGCTAAAACTACATCCAAAGTTGTAGTTTTCTGAGGTATTACCTACTCCCTTCGTGCCACAAAGGGGACCAACGTATTCGCTGCTAGGCAGACTCGACTGGTACCGAAATGCACAGCAGGCGTACTGCAACTCTCCGAGTAAGCGAGGACCATGAGCAATCCGTTCGACGATGAAGACGGCAGCTATTTCGTTCTCACCAACGAGGAGGGGCAGCACTCTCTCTGGCCGGTCTTTATCGACGTCCCGGCCGGTTGGTCAAGAGTGTTCGGCGAGGCCAAGCGGACTGCTTGTCTGGAGTACGTCGACACCCACTGGACCGATTTGCGCCCCAAGTCACTCGCCATTGCTCAGGCCGAAAACCGCAGCCAGACAACTAATGTCGGACCAACTATGCGGCCGGGAACGACCAATTCGGTTGAGGGCATCCCAGCCGATGCCTACCACAACGAAATTAGGTCGTAGCTCGATGGGAGCACAGTCAGGCTCGTCCGTCGCGGACGTTGTTGGGGTCGGTTTTGGACCCTCCAACCTCGCTCTCGCGATAGCTCTTCAAGAGTCCATCCAGCCCGGACCGGTGCCGGCAAAGTTCAGCATGAAGTTCTACGAGCTCCAGCCTCGTTTCGGCTGGCACCGTGGGATGCTCATGGAGGATGCGACCATGCAGGTCTCTTTTCTCAAAGACCTTGCCACCATGCGCAATCCGATGAGTCGGTATACGTTTGTGTCCTACCTCCGAGAGAAAGAGAGAATTGCTGAGTTCATCAACAGCAAAACTCTCTACCCACTGCGGGTGGAGTTTCATGACTACCTGGAGTGGGCAGCTAGCCAATTTCAGTCAAACGTCTCGTACGGGTCCGAGATCAAAGACATCCGACCAGTAGTCGAGAATGGCGTGGTGGAGTACGTCGATGTAGTCGGCCCAGATGACGTTGTTCAGCGGGCGCGGAACATCGTGATCGGAATGGGTTTGACGCCTCGACTTCCCGATGGTGTCAACAGATCTGAGCGGATCTGGCACAGCTCCCAACTGCTGGGCAGAGCAGCCGCAGTTACATACGTCCCTCAAAATTTTGTCGTCGTGGGCTCTGGCCAAAGTGCCGCCGAAGTTGCTGACTACCTTCATCGGACTTTCCCTCGCGCCAATGTGCACACCGTCCTGTCCCGCTACGGCTACAGCGTCGCCGATGACAGCCCGTATGCGAATGGAATTTTCGATCCGGAGGGAGTTGACCGGTTCTTCTCCGCTCCGACCGACGAGAAGCAGAGGCTCCTCGAATACCACGCCAACACCAATTACTCAGTGGTCGATCTCGATATTTCACAGTCGCTGTATCTCAAGAGCTACCAGGAGAAGGTCCTGGGCAAACAGCGGTTACGGATGATCAACACCTCGCGCGTCACATCCGTCGACGAGGACACAGACGGCGTACGGGTCGAGGTCACATCCTCGGCCACCGGTCTGACCCATACCATCGAAGCAGACGTGATCGTCTACGCCACCGGCTACCGGCCAAGTGACCCGGCACCGCTACTCCAGGTATCGGTGTACACCCTCACGTGATGGTCCCCGTACAACCTCATATGTAGGTGCTCGGCGAGTCCTGTCGTAACTCGCCCACGACAAGGGCCACCCTTCGAATCGTCTACCGCCAAAGTTGACGAACCCGAAGGGTGGCCCTTGCCATGATCCTAGATGGAGAGTCTTGGATGAACATCCGACGTTTCAAAGCCCTGCACGAGGCCGGCGCGACCTATGCCGACATCGCCCGCGAATGCGGCTGCGATTGGCGCACTGTCCGCCGATACCTCGCCGACGATGCACCCACGCATCCACCGCAGGGAACCTCGAGAGCAGGAACACAACCCCGAGCGATCACCGACGACATCGCCGCACTGATCGAAGAGATGCTCCGCGCCGACATCACCATCGCAGCCTCGGTCATCCACGAACGCCTCACCAACGAAAAGTCCGTGACCGTGAACTACCAACGAGTCAAAATCTATTGCAGCACAGCCAGACCCATCATCCGAGACGAACTCGGCGCAGAAGAATCCGGGCTCGGCAATCTACACCGCCGATTCGAAACCATCCCCGGCGCCCAAGCACAAGTCGACTGGGGCGATGAAGGCGATCTCTTCGGCACCGGACGCAAGGTCTACTCCTTCCACATGGTCCTCTCGTTCTCCCGTGACCCATTCTGCTGCTACACCCACTCGATGGACGCCGCCGCGTTCTGGGGCAGCCACATCCGAGCCTTCGCGCACTTCGGTGGCGTCCCGGGTTCGATCGTCTACGACCGCACCAAAACCATTGTCCGCAAACATGTCCGTCCCGGACATGCTGTCCCGTTGCATCCAGCAGCCGTCGCATTCTCCGGGCACTACGGCTTCGACATCGACGTCCTCGCCGCGTACCGGCCCACCGGCAAAGGCCGTGTAGAACGGCAAGTGAAGATCGTTCGGGATCACGTCCTGGCCGGTCGCACGTTCACCGATCTCGCTAGCACCGACCGCACCTTCATGGACTGGGTTCCGATCCGCCGGACTCAGGTGCACCGTACTCACCGTGAGGTCATCGGGACCCGCGCCGTCGTCGATCACGCGGCGCTACGTCCTGCCCCGGCCGAGCCGTATCTTGTCGCCGAAGCCCACCTACGGCGCATCGGAAACGACGCGCTGATCTCGTTCGAGGCATCGCTCTACTCCGTACCCGCCGACCGCGTCCGGGCAGGTCAACGAGTACAGGTACGCGCCGGTGCCGACAACATCGCCATCGCCACCCTCGACAGTGCCGGCGGTACCGTCCTGGCCGTCCACGCTCGCTCGCAGGTCCGCGGCGCCTGGGTCGTCGACCAGGCGCACTGGGCGTCACTGCCCGACGGTCACACCCGTGCCACCACCGACGGACGCGTCGATACAAACCCCGCGGAGGGCACACCGTCACCTTCGGTCGACGCAGGCGACCCGTTGACCGCCAAAGTCATCTCACTCGTCGGACACGTCCACGTCGAACATCGACCACTGTCCGCCTACGCCGTCTGACCGTGAACCACTATCCCACAGCATCTTCCACGACAGGACACCGTTCATGAGTTCACTGACCACCCAACGGATCATCGACAACGCCCTCCGGCTCGGCCTCGGTCACACCGCCGAATCGGTCACCGAATCCGCCGCCCGCGCAGATTCCGCGCAGATGGGATACCTCGACTTCGTCGACCACCTCCTCGCCGAAGAAGTCGCAGTCCGAGAATCCCGGCGGTTCCGCAACGCCCTCAAACTCTCCGGGCTTCCCCATCACAAAACCCTCGACGACTTCGACTACACCTTCCAACCCGGACTCGAACCGCGCCGCATCCGAGACCTTGCCACCCTCGAATTCCTCACCGGCGCAGGGAACATCGCGATACTTGGACCACCGGGAGTAGGGAAAACGCATATCGCGATCGGGCTGGCGGTCGCTGCCTGCCAAGCCGGAAAGTCGATCTACTTCACCACCCTCGACGACCTCGTTCGAAAGCTCAAAGCCGCCGACGCAGCAAACCGGCTCCCCCGGCAACTCGCGAACCTCATGCGCCCATCTCTGCTGGTCATAGACGAGGTCGGATACCTCGCCCTCGACCGCGACGAAGCCAACATGTTCTTCCAGCTGATCAGCCGCAGATACGAGAAGGGCTCCACGATCATCACAAGCAACAAGCATTTCACCGAATGGGGAACCGTCCTCGGCGACGACGTCCTCGCCACCGCGATCCTCGACCGACTCCTTCATCACTGCGACGTCCTGGCCATCAACGGCCCCAGCTACCGGCTCAAAGACCGGCAAGGGCTTGTCACACCAGTGGAGGCACCGGCATCATGAACCTGCCGGACACCGACACGTCAGGTCGTACACAGACCGACACGTGAGGTCGTCCACCGATACCAGGGCCTGATGCGCGAATGTAAGCACGACGAGCAGGGACGGCTCAGCGTGGGACGCGACTACCGAGTGACGACGTCGGATGCGGTGCGCGCCGGTATCTATGTGCACGGTGCCAGTACCGAACACAGCCATGGACTTTCTGCTGGTCTCCTGTCCAACACTGCAGTCAGATCCGGTGAAATCGCCCAATCCATTCTCAGGAGATGACCATGTACGTCCCCCGGATCTACAAGGCAAGTGATCGGACATGGCTGCGCCGCGTGGTTGCGCAGTACCCTTTTGCGGCTCTGATCTCAAACGGCCCCAAGGCCCCGTACGCCACCCATTTGCCAGTCATCTGTGCTCCCTGCGCCCCTTCAGAGAGCGAGGACTTAGAAGGATCGACACTGTTTGGGCACATGAACCGGGCCAATCCCCACTGGGACTCGCTCGTCGACGGTGCGGATGCCCAACTTATTTTCACCGGGCCTCATGGGTATGTCACCCCAAGTGTCTACCAACGCGATTCTGTAGCACCGACCTGGAACTACGTCTCGGTACATCTCCGAGGAAAGCTGCAACCTGTTGCCGATTTCGAGGAGACGCTCAAGGTCGTTCAATTGACAGTCAGTACGTACGAGCAGAAATTCGGCAGCGGGTGGGAGATGGACAGTTCGCTGGACCACTACCGAAGGATCGGTCCGGCTGTGGGTGCATTCAGTTTTGAGGTGGAATCGGCGGATGGCATGTTCAAGCTCAGCCAGGAGCAGAACCTCGAGACCAGGCGACGGGTGGCGGACCACTTCAGCGCGAACCACGCCGGGCGAGGCAAAGAACTAGCTTCGTTCATGCGGGAGTACAGCCATGGTGACTACAACAACTTCTGATGGGGACATGTCGGACGCACCGACGGAACCCACGGCCCGGGAGCCTTTTGCGCCAAAAGAGCATTCCGTGCCCGCCATTTGTAAACCTTCAATTTCGCACCGGCTCAGCCATTTCGGCCTGGTCTGTTCATCGGTTTACGGATGCAAGCGGAGTTTATAAATTGTGCTACTGCTCTCACGCACCTTGTCCGCCGCCATTCCGACTCGTCGAGCAGGTCAATCGTTCTACCTTCGGAATGAAGTTGGGATTCCGGGGGATTGCTTCCGGACCAAAATCCGGCAAAAGAGCCGACCGGCGAACGTGACCAAGTCGGTGTCATCGCCAGAGAAAGCCAGAAGGTTGGTAATGGATTACGACGTTGTTGTTGTTGGGGCGCGATGTGCCGGCGCTTCGGTGGCACTGCTGTTAGCCAGACAGGGGCGAAGTGTTCTGCTGGTCGATAGGGCCTCCTTTCCGGCGGACACCATGTCCACGTTGTATATCCAGCACCCTGGGGTCGTGAGACTCGCACAGTGGGGGATGCTCGATGATGTTGTGGCCTCCGGTTGTCCGCCTTTGGGCACTATTAGTCACGATGTGGATGGACTGAGTCTGATCGCTGCTACCCCGGCGAAGGACGGTGTTAATGCCGCTTACGCACCACGGCGGTACATACTCGACGATCTACTCATTCGAGCTGCCGTGTCAGCGGGCGCGGAGTTCTCGGATCGGACGTCGGTCCTAGAATTGATTTGGCACGACGAACGCGTCGCCGGAGTTCGCCTCCGGAGTGGAAATTCGACCACATCGGTGTCTGCTCGATTGGTTATTGGGGCCGACGGTATGCGATCAAAGGTCGCGGAACTTGTTCAGGCACCGATCCTCCGATCGGCACCCATAGCAAGCTGCGTGTACTACACCTTCTGGCAAGGCTTGCGAACAGGATTCGGATTCCATGAGCGAGTCGGCCGCTGGATAGCCCGTATTCCAACACATGACGACCTGACAATTGTGGCAGCTTACCTGCCGCAGAGCGAATTCTCGGTCGTTCGGCGGGACCCGCAGAGGGCGTACTTGTCCGCGATCGAATCGACAGCGCCGGATTTATACGAACAAATTATGGCACTCGACCGAGTGGATCGGTGGTGGGGTACGGGGGACCAACGCAACTATTTCCGTAAATCGCACGGTCCGGGCTGGGCATTGACGGGGGATGCGGCTCACCACCTTGACTCGATCAGCGCCCGCGGCATCACCAATGCGCTGATTCAAGCCGACCTGCTCACCGATTCTATTTCCGGGGTGGATGTCGGGAACTCGGTCGCAGTAGATGAGGCGATGGTGCACTTTGCACTGTCGACAGGAGCTGTTCTAGAGGAGCCGTACATGAGTACTCTCGCCCTGGCGAAGCTTCAACCGACGAAGTCCCGGTTGCGCATGCTGCATGCCATTGCCAATTCGCCCGAACTTACATCTCGGTACTTCGGTTTGGTTTCGGGGGCCATCGGGATGCGCGAATTTATGTCGGCCGAGCTCGTCGACTTGTTGTAGCTTGCTGATGAAATATTTCGGGTCTGAATCTAACGCTGAGGGTGGTCACCCGAGTGGTTCGCAAGGAAGTGTTTTGCTGGGCGCTGAAAGGGTTGAGCATTGATCCCGTTGTCTTTTGCGCAGCGTAGGCTGTGGTTTATCCACCAGTTGGAGGGATTGTCGTCAACTTACAATATTCCTCTGGTCTTACGCCTGACTGGTGAGCTCAGTGTTCATTCGCTGGGCAGGGCAATCGGCGATGTCGTGAGTCGACACGAAAGTTTGCGGACTGTTTTCCCCTCCCATGAGGGTGTGCCGGAGCAGCGTGTTCTTGGCTCGGCCGACGCAGACTTCGGCTGGGACGTAGTCGAAGCGTCAGGGTGGTCGACAGACGCGTTGAACGATGCAGTCGCACAGGCAGTGGGATACAAATTCGACCTCAGCTTTGAGATTCCGTTCCGAGCGCAGCTCTTCAGACTATCGGCCGATCAGCATGTATTGGTGCTCCTGATGCATCACATCGCGTCAGACGGCCAGTCCCTCACGCCCCTCGTACGCGACGTCGGGCTGGCGTACAGGGCCCATGTGGGCGTAGAGGTGCCTGCCTGGGTGCCGTTGCCATTGCGATATCGGGATTACACGCTCCGTCAGCGTGAGTCGCTCGGCGACGAGTCCGACCCCGACAGTGCGCTGAGCCGGCACCTCCTTTACTGGAAGAACACGCTAGCCGGATACGAGGGGCGGCTTGAGCTCCCAACCGACCGCCCTTATCCGGTCGTGGCCGACTATCGAGGCAATCGAATCCCCATCGAATGGCCCGTGTCGATGCAAGAGCAGGTGCGACAGTTGGCCCGGGAGCATCGTTCTACCGGCTTCATGGTGATTTCGACGGCGCTGGCGGTGCTGTTGTCCGAACTAAGCGGCACCTCCGATGTCGCTTTCGGTGTTCCAACTACGGGCCGACGTGACGCTGATCTTGCGGAGATGGTCGGTTTCTTCGCCAACACAGTAGTGCTCCGCGTTGATGTGTCTGCCAGTTCGACGTTCCGTCGCCTCTTGCAAAAAGTACGGGACGCGGTTTTGGACGCATTGGCCCACCAGGATGTCCCGTTCGACGCGCTGGTGGATCTCGTCAAACCTGCTCGGTCACAATCGCATCACCCACTGGTCCAGGTCATGCTCGGATGGCAGAACCAGATCTCCACGGAGTTGGACTTGCCGGGGGTGCTGGCAGAGGCGGTACCCACCATTTCTCGACAGGCCCGGATGGACTTGACCTTCAGTCTCCGGGAGCGGTACTCCGAGTTCGGCGAGCCGCAGGGAATCGACGGAGTGGTCGAGTACCGCTCTGATGTCTACGACGCTGCATCGGTCGAGACCATGATCGTCAGGCTTGGGCGAATCATCGCCGAGATGATCGCCGTGATCGACCAGCCAGTCATCTCGATCGACGTACTAGACAGAAACGAACACACTCATCTTGACCGCCTGGGCAATCGTTCTGCGCACTCTCAGACTGCCGCCAGTATATCCATAGCCGAACTGTTTGCAGCACAGGCGAATCGAGCGCCGGAAGCGCACGCCATGGTTTTCGAGGATCAGGTATGGACTTACAGGGAAGTTGACGAGGCCTCCACGCAACTGGCACATCTACTAGCCGTTCGTGGGGTACGCGGAGGAGAAGTTGTTGCTCTCATGCTCCCGCGTTCCAACAAGACAGTAATCGCGATCCTGGCAGTGTTGAAACTGGGCGCAACCTATGTACCCATTGACATCAAGCACCCCGATGAGCGGGTGGCGTTCATCTTGGGCGATGCCGCTCCAGCTGCCCTCGTGACCACTGCCGAACTGACTTGCCGGGTAGACTGTTTTGGTATCGAAGTTGTGGATGTCGACGACGACGCGATTGCCGTGCAGCCGGTTACGGCTCTGCCTGCGCCAGAGGCCGGCCAAGTCGCGTACATCATCTACACCTCCGGTACCACCGGTGTCCCCAAAGGGGTTGCCGTTACCCAGGCGAGCGTCACGCGATTGTTCAGCTCGACGGCTCCGGGGTTCGTGCCGTCCTCAAACCAGGTGTGGTCACTCTTCCACTCCTACGCGTTCGATGTGTCGGTATGGGAGATGTGGGGCGCGCTGCTACACGGTGGCCGACTGGTTGTCGTACCTGGAGAAATTGCCCAGTCCGCCAACGACTTTCATCAACTACTGCGAGACCAGAACGTATCCGTTCTGAGTCAGACACCGTCAGCATTTTATGCTCTGCAGGCAGTCGACATGCGCCGGCCGGGCGAGTCTCGGCTGAGCGGTCTAGAAGCGATTGTCTTCGCAGGCGAAGCTCTCGAACCGTCGAAGTTGCGACCTTGGCTAGATCAGCTGGATTCCTGGCCGCACCTGATCAACATGTACGGCACCACAGAGACCACCGTCCACGCATCGTTCCGGAGGATCGTTTCTTCTGACCTCGACAGCCATGTCAGTCCCGTGGGCGGTCCGCTTGCTGACCTTGCCTTCTTCGTATTGAATACCGGTCTCCGCCGCGTGCCGGTAGGAGTAGTCGGAGAGTTGTATGTGGCAGGTCATGGTGTCGGCCTGGGCTACTTGAAACGCATGGGGCTGACGGCGTCGCGGTTTGTTGCTTCTCCGCTCGGCCCGCCGGGCTCGCGGATGTACCGGACGGGTGACGTAGTGCGGTGGAACCGCGAGGGCGAGCTGGAGTATGTGGGCCGCTCGGACGACCAGGTGAAGATCCGTGGTTTTCGTGTTGAACCGGGTGAGGTCGAGGCTGCTCTTTCCCGTGTCGCGGGGGTGGAGCGCGCCGCGGTCGTGGTGAGGTCTTCGAGTTCGGGCAAGCAGCTGATCGGCTACGTCGTACCTGCGGAGACCGGTCCAAAAGTAAATGGTGCTGTGGTGCGTGGTGATGTGGCCGCGCACCTACCGGAGTACATGGTCCCCACAGTGGTGATGATCGTCGATGACCTACCGCTTACGGTCAACGGCAAGTTAGACAAGCAGGCATTGCCGAATCCAGAGTTCGCAGGCGGATCCTACCGAAATCCGTCGACCTTGGTTGAGGGAATTTTGGCTGAAATCTTTGCGCGTGTGCTGGACCTACCGCGGGTAGGGGTGGACGACTCGTTCTTCGACCTCGGCGGAAATTCGCTATCGGCGATGCGAGTGATCGCGGCCGTGCAGGAGTCGTTTGATTCATCGATCGGCGTGAAGGCGCTCTGGGAAGCCTCAACGGTATCGGGGTTCGCACGGTTGGTGGGTGGATCGCCGGGTGGCGGCGTGGCATGGGTCCCAGTAGCTCGTCCCAAGCGATTGCCGTTGTCGTTCGCTCAGCGTCGGCTGTGGTTCATCCACCAGATGGAAGGGCAGTCGGCGACGTACAACATACCGCTACTGATTCAGATTACCGGTTCTTTGGATGTCTGTGCGCTGCGCGCGGCGATCGCTGATGTTGTGGAGCGGCACGAGAGTCTGCGGACAGTGTTTCCAGCGGTGGCTGGTGTGCCGGAGCAGCGTGTCCTTGCAGCTGAGACTGACTTCGACTGGGACATCATTGACGCCACCACCTGGACGGAACTTCAAATATCCGACGCAGCGCGTGTTCGGGGTCAGCATGCTTTCGACCTAGCCGAAGACCTTCCTTTCCGCGCGGCGCTGTTTGTCGTGTCTGCCACTGACCATCGTCTGGTCGTGGTCATGCACCACATTGCAGTCGACGGGGGGTCACTTCCTCCGCTCCTGCGTGACCTATGGAGCGCCTACGGAGTCCGCGCTGCGGGCGAGTCGCCTTCCTGGTCGCCACTTCCCGTCCAGTACGCCGACTACACGCTTTGGCAACACGCTCTGCTGGGTGACGAAGCGGATTCGCAAAGCGTGCTCGCCGGGCAGTTGAAATTCTGGGAACACGCCCTGAAAGATCTACCCAGCAGGTTGGAGCTTCCCACGGACCGGTCGTACCCGGCGGAGACCGACACGAATGGGGGTCGAGTCGTCGTCGACCTGCCCGCGGATTTCCATGAATTGGCGCAGCGGATCGCGCGGGAACGCAATGCGACGACGTTCATGGTGATGTCGGCGGCGCTTTCGGTGCTGTTGGCGCGTTTGAGCGGGAGCGCGGATGTGGCGTTCGGGGTGCCGACGGCGGGGCGGGGGCGAACCGAGTTTGACGGCATGGTCGGGTTTTTCGTCAACACGCTGGTGTTGCGTACGCGGGTTTCAGCCGAGATGAACTTCGGTGATTTGTTGGAGGAGGTACGGGAGCGGAGCCTGGACGCGTTCGCGAACCAAGATGTGCCGTTCGATGCGCTTGTCGAGCGCCTCAATCCGGTCCGTACGCAGGCTCACCATCCGTTGATCCAAATCCTGTTCGCCTGGCAGAACGACCCGGTCCCCGACATCTCGGTGCCGGGTCTCGACGTGGAGACGGCGTCAGTCGACATCGGAGCCGCTCGAATGGACCTGGCATTCAGCCTGCGCGAGCGGTTCACTGCGGACGGTCAGCCCGATGGGATCAGCGGAATCGTCGAGTACCGCACCGACATCTTCAACGCCGAGACCGTAAAGCGCATGGCGGCTCGGTGGCAGCAGCTATTGATTGCGATGGCGGCGGGCCCGGATCGTCCTTTGGCTTCGTTCGACATCCTGGGTGAGGATGAGCTGACGCAGCTGGACGTACTGGGTAACAGGTCGGCTGTGACGGAGTCCGTTGCTGGCGTGTCGATTCCGGAGTTGTTCGCCGAGCAGGTGAGGGTGCGGCCGGACGTCATAGCGGTGGTGTTCGAGGGTCGGTCGTGGACGTATCAGGAGTTGGACGACA
>NZ_NOZE01000020.1:0-603 GCF_002259025.1 Rhodococcus sp. 05-2255-1e | reverse complement strand
ACGGGCCAGACGACGTCTTCGAGGTGCTGACGCAGGTCGTAGATGCCGTGCTTGGCCATCAACACACCGTTGCGGCGGAAGTTCGGCATGCCGGCACCGGGCATGACGAAGTTCGTCACGATGTCGGAGACCGCGTCGAGGGTCTGGTCGGGAGCGATGTCCATCGCTGCGCCGGTGATGTTGCGGTAGAAGATCATGTGCAGGTTCTCGTCGGCGGCGATGCGCTGGAGCATGCGGTCGGCGATCGGGTCGTCACAGACCTTGCCGGTGTTGCGGTGCGAGACGCGGGTCGCGAGTTCCTGGAACGTCACGTACGCCACCGAGTGGAGCAATCCGGTCTGCGAACCTGCGGGCGAGGCGAAGCCGTTGGTCATGTGGATCATGCGGGCTTCTTCGAGGGCGACGGGATCGACGCCTCGGGTGACGACGAGGTAGTCGCGCATGACGATGCCGTGGCGGTTCTCTTCGGCGGTCCAGCGGCCGACCCAGGTTCCCCAGGCACCGTCCTGGGAGAAGTTCTCGGCGATCTCACGGTGGTAGGACGGCAGATTGTCCTCGGTGAGCAGGTTGGTGATCATCGCGGCCTGCGCGACGTCGGAGAGC
>NZ_NOZE01000037.1:0-611 GCF_002259025.1 Rhodococcus sp. 05-2255-1e | reverse complement strand
CTGCTGATCGTGATCATGCTGCTCGGGCACTGGATCGAAATGCGATCCCTCGCGCAGACCACCTCCGCTCTGGACTCGTTGGCGGCGCTGCTTCCGGACACCGCCGAACGCGTCGACGGCGACGATGTGGTGCCGGTGCCCCCGTCCGAGCTGCAGCTCGGTGATGTCGTCGTCGTGCGCCCCGGTGGCCGCGTACCGGCCGACGGCACCATCGTCTCCGGATCGGCGAGCATGGACGAATCGATGATCACCGGCGAATCACGCACCGTCCGCCGCAGCGACGGCGACCAAGTCGTCGCCGGCACTGTCGCCACCGACTCCGGTCTCCGCATCAAGGTCACCGCAGTAGGGGAGGACACCGCCCTCGCCGGCATCGGCCGCCTGGTCGCCGACGCCCAGAACTCGACCTCGCGCGCTCAGCGCATCGCCGACACCGCCGCCGGCTGGCTGTTCTGGTTCGCTCTCGGATCTGCGATCATCACCGCGTTGGTGTGGACGCTATTCGGGATGCCCGACGACGCCGTCATCCGCACCATCACCGTGTTGGTCATCGCCTGCCCGCACGCACTCGGACTCGCGATCCCGCTGGTGGTCTCCATCGCCACCGAACG
>NZ_NOZE01000036.1:0-143921 GCF_002259025.1 Rhodococcus sp. 05-2255-1e | reverse complement strand
CGCAACGTAGCCGCTGAGCAGTACCGGTTTGCGACCGAATCTGTCGGTGAGCATGCCGCTGAGCGGGAAGGTCGCACAGGCCAACGCAATTGCGATCGCCGATGTCCAGTAGACCGAGTCCTTGGAGAATCCGAGGTCGTTGATCAGGTACACGCTGAAGTACGTCAGACCGATGTAACCGGATCCGTTCATCGCGATCGCAATTCCGACGACACGTAGCACCGACCACGGCTGCTTCTTCACGACATCGCTGAGCGGGCTTTTCGCAACCTCGTTCTTGGCTGCCATTTCCTCGAACTCGGGGCTGTCTTCGAGCTTCAGCCGCACTCGCAGACAGACCAGAGCGAGGGGAAGTGCAAGCAGAAACGGAATGCGCCAGCCCCACGACGACATCTGGTCGTCGGTGGTGACGAGGGCGACCACACCGACAACGGCTGCGGCGACCGCGAATCCGAGGGTGGAACCGACCGGCGTGAACGACCCGAAGAAGCCGCGACGGTTCGGCGGTGCAGACTCTGCGATATAGGTTGCTGCACCGCCGATTTCACCTCCTGCAGAGAATCCTTGGGCGAGTCGGATGATGACGAGCAGAATCGGTGCCAGCACGCCCACACTCGAGTGTGTGGGCAGCATTCCCAGGACTCCACACGCGATACCCATACAGACCACTGTCACAACCAGAGCCTGCCGACGACCCTTTCTGTCGCCGAGGCGTCCGAAGAAGATTCCACCGAGCGGACGTGCAACGTATGCGACGCCGAATACTGCCAGGGTCGCGAGTATGGATACGCCGGGGCTCGTGGACGGAAAGAACAGTGGCGCAATGACTACGGCGAGAAATCCGTAGACGGCGAAGTCGTAGTACTCGATGAGCGTGCCGACGCCACCGGCGAGCGCGGCACGGCGCGCGGTGGTGGTGTCGGCTTTCGGTGCGCTGGTGACCGCAGAAGGCTGGTCGACGTTCGTCATCGCGCTGTTCCCTGTCCTGTGAGTGGTTGCTTGCTTCGGTGTTCGGCCAGAAGTAGTTCGTACGATCCGCCGGCCTCGATGACTGCGACAGTACGAGGGCTGGGCGCACTACCTACCAGGGATCGCCCATCGGCAGTGGTCAATGCTGCTCGTCGCCAATCGAGTTCGACGGCATCACCGGTGACGACCGCGCCGGAGACATCCGGAATGGTGATGAGGGGTACTCCGTTGAATGTCTCTCCGCGCCAGAATCCCGGCGAGAACGACTCGGCCACGATGGCCTGGATACCGGCGTTGCGCAGAGCCACCATCGGCGGATAGTGCGGGTGGCCGTAGCCGAAGTTCCGGCCGCCGACGATGATGTCGCCCGGCCGAACGCGATCGACGAAACCCGGATCGTATGCGGTCATGCAGACCGACCTCAGATGCTCGGGATCGTACGACTTGATATTCGCAACGCCGACAACGAGATCGATGTCGAAGTCGTCGCCGAAGACCCAGGCAACTCGGCCGGAGATGATGTCGGGCGGGGGTGGGTAGGCGCTCACGAGCCCACCTGCTGGATCGTACCGGCCAACGCGCTGGCGGCGACGGTATACGGAGAACCCATGTAGATGTTGGCGTCGGAGCTACCCATCCGGCCGGAGATGTTGAGCACGCCGGTCGATATGCAATTCTCGCCCGCCGCCAACGGCTTCTGATAGCCGAAACAGAAGTCGCAGCTCGACACTGCAATGTGCGCACCCGCCGCGCGCAATACGTCGAGCAGCCCCTCTCGCTCGGCCTGATCGTGCACCTTCTGCGACGTGGGCACGACATTGAGCTCCACACCGGGAGCCACGGTGCGTCCGTCGAGCACGAGTGCCGCGGCCCGCAGATCCTCGATTCGTCCACTGGCACAGGATCCGATGAACGCCTTGGTGATCGGAGTGCCGGCGAGTTCGGCTGCTGTGTGGGTGTTGGCTGCACGCGCCGAGCCGGGCTGCACGACCTGCGGCACGATCTGGGCGAGGTCGATGGTGTGCCGAGCTGCGTAGGTCGCATCGGAGTCTGGGTAGACCGGTGTGAACGACTGTCGCGCAACATCGTTGGCGTAGTCGAGTGAGGTCTCGTCCGGTTCGAATATCGCGGACACGGCTCCGGTGAACATCGCCATGCCGCACAATCCTTGCCGGTGATCGATCTTCATCGACCGGGCACCGGGGCCACCGAATTCCATCACCTGGTGTGCGCACCCGTCTGCCCCGACGAGGTCGATGATGGTGTGCACCAGATCGCGGCTGTCCACTCCCGGCGCGAATTCTCCGTACAGGTCGAACCGCGTGGTCGCTGGAATGTCCACGTAGAGTTGGCCGGTCACCCATGCCTCGATCAGATCGCGGCGGATACCCCAGCCCAGCGCACCGAACGCCCCGATTCCGCTGATGTGGCCGTCGAAGTGGACGAGGAAGTCACCGGGGATGGCCAGGCCGAGTTCGGCGGTAAGTTGGTGTCCGATGCCGCGGCCCTCGTGCAACTCGATTCCGTAGTACTCGCACCAGTCTCGGGTGACCTGGTGTACTTCTTGTTCCCGGTCGTTGCGCTTGGTCAACATGTGATCGATGAAGACGACGTACCGAGACGGGTCCTCGAGTGAGGTGATACCGAAGTCGTCGCGCATCTGCCGGAACATCACATCGGTGTACCCGGGAAAGTCGTACGCGATCATCCGCGCCGGTCGTACCGCATGGTTCTCACCGGCACGCACTGGGTCACCGCCACAGGTCCTACCGAGGATCTTCTCGACCATCGTGAACGCGGCCGATGTCATCGGTTCGCCTCCGCAGGAAGGTACTTACGCTGCTGCGCTTCGACTTCGGGAAAACCGATGAGGTCCACGAACTCGTGGTGCTGCAGCGCGTCGGCACTGACGTCGGCGGGAGCTTCGCCTGCGGCCAGGCGACGCAGGGTCTCGCGTGCGGCACCGGTTGCGGCCATCAGCACCTGAGTGGGCAGCAGGGCCAGCCGCACTCCGATCTGTGCCAGAACCTCCGGAGTGAACTCCCGTTCGGTCCAGGTCGACGCGGTGAGCGTGGCCATCAGCGGAACCCCGACCGCTCGGTGACAGTTCTCCCACTGCTCGACGGTCTCGAACGTCTTCGTCACCGGCATGATCATGTCGGCTCCGGCGTCGACGTAGGCCTGTGCGCGCATGATCGCCTCGTCGCCACGTGCGTCGGTGCGTGCGATGAGCAGAACGTCGTCCGGCATGGAATCACGCACCGCCCGAACCTTGCCCGACGCCTCCTCGACGGAGATCAAGTCCACCGGCTCGCCGACGCAGATCGGGCATTTCTTCGGCGACAGCTGGTCCTCCATGAACACACCCTGGACGCCGGCCTCGGCGAACCGCGTCGCGGTGCGCGCGGCGTTGACGGCGTTTCCGTAGCCCGTGTCGATGTCCGCGACGAGGGGCAGAGACGATGCCTCGCGAATGGTCCGGACGGCCTGCAGGTTCTCGGTCATGGTGTAGAGCTCGGCGTCGGGCAGTCCGAGTGCAGCCGATACGGCGAAGCCGGACGCGCACAGCGCCGAGAAGCCCGCCTGCTCGGCCAGCTTGGCCGTCAACCCGTCCCAGACGCCGGGCGCATACACCAGGCCTTGTTCGGTCAGGCCTCTCAAAGTCATCGTCACGAGCACTCTCCGTTTCGTATTGCGGAACGCCTTCCGAATTTAGAGTGGCTCGGATCACAAGTCAATACCCGTGGATCGATAGCGCATCGCGCGTCGGTTCGTAGGATGGCGACGACGCTCCACCCGACCGGAAGGAACAACTCGTGGCAGTTCCCACCGAGTCCGACGCCCAGGCCGGCCGCGACATCGTCGGTGCCGTCGTGAAGGCATGCGCTCTGCTCGACCATTTCGACACGACGCATCCCGTGTGGACGCTCAACGACCTGACGACGGCGAGTCGAATGAACAAGACGACCGTGCATCGTCTGATGACGACGTTGATCCATGCCGGCTGGGTGGACAGAACAGCGGAGGGTTCGTACCGGATCGCCATGCCGGTGTTCGAGATCGGATCGTCCGCGTTGACACAGCTCGACATCCGCGGTGCCGCCCAGCCGTACCTGTCCGAGATCGCCGAAAAGTTCGGCGACACCGCCTATCTGATGGTTCCCGCTGACGAGGGCGCGGTGTGCATCGACCGCCACGAGGGCAGCAATCCCCTTGTGGTAGCGGGTATTTCGATTGGATCCGTTCTTCCGTATCACGCCACGGCCGGGCCGATGGCGATGCTCGCATTCTCCGCTCGCATTCGCGACCGCTGGCTCGGCGGAGAGCTTGCTGCATACACGAGCCGAACACTGACGTCACCAGACCAATTGATGGATCATCTCGACCGGATCCGAACGCAGGGATACGCGCTGAGCAACTCCGACTACCTGGCCGGCGTCGCGGCGGTGGGCGCACCGATTCTCGGACGCGACGGGGTGGTCGTCGCGTCGATCAGCGTCGGTGGCCGCGTGGAGACATTCGAGGGCGACGCCTTGACGGACAAGGTGGACACGATTCTCGCGGCGGCGCGAAGCCTTTCACGTGTCGCAGAGGCTCTACCTGCATCGAGTCAGTAGCTACACGAGTATCGACTTCTCTAGATTCGATCCTAGAGAGACGAATACTCAGCTACCGACGCGCTCGATGAGTTTCATGGCGTCGAAGGGTGCGTAGCCCTTGATGTCGTTGTCGAAGTACACGAAGACGTCCCGGCCCGCCGACGTCCACTCGGAGATCTTGGTGGCCCATCGATCGAGAGCGTCGTCGGTGTAGCCGCTGGCGTACAACTCTTCGTCTCCGTGCAGTCGGGCATACATGAAATCCGCTGTGGGGGTGTCGATGTACGGGTACTTTCCGGCGGTGTCGGCAACCACGATCGCAATGTCGTTCTCACGCAACAGTTCCACTGCCTCGTCGGAGGCGAAGCTTGCATGTCTGGCCTCGATACAGTGCCGCAGTGTCCGAGACGTCGCAGCCGGCAACAGCACTCGGTCCTCGGACAATTTGTCGTCCCGCGACTCCGCCAGAGTTACTGCGGCAGAGACAGTTCTGGGCAACAGGGCGCAGAAGTCCGTCATCTTCTGCGCGTCGAACTCGAGATTCGGTGGGAGTTGCCACAAGAAGGGCCCCAGCTTGTCACCGAGGGTGAGGACCCCGGTGGCGAAGAAATTCGCCAATGCCGACTCGACACCGACGAGCCGCTTGATGTGCGTGACGTACCGCCCACCCTTGATGGAGAACACGAAGTCGTCGGGAGTCTCGTCGTGCCACTTGGTGAAGCTCGACGGCTTCTGCATCGCGTAGAACGTGCCGTTGATCTCGATCGACGTCAGGTGCTCGGACGCGTACCCGAGTTCCTTGCGATGCGCGAGACCGCTCGGGTAGAAATCCCCTCGCCACGGCGCGTACGTCCAGCCGGAGATACCGATCAGAACCCGAGGGCGATGCTGCGCGGACATGAGCCGACTGTAGCCGGGCAGCCCTGCGGTTTCCGCGGCTCCGGCGCTGGTATCGGTAACCTCGATGGCATGAAGCGCCCATCGGCATTCGGCTCCCTGGCGCTGACGTGTGTGCTGCTCGCCCTCACCGGTGCCGATGCGGCTGCCGAGCGCCGCGACCAGCCGACGCCTCGCCAGGCGGCTGCGGTACCGGGGATCGGTTTGACGACGGTGCCCGCGGCGATCACCACGTCCATGGTCGCGGGTGTCGCAGACGCGCCGGATCCGCCGACTCACGAGGTCGGTGTCGAGTCGTCGACGACGGAGATGCGAACCTCGGGGTGGGACGAATATCCCTATCTCCGCTACACCGCGACGTTCGCGCCGGGTACGGACACGGCGACGCTGACGTGGTCCGGCAGATCGGTGAACACCAACGATCTGGCGTTGCATGTATGGGACCAGTCGGGCAACACGTGGGGCCCGGCCATTGCCACGGCCGACCCGGTTGCGCCCGGCGGTTCGGTGGAATTGAGTGCCGAGATCTCCACCGACAGAGGCACTGTCGAAGTACTGGTCATCGACAACCCGCGTGCAGATCGTTCTTTCGCCGAAACCAACGCGCGCCCCGACAGCAGCTTCGCCGATCCGAGCACGTACGATTTCGCGCTCCAGCACATCACCGACACGCAGTACATCGCCCGTGACGATCCCGGCGTGTACTCGGAGATGACGCAGTGGACCGCCGACAACGCCGACGAGCTGAAGATCGACTACAGCATGCACACCGGCGACCTGATTCAGAGCTGGATCAGCCCGGGGCGTCCGGATACTCAGGCGCGCACGGAGTTCGAGGCCGCCAGCGAATCGATGCAGATCCTCGAGGATGCGGGCATCGCCCACGGCGTTCTGCCCGGTAACCACGACAACATCTGGAACGTTGCGGGCAAATTGGTCCCCGGGGAGCACGAGAAGAACCACGCGCTCTACAACGAGTACTTCGGCCCTCAGCGTTATCGGGATCAACCCTATTGGGGCGGTTCGTTCACCGACGAGGACAATTCGGCGCACTACGACCTGGTCGACATCGCGGGTGCCAAATTCTTGATGCTGTACATCGGCTACAACCCGCCGGAGAAGGTCATGCAGTGGGCCGAACGAGTTCTCGACGAGAACCCCGACCGCAATGTCGTCATCGGCACGCACTACTACCTCGACGAACTCGGCGAGAAGAAACTGATGGGGTTCGGCGACATCGGGTCCAGCTCCGGCCAACAGATCTGGAATCGACTGGTCGTTCCACACGAGACCGTCTTCCTCGTCCTGTCCGGGCACGTCGACGGCCAGGTCGCGGTCGTCGACGAGCACGTGGGAGAGACCGACCGCACCGTCGTGCAACTGCTGGCCGACTACCAGTACTTCGAGGTCGACGGCGAACGCAGCACCGGCTTCCAACGCCTGCTCCAGTTCGACGTCGACGGTGGCTCGATGGCCGTCACCACCCATTCGCCGTCACTCGACGCGTTCGACGTCGAGAGCTACGACATCAAGAATCGATACGGCCCCGAGGACGGCGAATTCGTCACCGACTTCACACTGCGCGCCGACGTTCCCCGAGCCGTGATCGCAGACTGACTGGCACGGTGCTCGGCATCGGACCATAATCGATTTTCATGCAGTCGGGTGGGCGAGCGTGGGTACTGACGCTGGTCGCCGCCGGTGTCTGGTTCCTCGCCACGCCGCTGAGTCCCGGAGTGCTGAGTCCCGGAATTGTAGGCACCGACGTCCAGCTGCAGGCCCCCGAGGTCACGTCCATCCCCGTCGTCGAGCCGCCCCCGCTCACTCTCGAGGACCTCTCGGCGCGAGTGAACCCCACCGTCGTCACGATCTCCGCCACCGCCGGCTACTCCGGCGTCGCAGGTACCGGCTTCGTCGTTGCCCCGGACGGCCTGGTGCTCACCAACTTCCACGTCGTCGAAAACGCGACCGAGATCAGCGCCGTGCACATGGGCAACGGACTGATCTACGACGCCACCGTGCTCGGTTACGACAAATCTCGTGACCTGGCGGTCATGCAGTTGATTTCCGCGGCCGACCTGCCGGTGGTCGAGTTCGCTCCGGACTCACCTCCCGAGGTGGGGGATGCGGTCACTGCCGTCGGGAATGCTGCTGGCGCAGGTGTTCTGGTGCCCGCCCCGGGTGCGGTGACGGCTCTGGATCAGCAGGTGCGTACCCGTAGTTCGGTGGACGGTTCGCGGAACACTCTGGATCGGATGATTCGAGTCGATGCCGATGTGCGAGCGGGTGATTCGGGTGGCCCACTGTTCGATGCCTGGGGTCGTGTGGTGGGCGTCAATACAGCGGGGCTTTCGGACGAGGCGCGCACCGGCTCCGAGAGCAGGCCCCCGCAGGCACCCGAGGCGTATGCGGTTCCGATCACGGAGGCTGCTGCCGTACTCGATCAGGTCGTCGCGGGGCAGTCCGGCGGGACGGTTCATGTGGGCCCGACCCCGTACTTCGGGGTGTCGGTGCGAGATGTGTCCGTGTTCGACAACAAGCCGGCGATGGGTGCCGAGGTGGTGACGGTGGCTACCGATTCTCCGGCCTCGGCAATCGGACTGTCCGGCGACGATGTGATCGTCGCCTTCGACGGTGCCGGTGTCGGTTCGTCGTCGGATCTGGCCCAGGCCCTCATCGGACGTCACCCCGGTGATGTCGCCGTCGTCGAGTGGGTCGATCCCCGGGGCGTACGACGTTCCGCGACAACAGCTTTGGCGGAAGGGACCCCGGCTGCCTGAGCGGTCGAGTTCAGTCCTGCAGCACCGACAACACGTTGCCCGCCGGATCGGTGAACCAGGCGATGAGCGGTCCGCCGTGCCGGAAGATCCCCTTCTCGTCGGTGCCCATGTCCGGATACTGTTGGAACACCACTCCTTTGGCGATCAAAGCATCCACTGCGACCTCGATGTCAGCCACCGGGAAGTTGAGGATGGTGTACTGCGCCGGCACGTGACCGGGACGAGGATAGATCAGTACCGTCGCCGCTCCGAGGTGGAGTTCGAGCATCCCCATCTCGTTCTCGGTCACCTCGAGACCGAGGGTGTCCGCGTAGAACGCGCGAGCTGCCGGCAGGTCGTCGACGGCAAATCCGGAGAACGGCGCTCGGGCCAGATCGATGGTGGTCATGGACGAATTATCGCGCTCTCCCACGTGCTGTGGGCCGATATCCGAGTAGCGTGGCTCCCGTGACTATTCGCCTCGGTTACCAGATGCCCAACTTCAGCTACGACGGTTCGGTCGCGGAACTCTTTCCCCAGGTCATCGCGCAGGCGCGTGAGGCCGAAGCGGCCGGGTTCGACACTGCGTTCGTGATGGATCACTTCTACCAACTTCCCGGAATCGGAAAGCCTGACGAGCCGATGCTCGAGGCCTACTCCGCCCTGTCGGCGCTCGCGACGGCTACAGACACCATCCAGCTCTCCGCCTTGGTCACCGGGAATACGTATCGCAACCCGGCGATCCTGGCCAAGACCGTCACCACGCTCGACGTCGTCAGCGGCGGCCGGGCCATTCTCGGTATCGGTGCCGGCTGGTACGAACTCGAGCACCAGAGCTTCGGACTCGAATTCGGTACGTTCACCGACCGATTCGAGCGCCTCGACGAGGCCCTGCAGATCATCGAACCCATGCTGCGCGGCCAGCGTCCCACGTTCGACGGCCTCTGGTATCAGGTCGAGAACGCGATGAACGAGCCCCGCATCCGCGATGATCTGCCGATCATGCTCGGCGGTGGCGGCGAGAAGAAGACCTTCGGCTTGGCCGCACAGTTCGCCGATCACCTCAACATCATCTGCGACGCAAACGAACTGCCCCGCAAGATGGCGGCCGTTCAGGCCCGTTGCGAGGAAGTCGACCGCGATCCGAAGGATCTCGAGACGAGCTTCCTCGCCTTCGTCATCATCGACGAGGACGGCGACAAGGCCAAGGAGTTGCAGCGGGAGTTCGTGCTGAAGCAGGGCCTCGATCTGACGAATCTCTCCGAGGAGGACGCAGCGAAGGCCACCGATCGCCACTTCTGCGGAACGCCCGACGATGTCGCCGAGCAGGTGCAGAAGCGCGTCCTCGATCAGGGCATCGACGGCGTCATCATCAACCTGATCACCAACGGACACCAGCCCGGTGCCGTCGAATTGGCGGGCGAGGCTCTGAAGCCACTCGTCTAGATTTTCTCCAGCAGTAGCCGCGGGGGTGCGAGCGGTGGCATAGTTCCCCCGTGGCTCAGCTGAGGATGAACGGGCACCGTGTCTTGGTCGCAGACCTGACCGGTGACTCTCTGCGCGCGATGTCGGGTTCGATGGTTGCCTACGAAGGCGATGTCGCCTTCAAGAGCGCAGGCATGGGCGGTGGCGGCGGTTTTCGCGCCGCGCTCAAACAGAAGGTGACCGGCGAGTCGTTGTCGCTGATGGACGTGTCCGGCAAAGGCACGGTGTACTTCGCGGTCGACGCCCAGGACATCACTCTGGTCGAGGTGCAAGGCGACAACCTGCACGTCGAATCGTCTCAATTACTTGCTCTCACAGGTCAATTGAAGACGGACGTGAAGTTCTCCGGCCTTCGTGGTGCGACGTCGGGGCAGGGACTGTTCACCACCGTCGTCAGCGGCTCCGGGACGGTGGCGCTGCTGTCGAAGGGTGGGCCGATCATCGCGCTCGCCGTCGATCCGCAGTATCCGCTCGTCGTCGACCCCGACGCCTTCGTCGCCCATCGCGGACAGCTCAACCAGAGCTTCGTCACCGACGTCACGTGGCGCTCCGCGATCGGCGGCGGCAGCGGCGAGGCGTTCTCACTCCGCTTCGACGGCCAGGGCGTCGTCTACATCCAACCCGAGGAGCGCTGACGTGCCACTCGAACTCGTCAACAGCAAAGTCGTCAAATCCGTTCTGGCACCGAATCAGAGCGTGCTCGCTCGACGCGGATCGATGCTCTACTACACCGGCGACGTCCGGTTCGTCCCGCATTCCATGGGCGGCGGCGCGGGTGCCATGCCCGGCATGAGCGGCGTCGCGGGGATGGCCGGCCGCATGATGGCAGGCGAGCACGTGGCGATGATGGCCGCCGAGGGTCAGGGCGAGGTCTTCTACGGCCACGCCGGGCTGTACGTCGAAGTGATTCACCTCGACGGCTCGTCCATGCTCACCGTGGAGGCCGACCGACTCCTGGTGCACGACGGCTACCTGCAGAGTTCCATCGTTGCCCTCACCTCCCAGGGCGGCGTCCGCGGAGCAGTGCGCGGTGCCATGACCGGGCAGGGTCTGTTCACGACGCAACTCACCGGGCAGGGCAGCGTCGCGGTCCTGTCGCACGGCGGCGCGACTCCGCTGCAGGTCGGGCCCAACAACCCCATGGTCGTGGTCGATCCGCAGGCGTACGTATGCCACATCGGCAACATCAACGTCGACATCTCCGCCAACGTCGGTTGGCGTGACGCCGTCGGCAAGGGCAGCGGCGAGGCGATTCAGTTGAAGATGACCGGCATGGGCACCGTGTGGGTGCAGGCGTCCGAGCAGAAGTTCTAGGGAGCGGCAATGAGTTTGGAGATTCACACCCCGTACACCCTGCCGGTCAACGACAACGTGCCCGGCAACGATTACGCGTTCTGCGTCGAACTCGCAGGCCAGCCGTGGTTCACGTCGAAGGGCGCGATGATCGCGTACTACGGCAATGTTCGCTTCGAACCGCTCGGGCAGACGTCCATGCCCGCCATCGTGGCGGCGCGGTTCTCGTCGCCGCTGTACTCGAACGACTGGGTGCTGGCGCAGGGGCAAGGCAAGCTGATCCTCGGGGATCGCGGGTTCAACATCAACAGCTACGACCTCGACGACGGCAACCTGACGATCCGAGCCGCGAATCTGCTGGCCTTCGAGCCGACTCTGGACCTCAAGCAGTCCATCGTGCCCGGCTTCCTGACCCTGCTCGGTACCGGCAAGTTCTTGGCCTCGTCCAACGGCACGGTCATGTTCGCCGAGCCGCCACTACGCATCGACCCGGAAGCGCTTGTCGGTTGGGCGGATTGCCCGTCGCCGTCGCATCACTTCGATGCCGCCTGGATGCAGAACTTCCTCGGTGCCGCGCGCGGATTTCTGGGGGCCAACAGCGGCGAAGAGCGTCAGTTCGATTTCACCGGTGCCGGCACGGTGCTGATCCAGTCGAGCGAGAAGGTTCTCAACGACACCCACCTGTTGCGGCACATCGAATCTCAGACGGTCTCGCTCGGCCAGAACTCACTGCGGGCTCTGCACAACACCATCGGGGCCCGACTGCAGCAGTAGCTGCTCGCCCATTCGGAGAAAACGCGCATACTGGAGTTTCACTCAGGAGGTAGCGCCATGGCCAACCAGGGACCCTTCGGATTCGGATCCGACGACTTCGACAAGTTCGCGCGTGAAGCAACCGAGGGCCTGCGCGAGGTGGTCGGCTCGCTGTTCGCCAACACGGGAGCACCCAAGGCCCCGCCCGAGCCGGAAACCACAGGCCAGAAGGGTGACGGCGTCTGGGCGATCTACAGCGTCGACGATGCCGGCTCGGCGCAGGTCGATCAGCTCTACGCCACCGAACTCGATGCGTTGCGGGCACACAAGGACAACACCGACCCGCGTCGACGGGTTCGTTTCTTGCCCTACGGCGTGAGCGTCAGCGTTCTGGAGGACTGAGTCGGTACCTTTGATTCTCGTGACTACACAGCAGGATGCAATCTCGATTCCGTTGGGCCGGCCCGTGTTCGTTCAGGCGCTGAGGTACACCGCACTGTTCGATCAGAAGCCGTTCGCCGAGGCGTTGTTGATCTACACCGACAACGGCGCGTACAAGATCATGTCTCCGGGAGAAGACCATTACGGAAGCTACGTCTCGTACACCGACCCCGCCGAGAGTCCTCGGCACGTGATCTTCCTGTCGTGGCCGTCGGAGGATTGGGGCCGCAACGTCGCCTCGCACACTCTGACGTTCAATCCCGATTCTGCAGCGTTCACGCAGGTACTCGTTCTGCCCGGTAGCCCGGTGCCGCGCTCGCAGTACGGATACGCGGTACCGATCGCCGGTCCGGAGAGTGTGGACATGACTGCTTCCTGGGATCAGGTCCGCGACACGTACGCCGAGACGTTCGAGGAATTGGCGACGCTGGCTACGTAGCCGCGCCGCCGGCATCGACACCGAATGCTTCGATCGCATTCGCGGCCTGGTCGACGCCGCCGTGCGCGCGCACCTCTGCACTGATCTCACGTGCGCGCGGCGCGAGTCCCCGGGCTTGTTCGACGGCGTCGCGCAGTCCTGTCGCCGTCATCCCGTCGAAGTCGACGTGCACTCCCACGCCGAGTTCGGTGAGCATCGCCGCGTTGCCGAATTGGTCGACCGCCTGCGGTAGGGCAACTGTCGGTACGCCGAACCACAGGGCTTCGGTGCACCCACCCATTCCGGCGTGGGTGACGAACACGGTGGCGGCGTCGAGCACCGCGAGCTGCGGAACATGTTTGTGGACTTCAACATTCGTGGGCAGATCCCCAAGTACGGTGGGGTCGACGCGTCGGCCGATGGAGATCACCACGTGCCAGTCCGTGTTCGCGAACGTCTCGATGCACAGCCGGTAGAAGTCGGGGCGTTCGTTGTACCCGGTGCCGAACGATACGTAGAGAACGGGCCCCTCGGGCGCGGACCACGATCGGTCGTGCAGTCGCGCCGGATCGAGACACGGGCCGACGAACTGCACCGAGCTGGGGACTCGATCGGCGTTCGGCTGCATCACTTTCGGGATCAACGACAGGCAGTGCTCCGGGTACGTGATCCAGTCCCACGGGTCGGCGTCGATGTCGTTCTCTCGCAACCAGGTCGCATAGGTATCGCGATACGCAACGCCGGTTGTCGACTCGCGGATAGAGGTCATCCCGTCACCGAGATCCTCGACGTAGCCGTCCCAGGCGACATATGTAGGGGAGAGCTGCACGGCCGTCACGCCGTACCGGACGCCGAGGATCGGGGCGGTCAGGCCGCCGATGTCGTAGAGGATCACATCCGGCTGATCGTCGTCGTAGAACGCGGTGAGCACGGGAAAGGACGCGATCGCTTCGTCGAGGAACACCTGCATCGCCGACGCCGGGTCGTCCGGCCAGGAGCCCTCACCGTCGGGAAGTATCGAGGGGAACGCCACCACCTCGACTCCAGCCGGTTCCACCAAGTGCCGCAACGACTCACCGACGGCATAGGTGACACGATGCCCGCGTCGGACCAATTCGGCGACGACGGCAAGCGAGGGGTAGATGTGACTCGGTGCCGTCGTGCCGATCATCGCGAAGTGCATGCCGCCCACCGTAGGACGCGAAGAGGGTGCGGGGCTACCGGTTTTCGTTGGCGATCAGATCGAGCAGACCGGGGAATCGCTCTTCGAGCTCGTGGCGACGCAGCGTCACTTTGCGACTGTTTCCGCGATCGACCTGGAACACGAGGCCTGCCTCGCGTAGCACTCGAAAATGGTGCGTCAGAGTCGATTTGGTGACACCGAGCTCGAACGACATACACGTCCGCTCGGCTCCGTCGTCGTCGCCGACGAGTTCGGTGACCACCTGGCGACGCAACGGATCGGCCAACGCGGACATCACCGCACCCAGTTGCATTTCCTCGGGCTCGGGATGCCCGTCCTTGTCCGCCATGCGCTCCTCCTACAAGGTACGACTTGCGCCGTACCTTGAAACCTGGTCTAGTACGACAACCATCGTACCTACGGTTCAGGGGGACACATGAAGGCAGTGCTACCGGTCGTACTCGCGGCTCAATTCGTCGTACCGATGTCCATCTCGGGTACTGCACTCGCCCTTCCGGCCATTGCCGGCGACCTCGGCACCGATCCGACGCCTCTGCAGTGGGTCGTCAACGGCTTCAACATTGCGTTCGCGCTGTTCACCGTCGTCTGGGGCGCGGTGTCGGATCGAATCGGTCATCGCACGTCGTTCCGTATCGGGGTGGCGCTGACGGCCGTCGCGAGTGCGGTCAGCGCCGTCGCGCCGTCGTTGTACCTACTCGATGTCGCGCGGGTGTTCGCGGGCATCGGAGCCGCAGCAGTTCTGGTGGGCTCCACTTCCATTCTCTCGCTTCACTTCCACGGCACGGCCAGAGCAACCGCGTTCGCACTGTTCGGCACCGTGAACGGTCTCGGTCTGGCACTCGGGCCCACCATCTCCGGGTTGCTCGTCGCGGCGTTCGAGTGGCGGGGCGTGTTCGCCGCCCAGGCGGCCGTCCTGGCTGCGGCGGCCATCGGAACTGTCGCTCTGCCGGCTCTGCGAACCGAATCGACGGCGCACCGCCTGCTCGATTTCTCGCTACTGCGCAACCGGAGATTCCTGGCCCTGTGCCTCGTTCCGGTGGCCGGGGCCATCGGATTCGTCACGCTGCTCACGTATCTGCCCGCTGCGCTGAGCGCTGTCGCGTCGCTGACGCCGGGGCTTGCCGGAGTGTTCATGCTGGCCATGACCATCCCCGTTCTGCTCGCTCCGCTGACCGTTGCCCGCCTGAGCCGCATGTTCGACGCCATCACCCCCACTCGCGTCGTGCTGGTCAGCCTCGGCTGCCTCGTACTCGGCAATCTGGGCATGCTGGCGCTGCAACCAGGTGTCCCGCTCGGTGCCGTCGTGGTCCCGATGATCGCATTGGGGCTCGGATTCGGACTCCCGATCGGCTTGGTGGACGGCGAGGCACTGGCTGCGGTGCCGCCGCACAGCAGCGGTACCGCGGCGGGCGTGCTGAACCTGTTTCGCATCGGCAGCGAGGCCCTGATGGTGGCCGGATATGCCTGGTTGTTGACCGTCCTGGTCCGCGGCGAGCTACCCGACCGAGCCGACGCCGATGCCGCGGCAGCCGGACGCCCCGGGTTTGCCGACGCCTACGCGCACGCCTACACCGAGGTCGTGTCGATCGTCGTCGTAGCTCTCGTCGTCACCGCGGCGGTGATCTTCTCGCTGTTGCGAACACCACGCCGGGACGTATCGTCGGCCAATGTCCTTTCTGCAACCGGTGACCCTCACTGACGACCTCGTGACCCTCGAGCCGCTGAGCCGCGACCACCTCGAGGGGCTGTGCGATGCCGCCCGCGACGGCGAGCTCTGGAACCTCTGGTACACGAGCGTTCCGAAACCGGAAGACATGGCCGCAGAGATCGATCGCCGGCTCGGACTGCTCGACGCGGGTACCATGCTTCCATTCACATTGCGGCGCAACGACACCGGGCAGATCCTCGGCGCGACGACCTTCTGCAACGTCGACGCGAACAACCGCCGCGTCGAGATCGGGTACACCTGGAATGCACGCTCCGCCCACGGAACCGGTACCAACGCGTCGAGCAAACTGCTGTTGCTGACGCACGCTTTCGAGGAACTCGGTTGTATCGCGGTGGAATTCCGCACCCACTGGATGAACCTCCAATCGCGGACGGCCATCGCGAAACTCGGAGCCAAGCAGGACGGCATTCTGCGCAATCACCAACGCATGGCCGACGGTTCACTGCGCGACACCGTCGTGTTCTCGATCATCGAATCCGAATGGCCCGCCGTGCGCAACGAACTCCGTCGGCGTACCGCACGGTAAGTTGAGCCCATGCGCGTGGATGGGCGGGACGTTCCCGTAGCGGGAAACCTGCTGCAGCCGCTGGTGAGAAGAACCAGTGACATCATTCGGGTCGTTGCCGCCTCGGTGTTCTTGAGCTTGGTCATCGCCGGCTCGCTCATCACCCGAAATCAGTGGGACGCACTCGAACAATCGGTGTCCAACATCGTCGGCGTGCTCAGCCCCGATCAGTCCAACGCCGTCTACATCGTCTACGGCGTCGCGATCCTCGCCCTCCCGTTCGGAGTGTTGATCGGGCTGATCGCCGGACGTAAATGGAAACTGTTGGCCGGGTACGCGGCCGCAGCTCTGATCGCCGCGCTGGCTCTGTCCATCACCGGTACCGGAATCTCGACTCCGACGTGGGACCTGGACGTGCCCGAGCGACTCGACACGTTCCTGTCGCAATTCCTCGACGATTCGCGCTGGATCGCCATGCTCGCCGCGGCACTCACGGTGTCGGGACCGGGCCTGCCCGCGCGGTGGCGTCGAGCATGGTGGGCACTGCTGCTCGCCTTCGTACCGATACACCTGGTCGTGTCCACGGTGGTCCCGGCCCGTTCGCTGCTCGGGCTGGCCGTCGGTTGGCTCGTCGGTGCGATCATCGTGCTGCTGGTCGGCACTCCGGCACTGGAGGTTCCACTCGACGCGGCCGTGCGCCTGTTCCGCAGCCGGGGCGTCGACGTCCGCAGCTTCACCGTCGTGCGCCCTGCGGGCCCGGGCCCGTTGGTGTTGAACGCACACACCCCGGACGCCGATGTGGTGGTCGAACTCTACGGACAGAACCAGCGCAGTGGTGGTGCGCTGCGCCAGTTCTGGCGATGGATCACCCGGCGCGGCAGCGAGACAGCGCCGTTGCATGCGTCCATGCGCCGCGCCGTCGAGCATCGCGCGTTGATGGGCCTGGCCATCAAGAGTATGAACGCCGCAGGCAGCGACCCGTTGGCGGTAGCAGCACTCGACCGCGGCTGGACGTTGTACGCGCACAGCCAGCCCATCGGCGATCCCATCGAGGCCGAGCTCGACGATGCCGCGCTCAGAGCTCTCTGGTCGGCTCTGAACACGTTGCACGAGAACCAGATCTCGCACGGTGACCTGCATCGGGGTGAACTGCGGCTCCACAACGGCGCGGCACTGTTCTGCGGGTTCGGGCACGCAGAACTCGGCGCGTCGGACGCCCAGATGCAATCCGACGTCGCACAGCTCTTACTCACCACCGCAGACCTTTTCGGCTCCCATCGCGCCGTGGCCACGGCCGTCGAGGTACTGGGAATCGACGTCGTGATCGCGGCGTCCGGTCGATTGACCAAGTCCGCCATCCCCCTTCGGGTCCGCCAGTCGGTTGCCGATGCAGGAAAGACGATGAAGTCCGTCCGGCTCGAAGTGCTCGATCAAACCGGTGCCGCGAGGATCGAGGCCGAGCAGGTCACTCGATTCAGCCGCAACCAGATCATCTCGCTCGTGTTGCTGATCGGATTGGTCTACGTCGCATACCCGTTCATCAGTGCAGTTCCCGCGTTCGTCGTCGAATTGGGCTCGGTCGACTGGTGGTGGGCACTTCTCGGTCTGGCCGTTTCCGCACTGACCTACATCGGTGCGGGTGCCGCATTGTGGGCCTGCGCATTCGGCAAGGTCAGCTTCAGGAATCTGACGATCATGCAGGTAGCGAATACTTTTGCCGCGACCACGACACCTGCGGGCGTCGGTGGCCTGGCCCTGAGCGTTCGCTTTCTGCAAAAGGGTGGATTGGGTACCGTCCGCGCGACGGCCGCTGTGGCACTGCAACAGTCGGTTCAGGTGATCACCCATGTCAGCCTGTTGATCTTCTTCAGCGTCGTCGCCGGAACGTCGTCGGGGCTGTCCAACATGGTGCCGGGCAACACCGTGCTGTACCTCATCGCCGGCGTCGCATTCGGAGTCGTCGGGACCTTCATGTTCGTGCCCAAGCTGCGACTGTGGCTGAAAGTGGCCGTCCGGCCCCAGGTTGCCGAAGTGCTCACCGAGCTCGGCGAACTCGCCCGCGACCCGAAACGGTTCTCGATCATCATTCTGGGTTGTGCCGCAACCACTTTGGGTGCTGCGCTCGCCCTGTGGGCGAGTGTCGAGGCGTTCGGCGGCGGAACGACGTTCGTCACGGTGACAGTGGTGACGATGATCGGTGGCACATTGGCCTCGGCCGCCCCGACGCCGGGCGGTGTGGGGGCCGTGGAAGCAGCCCTCATCGGCGGGCTTGCCGCGTTCGGTCTCCCCGCCTCCATCGCAGTCCCGTCCGTGCTGCTCTATCGCGTACTGACCTGCTGGTTACCGGTGTTTCTCGGCTGGCCGACGTTGCGCTGGCTCACCAAGCACGACATGGTCTGAACGGCTGCATCCCCACTACGGCGCCCGTTGTGGGTGCTAGCGTTCACGCAGGTTAGTGGCTGGTTCTACGGAGGGCGTCACCATTTCCGAACCGGGAGACTTCGCACCCACCGCGGAGGAACGCTGGGTGCGGCTGTTCATCAGCGGAATGACGCTCACGTTCGGCCTCGCCGGGGCCCTGATGGTCCCAGCCGGTCAGTTCTCCGACCCCATGTCGATCGCCGTGCTCCTGGCGTCCGTCACCACGGTGCCGGTGGCGATTGCCTGGTACCTCCGGCCGTGGGCGTCCCCGAGAATGGCGATCGTCTACATCCTCTACGCCGACGTCGGTATCGTGACCGTTCTGTTCGCCTTCCAAACGCACTTCGATGCGATGCCGGGCTGCGCGATGTTCTCGATCGTCGCAGCGTTCATCGTCGTCGCGAGCTCGCACCGTGTCATGTTGATTCACTTGGCAATCGGCGCACTGACCCTCGCGGGCCTCGCCGCTCTGGCTGTCTCGGAGGGCGCCGATCCATGGTCCACCACTTCTCGGATGGTCACCATCGGATCCCTCTACGCCGCCCCCTTCATGATCAAGTCGTACATCGGTCAGCTGCGAACGAGCGCGGCGAGGGCATTGCGAGATCCGTTGACCGGCCTGTGGAACCGACGTGGGCTACTCGATACCGTCGACTCGTTGCGCCTGTCCCCAGCAGAGGATCGCGCACAGCAAGCGGTCGGGGTGACCGTCCTCGACATCGATCGGTTCAAGCACATCAACGACAGGTTCGGCCATCCCTCCGGTGACGCAGTGCTCGTCGAGGTCGCCCGTCGCCTGTCCTCTGCGGTGGGGGACAAGTCCGCGGTCGCACGACTCGGCGGCGACGAGTTCGTGGTCGTCAGCGTCGGAACCAGAGAGTCGATCGCCGAATCGGACAACAGGATTCGCGCTTCGCTGGAGGAATCGTTCGACGGCCCGCCGTTCACCACCAGTGTGGGCTCGGCCGTGGAGACGCCACCCGCCGACACCGGCCTACATGTCCTGGTCCGACGGTTGATCGCTCTCGCCGACATCGAGATGTATCGCTTCAAAGCACGGACCTCGGGAAAGTTTCCGGAGACGGGACTGTCCGCAGCGGACGCCCGCGAACAGGCCAGGCAGAGAATCGATGCGCTCATCGAATCCGGCGGTCCCGACATCTTTTTTCAGCCCATCTGCGACACGGTCACCGGTTCGACCGTCGGCTACGAGGCACTGTCGCGGTTCCCGTTCGGCCACGGATCGCCCCTGTCGTGGTACCGCGCCGCAGCCGAGGCCGGCGTCGGTCCACGGCTCGAACGCGCAGCGCTGGAACAGGCATTGGCGGATGTTCACCTGCTGCCACCGGGGCCGTTCGTGTCGCTCAATGCGTCGGCCGACACCATCCGCACCACCGACCTACTCGACCGGTTGCGTCCGCATCTGGCAACCCGAACCTTCCACCTCGAGATCACCGAGCACGAACGCGTCGACGACTACCGTGCGGTCACCCGCGCCATCGAGAGCCTGCGCGACGCCGGAGTTCAGATCTCCATCGACGACGTCGGAGCCGGATTCGCGGGTATGCGCCACATCGTCGAACTCAGGCCCGACACCCTCAAGATCGACTACGCACTCGTGCACGGAATCGACCGGGACTCGTTCCGTCGCGCCGCGGCCACGGCGATCATCGACTTCGCCCGACAGATCGGTGCCGGCGTGATCATGGAGGGTGTCGAGACCGACGCGGAATTGCGGGTGGCGGCCGATCTCGGTGCCGACATGGTGCAGGGGTTCCTCACCGGTCGACCACAACCGGCCACCGTGGCCGGTGGCCGGATCGACGAATCCGCTACACCGAGGAATCGACGGTGAATTTCGTCAACGACGGTGCTGCGGCGAGCAGCGGCGGCAATTCGACGATCTTGCCCGGTCCGGCGCGGAACTCGCGGTACTTCGCGTCGGCCTCCGCCGACTCCCACGTCTCGTGCGCGACGACGTGCGCTTCGTTCTCTTCGTCGACCCACACCTCGACGCCGAGGCACCCCTCGAACGCGCGGGTGTCCGCGAGGACGGTCCGCAGCAGCGCCCGTGCTTCGGCAAGGGATTCGGGCTTGAACGTCAGATCCAACAGTGCAATGAGAGCCATACCGTCACCCTAGACCCGCTCCGCGAGCGCGTCGCAGACTCATCTCAATCGCAGTGCCAGATAGAACTCGATCCGGTCCTCGAGGCGCGACAGGTCCCGTCCGGTGAGTTCCTCGATGCGCGCAATTCTGTATCGGACCGAGTTGACGTGCATGTGCAGGTGCTCGGCGCACCGTGTCCACGCACCGTTGGTGTCGAGATACACCGACAGCGTGGCGATGAGATCGGTGTGGTGTTGGGCGTCGTACTCGGTGAGCGGGGCGAGCAGGCGAGCCGTGAACATGCGTCGAACGTCGTCGGGGACGTTGGCGAGAAGTATTGTCAGCGTAGCGAGTTCGTCGTGCCCGACGACGGCGCAGTCGCCGCCCCGACGCTCGGCGAGGCGGCGGCCGTAGCGCGCCTCTTCGATCGCGCTCCGCAGATCACCGGGCGCGGCGGGAGCACTGACACCGATCGAGATGCCGCTTCCGGCCAACCCTGGCATCAGAGCACGGACCGCCGACCTGACCGCTTCGGTCCGGTCGGCTGCGGCGTCGATCAGCGCGATCGCCTCACCGTCGACAGTGGCGACGGTGATGTCGAGCGGAGCCACGATTTCGCCGAGCAGCGGTCGCAGCTCACCGAGTCGAACCGTCTCTCCCGATGTTGCGGCAGCGATTGCAGCATACCGAGTTTCGACGTCGAGACCGATGATGCCCATCTGCGCCACGATGTCGGTGGGCAACGCGCCACCGACGATCGATTTGACGAACTCCTGCGCCAGGATGGCCGAACCGGTGCGACGGTCATCGGCCCGGCTGCGTTCGACCGCGACGATCGACGCCAGCTGCCCGGCCAGTGAAATTCTCGGCGCATCCCATGTCTGCCAATCACTTTCGAAGGCGACGAACCAGTCCACCACCCGAGGTGACGCCTCCCCGTCGACCGGAAAGATCGACACACGATGCTCTCGGCTGAATTTCGGTAACCGAACGGCGGTCATGAACTCCTGCGCGAGCGCCTCGGTGTCGGGTGGGCCGTCCGATCCGGCGAGGACGCGTCCCGACGACGTGACGACCCAGCACTTCATGCCCAGATCCGAACTCACCATGTCCAGCAGCGGACCGAGGCCTCCACCGGGCCCAGCACTCGCCACCAGGCGACGATGCCGATCCAGCACGAGGCTCAGATCCGATGCTCGTGCCGTGGACAGCTGCCGGACGACGCTCTCGGTGACCGTCGCGAACGCGATGTCGGCCGGGACCCGGAACAGCGGCAGTCCGTGCTCGCGGCATGCGGCGACCAAGTCGTCGGGAACCACACCGCCGTCGGAGGCCGCCAGTGCCGACACGCCCGCCTTGGAGACCGCCCGGACGAAGGTCTGCGAATCCGCGGGCCCGGTCCGCCACATCAACCCGGTCAGCACCAGTTCTCCGCCGTTGAGGTACCGACTCGGATCGAGCATGTCGGTGGTGACGACCCACCGGATCGTCGGGTCGAAATGATCCGGTGTGACGATCGGCTGGAGCATCAGGTCGGGCAAATCGGCCAGATCACGCAACCGCACGGTGACATCGACCTCGCTCTTCGTAGGATCCTCCAAAAGTAGCACTGTGATCGTCGTCATACTTCGTCGTTCCTGTCCCTCGTTCCCAGCACCGCCGGCGGCTGTACTGGGTGAACACGACCGAAAGACACGTGAGCGGAGAGCAGCACGATGGAATTTCTACGACCACAGACCTGGAGCGACGCGTTGGCCGCCAAAGCCGGCGACGTCGACGTCGTCCCCATTCAGGGCGGCACCGACGTCATGGTCGAGATGAACTTCGACCTGCACCGGCCGGGTGGATTGCTCGACCTGAACCCGATCACCGAACTCACCGAATGGGAAGAGCTCGCCGACGGCACCCTGCGCGTCGGGGCAGGCGTGCCGTACGTCCGCATCATTGCCGAGCTCGGCGATCGCCTTCCCGGGATAGCGCAGGCGTCGCGCACCGTCGGCTCGCCGCAGATCCGCAATCGTGGCACCGTCGGCGGCAATCTCGGGGGCGCGTCACCGGCAGGCGATCTGCACGCGCCCCTGCTCGCTGCAGGCGCGACCGTGGAAGTGGAATCGGCCGAGCGCGGAGTGCGGATGATCCCGGCCACCGAGTTCTACGTCGGCGTCAAGCGCAATTCGTGCGAGCCGGACGAGTTGATCCGAGCCTTTCACGTTGCGCCGGCTGCTGGGCCGCAATACTTCTCGAAGATCGGCACCCGTAACGCGATGGTCATCGCCGTGTGCTCGTTCTCCATCGCACTGTTTCCACAGGACGGCCGCGTCGGCACCGGTCTCGGCTCCGCTGCGCCGACGCCGCGGCGGGCTTACGATGCCGAGAACTACCTCGCGGCCGAACTCGAGTGGGACGGCGCCCTCGATCCTCGGGTATCGGAGGAGTTCGGTCGGTTGGTCAGTGCGGCAGCAAGTCCCATCGACGACGTACGTGGCACTGCCGATTACCGCAAGCACGCCCTGTCCGTGATGGCCCGGCGAACGCTGGGCTGGGCATGGCGAGACCTGACAGCTGCACGGAAGGTGGCCTGAACATGCGAGTCAACTGCACCATCAACGGAAAAGACATGGAAGCCGACGACGTCTGGGAGGGCGAAAGTCTGCTGTACCTACTGCGCGAGCGCATGGGACTGCCCGGATCGAAGAACGCGTGCGAACAAGGGGAATGCGGTTCGTGCACGGTCTATCTCGACGGTATCCCGGCGTGCGCCTGCCTGGTGGCCGCCGGACAGGTCGAGGGCCGCGAGATCCGTACCGTCGAAGGCCTCGCCGACGGCGACAAGCTGGACCCGATGCAGGAGGCGTTCGTCGAGTGCGGAGCCGTCCAGTGCGGCTTCTGCACCCCCGGACTCGTAGTCCAGGCGCACGATCTCATCGAGCGTGTTCCCAACCCGTCGGACGTCGAGATTCGTGAGTCTCTCGCCGGAAACCTCTGCCGCTGTACGGGATACGAGAAGATTCTGGATGCGGTTCGGCTCGCTGCGACACGAAAGGCCGAGGCAAAATGACCACTGTCATCTCGGGTGCCTACATCGCACCCATCGTCGGTGACGAAATCCCGAACGGCTACCTCGTCGTCGAGGGCACCACGATCAGCGCCATCGGATCGGGCACGGCACCGATCATCCCCGGGGCCGAGACGATCGACGCCTCCGGCTGTCTCGTCACCCCCGGCCTGGTGAACACTCACCATCACCTGTACCAGTGGGCGTCCCAGGGCCTGGCCAAGGACAACACACTCTTCGAATGGCTTGTCGCACTCTACAAGCCATGGTCCAAGATGGACGCCGAGGTGGTCGGTGGTGCTGCCGCAGCCGGGCTGGGATGGCTCGCGAAATCGGGCTGTACCACCAGTACCGATCATCACTACATCTTCCCCAAGGGACGAGGCGACCTGTTCGCCGCCGAGATCGACGCGGCCCAGCGCATCGGTGTGCGGTTCCAACCGTGCCGCGGCTCGATGGACCGGGGTGTGTCCGACGGCGGATTGCCGCCGGACGAGGTGGTCGAGTCGCTCGACGACATCCTCACCGCTACCTCCGACGCCATCGACACCTATCACGATGCCTCCTTCGGTTCGATGCTTCGCATCGCGGTCGCGCCGTGTTCGCCGTTCTCCATCAGCAAAGAGCTACTTGTGGAGTCCGCCGGGCTCGCTCGCGCGAAAGGTGTTCGGCTGCATACTCACTTGGCCGAGACCCTCGACGAGGAGGAGCACTGCCTGGCCCAGATGAACTGCACCCCGGTCGAGTACATGGAGCAGGTCGGCTGGCTCGGTGACGACGTGTGGTTCGCCCACGCGGTGCACCTGCACGACTCCGACATCGCGAAGATGGCGGCCACCGGCACCGGCACTGCGCACTGCCCGAGTTCCAATGCACGTCTGGGCGCAGGCATCGCGCGGATCTCGGACCTGCTCGCGGCCGGCGCACCCGTCGGCCTCGGTGTGGACGGTTCCGCTTCGGCCGAGATGGTGCCGCTTGCCGGCGAGGTCCGCCAGGCGATGTACATGCAGCGAGCCAAGTACGGCCCGACAGCACTGACCGCGCGTCAGGCACTCGAGATCGGAACCCTGGGCGGCGCAACGGTACTGGGCCGGCAGAGCGAGATCGGTTCGCTCGAGGTCGGCAAGCTGGCCGACATCGCGATCTGGCGCACCGATGGTTTCTACTCGGCGGTGGACGACCCAGTCGTCGCGTTCGCCTACGGGCAGACGCCACCGCTGGCTCGCTTGATGGTGGGCGGACGGACGATCGTCGAGAACGACGTCCTGACCAGCGCCCCACAGGACGAAATAGGCCGCGCCGGAGCCGATGCGCACCGTCGCCTCATGAAACTCGCGGAGGACGTGCTGTGAGCGCCCCGACCACTACACCCCGGCAAGTACCCGCCGATATCCCCGCCCCGGGCCGCGGTCGCGTAGGCGACAGCCCGCTCCGGCCCGACGGAACGTTGAAGGTCAAGGGCGAGTTCGCATATTCCTCGGATCTGTTCATCGACGGCATGCTCTGGGGCGCAACGCTTCGCAGCCCGCATCCGCGTGCGAAGATCGTTTCGGTCGACATCTCGAAGGCGTTGGCAACGCCCGGCGTCGAGGCGGTGCTCACCCACGACGACGTACCGGGACGCAAGTGCTTCGGACTCGACCACACGTGGGACCAGCCGGTACTGGCCTTCGACGAGGTACGGCACGAGGGTGAGCCCATTGCTCTGATCGCGGCCGACCATCCCGAAACCGCCCGGCGCGCAATGGAAAAGATCGTTGTGGTCTACGACGTACTCGAGCCCCTGACCGACGCTCGACGCGCGGCTCTGGATCCGGACTACCCGAAGGTGCAGGAACGCGGCGGAGTGGCGCGCCATCAGCCGGTGCGTGTCGGCAACGTCGCCGCCGCCCGTGCCCGCGCGGATGTGATCGTCAGCAGCGACTTCGCCGTCGGGATCCAGGATCAGGCATTCCTCGGACCCGAATCGGGACTGGCTGTTCCGGCCGAGGACGGCGGAATCGACCTGTACGTCGCGACCCAGTGGATGCACAACGACCTCGCCCAGATCGGTCCGTGCCTCGGACTGCCCGAGGAAAAGATCAGGATGACGCTCGCCGGAGTCGGCGGTGCATTCGGTGGCCGCGAGGACCTCTCGATGCAGATCCACGCGGCGATGCTCGCCATGCACACCGGCAAGCCCGTCAAGATCGTCTACAACCGTTACGAGTCGTTCTTCGGGCACGTACACCGGCATCCGGCGCAGATGCATTACGAGTACGGCGCCACCCGTGACGGCAAGCTCCTGTTCGCCGACGTCGAGATCATCCTCGACGGCGGGGCGTACACCTCCGCTACCCTCAACGTCGTCGGCAATGCGGCATCGCTGGGCGTCGGACCGTACGTCATCCCCAACATCGAGATCGACGCGTACGGGGTGTACACCAACAACCCGCCGTGTGGCGCGATGCGCGGATTCGGCGCAGTGCAGGCATGTTTCGCGTACGAGTCGATGATGGACAAGCTCGGTGAGGCCTGCGGCATCGGACCCGTGGCAATCCGGCAGATCAACGCCGTCAGGCAGGGATCGATCCTGGCCACCGGCCAGGTCATCGAAGCACCTGCCCCACTGGCCGAGATGCTCGCGCGAGCCGAGGCCATGGAACTGCCGGCCCCCGTGGACGCGTCGGACATCCGTAATCTGCCGGGTGGGGCATCGCAGACCACCCACGGCGAAGGCGTCGTACGCGGGATCGGATACGGCGTCGGCATCAAGAACATCTGCTTCTCCGAGAACTACGACGACTACTCCACTGCTCGCGTCCGTCTCGAAGTGATCGGCGGTGAGGCAACGGCATTGGTCCACACCGCTGCCGCCGAGGTGGGCCAGGGACTCGTGACGCTGGAAGCGCAGATCGCGCGCACCGAACTCGGCGTCACGAAGGTCGTCATCCACCCGGCCGACACCAAGGTCGGCAACGCGGGATCGTCCTCGGCGTCACGGCAGTCGTACATGACCGGTGGTGCCGTCAAGACCGCGTGCGAGGCCGTCCGCGAGGCGGTGTTCGTCCTTGCCGGCCTGTACCTCGGGCGCGCAGTGGCCGACCTGAGCCTCGACGGCGGAAAGATCGTCTCGGCCACCGACGGTGTGCTGGCGACGATCGAGGATGTACTCGGCGACCGCGTCATCGAGCAGACGCGCGAATTCCACCATCGCCCCACCAGCGGAATGGATCCGGTGACCGGGCAGGGCGCGAGCCACACCCAGCTCGCCCTGTGTGTCCATCGCGCCGTGGTGGACGTCGACGTCGATCTCGGGCTCGTGAAGGTGGTCGAGATGGCCGCCGTCCAGGACGTCGGCAAGATCCTCAACCGACTCTCGCTCGAAGGCCAGATCCACGGCGGCACAGCCCAGGGGCTCGGTCTTGCGGTGATGGAGGAGATCGTCGTCGTCGACGGTTTGGTGAAGAACCCGTCGTTCACCGACTACCTCATCCCAACGATTCTCGACATGCCGCCCATGAAGCTGGACATCCTCGAGAATCCGGATCCATTGGCACCGTATGGTCTTCGCGGTGCGGGCGAGCCACCCACCCTCTCGTCGACGCCGGCCGTCGTCGCTGCCATCCGAAACGCCACCGGGCTCGCGTTGACGCGCGTTCCTGTTCGACCCGAACACATCATCAACCCCTGATTCATTCGACGAAACCTTCCAGGGCACAACCGCACCGACGCCAACTCCCCCGGCACGTCGGCCCGGCCCGACGCCCGGCAAGGTTGATCACGCCCTGGGAGGGCCGATCATGACCGATGTACACATACCCAGCACCCGTCGGAGCGGACGAGGTCGATCCCAGATCGACAAGTTCTTCGACATCACGGGTCGTGGCTCCACCATCTCGCGCGAGATCCGCGGTGGTGTGACCACATTCGTGGCCATGGCGTACCTGATCGTTCTCATTCCGTTGATCATCGGCGATGCCCGTGATGTCACGGGTGCGACGCTCGATGCGGCACAACTGTCGACCATGGTCGCTCTGTCCGCCGGCCTGACGACGATCCTGATGGGAGTTGTCGGTAACGCGCCCCTCGCGATGGCGGCCGGACTCGGTGTGACACCCATCGTGGTGTTCCAGGCTGCGCCGTACATGACGTGGCCGCAGGCGATGGGTCTGGTGGTGCTCGAAGGCGTCGTCATCGTCGTCTTCGCTCTCACCGGGGTCCGGCAGCTCATCATGGACGCCATTCCCCTGGTGCTCAAGCAGGCGATCGGGGTCGGCATCGGCGCGTTCATCGCCCTTATCGGATTGGTCGACGCCGGTTTCGTCGGTCATCACGAAGCCGCCTCCACCGCAGTCACTCTCGGCACGTTCGGCAAGTTGGCCGGGTGGCCCGTGTTCGTGTTCTGCGTCGGTCTGATCCTGATGATCATGTTGTTCGTCCGCCGAGTGCCCGGTGCGATGCTGATCGGGATCTTCGTCGCCACCAATCTGGCGATCGTACTCAATGCCGTCTTCGACATCGATCCGAAGGCGTGGGGGCCGGTGGTGCCCAAGGTGCCCGATTCCATTGTCGCCACACCACAATTCGATCTGTTGTTCAATGTCGACTTGTTCGGCGGGTTCGCCCGAGCAGGTGTCGTGACAGCCTCGGTCGTCCTGTTCACGCTCGTACTCTCGGGATTCTTCGACGCCATGGGCACGATCCTCGGAGTCGGCGAAGAAGCGGGCCTGGTCGACAAGCAGGGCAAGATGCCAGGGTTGAGCCGCATTCTGACCGTCGACGGCATCGGAGCCATCGTCGGCGGTGCGATCAACGGTTCGGCGAACACTGCTGTGGTGGAATCCGCGGCCGGTGTGACCGAGGGTGCGAGAACCGGTCTCGCCAGTATCGTGACCGGTGGCATGCTGACGAGTTTGATCTTCTTCACGCCACTGGCGGGGGTCGTACCGGTGGGTGCAGCCGCTCCCGCTCTGGTTCTGGTCGGTGCACTGATGATGACGCACGTACGCAAGATCGATTGGCAGAACACCGATATCGCGATTCCTGCCTTCCTGACGATCGTGCTCATGCCCTTCACGTATTCGATCACCGTCGGAGTCGCCGCTGGCGTCATCGCATACACCGTCGTCCGGCTCGCCAAAGGCAAAGCACGCGAGACGCATTGGCTGCTGTACCTGATGTCGGGGATCTTCCTGATCTATTTCGCCCTGCACCCCATCGAAGAAGCGTTGGGAATCTCGTAACGTGAAAGAGATCGTCGATCGTCTGACCGCCTGGGACCACGCAGGTGTTCCTTACGCGGTGGCGACGGTCATCGCGGTATCCGGAAGTGCCCCTCGGCTTCCGGGTGCCGCGATGGCGGTCAGCGCCGACGGCGAGGCAGTCGGCAGTGTCTCCGGTGGCTGCGTCGAAGGCGCGGTGTACGAGCTGTGCCGAGAGGTTCTCGAAACCGGCGAGTCCAAGCGAGAGTCGTTCGGCTACAGCGACGTCGACGCTTTTGCGGTCGGGCTGACTTGTGGAGGTGAGATCGAGGTGTTCGTGCGCCTCGGGCCTCCGCGAGCAGTGTTGGCAGCCATTGCGTCGGACACTGCAGTGGCGACGGTGACGATGCTCGCCGGGGCCGGGCAGGCGCTTGCGGTCTCGTCCTCGGCAACCATGGGCACTACCGGTTTATCGGACGTCGATGCAGTTGTCGTCGGCGAGGCGTTGGCGATGCTGGACTCCGGGGGTACCGGCATCCGCTCGGTGCGGTGCCGGCCGGATCTCGACGTGTTCGTGCAGTCCTACGCCACCGCCCCGCGGCTGCTGATCTTCGGAGCCATCGATTACGCCGCAGCGCTGGCGCGTGTCGGAAAGTTTCTCGGATACCACGTCACGGTCTGTGATGCTCGACCCGTATTCGCCACTGCTGCACGATTTCCCGATGCCGACGAGGTGGTCACCGAATGGCCGCACAGCTACTTGGCACGTACGACTGTCGACGCCCGCACGGTGATCTGCGTACTCACCCACGACGCCAAGTTCGATGTGCCGTTGCTCGAGGTGGCTTTGAGGCTGCCCGTCGCATTCGTAGGGGCTATGGGATCTCGTCGGACCCATGAGGATCGCGCGGCCCGATTGCGTGACGTCGGATTGACCGAGCAGGAGCTCGCACGCTTGAAGTCGCCGATCGGCTTGGACCTGGGTGCGAGAACTCCCGAGGAAACTGCGCTGGCCATCGCGGCCGAATTCGTCGCGGCCAGACGCGGGGGTAGTGCGCTCCCATTGACACACACCGCCGGCCCGATCCACCACGACGCCGAGACTGCGAAATACGCTTAGGCCCACATCACACCCCACGCACTCCACCCGGACCGAACAGAGTGCTTGCTCACAGGCTCGAGTTGGGCAAATCCGTTTCTTGTCGGTAGGTCGAGATACGCTTCCCCCAGTTCGAACGCATGTTCTGAACTGGGGTCACCGGGGGGGTGAAAAATGGGTGCATTACCGACCGTATCGCTGGAGGCGTTGACCGCTGCCGCGCGGGAAGAGAATCGGCATGCGGCCCGAAAGATCGCTGCCTGCTACGACTTCCACCTCACCTGCATCGCGCAGGATGCGAAGCATCGGCAGTACAGCCGGTACGGACGCACCGAAATGGCACTCGCGTTGAGCTGCTCCGCCACCGTCGCCGAAGCGTACGTGTCCGTCGGCGTGGCCCTACACACCCGGCTTCCTCTGCTGAAAACCGCATTCGAGGCCGGCGACATCGACCTCCCCCGCATACGTACGGTGTGCCGGATCCTCGACAACCTCTCCGACGACATCGTCGATCTCGTCGAAGGCGACATCGTCGAGGCGTCCCGCCGGTCGTCACCGGGTCCACTTGAGAAAGAGATCTGGGACATTCTGCTCCGGGTCGCGCCCGACGAAGCGGCAGCACTACGCGAATTCGCCAAACGATTCCGCACCGTCACCTATAGTCCCGCCGGCGAATTGGCACGCATACGAGCAGAATTGACCGCGCCCGAAGCCGCAGCCGCATGGCAGCTCCTGGAGGAGATGGCCGACACGGTGTGCGTGAAGGATCCGCGCGGTAAGCAGGAACGGCTGTGCGATGCGTTCATGGCCCGGATGCACGGAGAACCCCGGCTGGCGTGCCTGTGCCAACGCGCGGACTGCCCGAAGACCGAGACCGAGACCGTATTGCCGGATCGTCGGGTGCCGTTGACGATGATCACCGTCGACATCGCCACTCTCATCGGACTGTTGGCAAATCCTGCGTACCTGGCCGGGCATGGTTCCATCGATCCTGATCTGGCGCGGGAGTTGGCGCGCAACAGTCAGTGGCAGATCCTGCTCACCGAAGCAGTGACCCTTGCAGAGAAACTCGGACTGGCGGTGCAGAACTCGGAGACCGGGGAGTGGGAACGACGATCGAACAGTGAGAAGGCGGGAGCTGCAACAGGACCCGAGACGGGAACAGTGGCGGAAACCCACGAAGACGCGGACACGGACTCGGACTCGGCTGCAAATGTTGATGCTGATGCTGATGAGGGAATGCGGTCCGCCACGGATTCGGGTAGGCAGGCTGATTCCTCGACCGAACCGACTTCTGCCACTTCACCTGCCCCTGCAACAGACAGCACTTCATCACTGGCACCGGCACCGGCACCGGCACCGGCAGACGATGTCGATGAGTCCGGCGATGCCGGGGTAAGCAACGAGTCCGACGAGTCCGCACCCGTACCTGCAGCCGACCCGTCGACGACTCCCGACCCAGGTGCGGCCGATCCTGTACGGAAGCACGCAGCAACACGCGCAGGGGCACCGGTGACCGACCCGCTAGCGGAGGCAACATCGGAGACCGGCCATGAGGGAGCTGCGTCGCCCGACCAACGCCGCCAGGCATCGCTGGCCTCCGCTGCAGCCCTGTTCTGCACCCACACACCCGTCGGCAAAGGCACACGGCACAGCTCTGCCCTCGATCTGCCCTCCGCGATCCAGCGCAGCAACCGGACAACCCCCACAGCAGCCCACGCACCCGCCAACCGCACGCCCTCCGGCATCTACCTCGGCAACGCGTCCCTCGCCGCGGCCCTCGAAGCCGCCATCGCCGCTGACCCGGCCCTCGGAAAGTCCGTCCGACGCGACCCACTCACCGACCGCGCCCTGATCTATCGGCCCGACGCCCTCACCGCCGCCGCAGTACGCCTGCGCGATCGGCACTGCCGCTTTCCCGGCTGCCACCGACCTGCCGAACGCTGCCAACTCGACCACGTGATCCCGTTCGACCACGCCAACCCGTTGGGCGGCGGCTGGACCACCGTCAACAACCTTCAATGCCTGTGCGAGTTCCACCACAGCGTCAAGACCGCAGGCTACTGGAAGGCAGTCATGCTCCCCGGCGGTGCCATCTTGTGGACATCGACATCGAAGACCACCCGAATCACTCTGCCCGTCAACGGAACATCCGTACCTATCCTCGGCAACGACCTCCGGCCCTGTATCCCCACCAAACCCAGACGATCCGGCATCATCGCCTACCCCGACCCACCCGACAATCTCGAGCCGGAAACAGACGACACGGCAGCACCGCCGTTCTAGGCGCGCGCCAACAAACGCCCGGTCGACGATTCCGAACCCGCGATCCACGACCGTCGCACCACACCCGACAATCCCAGCCGATCGTAGGCACTCACCGGGTTGCGGTGGTAAAGCCGACCCACGTCGACGGTGAACGTCTCGTCGGGCACGAACACCACAAGGTCTGCAGCGCAACCGACCTCGATGCGTCCGCGATCAGTCATGCCCACCTGATCGGCGGTGTTCGTGGCCATCCACCGCACGATGTCGGTCAGCGCGAACCCACGGGCACGCGCCTCGGTCCACACCGCAGCAAGCGAGACCTGCAACGACGCGATCCCACCCCAGGCATCGCCGAAGTCACCGGTGTCGAATCGCTTGAGGTCGGGCGTGCAGGGGGAGTGGTCGGTGACGATGGTGTCGATCGTGCCGTCGTGCAGACCCTGCCACAACGCCTCGCGATTACCGGCCTCGCGGATCGGCGGGCAGCACTTGAACTGAGTCGCGCCCGCCGGCACGCCCTCGGCGTCGAAACACAGGTAGTGCGGGCAAGTTTCGACGGTCACCCGCACGCCGTCCCGCTTCGCCGCCGCAATCATCGGCAGGGCATCCGCGCTCGACAAGTGCAGAATGTGGACCCGACACCCTGTCTGACGGGACAGCTCGATCACCTGCTCGATGGCCCGGTTCTCGGCCGCCCGAGGACGCGATTCGAGGAATCCCGAGTACTCACGGCCCACTGCCGCCGGAGCCTCGGCTATGACCTCGGCGTTCTCGGCATGCACGATCATCAGCCCGTCGAACGACGCGATCTCGATCAACGCCTTCTCCAGTTCCGGCAGCGTCAGCGGCGGAAACTCGTCCACGCCCGACGCCAACAGGAAGCACTTGAAACCGAAGACTCCTGCGTCGTGCAGCGGTCGCAGCTGCTCGACGTTTCCGGGAACTGCCCCACCCCAGAATCCGACGTTGACGACCGACTTCTCGACCGCCACCCGGCGCTTGATCTCCAACGCCTCGACGTCGACCGTCGGCGGAATGCTGTTGAGCGGCATGTCGACGATGGTCATGATCCCTCCCGCGGCCGCAGCTCGGGTTGCGCTGGCAAAGCCTTCCCATTCGGTTCGGCCCGGATCGTTGACGTGCACATGGGTGTCGACCAGCCCGGGCAGCAACACCTCGCCCGGCTCGAGCTCGACCACCGTCGTCGCAGATACGCCGGCATCCAGGGAGTCGATTGCGACGATCCGGCCGTTCGAGACAAACACAGTCGCCGCCACCTCACGCCCATCGATCACCGCGCGGGCAGCCCGAATGACCAGATCAGACTGCACTGGAGGCACTCTGGAGCTCGGCGGATTTCCATGCGACATCTGCCGCGTCGAGGGCATCGGCGTCCAGTTCGCCGAACAGTCGCAATCGGGACAAGCCGCCGTCGGGATACACGTCGAGCCGCAGGTGTGTGTAGGCCTCGGTCGCGTTGAGCAGGAAGCGGTGACGCGTGTCCGGTTGCACCGCGGTGCGCTCGAGGATCTCGGTCCACGCCGTCGGGTCGGAGGTGTGTTGGCGACGAGAATCTATGGCGCTGAGCCGAACCCACCCCGGGGCGTTGCCGACGTAGTAGCTGGTGTCGACCTCGACGAAGCGCGGAGCGCCAGGTGCCGCAAGCTCGAACACTGCGAAGTCGTTGCCGCCGCCACGTCGTCGGGAGTTCTCCCAGCCCTCACCCATGTTGCGTGCCCGTCCGGGCAGGATGATGTTGGCGGGGGAAGAGTAGAAGGCGTCGGAGCAGTCGGTGAGCCTGGCACCGTTCTCGGCGGCGAGCAGATCGATGGTGCCGCCGAGGAAGCGCGGATCCTGCACAACCTCACCGTGCACACGGAACCGGGCCACACCGCCGTCGGGGTAGATCGACAGACGCACATGCGTCCACCGGTGCCGATCCGCCACCTCATAGGTATTCGCTGTATCACCCACTGCCGCAGACTTGTCGACGATGGTGTGCCACTCCGCCTTCAGCACGTCGTCGATGGACGGGTAACCCTCGATCGACGCGGCTTCGACGGAGACGAACGGCGGGTAGTTTCCGGTGAAGTGTGCGGTGTCTACGACTACACCGTGGACGATTCCCGGCGCACCGAGCCGAACGATCGCCCAGTCGTGGCCGCCCTCATCACGTCGGCGTCGAGTTTCCCACCCGTCGTACACCTTTCCCTTGTGGCCGAAGTCCGCCGGATCGAACAGCGGGGCGTCGGGCTTGATCAGGTTCTCGCGCTGCGCGAACAGTTCGTCGTTCGCCGCCGAGACGCTGCCGCCGAGTGCCCGCGATGCGAGATCGGTCAGCGAGGTGAAATGCGTGGTGCTCATGAGATTCCTTCCGAAATGTGAGTGGTGGCCATCGTTTTCCCAACCTCGTGGAGCAGCGTGGCCGCGTCGCGCATGGAGATTCGAGGGTCCGGCTCTAGATCGGACAATGCGTAGGAGGCGACGATCCCGTGGCTGCGCAGCCGGTCCAGGTCAATGACGCTGCGGCCCGCGACGGTGATCACCGGAACACCCGCTTCACGCGCTGCGTGCGCGACTCCGATGGGTGCCTTGCCGTACAGGCTCTGCTCGTCGAGTGAACCCTCGCCGGTGACGACCAGATCGGCCGACGCCAGAGCGCTGCCGAAGTCGATCAGCTCGAGCACCGTCTCGATCCCTGGCTTGGCAACCGCACCGAGTACAGCCATGGCACCGAACGAAGTTCCACCTGCTGCGCCGGTGCCGGCGAGCCCACTGACATCCCGGCCGATCGCGTTGCGCACCAGATGCGCCCACTGCCGCATCCCGTGTTCCAGATACAGCAGCTCCTGCGGTCCGGCACCCTTCTGTGGTCCGTATACCGCTGCTGCTCCGGTAGGGCCTAGCAACGGATTGTCGACATCGCACGCCAACTCGAACACCGCATTCCGAGCCGAAGGCACCAGGCCGGACAGATCGAGGTGAACTGCACCGCGCAGTGGACCACCGCCGAGCGCGACGTCGTTGCCGTCGGCATCGAGGATCCGCGCACCGAGTGCGACGAGCATTCCGGCACCGCCGTCGGTGGACGCGCTGCCGCCGAGCCCGACGACGATACGCCGCGCACCTGAAACAGAGCCGGCACCGAGAGCATGCGCGATGACAGTCCCCAGTCCGAACGTGCTGGCTCCCAGCGCATCCGGCCGTCCGTCCGGCAGGAGCTCGAGTCCGACTGCAGATGCCAGTTCGACGACGGCGGTATTACCACGACGGGCATACGACGTCTCGACCGGCTCACCGGTCGGGCCCGAGCACGTGACTGCGATCCGGTCCCATCCGGCGGCAACGGCTGCGTCGACGGTGCCGTCACCCCCATCGGCGACGGGAAGGCAGACCGTTTCGAGGGACGGGTCGCCCGCAACCAGACCTTCGGCCAACGCCCGCGCGACCTCGGCCGCGGACAGCGAGCCCTTGAACTTGTCGGGAGCCAGCAGAATACGCGTCATCTCTAGTCCAGCAGGAGCAGAGCGGTGGGCGCGTCCGCCGACGTGTTGGCCAGTTCCTCGAACTCACCGACATTGTCGATCTCGGTGCCCATCGAGATGTTGGTGACCCGTTCGAGGATGATCTCCACGACAACGGGAACCTTGTGCTCGTTGGCCAGAGTCCTGGCCCGCACGAGTGCCTCACCGATGAGCTCGGGCTCGGTGACTCGAAGCGCTTTGCACCCCAGGCCTTCTGCGACCTGCACATGGTCGACGCCGTAGCCCTTGGGGATACCGGGCTGAGTGTCCAACGTGTCCTGGTGGTTGATGTTGTCGAATCCCAATTGCACGCAGAAGTCCATGTCGAACGCACGCTGCGCCTGCCGGATCAGCCCGAGGTACGAGTTGTTCACCACTACATGCACATACGGCAGATTGAACTGCGCACCGACGGCCAGCTCCTCGATCATGAACTGAAAGTCGTAATCGCCGGACAGGGCAACGACATTCGCAGTCGGATCTGCGGCCACCGCCCCGAGCGCCGCGGGGATGGTCCAGCCGAGCGGGCCGGCTTGTCCACAATTGATCCAGTTGCGCGGAGAGTAGACGTGCAGGAACTGACCGCCCGCGATCTGGGACAGCCCGATGGTGCTGATGTAGCGGGTATCGCGATCGAAGACCTTGTTCATCTCCTCGTAGACGCGCTGGGGCTTGATCGGCACGTTGTCGAAGTGGGTGCGCCGATGCATCGTGCGCTTGCGCGTGGCACAGTCGCCGACCCAACCGGACAGATCGCGCAGTACCCCTGCGGCGCGGCGCTCTTCGGCGACAGCGACGAACTGCTCGAGGGCCGCCTTGGCGTCGGAGATGATGCCGTAGTCGGGCGCGAAGACGCGTCCGATCTGAGTGGGCTCGATGTCGACGTGGACGAACTTCCGGCCCTTGCGGTAGGTGTCCAAGCCCCCGGTATGCCGGTTCGCCCAACGGTTTCCGATGCCGAGTACGAAGTCCGAGGCCAGCAGCGTTGCGTTGCCGTACCGGTGCGCGGTCTGCAAACCGACCATGCCCGCCGCGAGGCGGTGATCGTCTGGAATGGTGCCCCACCCCATCAGAGTCGGGATGACCGGCACGTCGAGGAGCTCGGCGAGCTGCACGAGCAGGTCCGACGCATCGGCGTTGATGATTCCGCCGCCGGCCACGATCAACGGGCGCTCGGCAGCCAGAAGCATGTCGATGGCCTTCTCGGCCTGAGCACGCGAGGCGACGGGCTTGTGCACGGGCAGCGACTGGTACGTGTCGGGATCGAACTCGATCTCGGCCAGCTGCACGTCGATGGGCAGATCGATAAGCACCGGACCGGGGCGACCGGACCGCATCAGGTGGAACGCCTGCGCGAAGGCCCCGGGAACCTGGGCCGGTTCGAGCACCGTCATCGCCATCTTGGTGACGGGTGCCGCGATCGACGCGATGTCGACGGCCTGGAAGTCTTCTTTGTGCAGCCGCGCGACCGGGGCCTGCCCGGTGATGGCAAGGATCGGAATCGAGTCTGCCATGGCCGAATACAGCCCGGTGATCATGTCGGTACCGGCCGGACCGGAGGTGCCGATACAGATGCCGATGTTCCCCGGTGAGGCCCGGGTGAAGCCCTCAGCCATGTGTGAGGCACCTTCGACGTGGCGGGCCAGCACGTGGCGGATGCCACCGTGATTGCGAATCGCCGCGTAGAACGGGTTGATCGCTGCACCGGGTAGGCCGAATGCGGTTGTTGCACCTTCGAGTTCGAGAATCTTCACTGCGGCATCTGCCGCGCGCATCCTGGCCATGTCAGTTGTCCTTGCTTGTGATCGGGGAGCCCGAGAGGCGAGCGACACCGCGGTACAGCGCCGAATGATCCAGTCCACCATCGCCGTTGGCGCGGGCGGAGGCCATCAGCTGCGCCAGCACTGCACCCATGGGAATCACGACGCCCGCTTCACTCGCAGCCGAGGTGACGATGCCGAGATCCTTGTGGTGCAGGTCGATGCGGAAGCCGGGCTCGAACGAGCGGTCCAGCATCTTCTGGGCCTTCTGGTTCAGCACGGCCGAACCAGCCAGGCCCCCGCCGAGAACCTCCACCGACGCAGCCAGATCGACGCCGTAGGCCTCGAGGAACGCGATCGCCTCTGCGAGCACCTGAATGTTGCCGGCCACGATCAACTGGTTGGCCGCCTTGACCGTCTGCCCGGATCCGCTCGGACCCACGTGCACGACGGTCTTACCGACAACGTCGAGAATCGGCTTGGCCGTGGCGAAGTCGTCCGCGCTGCCACCGACCATGATCGACAGCGTCGCGTTCTCGGCTCCGGCCTGGCCACCGGAGACCGGGGCATCGAGGATCCGGAAGCCGCGCGCAGTCGCGTCGGCCGCCAATGTCGCGGTGACGTCGGGACGGATGCTGGAGAAGTCGATGATCAGCGCGTCGCGTCGGGCATTGTCGAACACCCCGCCCTCACCGGCGAGAACGTCCTGCACATCGGGGGAGTCGGGGACCATGATCGCGACGATGTCGGCGTCGTGGACGGCCTTGGCGATCGAATCGGCAGCGGTGCCGCCGGCCTCGACCAGAGGACCCGTGCGATCGGGGGTCAGGTTGTAGCCGACCACCTGGTGGCCGGCCTTCGCGAGGTGAACGGACATGGGACTGCCCATGATTCCGAGGCCGATGAATGCAATGGTGCTCATGAGAAATCCCTACTTGGTAGTGGTGGCCAGTTCGAGCCACGCGAATGGATCCGGCTGGGTGGCCTTGTATTCGAGTCCGACGTAGCCGTCGTAACCCCGTGCTGCGAGACCGGTGAGCTGCCCGCCGAGGTCGAGCGTGCCGGTGCCCGGTTCTCCCCGGCCGGGGGAATCGGCAATCTGCACGTGCCCGATCAGGTCGTGGTGGGCCTCGAGTGCTGCGGGAACGTCGTCTCCGTTGACGGCGAGGTGGTAGAGGTCGGCGAGCAGGCGGAGGTTGTGTACGTCCTGCTCACGGGCGACACGTCTGATGGTCGCGACGGCACCGGCGGCGGACTTCAGCGGGTAAGCGGGTGCGCCGCTGACCGGCTCCACCAATACGACGCCGCCGATCTTCGCGGCGGCTCTGCCTGCGGCGGCCAGGTTCTCGATCGCGACCTCGTCCTGATCCAGCGGATCCACACCGTCGATGCGGTTGCCGTACAGGGCATTGAATCCTTTGGTGCCCAGCTGCTCGCCGATTCCGACGGTGACGTCGATGTTGTCGCGGAACGCCTGTACCTGCGCCGGATCGGAGAGAATTCCGCGATCACCGGCCGGCATGTCTCCTGCGGCGAAGTTCAGGCCGGTCAGCTGTACACCCGCATCGCGGACGGACGACACGAATGCATCGACGTCGGCATCGGACGGGACCGGGTTCGAGAACGGCCACCAGAATTCGACGGCGTCGAACCCGGCGTCGCGGGCACGCTGCGGGCGATCGAGGAGGGGGATATCGGTGAAGAGGATCGAACAGTTGACGGTGTACTGGAGTCGAGAATCAGCAAAGGGGTTCATGCGCAGTGCCTTTCAGTTCTGAGGTTGCGGCAGTCCGCGGTATCGACGCCAGCTGCCCGCATAGGTGATGTCGGTCAGCTCGTCCGGTTGCGCGTCGAGCACCCCGGGGCGGAGACCGACGCCGAGGACGGAACGCCCGTCCTCGAGCGCAACCACGGTGAGCTCGAGCTCCGGCGGTTCGTCCGGGAGGAACGACGTTCGGATGTCGTCGAGCGGAATGTCGTACAGCTCGCCTTCGATGGCCGCGCCGGCGGTGTGGTCGAGCAACAGAGCCGGGAATTCGTCCCGCACGGAGAAGAACCGGTAGTCGGGTGTGGTGCGCACTGTCCCCACGAACGGGTGGGACGAGACATTGTGGTGCAGGCTGCCACCGCGCATTGCGCCACCGTTGCAGAAGAGTTCCGTCATGAAGTGGTGCCTCCTAGGGGACGACTGTTCGTGTTTAAAGTCCGTCATACGGAATATTGATTCCGTATTGTGTTCCGAGTGTGGCGTGCACCACGTAGCTCTGTCAAGACCCGTACGCCCAGGCGGCCCTTGCGAACCGCCGAATTCCGCAGTGCAGCAACACTGGAAGGCTCGACATGGACTGCTATGAATCAACCCTTGACAGTCGGTGTGATCGGTGTCACGCTCGATTGGTGGAATCGACATTTCGTAATACGGAATCAGAGTCACAGGGAGCCGTTGCCGATCTGAACACGGCCTCCGAGACCGATGCGGTACGCACGCTCTCGCTCTGCCTCGACGTGCCTCGCTGGGTCGAGGGAGTTCTGAGCGCCCGCCCGTTCACCGACGTGCAGGCCCTGCGTCACGCCGTTCATCACGCTGCCGCACCCTTGACGGCCGACGAAGTACACCGCGCACTTGCCGTACATCCGCGCATCGGCGAGAAACCCGACAATCACGATGCAAGTGCGGACTACGCGAGCGCCGAACAATCCGGCGTCGACGTCTCCGACGCAACCGTCGAACAGCGGCTGAGAGCAGGAAATCTGGCCTACGAGAACCGCTTCGGGCAGGTCTTCCTGATCAGGGCCGCCGGCCGGGATGCCGACGCAGTTCTCGACGCTTTGCAGACCAGGCTCGACAACGACCCCGAGACCGAGGCAGCCGTCGTCGAACAAGAACTGCGGGAGATCGCCGAGATTCGCGCAACGGGAAGCCTCGGCGATGCCTGACCCGAGGAGCCATGTGACCGCTCATGTGCTCGATGCAGCGAGAGGCATTCCTGCGCAGGGGATATCGATCTCTTTGACCGACGCTACCGGTGCACAGACGGCCCATGCCGTCACCGATGAGCAGGGCCGCGTCTCCTCACTCGGACCGAACGAACTGATGCCCGGCACCTACCGCCTCACCTTCGCAACCGGTGCGTACTTCGCGGCGCAGAACACCGAATGCTTCCACCCCGAAGTGGTCGTCACCTTCGAGATCACCGCACCCGACCAGCACTACCACATCCCACTTCTGTTGAGCCCGTTTGCTTTCACCACCTATCGAGGGAGCTAGAAACCATGACCATCGTGCTCGGAGCAAACCAGTACGGCAAGGCCGAATGCAGGCTCGTCCGCATCGACCGCGAGACGCCCCGCCACCGGATCACCGACGTCAGCGTCACGTCTCAGCTACGCGGCGACCTCGACGCCGTCCACACCGAGGGCGACAACGCACACGTCGTTGCCACCGACACCCAGAAGAACACCGTGTACGCCTTCGCCCGCGACGGCATCGGTGCCATCGAGAACTTCGCACTCCGTCTCGGCGCGCACTTCACCGGCAACTTCGACTGGATCACCGGTGGACGCTGGGAGATCGAGCAGTACCAGTGGTCGCGTATCCCAAAAGGTGAAGCAGGAGTGGAGCCTGCGGAACGACCCGGTTCGAACGGATACGACCACTCGTTCGTCAAGGCGAGCGACGAGAAGCGGAACACCATCGTCACGGTCGACGGCGACAACATCTCCATCGTCTCCGGAGTCAGTGACCTCGTGGTCCTCAACTCGACGGCGTCGGAATTCTGGGGATACCCGAAGGACCGCTACACCACATTGAAGGAGACCACGGACCGAATTCTGGCCACCTCGGTCAGCGCCCGCTGGCGGTACCTCACCACCGAGCTCGATTTCGACAAGACCTTCGACGACGTCCGTTCGATCATGCTCGACGCGTTCGCATCGACTCACTCTCTTGCGTTGCAGCAGAGCCTGTTCCAGATGGGCAAGCAGGTTCTCGAGGCACACCCGGAGATCGGTGAGATCAAGTTCTCGATGCCCAACATCCACCACTTCCTCGTCGACCTAGAGCCGTTCGGACTCGACAACCCCGGTGAGGTCTTCTACGTCGCGGATCGCCCCTACGGTCTGATCGAGGCCACAGTGGAACGCGACGATGCCCCGGACGCAGGCCGCGCCTGGGATACCGTGCCCGGATTCTGCTAGGAGCGAGCCGACATGAAGCTGACGAAACGCGCGTCGACCAAGACCCATACGCCGCACGACCCCGCCCGTCCCGAGGACGAGCGTTTGTCGATCGGCAGGTCGTACGTCTACGGATTGCAACACATCCTGACGATGTACGGCGGCGTCATCGCACCACCTCTGATCGTCGGCGGCGCAGCGGGATTGACCGGCACCGAGATCGCGCTGCTGGTCTCGGCCGCGTTGTTCGTCAGCGGAGCGGCCACGTTGCTGCAGACACTCGGAGTGCCCTACTTCGGCGCGAAGCTACCACTGGTGCAGGGCATTTCGTTCGCGTCGGTGTCCACGATGGTGGCGATCGCGAGCGGGCCCGGCGGGCTGAACTCGGTGTTCGGAGCCATCATCGCCGCCGGTGCGATCGGCATCCTCATCACTCCGTTCTTCAGCAAGATCGTGCGCTTCTTCCCACCGGTGGTGACCGGCACGATCATCACCGTCATCGGCATCTCGCTACTGCCCGTTGCGGTTCGGTGGGCCATGGGCGGTGATCAGCAGGCCGCCGACTGGGGCTCGATGTCCAACATCGGGCTCGCGGCCTTCAGCCTCGTGGTGGTTCTGCTCGTCAGCCGACTCGTGCAGGGCACACTCTCGCGCCTGTCGATCCTCATCGGCATCATCGTCGGCACCCTGTTCGCTGTCCTGGTCGGCAAGGCCGATTTCTCCGGCGTGAGTGACGGTGCCATCTTCAGCTTCCCCGAGCCGTTCGCGTTCGGAGCACCGACATTCCAGGTGGCGGCCATCATGTCGATGGTCGTCGTCATCCTGGTGATCATGACCGAGACCACCGCCGACATCCTGGCCGTCGGCGAGATCGTGGGCACCGACGTCGATGCCCGACGCGTCGGCGACGGACTGCGAGCAGACATGGTCGCCACCACCATCGCTCCCGTGTTCGGCACCTTCCCGGCCAGTGCGTTCGCCCAGAACGTCGGACTCGTGGCCGTCACCGGAATCAAGAGTCGCTACGTCGTCGCAGCCGGCGGCTCGGTGCTGCTGTTCCTCGGCCTCTTCCCCGTCCTCGGGCTCGTCGTGGCATCGGTTCCACTGCCGGTACTCGGCGGCGCGGGCATCGTGTTGTTCGGCTCGGTGGCGGCCAGCGGTATCCGGACGCTGTCCAAGGTCGAGTTCGACGGCAACCTCAACCTCGTCATCGTGGCGGTGGCCATCGGATTCGGTGTCATTCCCATCGCCGTGCCGGGCTTCTACGCGGCCTTCCCCGACTGGGTCCACGTGGTGCTCGACTCGGGCATCAGCGCCGCGAGCATCGTGGCCGTCGTGCTGAACATCCTGTTCAACGTCATCACGAAGGGTCAGAAGCCCTCGCCCTCGGTGGTGACCGCTGCACCGCCGGTGGCGACGCGGCATCACCAGTAGAGTTCTTCGGGACGGGTACGACTACGACGGTGCGAGGTGGACTGTGGCGGCAGGCGGCGGGGTGCAGTCCGTGGAGCGAGCGTTCGAGTTGCTCGACATCATGGCCTCCTCGGGCGGATCCATCGGCATCAGCGAACTCGCCGAGGGCACCGACCTGCCGATGCCGACGGTGCACCGACTGATCGGCACCCTTGTCTCCCTCGGCTACGTCAGGCGTTTGCCGTCACGCCGATATGCATTGGGCACCAAACTGATTCGATTGGGTGACAGCGCGTCCAAGCTCATCGGTGGATGGGCCAAGCCGTATCTCGCCGAGCTGGTGCGGATCACCCACGAGACCTCGAACATGGCATTTCTCGAGGACGACATGGCCGTGTACGTCGCGCAGGTCCCATCGGAACACGCGATGCGGATGTTCAACGAGGTCGGTCAGCGCGTGTTACCGCATTCCACCGGCGTCGGCAAGGCATTGCTGTCGCAGTTGGACGACGACGCCGTCCGCGCGATCGTCGGCCGCCTCGGCATGGCCCCACGCACCGTCAACACCATCACCACACTCGACGCGTTGCTCGAGGATCTCGCACTGATCCGCGAACGCGGGTACGCCGTCGACGACGGTGAACAGGAGGTGGGAGTGCGCTGCTTCGCCGTTCCGGTGATCGGCGCTCCGACGCTCACGGCGATGTCCATTGCCGGGCCCACCGCTCGGGTTACGCTCGAGTCGGCCGAGGAGTTCGTACCCCTGCTGATCTCGGCCGCGGAACGCCTCGCGAAAGATCTCGCGAGCAACATCCCAGCGCCTTAATCTTTCAACACTCTCGCGTCGCCGGCGAAGGACCGCACCTGCTCGGTCAACCAGACGTGCGCCGGAACTGCGCCGCCGAGAAGCTCCCGCGCCAAAGCCGGGGAGTCTCCGATCGGGACGTCACTGCCGGCGATGATGATGTTGCCGTAGCGCCTGCCCTTGAGCATCGCAGGATCGGCCACGATAGCCGTGTGCGGAAAGATACTTCCGACGGTCGACGCCTCCTGCTTTGCGAGCGACAGGTCTCGGCGGTCACCGCAGTTCACGACGTACATGCCGCCCGGCGACAGGACGCGTCGAACATGCTCGGTGAACTCGGCGGTGAGCAGCGGGGCCGGAGTTGTGGCTCCGGCGAACACATCTCGCACGATCAGGTCTCGGCTGTTCTCGCTCAGCGTCTCGGTGACGGCCCGTGCCTCGCCGACGCGGATACGCAGCAGCGGTGCCCGAGGGAGGTCGAACCATTCACGAACCAGCTCCGAGAGCTTCCCGTCGAGCTCCACCACCACCTGACGCGCACCGGGAAACTCCGCGGTGAACGAGCGCGCCAGTGTGCACGCTCCGCCCCCGAGATGCAGAGCCCGCAGCGGGAAGCTCGAATCCCATTGCGCTCGAACCAGTCCCGAGATCCACCGCATGTACTCGAACTCGAGCACCGTGGGGTCGTTCATGTCGATGTGCGAGCTCGGGACGTCGTTGACGTTGACTACCCACCCGTCGTCGGAGAAGGTATCGCGCACCAGTTCGCAGGTGCCCGAGTCGATTTCGAACAGGCCGGGCTTCAGCCCTCCAGCGGACTCACGCTTCCTACCCATGGGAGTCCTCGAGCCGGAAGTCCTCGAAATCGAATCCCGGGGTGACGATGCAACTGACCAAGCTCGGCTCGTCGCCCATCGGACGCGCCCGCTGCCACACCGACGGTGGCACGATCTGCTGCGGAGATTCGGGTGCAACCAGCAGCGTGGTCACCTCACCCGGCTGGGTTCCATCACTGCCCAGGTCGAGTTGCACCGGACTGCCCCGGTGATAGAGCCACATCTCGGTGCCGCGAACGGTGTGCCAGGCCGACTGCTGACCGGGCATGAGTAGGAACAGAATTGCCGTCCCTGCCGCGCGGGGACCGGGATAACCGTCGGGCAGAGCTGCCTGTGGAATCGTGATCTCGCTGCGCCAGGTCTCCTTGAACCATCCACCCTCCGGGTGGGGTGCAAGGTCCAGGCTCTGAGCCCAGTCGGGCAACGATGTCATGGACGCAACCCTAATCCGTGGCGACCTGAACCCGGAACCTGTCGCGCTCGGTGTGCAGGCTCCACAGCTGCTCGGCGAGAGCCTCCGGGCTCTTCTTCGGATCGCTACCGTCGATAGCACCACCGATGATCAACTGCGACACCTGAATTCCCTCCGCGGCCAACTCCTCGTTGAGCAGCTGCGCGTACGCGGCCTGGCCGGCGAACGCGATGGACGTGCCGGTGACCGTACGACCGGGCTTGACTGCGGAACCGCCGTTGACGAACAGGATGGTGCCTTTGTTCTCGCCGAGGAAGCGCATTCCCGGCAGCACCTGATGAACGGCGGCGATGGGTCCGTAGATGGAGAACTCGACCGGACCGACCATGTCGGCCGGGGTGGTCTCGAGCACGGGCCGCATGAAGTCCTTCTGCGGAAGCGGGCTGTACTGCAGCACCTCGATGGGGCCGAGGGTTTCTGTGACCTGCTCGAGCGCTGCGGCGATGGAGGCCGGATCGCGCACATCGGCGACGAATCCCTTGGCGGATACACCGTCGGCAGCGAGCTGATCAGCGAGTGCGTCGACACGGGACCGGTTGCGGGATATCAGGCCGACCGAGAAGCCCTCCGCGCCGAACTTACGCGCCACTGCTGCTCCGAGACCTGCACCTGCTCCGACTATTGCTATCGATGTCATGTCGAATGCAAGGAGCGAGAATCCTCGACTATTCCGACGACCGCCTCGAGCAGGGCTTCCGCACTCTCGTGCAACGCGCTGACATCCGCGGTCCAGCCGAGCACCCGCAGGGCGGCCTCGGCAATCCCCGCCGCATCCACCGTCGGGTCGCGCCGTCCGTTCTCGCGGTCAGCACGCGCGTTCACCACGGTCTCCACCAGACGAAACGGCAGGTCTTCCGTGCCCGGTCGGCGCTCGGAGCCGAGTTCAACCAGCGTGTCCGACGCGATGGCCGCATACAGGCTCATCAGTGTGTAGCGGTGATCGCGAAAGGCCTCGAAACGCTCACTGCGCAACTCGGGCAGCAGATAGAGCGCACCCAGATTCCAGGTGGACGCGGCCAGCTGCCCGGCGTCGAAGTAGGCGAGGGCGTACATCTGGGTCGGGGCCTCGGCTCCGGAATCGCGGATTCGCTGCGCAACGGCCAACGGCGCGTCGACGGTGCCGCTGAGAAGTGCGTCGAGGATGTCGTCCTTGGTGGCGAAGTGGTGATAGAGCGAGGCCTGACGCAGTCCGACAGCGTCGGCGATGACGCGGGTCGAGGTGTTGGTGAATCCGCGAGTGGTGAACAGCTCAGCCGAGGCGTCGAGTATTTCCTCGCGAGCGGTGTCCCCTGCCCGCTTCTTTGTGCTCAGCCGTGGTCTGCCTGCGCCGGTCATGACTGCATATTGTCAGGTCCACGTGACGGTGAGATTTCTGTCATCTGATCGAAATAGACGAAACGAGCTTGTTTCACGACGGACACCGCCCGGGAACGGCGGTGCCGAAAACTATCAACTGACAGAAACCCGCCTCGGCGATGCAGCGGGCGGTCACTCACCACCCACCTCGCCCGTAGGAGTGAACATGAGCTCGACAACATTGCCGGCCCCCGGCGCGGGATCGGAACCGGTTCGTACGACGGACCATTCGGATCTTGCTGCCCTCGGGTACGACCAGCAGCTGCACCGTAGCCTCGGCAAGTACGCGTCGTTCGCCGCCGGCTTCTCGTTCGTCTCGATCCTGACCACCATCTTCCAGCTCTTCGGCCTCGGCTTCAGCTTCGGCGGCCCGGCCTTCTTCCTGACCTGGCCGCTGGTGTTCCTCGGCCAGTTCATGGTCGCCTTGAACTTCGCCGAACTCGCCGCGCGCTATCCCATCTCGGGGGCCATCTACCACTGGTCCCGGCGCATGGGCGGTGAACTGGTCGGCTGGTTCGCTGGGTGGTTCATGATCATCGCGCAGATCGTCACCGCCTCCGCCGCCGCAATCGCGTTGCAGGTGGTGCTGCCCAGCATCTGGGGCGGATTCCAACTGATCGGCGAGGACACGGCACTCACCTCGCCGAGCGGTGCCGCGAATGCCGTTGTGCTGGGATCGATTCTGCTGGTACTCACGACCACCATCAACTGCATCGGCGTGAACTGGATGTCGCGCATCAACAGCATCGGCGTCACCTGCGAGATCGTCGGCGTCATCGCCCTCGTGCTGGTGTTCTTCACCCATGCCGAGCGCGGCCCGCAGGTGGTCTTCGACACCGGCAGTGCCGGAGCAGATCCCGGCTACATCGGGGCCTGGATCGTCTCGGGTCTGATGGCCGCATACGTCATGGTCGGCTTCGGCTCGGCGGGCGAACTTGCCGAGGAAACCCGCAATCCCCGACGCGTCGCACCGCGCACCATCCGCCTGGCCCTCTCGGCATCGGCTCTCGGCGGTGGCCTGATGATCGTCGGCGCACTGATGGCCGCACCCAGCCTCACCGACGGTCAGCTTGCGACGCAGGGACTTCCGTACGTCATCGATTCGATTCTCACCTCGCCGTGGGGCAAGGTCCTGCTCGTCGACGTCGCCATCGCCGTGTTCATCTGCACCCTCGCCATCCAGACCGCAGCCTCCCGGTTGATGTTCTCCATGGCCCGTGACGGACGACTGCCGGCATCCGCTGCACTGGCCAAGGTCAACTCGCGCACCGGAACTCCCATCGCACCCTCGGTGCTGATCGGCCTCGCCTGCGTAGCCATCCTCGCCGTCAACGTCGGGAACTCCGCGATCTTCACGACCCTGTCGAGCGTCTGCATCGTGCTCATCTACCTCGCCTACATGATGGTGACCGTCCCGCTGCTGATCCAGCGACTCAAAGGCTGGCCGCACGGCGGAGTGCAGAAGGACGCCGACGGCGAGAAGCTCTTCACCCTCGGCCGCCTCGGCCTGCCGGTCAACATCGCCGCAGTTCTCTACGGCGGGCTCATGGTGGTCAACCTATCGTGGCCACGAGCCGAAATCTTCGACCCCACCGGCGAATTCCCGCTGCTGCGCTGGGCCGCACCCCTGACCGTCCTCGCAGTGATCGTCGTGGGCATCGCCTGCTTGCCCCGCGGCAAAGCCCACCCGAAGCCCGTCACGATCGGAGCCTGAAGTCTCATGAGCACAGCAACCACCCATTCGGCCAAGGAACACGCGCGGTCGCAGGCGACCCTCGCACCGGCCCCCACCGCACCGGAGGGCGTGTCGGAACTGACGTGGGCAGAATCGGTGCCCGGCGGCAGCTACACCACGAAGGTTCTGGCTCGCGGAACCCGCTTGCGCCTCGTCGACGTCGACGGTGCCGCCTGCGCCAACCTGCTGCTCTATCGCGTCGACGCACCGTGGGAGCGCCTCAATACCGCCGACACCGTCAAGGTTCCGTGGCAGGCGTACCTGAGCGCGGGCCACCCCCTGCTCTCGGATCAGGGCCGCGTGCTGGCGACCATCGTCGCCGACACCTCCGGTCACCACGACGCGCTGTGCGGTACCACGTCCACGGCGACGAACATCGCCAAATACGGAGTGAGCGGACCGCATTCGTCCGCTCCGGCCGGACGCGAGCTGTTCACCCTTGCCGCGGCCAAGCACGGACTCGAGCCGCGCGACGTCGGACCGTCACTGTCGTTCTTCCACGGCGTCACCGTCGCCGCGGACGGGAGCCTCGTCAGCACCGGCTCGGCCGGACCGGGCTGCTCGGTGGATCTGCTCATCCACCTGCCGGTGATCGTATTGCTCGCCAACACCGCTCACCCACTGAACCCCAGTCCCGAGTACGACACGACGACACTCGACGTACTGGCCTGGCGCGCACCGGAAGAGCTGCTCACACTCGACAACACCGAGCCGGAATACCAGCGCGCAGTGCAGAACACCGAGAACGCATGGAAGGCAGCGCAATGACTACCAGCACAGTGAACACGGTGACAGTGAGAGACGAGATCGCTCCCGCGTTCGGCCCCTGGTCGGCAATCGTCGAGGCCGGTGACATCCTGACCATCGTCGACCTCTACGGCAATCAGGCCGTCGACACCCTGCTGTACGCCGCACACGACCACTCGCTCCGGTACTCCGCGGCCGCGACCGTCACCGCGCAACAGAACCTGTTCCTGACCACCGGAACCGTTCTCCGCAGCGATGATTCGACACCCCTGATGACGATCATCGACGATGAGGTCGGCAACCACGACACCGTCGGCGGTGCGTGCTCCAAGGAATCGAACACCCTGCGCTACGGCCATCACACCCAACACCAGCACGCGTGCGTCGAGAATTTCCTCATCGAGGGTTCCAAGTGGGGACTCGGCAAGCGAGATCTGGCCCCCAACATCAACTTCTTCATGAACGTCCCCGTCGACGCCGACGGCACCCTCGGCATCGTCGACGGTCTGTCGGCCCCCGGTAAGACGCTCTCGCTGCGCGCAGAGATCGACACCCTGGTGTTGGTCTCGAACTGCCCGCAGATCAACAACCCCTGCAACGGGTTCGACCCCACCGCAGTGCAGATGATCGTGACGCGATCATGACCGCTGTGAACAGTACGGCCGCCAAGATGACCGTGCAGCGGCCCGGCATGATCACGACCGTGCAGGACTGGCCGGGACGCGTCGGATATTGGAAGGTGGGCGTGCCGCCGTCGGGACCGATGGACGATCTGTCGTTCCGGCTCGGCAACACCGCGCTCGGCAATCCCGAGGGCGCACCCGGCCTCGAATCGACCATGGCCGGACCGGCATTGACGTTCGACGCCGACACCTACGTCTGCGTCACCGGTGCCGCAGTGCCGGTGCGCATCGACGGCCGACCGGCCCCGCAGTGGCGACCGGTTCTGGTACCTGCCGGAGCAACACTGGACGTGGGCACCACCACCGGACACGGCCTGCGGGTGTACGTGCTGATCCAGGGCGGCCTCGACGTGGACGACTACCTCGGCAGCGCAGCCACATTCACGCTCGGGAAGTTCGGCGGTCATCGCGGCGGCATCCTGGGCGAGGGAGACATCATCGGACTGGCCGGCCGCTCCGACAACTCCGCCGTCCTCGGGCCGATCCCCATGGAGCACCTGCCGGTGCTCACGTCCAACTGGGACATCGCCGTCACCGAAGGCCCGCACGGAGCACCCGAGTTCTTCACCCGCGACGACATCGACACCCTCTACGCCACCCGTTACGAGGTGCACTTCAATTCCGATCGCACCGGAGTTCGGCTGATCGGACCCAAGCCGCAGTGGGCTCGCGCCGACGGCGGCGAGGCCGGATTGCACCCGTCGAACATCCACGACAACGCCTACAGCGTCGGTGCCTTGGACTTCACCGGCGACACCCCGATCCTGCTCGGCCCCGACGGCCCGAGTCTCGGCGGATTCGTCTGTCCTGTCACCGTTGTCGCGGCCGAACGTTGGAAGCTCGGCCAGCTTCGTCCCGGCGACACCATCCGATTCGTGCCGGTCCGAGCTGCAGCCACCGCGCCGCTGGGATCGCTCGGCCTCGCACGGCGCGCATCGCTGCCCGCAGTCTTCTCCGCCGGCGGCGACGGGGACGACGGCGTCATCGCTCGGCGCGACGCCGATACGTGCGTCACCTACCGGCGATCTGGGGACGACAACGTCCTGGTCGAATACGGCGACATGAAACTCGACCTCACCCTGCGAGCTCGGGTACACGCGCTGCATCAGCGTGTCGAAGCCATCGCGCCCCGAGGCCTGATCGATCTGACCCCCGGCATCCGCTCACTGCAGGTCAAGGTGAATCCCGATGTGCTGTCCATCGATTCGCTGATGGGACTGCTCGCCGAGGTGGAGGACGATCTGCCCGCAGCCTCGGAACTCGTGGTCCCCAGCCGCCAGGTTCGGCTGCCGCTGTCGTGGGACGACCCGTCGACCAGGGAAGCGATTCAGCGGTACATGCACGGCGTGCGCGCCGATGCCCCGTGGTGTCCCTGGAACATCGAATTCATCAGGCGGATGAACGGACTCGATTCCGTCGCAGACGTTTTCGATACCGTTTTCGCGGCGGACTACATGGTGCTCGGGCTCGGTGACGTGTACCTCGGTGCCCCGGTGGCGACTCCGCTGGATCCGCGCCACCGCCTGGTGACGACGAAATACAACCCGGCACGAACCTGGACGCCGGAGAATGCCGTCGGCATCGGCGGGGCATACCTGTGCATCTACGGCATGGAGGGTCCTGGCGGATACCAGTTCGTCGGCCGAACCACGCAGGTGTGGAACCACAGTGCCACGTACAGCGGAGGCCCGTTCGAGGAAGGAACCCCGTGGCTGTTGCGGTTCTTCGACCGAATCTCCTGGTACTCGGTCGAACCCGAGGAGCTGATGGACCTGCGCGCGGATCTCGCGGCAGGCCGAGGCGGTGGAGTCGAGATCACCGACGGTGAGTTCTCGCTCGCCGAGCACGAGAACTTCCTCGAGTCCAACGCCGAATCCATCGCGGAGTTCCGCGCGACTCAGGCCGTGGCCTTCGGGGCCGAGCGGGACGCGTGGTCGGCAGCCGGAGAATTCGACAAGAGAGGCAAGATCGATGCTGCCTGAGGTACGAGAACGAGTTCTGCAGGCGTACAAGCGAATCGCGGAGGTCGACCGACCCGAGGTGTGGATCACCCTGCGCGACGAGGACGACGTACTGGCCGAGGCGGTGGCGCTCGAACGCGCACTGGAGGCAGGTGCAGAGCTGCCGCTCGCCGGCGTGCTGGTTGCCGTCAAGGACAACATCGACGTCGCCGGTCTGCCCACTACTGCGGCGTGCCCCGAATTCGCCTACACACCAGCAGTCTCCGCCGTCGCCATCGAGCGATTGACGAGCCAGGGCGCATTGGTGCTGGGCAAGACCAACCTGGACCAGTTCGCCACCGGACTGGTCGGCACCCGTAGCCCCTACGGCGCGGTGCGCTGTGCCTGGGACCCCACGCTGGTCTCGGGCGGATCCAGTTCCGGCTCGGCGGTGGCGGTGGCGTTGGGGATCGCGGACATCGGAATCGGCACCGACACAGCCGGATCCGGGCGAGTCCCCGCCGCGTTCCACGGACTCGTCGGCATCAAGACCTCACTGGGGATCGTGCCGAACACCGGGGTAGTGCCCGCGTGCGCCGACTACGACTGCGTCACCGTGCTGGCTCACGACCTCGACAGTGCCGCGGCGGCCATGAAGGTGATGGCCGGCACTACCGAGACCGATCCACGCAGCCGGGCCTGGCCCGCCGACGTTCGACTGGCCGCGTCACCGGAACCCAGGGTCGCCGTTCCGCGTGCCGCGGATCTGGTGTCGCTGAGCCCGGCATACCGTCGGGCATTCGAGGAGACGGTCGCAGGCCTGGCCGAGAAGGGCTTCACCCACGTCGAAGTCGATATCTCGGGGCTGCTCGATGCGGCCACACTGCTGTACGACGGAGCCATTGTGGCGCAGCGTTATTCGGCCGTCGGCCAATTTCTCGACACCGCGCCGGACGGTGCCGATCCCACGGTCGCTGCCATCGTCCGCTCTGCAGCCGGCCCGTCCGCGCACCGGTACGTGGACGATCTGGGCACACTCACCCAGGCCAAGACTGCTGCCCGCGAAATGCTACGAGACGTCGACGGTCTGCTGCTGCCCACCACCACCGAACACCCGAGCATCGCTGCAGTGCAGGCAGATCCGCTCGGCATCAATCGCCGACTCGGCACGTTCACCAACTTCTGCAATCTGCTCGACATGGCCGCGGTGGCCGTTCCCGGCGCCCCGACGCCCGACGGCACTCCATTCGGAGTCATGTTCGTCGTGCCTGCATTCGAGGATCAGATCGCCGTCGACCTCGCTGCTCGGCTGAGCGAAGCGCCGTCACCCTCGTTGATCGACGACGGCATCGAGGTGCTGGCCGTCGGGGCACACCTGCGCGGGTTCCCGGTGCACAGCCAGCTGACCGATCGAGGCGCACGATTCAGCGGCGAGGTGACCACATCTGCGGACTACCGACTCGTGGATCTACACACCACACCGCCCAAGCCCGGTCTGGTGCGGCGCGAAGGGGACGGCGCACACATTGCCGGAGAGCTGTACCGGATGTCCGCTGCCGCGCTCGGCACCTTCCTCGCCGGGTTGCCCGCGCCGATGGGCCTCGGTCCGGTCGAGTTGTCGGACGGACGCTGGGTCACCGGGTTCTGCTGCGCCCACGACGCGGCCGAGAACGGCACCGACATCACCGAATTCGGCGGTTGGCGTACGTACTGCTCACGCGGGAACGGGCCTGCTGCCGTCGGTTGCGACGCGGACAGCCAGTAGCCCGAGCACGGTGCCCATGAGGTAGCGCTGCATCTTCAGCCAGGTGGGCCGGACGGCGAGGAATCGGGCGATCGATCCGGCCAGAACCACGATCACCAGATTGATCACCACCGCTACGGCGATCTGTACGCCGCCGAGTGTGAAGCCCTGCAGCAGAAGGCGGCCGGCCGCAGGATCGACGAATTGCGGAATCACGGAGATGTACATGATCGCGATCTTCGGGTTCAGCAGGTTGGTCACCAGACCCATCGTGAACAGTCGACGGTTCGAATCCTGTTGCAGTGCAGTCGCCTCGAAGGCGGAGGCCGTTCCGCGTAGGGCTTGCACGGCAAGCCAACCGAGGTAGACCGCGCCGGCGAGCTTGACCGCGATGTACAACGCGGGCACGGCCGTGAACACCGCTGCCAGGCCGAGATTGGTGGCCGTCAGGTAGACCAGAAAGCCGACAGCCACACCTACGAGGGACACCATCCCCGCCCGCCTGCCTTGCGAAATGCTGCGCGAGACGAGGTAGATCATGTTGGGACCCGGTGTCAGAACCAACACGAGGGCGACGGCGAACACGCCGAATACTGCGGACCACGAGACCATACGGTCGACACTTCCCGATAGTCGAACGCCCGGGTAGAGCCAGTTACCTTCCCGTGGACACCTATTCGCTTCGCACGATCGAGGCGATCTCGTCACCGATGGCGGCCATGCCGGCTGCCGTCGGGTGCAGTGGCGCAGCGGGGTTCTCCGGGATGACGCCCTCGAAGTACCGCTGATCGACTGCCGCACAGACATCGTGGCCGACGCTGAGTGCCTCGGTGTCGACGAACTCGGCCCCGTGCTCCTCGGCCTGTGTCTTCAGCGCCTGGTTCATGGCGGTGATGCTGCTCTGGATGTAGTCGGCGTCCTCGGGGAGAACCGGCTGAGTGGGGAAGCAGCCACCGTCGGGGAGATACGTTCCGTATCCGACGACGAGGATCCGCGCGTCGAGCGCACGCTCGGCCACCGCGTCGAGCATCGCGCCCCAACCCGGAGCCTTGTCCGCGATGGCGGCGGCGACGGTGTCGACGCCGCCGGCGGTGAGCCGGTCCTTGCAGACGTTGCCTGTCGAGGAATTCGCGAACGTCAGGCAACCCACCGCGGTCGAGACGAGCCCGATGTCGTTGCCACCGATCGTCACCGTGACCAGATCGGTCTCGGGCGTCACCGCGTCGAGTTGGACGGGCTGATCCCCGCTGGAGGTGCTCTGGGGCGTCGAGACGAGGTTCTCGGTCACGGCCCCGCCGCACGTGACGTCGACGAACGACGCGACCTCGAGCTGAGCCGCGACGACGTGCGGGTAGTTCGAGTCGGACTGCTCGCAACCCGGTACGCCCACCTGCTCCGGGATACGTGGCCCCGACGCCGCCGAATCACCCAGCGCCACATAGTTCAGTGAGGCCGAAGCCGGGGCGTCCGGAACGTCGGCGTCGGGTGCACTGGGCGAAGAACACGCCGCCAGCAGACTCACGGCAACAGCAATCCCGACGTAGATCCCAGGGTTCCTCACAGGCTCGACGCTACCGCGGCCGGTAACCTCGACCGGGTTGTCCCACGAGTACGTCTACACATCGAAGGAAAGGAACATCGCATGATCACCAACTTCATCAACGCGATCCTGGCCGGCTTCGGCTCCATTTCTGCTGGTAGCAGCGGCTTCGAGCTGGCACCGGGAACGCTGCCCTTCGGACTGTAGGACCGGCAGTTCGCCATCCGTGCGGTGCCGACGGTTCGTCCGGCACCGCACGGGTACACCGCACACATGACTGATCCGAAGCACGACGAGAACTCTGCCCCCGACGCCGACAAGGACGTGCAGTCCGACCCGGCTGCGGACGCAGACACCAACGACTGGTCCAGCGAGGGCGGGGCCATCGAAACCGGCCCGGCCACCGACGACGAGCGAACCGACGGCAGCTAGCCGAACAAGCGGCGAGGCGCTGACCGCACCGTCCGGACGTCACCGTCGGCCACGATGTGCTCCACCGCTTCTCCGCGCGCTCGCATCGACGGGTCGGCGGTGAAGTCCACTCGGGCGTCGCCGAGCCAGTCGATGCCTACGACGATCCCCACGGTTCCCTTGGGAATGCCGCTTCGCCAACGCACGCGTCCCAGATTTCTGATTGCGACGACCGTATCCCCGATTTCAAGATTCCCCATTGCGCCCCCAAATTCTTCCTGCCGATCAGTAGACCGCACCCGAACGGCCTGTTCAAGCGGTAGATCCGCGCTTACTGCCACCGATGGCAACCGTCGGTTCGGCCGACGCGGGGACAAACAGGGCAGCTACCTCGTTTTGTGCGCCCGGCTAGGGGCAGCGGTATTTTCGTCTTCGACAAGTTGCTGTTCCGGCAATTTTTCTTGCCAACCCTAGAGTCCTGTCCGCACACTGCAGACATGACTTCAGACAACGCATACCCAGCCCCCGTCGAGAATGTCCCCGTCGACGCAATCATCGTCGGCGGCGGAGTCGCGGGGCTCAGCGCAGCCGTGGCTCTCGGACGCTCCCGCCGATCCGTGGCGATCGTCGACGCCGGCGATCCGCGCAACGCTCCGGCCGCCCATTCCCACAACTACCTGACGCGCGACGGCGAATCTCCGCTCGAGCTCGTTCGTCTCGGCCGTATCGAGGCCGAGCACTACGGCGTCCGCATCGTCGACGGCAGCGCGACCTCGGCTGCGCGGACCGACTCCGGGTTCGAGGTGTCCCTCGCCGACGGCACCGTCGTTCGAGGCCGTCGCCTTCTGGTCACCACCGGTCTCACCGACATTCTTCCCAGCATCCCCGGGCTCGCCGAGCGCTGGGGTCGCGACGTACTGCACTGCCCGTACTGCCACGGATGGGAAGTCCGAGACCGGGCGATCGGCATCATCGGCAGCGTCATGTCCGGGCATCAGGCTCAGATGTGGCGTCAACTGTCGGAGAACGTCACAGTGTTCACCCACACCGCAACGGAATTGAGCCCCGAGGAGCTGACGCGGATGCGCGCCCGCGGGATCGTCGTGGTCGAAGAAGAGATCACGCGAGTCGACGTCGAGAACGACGCCATCGTCGGCGTCACGTTGGCGAACGGCGTCGCCGTCGCGCTCGACGCCGTCGTCGTCGGCCCCAACTTCACCTCCCGCGCAGACGTTCTCGAGTCATTGGGACTCGAGACGACCGAGATGATGATGAACGGTCACGTCTTGGGCACCTACATCGAGGCCGACCCGGTCGGGGCGACGTCCGTGCCGGGGGTGTGGGTGGCCGGCAACGTGGCGGCACCCATGGACACCGTCGTCGCGGCCTCGGCGGCAGGCGTGAAGGCCGGTGCCGCGATCAACGGTGACCTCATCGAGGAGGACGTTCGGTTCGCCGTGGAACGGGCCGAAGCAATGGCCTCCTGACGTCGGACATCAGCTTCCCAGTGCGGTTGCCAGTCCGCTCTCGATGGCGTCTTTGCGGACCCCGAGTTCGGCCAGGGTGGCATCCTCGTTCTCGAGCAACGCCAACAGGATGTGCTCGGTGCCGATGTAGTTGTGCCCCAACCGAAGCGCCTCACGGAAGGTCAATTCCAGTGCCTTCTGGGCACCGGCGTCGAAGGGGATCAGCGCCGGCAGGGGATCGGCCGGTTCGGGCAGCGTCGCCGTCACCGCGGTACGGATCTGCTCGTCGGTGAGCCCCTGCGCACCCAGTAGCTTCGCGGCGAAGCCGTCGGGCTCACCGAGCAGGCCGAGGATCAGATGGCCGGTGGTGATGTGATCGTTGCTCGTCGCCCGGGCCTCGTTCTGGGCCCCCACCACCACATTTCGTGCGCGTGGAGTGAAGCGCGAGAAGCCCTGACTGGCGTCGAGTTCGGCCGGGTCGTCGCCACCCTTGGCCACGAAGCGCTTCTGTACCGCCTGCTTGCTGACGCCCATGGACGCGCCGATGGCAGTCCAGGACGCACCGGACCGACGCGCACGATCGACGAAGTGGCCGATCAGATGGTCGGCGATGTCGCCGAGCGCATCGGCGGCGATCACCGCGTCGGAGAGTTGATCGAGTGCGTCGGTGTGCACCTTCTCGATGGCGGCGATCAGGTCGTCGAGTCGGACTGGGTTGGTGATCTTCGTCGATTCGGTCATTCGTCAACTCTAGGTTGACGCCAGCCCGTCGTCAACCTTCGGTTGACGACTCTGTGCCGAGAGTCGGTGGAGTCGAAGTTTGTTCGGGGGGAAATAGTGACCCTGATCACCGTTTTGCTGGCAAAGACGTATATTCACCGATGAAGGCGTCAGTCGGGGCGGTGCGAGTCCGCACGCGAGGGGAAGTGGGGTCCTTCGATGAATGCGAAGGCCTCTGCGCCCTTCGCCGTGCCGTCGGTGCGGACCGCGTTCCTGGCTGCGGTGGCCGTCATCGCGGTGACGGTGTTCGTCCAGGGCAGTGCCGACGTGCGTGCCGGCGTTCTGGCCGTCGTCGCCGTGGGATCGGTCGTGGCGATCAGTGCGGCAATTCGTCGCTACCGCCCGACCGACGCCCGATGCTGGTGGGCTCTGTTCGGAGCCTCGGTGCTGTTCATGTTCGGAGTCTCGTTTCGCAGCGACCCGAACGCGCTGGATCGATCGTTCTCGCTGCTCCCGGATCTGTTCACTCTCACCGGGTACGCCCTGGTGGGATACGCCCTGTCTCGGTGGATCCGAGACCGCCGATCGATCGACGACATCACCCCACTCGTCGATGCAGGCCTGATCTTCCTCGGCACGCTGTTCCTGTCGTGGTTGCTGCTGATCTCTCCGGCCCTCGACCTGCCGCGTTCGTCCGTGTCGACGGTGGTGAACGGGATCTATCCGGCGATCGACGCGGCGCTGATCACGTTGACGACATATCTGCTCTTCTCCTCGAAACCCCGCTCCGCCGCGCTGTTCTGGGCGCTGCTCGCCCTGGTGGCGACATTCGTCGGCGACGTGTCCTACGCCTTCGCGGCGACGACCGACGACGCTCCGTCCTCGGGGTTGCTCGACGGCATCTACCTGTTCGCGTACCTGTCGCTGGCGATGGCAGCGCTCGATCCGTCCATGCGCACGGTGTCGCACCGGCAGACCCCCGCACCCGCCCACAGCAGCCGTCGGGTTGTCTTCGTGGTGTTGTTGTTGGTGGTCTGCGCGACCGTGCCGCTGCTCGGTTCGGCGGTCTCCACCGGCGACCTGATCGTCCGCTCGCTGTTGCTCGCCTCGATCCTGGTCGGTGCCTTCCTGCGCGGTGAACGCGCCCTGGCCCGAGTGCAGACCGGCGAGGAGCATGCCCGCTACCTCGCGGCACACGACCTGCTCACCGGACTGCCGAACCGCACGACGCTCGACGCGGAGTACGCCCGACACGAACGCGCTCAGCGGCCCGGACGCACCTGCACTCTGTTCGTCGACCTCGACAACTTCAAGATGGTCAACGATTCGTACGGCCACCGCGTCGGAGACGAGTTGATCGTCGCCGCGGCACGTCGCATCCGCGCGGCCGTCGGTGCCGCCGACACCGTCGTTCGGTATGCCGGCGACGAGTTCGTGGTGCTCACCCGCCGCGACCGTTCCGGTTCGGAACTGTTGGCGCGCCGCATCATCGAACGACTGAGCGAGCCGTTCCCGCTCAGTGCTGCCACCGCCTACGTCTCGGCCTCGGTGGGCATCGCCGACGCCGAACGACTGCACGACGCCATCCGCGAGGCCGACACCGCGATGTATCACGCGAAATCTCTCGGGGCGTCTCGCTACGCGTTCTTCGACGAGTCCTTGCGTGCGCGAGCAACATCGGCGATCGAGACCGCCACCGCACTTCGCGGCGCGATCCGGCGCGGGGAGCTCGAGGTCTACTACCAACCGATCGTCGCGACGAAGTCCCGCAAGACCGTTGTCTACGAGGCGCTCGTGCGCTGGAACTGGCAGGGTCGAGTACGGACGCCGAACGAGTTCATCCCGATTGCCGAATCGACCAATCTCATCGAGGAGATCGGTGAGTGGGTACTGCGCACCGCGATCTCCGATCTGGTGACACTGCGCGCGAACGGGCAGGACGTCACCATGTCGGTCAACGTCTCGCCGATGCAGTTGCGCGACGACTCGCTGCCGGGCATCGTCCAACGGGTGCTCGATACCTTCGGCGTCGCCGGTGCGGACCTGGCGCTCGAGATCACCGAAAGTGTTCTGATCGACGACGTCGGCGCAGCGAAGACCGTGCTCGATCGGCTCGCCGCCATGGGCGTACTCATCGTCCTCGACGATTTCGGTATCGGCTACTCCTCGCTGAACCGGTTGCGCAAGATGCCGATTGCGCTGCTCAAGATCGACAAGTCCTTCGTCCACGAGATCGGCGTCTCCGATTCCGACGTCCAGCTGATTCGCGCCATCACCGCCATGGCGTCCGCGCTTTCCGTGACTACCGTCGCCGAGGGGGTCGAGACCGAAGAACAGGCCGCGATCATCGAGCAACTCGACTGCCGTTTCGCGCAGGGCTATCTGTACGGCAGGCCCGCCCCCATCGCGCATTGGCTTCTCGAATCCGCGCAGCAACGGTGACCACGGTGTTAGCGTCGAGCGGTGTCTGCAACCGGAATGCGCCCTGTTCGCTACACCGCCCTCGCCTGTGCTCTCCTGCTGGTGCCGCTCGTCGCGTGCAGCAGTAGCGACGACGCCGGTACCGACACCGCCGCGGCGGACAGTTGCGTACTCGGTGCCAGTGGCGGCACCCCGGTAGGAAAGGCCCCGAGCACCGGTTCGGGTGACATCTCCACCAATCCGGAAGTGGCGACCGGATATCGGTCGAACATGACTCCGGTGGAGACGCCGTCGTACTCGGTCTCCACCGCCAACCCGGTCTCCACAAAGGCCGCATGTGAGGTACTACGCGACGGCGGCACCGCGGCCGACGCCCTCATCGTGGCGCAGACCGTGCTCGGGCTCGTCGAACCCCAGTCGTCGGGAATCGGCGGCGGCGCTTTTCTGATGTACTACGACGCCGCGTCGGGTGAGGTGCAGAGCTACGACGGCCGCGAGACCGCGCCGATGAGTGCCACCGGCGACTACCTGCGGTACATCGACGACGTCAACCGCACTGTGCCGCAACCCGATGCTCGGTCCAGTGGCCGATCGATCGGCGTGCCGGGTGTTGTGCGCATGCTCGAGCAGGCGCACGAGGATCACGGTGACAAGCCGTGGGGGGATCTGTTCCGACCCGCGATCGAGCTCGCCGACAACGGAATCGAGATCAGCCCGCGCATGGCCTCGTCCATCGCGGACTCGGCACCGAAGCTCGCACTCGACCCGGCGTCCAAGGACTACTTCCTGCAACCCGACGGTACCGGTAAGCCCGCCGGCACGGTGCTGAACAATCCGGCGATGTCGAAGACGTTGTCCGCCATCGCAACCGACGGTGCCGATGCCTTCTACACCGGCGACATTGCCCAGGCGATCGTCGACGCGACAGCAGATACCACCGCCGGCCGTACCCCGGGGCAGATCACGGTGGACGACCTCGCCGGCTACGAGCCGAAGACCCGTACCGCAGTGTGCACGCCGTACCGCGATCACGACATCTGCGGAATGCCGGGGCCGTCCTCCGGCGGCATCGCGGTGGCGTCGACGATGGGCATTCTGTCCAACTTCGATCTGGCGCAATACGCCCCGACGGACATGGACGCCAACGGCGGCAAGCCGACCGCCGAGGCCGTGCACCTGATCTCCGAGGCCGAGCGTCTGGCGTACGCCGATCGCGACAAGTACGTCGCCGATCCGGATTTCGTACCCCTACCCGGCGGCTCGCCCGACGCCCTGCTCGACCCCGAGTACCTCAGCAGCAGAGCAGGACTGATCGACGAGGGCAAGTCGATGGGTACCGCGAAACCGGGCGACTTCGGGCCCGTGCAATTCGCCTCGTCCACCGATCCCGAGCACGGCACCAGCCACATCTCGATCGTCGACGGCGAGGGCAACGCGGCCTCGATGACGACAACTGTCGAGTCGGCCTTCGGCTCGTTCCACATGGTCGACGGCTTCCTGCTCAACAATCAGCTCACCGACTTCTCCGCCGCGCCGGTGGCCGAGGACGGAACTCCCATGGCCAACCGCGTCGAGCCAGGCAAGCGCCCGCGCAGCTCGATGGCCCCGACCCTGGTGTTCGATCGCAGCGACGACGGCACACGCGGAGATCTCGTTCTCGTCGCAGGCTCACCCGGCGGGTCTGTCATCATCCAGTTCGTCGTCAAAACACTGGTAGGACTTCTCGATTGGGGAATGGACCCGCAGCAGGCGGTGTCGATGGTCGACTTCGGAGCGGCCAACACCCCGTCCACCAACTACGGCGGCGAACATCCCAACGTGACCGGAGAGAACGATCCGGTCGTGGTGACGCTGCGCGAGAAGGGCCACCAGGTCTCGGTTGCCGACCAGTCGAGCGGGCTGAGCGCGCTGCAACGCACCGACGGTGGCTGGATCGGCGGAGCGGACCCACGCCGCGAAGGTGAGGTACTGGGTGGGTAGGTGCGGGCGCGGGTAGCGCTCAGCTCACGAATCGATAGCCCATGCCGGTCTCGGTGATCAGATGCACCGGTGCCGCCGGGTCTCGTTCCAACTTCTGGCGTAGTTGGCCGAGATAGATTCGCAGATAATGCGTTTCGCGTTCGTGCCCGGGTCCCCACACGGTACGCAGAATCTCTTTCTGCGACACCAGTTTCCCCTCGTTGCGGACGAGCAGTTCGAGGACGCCCCATTCGGTGCGGGTCAGGTGCACGTTCTCACCCTGTCGAACAACGGTTTTGGCGGCGAGGTCGACCGTGAAATCCGCGGTCTCGACGATGGGGTCCGGCACCGACTGCGGACCGCGGCGCAGGGCCGCGCGCAGTCGCGCCAGCAGCTCGTCCATGCCGAACGGCTTGGTCACGAAGTCATCCGCTCCGGCATCGAGTGCCTCGACGGTGTCGGCCGAGTCGGTCCGCGCCGAGAGCACCAGAATCGGCACATCGGTCCATCCGCGCAGACCTGCTATGACGTCGATACCGTCGATGTCGGGCAGACCGAGATCCAGAATCACGATGTCCGGGTGGAAGTTCGCGGCCACCCGCAGTGCTTCCCCACCCGTAGCCGCGCTGACGACCTCGAATCCGCGGACGTTCAGATTGATCCGCAGCGCCCGCACGATCTGTGGTTCGTCGTCGACGACGAGCGCCCGTACCTTCACCTGCTCGCCGCCTTCAACTCGACCGTCATCGTCAGCCCTCCGCCGACGGTGTCCGACGCCGTGACGGTACCGCCCATGGCCCGCACGAATCCTCGCACCACCGACAGGCCGAGTCCGACCCCCACCGAGTTGTCGCGATCGCCGAGGCGTTGGAACGCGTCGAACATGGTCGCTTCGGCCCCGGCGGTGATGCCGGGGCCGTGGTCGACGACGGAGATGGCGGCCATGTCACCGTGCACTGCGGCGCGCACGGTGATCTCGCCGGTGGGGGCGTAGCGGGCACTGTTCGCCACCAGGTTCGCGAGCACTCGTTCGAGCAGACCCGGATCGGCGAGCACTTCGACGTCACCCACCTCGACCCGCACCCGCTCGTCGGCCCCCACCAGCGCGCCTGCCAGTACGTCGTCGACGAAGACGGGACGCAGACTGGGTTGCACCACACCGGCTTGCAGCCGCGAGGAGTCGAGCAGATTGGTCACCAATGCCGTCAACTGGTCGGCCGACTCGTCGATGGTGGCGAGCAGTTCGTCGGTGTCCTCGGGCGAGAACTGAACGTCGGTGCTGCGCAGCGACGACGAGGCTGCCTTGACCGCCGACAGCGGCGTTCGCAGATCGTGGCTGACCGCCGAGAGCAATGCTCGACGCAACGCGTCGGCCTCGGCCAGTGCGTTGGCGCGGCTGGCTTCCTCGGCCAAACGGGCTTGGCGCACCATGCCCGCGGCTTGGTTGGCCACGGCTGCGAGGACGCGGCGATCGTGGGCGCGGGTGCGTTCGCCGACGAGCAGCAGCGTGAAATCGCCCGCGTCGATCTCGGTGTCGGCCCCGTTGCGATCGGTCGGCGGGTGTTCGCCCGAGCTGCCCACGATGGACCGGGACTGGTTGTCCCACAGTGCGACGCCGGACTGCCGATACGTCTCCCGTGCGCGCTCGAGCAGCGCGCCCAGATCGGCACCGCGCAGGACGGACCCCGCGAACAGGGTCAACAGTTCGGCTTCCTGCGTCGCCCGGCGTGCCTGACGCGTCCGACGAGCGGCCGCATCCACCAAGGCCGCGACTGCCACAGCGACCAGCAGCAGTACGACGGTCACGACGAAGTTGTCCGGCTCGGCGATCGTCAGGCTGTATCTGGGTGTGGTGAAGAAATAGTTCAGCAGAAATCCTGCGATCAGCGCCGAGAGTGCCGCCGGTGCAACACCTCCGAGCAGCGCCACACACAGCACCACCATGAAGAACAGGGCGCTCTCACCGCTGGAATCGAAGTCCGGACCGACCGTGCTCAGCACTGCAGCGGCCAAGCAAGGCACGAGAACCGCGGCGAGCCAGGCGATCACCCGTCGACGACCCGAATCGACCTGCAGACTCCGCCGACGGGCCTGCTCGGCGTGAGTGACCATGTGCACGTCGATCTTTCCCGAGTTCTGCACCACGGCCGCACCGATACCCTCGTCGAGAATGCGGGCGGCACGTGACCTTCTCGAGGTACCGATCACCAACTGCGTGGCGTTCACTCCGCGCGCGAAATCGAGCAGAGTGGTGGGCACGTCGTCCCCGACGACGCTGTGCACACTCGCACCGAGGCCGGCGGCGAGCTTGCGCACGGAACCCATCTGCGGTGCGGACACGCCCATGAGGCCGTCTCCGCGAACGATGTGCAGCACCATCAGTTCGGCACTGGACTTCGAGGCGATCCGACTCGCCCGCCGCAGCAGGGTTTCCGACTCGGGGCCGCCCGTCACCGCGACCACCACCCGCTCGCGCGCCTCCCAGGTGTCGGTGATGCGATTGTCCTTGCGGTACTTCACCAATGCGGCGTCGACCTGGTCGGCGATCCACAGCAGTGCGAGCTCACGCAGAGCCGTCAGGTTGCCGCCGCGGAAGTAGTTGCTCAGCGCGGCGTCTACTTTGTCGGCGGCGTAGACGTTGCCGTGCCGCAGCCTGCTCCGCAGCGCCTCGGGTGTGATGTCGACCAGCTCGACTTCGTCGGCGGCCCGAACCACGCTGTCGGGAACCGTCTCTCGCTGCGGAACACCGGTGATCTGCTGCACCACGTCGTTCAGCGATTCGAGGTGCTGCACGTTGAGGGTGGAGATGACGTCGATGCCCGCGTCGAGCAGCACTTCGACGTCCTGCCACCGCTTGTCGTGGACGCTGCCCGGAGTGTTGGTGTGCGCAAGTTCGTCGACGAGCACCACCTCGGGGCGACGCGTCAGGACCGCGTCGAGATCGAGTTCCTGCGCAGAGGATCCGCGATAACGGACCGTGGCCATCGGCAGGACCTCGATGCCCTCGAGCGCCTCGATGGTTCGCGCCCGGCCGTGCGTTTCCACGACGGCCGCGACCACGTCACGTCCGCGATCCTGCAGCCGACGAGCTTCGCCGAGCATGGCGAAGGTCTTGCCGACGCCGGGCGCGGCACCGAGGTAGATCCGCAGCTCACCCCTGTCCGCCACAGCCTGTCTCCTCACCCGGCCGGTATGCGTCCCGCAGTGCCAGGTTCAACTCCGGGACATTCACCGCTTCGGCACCGAGTACACCGTACTGCGGGCCGCGGGTGTACTGGTCGACCAGAGCCTCCACCTCGCTCACCGGCGCGCCGTTGACCTGCGCCACCCGGGCGACCTGGAGGGCCGCGTAGGCGGGACTGATGTCGGGATCGATACCGGATCCGGAGCCGGTGACGGCGTCGGCCGGAATCGCGGACGGGTCGACGTTCTCCCGGGCGGCGATGGCGGCTCGACGCTGTTCGACGAACGACGCGAGTACCTCGCTCGACGGGCCCTGATTGGTCGGTAGCGCTGCGGCCGGATCTCCCGGCGCGAACGCGTCGTCGTCCGATACCGAGCCCGTGACGCGGGTGTGGAAGAACGGATCCGGCTCTCCCGGAGCCACCTGCGGATCGACGCCGATCAGCGAGCTGCCGACGACACAGCCCTGTGCGTCACGCAGCGGCGACCCCTCGGCGGAGTCGGTGCCGATGCGGCTGATGCCCCAGACCACAGCCGGATACGCGATGCCGAGGATCACGGTGAGCGCCAGCAGCACTGCGAAGCCTGCAACGACCTGACGGAGAAATCCCTGTACGAAACGCATGGTCAGCCAATCCCTGGAATGAGTCGAACGAGCAGGTCGATGAGCCAGATACCGACGAACGGACTGATGACGCCGCCGACGCCATAGACCAGTAGGTTCCGCCGCAGCAACGCAGCTGCGGACGCCGGGGTGTATCGAACACCTTTGAGTGCCAACGGAATCAGCGCGACGATGACGAGCGCGTTGAAGATCACCGCGGACAGGATCGCCGATTCCGGGGTCGCCAGGTGCATGATGTTGAGCCCGCCCAGCTGGGGATAGACGGTGGAGAACATCGCCGGCAGAATCGCGAAGTACTTCGCCAGGTCGTTGGCCAACGAGAACGTCGTCAGAGCACCGCGCGTGATGAGCAACTGCTTACCGATTTCGACGATCTCGATCAGTTTGGTCGGATCGGAATCGAGGTCGACCATGTTGCCGGCTTCCTTGGCGGCCGAGGTGCCGGTGTTCATCGCCACGCCGACGTCGGCCTGCGCGAGAGCCGGGGCGTCGTTGGTGCCGTCGCCGGTCATCGCGACGAGCCTGCCGCCTTCCTGCTCCTGCCGGATGAGCGTGAGCTTGTCCTCGGGAGTGGCCTCGGCCAGGTAGTCGTCGACACCTGCCTCGGCAGCAATGGCTTTGGCGGTCAGCGGGTTGTCGCCGGTGACCATCACGGTTCGGATGCCCATGGCCCGCAGCTGAGCGAACCGTTCGGCAATGCCGGGTTTGACGACGTCCGAGAGTTCGACGACACCGAGAGCGCGAGCAGCAGAACCGGTTTCGCGTACCGCGACCACCAGCGGAGTGCCGCCGTTCTGGGCGATGTCGTGCACGGTACCGTCCAGATCGGCCGTCCCGCCGCCGTCGCGAATCCAACTGTAGACCGAATCCGCTGCACCCTTGCGGATCTCCATGCCCGGTAGATCCAACCCGCTCATCCGGGTTTGCGCCGTGAACGCCACGAACTCGCCGCGCTCGGATTCGCCCTCTGCCGTGACGGAGTCGAAGTCGCGCTCGACCAGTTCGACGATGCTGCGTCCCTCGGGGGTGCCGTCGGCCAGCGACGACAGCCGAGCTGCGCGAGCCAATTCGGCGGCGTCGATGCCCGTCGCCGGATGCAGGCCGGTGGCGCGGCGGTTACCGAAGGTGATGGTCCCGGTCTTGTCCATCAGCAGGGTGTCGATGTCGCCTGCCGCCTCCACTGCCCGGCCGGACATTGCCAGTACGTTGCGCTGCACGAGGCGGTCCATGCCCGCGATACCGATGGCGGAGAGCAGTGCCCCGATGGTCGTGGGGATCAGGCAGACGAGCAGGGCAATCAGCTGGATTGGATCCTGTTGCTGTCCCGCGTAATTCGACATCGGACCGATGGCGACGACAGCGAAGAGAAACACGATGGTCAGCGACGCGAGCAGGATGTTCAGGGCGATCTCGTTCGGCGTCTTCTGCCGCGCCGCGCCCTCGACGAGGGCGATCATCCGATCCACGAACGTCTCACCCTGCGCTGCAGTGATTTTCACGACGATCTCGTCGGACAGCACGATCGTGCCGCCGGTGACGGCCGACCGGTCACCTCCGGATTCACGGACCACGGGAGCCGATTCACCGGTGATCGCCGATTCGTCGACGGTCGCAATGCCCTCGATGACATCGCCGTCGCCGGGAATGACCTCACCGGCCGAGACGACGACCTCGTCGCCGACCTTCAATTCGGCACCGGCCACCTCGGTGATCACGAACTCGGCACCCGACGCCGTGCGTCGTCGAGCAGTAGTGTCTTGCTTCACCTTTCGCAGGCTGGCCGCCTGCGCCTTGCCGCGGCCTTCGGCTACGGATTCGGCGAGGTTCGCGAACAGCACCGTGAACCACAGCCAGCCGGTGACGAACCAGGCGAACACCGACGGCTGAGCGATCGACAGGATCGTCGTGACGATCGAGCCGAGAAAGACGACGAACATGACCGGGTTGCGGGCCAGGTGACGCGGATCGAGTTTGCGAAACGCGCCGGGTAGTGCGGTCTTCAGTGACAGGTTCATTGCATGGCCTCTGCTATGGGTCCGAGAGCAAGTGCGGGGAAGAAGGTGAGGGCCGCGACCAGGATCGAGGTACCGATCAGCAGCGTGCCGAACAACGGTCCATCGGTGGGCAGGGTGCCGGCGTTGGGTGCGCTGCGTTTGGTCGTCGCAAGCGAACCGGCCAGGGCCAACACGAAGACGATCGGCAGAAAGCGGCCGAGCAGCATCGCGATACCGAGGGAGATCTGGAACCAGTCGCTCGTCACGGTCAGGCCGCCGAACGCGCTGCCGTTGTTGTTCGATGCCGATGCGTAGGCGTAGAGCACCTCGGTGAAGCCGTGGATGCCCGGGTTGCCTTGATAGCTCGTCGTCGATTCGAGTATCACCGTGATCGACGTGCCGACGAGCACGAGGATCGGCATCACGAGAACCGAGAGCGCGGCCATCGTGATGGCCCGTCGACCCAGCTTCTTGCCGAGGAATTCCGGAGTTCGGCCGACGAGCAGACCACCGACGAAGACGGCGATGACCGCGAGCACCAGCAATCCGTACAGACCGGTGCCGACGCCACCCGGCGCGATCTCGCCGAACAGCATGTTCAGCAACACCGCTCCGCCGCCCAGCGCAGACATACTGTCGTGGGCCGAATTGACTGCGCCGGTCGATGTTCCGGTCGTCGACACCGCGAACAGCGCAGACGCCGGGATGCCGAAGCGAACTTCCTTGCCTTCCATCATCGCGCCCGCGGCCGTTGCTGCCACTCCACGGGTACCGGATTCGGCGAACAACGTCACCGCCAACAGCGTCGCCCACAGCGTCGCCATCACCGCAAGCAGCGTCAGACCCTGCTTGCGGTTGCCGATCATCGTGCCGAACGTACGAGTGAGGGCCACCGGGATCAGCAGCAACGAGATGATCTGCACGATGTTGGTCAGTGGTGTCGGGTTCTCGAACGGGTGCGCCGAGTTGGCCGCCAGAATGCCACCACCGTTGGTGCCGATCTCCTTGATAGCCTCCTGCGAGGCAACGGGCGCAAGCGCATTGGTGACCGTCTGCCCATCGAGACCGGTGGAGGTGAAGCCGGACGAGAACGACATCACCGTGCCCTGAGTCAGCATGATCACCGCGACGAGCACAGAGAGCGGCAGCAGAATACGGAGCGTCCCGCGCGTGAGGTCGACCCAGAAATTGCCGAGCTCACCGCCCGTCGACACCCGAACGAAGCCGCGCACGACGGCGATCGCCACCGCGAGACCGACTGCAGCAGAGACGAAGTTCTGCACCGCCAGCCCCAGCGGCTGCGTCAGATTCGACAGCGTGGTCTCGGGAACGTACGACTGCCAGTTGGTGTTGGTGACGAACGACGCCGCAGTGTTGAACGCCATCGCCGGACTCACCCCCGACAGGCCACCGTTCAGCGGGAGCACACCCTGAATTCGCTGCAGTACGAACAGGAATACGACCCCGGCGAACGAGAACCCCAGCAGGCTGGTGGAATAGCCGACCCAGGTCTGTTCCGACGACGAGTTCACCCGGGCCACCCGATAGAGCAGACTCTCGACTCGAGTGTCGTGGGTAGAACCGAACACCCGGGCCATGTAGTCACCGAGCGGCACGTACGCCGCCGCCAACACGACTATCACGATGCCGATCTGAAGACCGGCAAGCAGAGCAGGATTCATGGCGCCGTCAGAACCTCTCCGGATCGAGAAGAGCGACGAACAGGTAGACCGCGACGAACGCGGCCACCGTGAGACAGAGCAATTCGGTCATTGCTCGATCTTGAATCCCACCAGCGAACGAAAACGCGTTCCTTACGCTTTCCTACGCCCACGACCTGCGGTCATGACGGGGTTTTTACGCTAGCGCTCCTCGGGCAATCGCGATCCGCTAGCGCTCCTCGATGTCGTCGACGCGGATTTCGACCGCATCCCTGCCGAGGGTGACGCCGAGCAGGTCCGCAACCACGTCGATGGCGATCGATGCCAGTTCTTCGCCTGCCGCCTGCAGATCGTCGCCGTACACGCCGATCACCGCGACGAACAGACCTGTGCAGGCGTGATCCTCGAGATCGAGGTCGATCTCGGTGGGCTGTGCACCGTGTACGCCCGCGAGGGCACGGCGCAACGTCGTCTTGACGATGTGATCGCTGATCCGCAGTGAGTCCCGTGGATCGGCCGCTGAACCCGCCGGGAAGACGCTGTCGATCGGCCAGGTGCGACGCGTCGTATTGCGCACTTTCGCGAGGATGGACGAGCTGATGTCCACCCAGTTCGGTTCCTGCGGTGCCTCCCGAAGCTCGGTGGCAGCACGCGCGAGAACCGCATTCGGTTCTACCGGGTTCGCCATGTCGCCAACCTTTCGCTCAATGTTGCTCGTGCTCTGGTCAATTGACCTCGTACTGCTCCTGCGGACAACGTCATGATCGCGCCGATCTCCGGATGGGTCAGGCCCTCGACCTCCCGAAGCAACCAGCAGGCCCGTTGCCGATAGGGCAACTCCGCCAGTGCCACACCCAATTCGGCCATGAAGCTGTCTGCTTCGACGTCCGCCTCGGGATCACTTCCCGCGCCCGTGCTCTTGCGCTCGAATACCCAGTCTTCCGCAGGAGGAACGCTGCGACGCCGGCGATGATCTATCACTTTGTGCGAGACCAACGAGAACAGCCAGGTGCGCAGAGCCGACTCGCCACGGAAGTTGTCGAGCCCCTTCCACGCTGCGACGAACGCGTCCTGCACCACCTCCTCTGCTGCACCCTGATCGGACAGCATGTTTCGGGCGTACCGAAACATCTCCGGTCCGTATCGGCCCACGATCTCCTCGAACGCATCCGTCTCGCCGAGCGCGGCTGCGCCGACGAGTACGCGGTCCGACGCATCTCTCCACTCCATCGGGCCCCCAGACGTAATCTATGACGTAGGTCACTTTATTTGTACGTGCGTTTCGGTGATCGAGCTACGACCAACTCCTGACACACACTGTGCACCACAACTCAGCGAAGAGAGGCAGTCATGAGCTCCACGACGGACACCAAGGCAACCGTATCCGCAGCAGGCGAAGGCAAAACCGACATCACCACGAAGTCGGATTCCGTGCTCGTCAGCTCGCAGGGCCGCACCACCATTGCCGATACCGTCGTCTCGAAGATCGCCGGCATCGCCACCCGTGAGGTCCAGGGCGTACATGCCGTCGGCGGCGGAGCGAGCCGCGCGATCGGTGCCCTGCGCGAGCGTATCCCGGGTGCCCGCGTCAACCAGTCGCAGGGCGTCTCGGTCGAGGTCGGCGAGCGTCAGGCAGCGGTCGACATCGACATCGTCGCCGATTACGGCGTCTCGATCGCAGACCTCGCAGCAGGCATCCGTCGCAACGTCATCAACGCCGTCGAGCGCATGACGGGCCTCGAGGTCACCGAGGTCAACATCGTCGTTCACGACATCTACCTGGACGACGGCTCGGACGAAGAGGAGACCACCGAGACCGCCTCCACCCGAGTGCAGTGACCGACCCGAACCCGACGGACCGTGACAAGTCCGAGGACATCGCCGACGCCGTACAGGCGATCGACGGTGTCGTCGGGCTGCACGGCGGCATGTTCGGCGAGGCTGCGACCTATCTACCCGGACGCCGCGTCGCCGGCATCCGGATCGCAGACGACGGCACCGAGGTACACGTCACTCTCCAGTTCGGCTACGCCGTACGGGAGACCGCCGAGGCAGTGCGTAGCACCGTCGCGGCAATGGTCGACGGGCCCGTGCACGTCACAGTCGAGGATGTCGTGCGGGTCTGAATTGTGCGAGTCTGACCAGGTGAACGAGCATTCAGCGCGCGACCGGGCCGCCGCGTACAAGGCGGCCCGGCGCGCTGTGGCCCGAGAACACCACCCCGACATCGGTGGTGATCCCGCCCGGTACATGGCAGAGCTCGCGGAAGTCGACCGCCGGTTCGCCGTACTTCCGTCGACTCCGATCAACACTGCCAGCGCACCGACAGCGTTCCGTTCGTCCTCGGTACCGACGCCACTGCGCACACTGCCGAAACGCATCGCCCGGCTCCGCAAACGCGTCACTCGACGCAACTACTTCGACATCTGAACTCTCGACATCCGAACACTCTGACTGGAGATCAAGACCATGACCACTGCAACCATCGGTTTGTTCGTGGGACTTCTGCTGGCCATCGCCGCAGCAGCCGGCGGCTTCACCGGCTTCCTCATCGCCATCGTCCTCGGCGGACTCGGTTTCTTCGTCGGCCGCTACATCGACGGTGAACTGGATCTGAACTCGATCATGCGTGGTCGCGGTCGTGACTGACACAGCAGCAGCCCCCACGACCCCCGGGACACCGGCAGCAACCCCGGGGTCACTCGCGGACCCCGGCGATCGCGGTTCCCTGGAGATCAAGCACAAGGCAGTCGAACGCCTGGCCGTTCTGGCGGCCCGCGGCACCGACTCCGTCACCGACCGCCAGCCCGGACTGCACCTCCTCGGTGGGCGTGATCTGCCGAAGGCCGATGTGACGATCACCGGCGAGCGCGTGCGAGCAAAGGTCTCCGTCGGAGTCACCTGGCCCTCACCGTTGGCGAAAGTGGCTGCGAACGTTCGCGCCGCCGTGGCCAGAGACCTGTCCGAACTCGGTATCTACACCGTCGACCGAGTCGACGTGACCGTCGAATGCATACCGGCCGAGCCCACCAGCGAAGAAGGGAGAGTGCAGTGACAGAGCAAGCAAGCAAGAAGCCGGTGGCCAACCCCACCGCAGCTGTTCCGGCCGTCCTGTTCGCTCTCGTTCTCATCGCCGCCGGAGTCGTACTCGGACGCGAGGCGCTGCTGAAGCTGGGCGCTCTCGACGGCTCCGAGTGGGTCGGCCCGGCCGCATCGAACCTCGACGGGCTCACCGCTCAGCAGTGGATGCTGCCCGCAGGTATCGCGGCCGTCGTCATCGGATTCGTTCTGGTGTTCGTGGCAATTCGCCCACGTCGTCGCACCCACCGTGCTCTCACCGAGCAGGGCGTCTGGCTTCGTAAGGGCGACGTCGCTGCCGTCGCGCGATCTGCCGCCCTCGACAGTGTCGGCGTCGACACCGCGTCTGCCAAGGCAGGCAACAAGAAGGTCACCGTCGCCGTATCCACCGTGGCCGGTACCGACACCTCTGCTCTGAAGTCCGCGGTTGTGACATCCGTGGACGACGCCCTCCGCCCACTCGCGTCGGCACCCAAGGTGCGCACCCGAGTGCGAACGACAGGACAGGCCTCATGAAAGGACAGCAGCTGTGAAACGTGCAACCGCATCGCTCGACCGCACCGGCACAGCCGTCGTCGGGCTGGCTCTGATCGCTCTCGGCGGCGGAGCCATTGCCTGGGAACGCGGCGAGCTTCCCGGCCGCGAGCGGCTGGACGCCGCGTTCGTCGACACCGCCGTCGACGCCGGTTGGTGGCCCTGGGCTCTCGGCGTCGCCGCTGTCGTGCTGATCCTGCTGGGTCTGTGGTGGTTGCTCGCGCACCTGCCGCGCCGATCGGTCGGGACCGTGGCCTTCGGATCCACGTCGGCCGACGTCACGAACGTGGAGGGAGAGCAGGTCGACGGCAGGCTCAGCGTCGACCTCGGCACCGCCGCCCGTAGTGCAGCCAAGTCGCTGGCAGGTCACGACGGAATCGTCTCGGCCTCCGGTCGCTCTGTCTCGGACAGGGGACAGCGCGTGGTCGAGATCGTCGCGACGCTCGACCCGGCCGTCACGTCCCTCGAGCAGGTGTCGGGTGCCGCAGCACGGACCCGTGACGACATCGTGACCTCACTCGACGGAACTCCAGCCAAGGTGCGAATTCTGTTGCAGTGCGGCAAGTCTCGCAAGCAGTCGGCGCGCGTCAGCTGACTCCGGAGAACTCGATCTCCCCGATCAGACCGTGGTGGTCCGATCCCGGGAGGTCGATTCTTTCCAGTGATCGGGCGTGCCCGGAATTGGTGAGAATGTGGTCGATGCCGACGACGGCCGGAGTGCCCTTGTCCGTGGGATAGGTCGGTATCAGCCCCATCCCCAATTGTGCTGCAGCGTCGGAGTATCCGGCATCGAGTAGGTTCCTGAACTTCTTGTGCGAATACGTGGTGTTGAAATCACCGCTGACGATGACGGGACCGATCGCAGACACCGCCTCGAGATCGCTACGGAGCGTGTCCAATTCGGCGGTCCAGATATCGGCCGGGGTGACGTATGCCGGGCCGGGATGGACGGCCAGCAGCGTCACTGGCTCCGATCCGGGAACGTCGACGGAGGTGGCCAGGTTCACCGGCCCGTAGCCGTCCAGTTCGCGGTTGTCGGACAGCGGTGTGCGACTGTAGATTCCGGCACCTCCGCCACCCGTCGGCAACGCTCGCAGGTAGCTGTACGGAAAGAGTTGCTCCATGCCGGCATCACGCAGCCCGAGCACCGACGCATCGGTCAGCTCTTGGATCGTCACGACGTCGACGGCGTTGTCGCGTGCCGATCCGACGACGACCGACGGATCGGCGCTGCCCACCATCAGGTTGGCCTGCATCACCCGCAGCCGGACGGCATCGCCGCTCGCCTCGTCCTGAGATGCCGCGTCGGCCACGTACAGAGGTGCGTACGCCACTGCGGCTGCTGCCAACACGACCGCCGACACCGCCGCCAGAATCCATTGCCTACCGATCAGCGCGACGACGGCACCGACCACGACAGCGACGAGCATCAGGGGAACGAACGATGCCAGCGCGATCAGAACGTTGATGCGAGTGTCGGTGTAGTACGCCCCCATCGCGACGAGTCCGGTGACGATGCCCAGCGTCGCGATCGTTCCGGTGAGAATCCGTACCCAGGTTCGCTGCATCGCACCGAGAGTAGCTACGCCCTGACGCCGACGGTCAATGCTCGGACGGTTGTCCAGGTCAGAGACATCAAGCCCCGTACAGCCGCGAACGAGAACGCCGTCGACCACACCGTTCTGGTCGCCGGTTCGGCAACAGGAAGGCCGGCGAATCGATCGGCCAGCCAATCGAGGGTCAGGGGCGCACTGAGCGGATGCAGCGACAGGTGCTCGCTCAGCCGATCTCGCAGGTAGGTCACGTGTGCGCCGGCTTCGAGATACCGATCGACCTGGCCGTCGACGTCGTCGACGGCAATGATCTGGTCGTGCACGGCCTGCACGACCAGCAGCGGCACCGATGGAGCAGTGCGACCGGGCTGGATGTCGTGGAACACCTGCACGATCTCGGGTAAGGCGAGCAGGTCGGCGAGCGGAATGTCGATGTAGTTGTCGAGATCGTGCCGAGCCAGCCGTCTGACGGCGCGAACGGTCGTCATCGATTCGACGGAATCGAGAATGCGCATTCCGTCCTCGCTGACGTACTGACGCACCACGCGATCGAGATCGGGGTAGGTGCGTCGCAGTCCCGCGACAACAAGCGTCGGCAGAGCCGCGTGCAGCGTCGCGTTGAGCCTGGTGAATGCAGAACCCGGATCGCCGACGGGGGAGCCGAGGGCGGCACCGACGAGCTCGATCTCCGGCGCGTATTCGGGGGCCATCTCCGCGGCCCACGACGTCGCGAGCCCGCCGCCCGAATATCCCCACAATGCGACGGGTGTGCTCTCGTGCAGTTCCAACGACTCGAACGAGAGCGCCGCGCGGATCGCGTCGAGTGTGCAGAATCCTGGTTCCTGCGGCGACCCCCAATGTCCGTCCGGTCCCTCGTGGTCGGGGATCGAGATGGTCCATCCGCGGCGCAGGGCATGCAGAACCAGCAGAAACTCGAACTGGGGAACTGCGCCGAGGGCCTTCGAGCCGCGTCGAAGCGCGTAGGACGGAAAACACGAGGACGCGACGCCGTCGATGGCGCACTGGTACGAGAGCAACACCGGTTCGGCATTCTGCGGCCGCAGCACCGTCGTCACACTGGCCTGCGGTACACCGCCCAGATCGGCGGTTCGGTAGAGCAGCTGCCACGCGTCGACTCGCTGGCGCACGTGGCCGAACATCGCGACCTCGACCGGCCTCACCTTGAGGATCGACCCCGGTAGAGCTGCTTCGTACCCCTCGGGCGCGGCGTAGAACGGGTCGTTCTCAGGCCTGGTTGCATCCTCGCAGCTCGGCCATTGTTCCACCGGCCAGGACTGTTCGTCCGCCATCGATCTGTCGACGCTCATATCCCACCGCTTCTTGTCCGAGTCTCTTCGTCACACTAACTTGCCCTGAACGGCCCCTTTTCATGCAGCCTGCTGCCAGTTGGTGATCAGAACGTCGGTCGCATAGCTCAGGTCGAGGCCCTCCCCGCCCCAGTTCGGGACAATGGCGTCGGGTTCGATGTGCTGATATTGCCGCCGGAGGACCTCCGCGTCTCCGGACAGCGCCGGCGCATGAACCATCTCTGCTCCCGATGGGTGCCGGAACGTGAATCGTTGGTGGCCGAGGGATTCGATGAGGAAGTAGCCGTCGTGCAGTGCTCGATGGTGTTCGCCGCACAGCAGGACCAAGTTGTCGAGCGAGGTCGCACCTCCCCGCGAGCGGTAGGTGACGTGGTGAGCATGCAGAAACCGGGTGCGCCCGCACCCGGGCACCGAGCAGCATCGATCGCGAATGATCAACTGACGCAACTGGGTTCGACTCGGAGCTTTGGCCGTGGTACTCCACCGCACAGTTTTTCCCAGCCGGCCGTGACCGACGACTCGCATCACCGACGAACACAACACCTGGGCGAGAGTTTCGTCGTCCAGACCAGGTCCGTCGTCGAAATGAGCATGATCGCACCCTGCTTCGGTGCTGTCGCCGAGGTGGACCAACACCTCCGCGGCAGGTGAGACGACCGGAGAATCGATGGCGTCACACACCATCTCCGCCATTGCGACGAGCGCAGGAACGGGGTTCGGCGGTGCCGGGGCCGACCGGTCACCCTCGGATTCCACCTCCGTGCGAGTGCGCTCGTACTCGGCCCTGGTCACCGCAGCCAGAAATCGCTTGCCGTCCTCGGGCCGAAAGCGCGCCGTCACCACGAGCGAGCCGTCCTCGTCGTCCCAGCGCCACCGTCCCACACACGGATCGAGGTCGACACCGTTGCCTCTGGTCGGCCGCATCGCCTTCTTCAGACCACGGCAGAGACGTTCGATGTGCGCGGCGGGTGCATCGAGCGCCTTCTGCAACAGTGACGCTTCGTTGTCGGCTGTTGCGACACGGGTCATCGCGCGCACCTTCGAATACGACACCGTGCCGCTCAGGTACGCAGAGGTGATCATGGGCAGCTCTCGCATCGCCTTGGCCACCCGTACCTGCTCGCGGGCAGTGTGCAGATCGACTCCCGCGCGCCAGGACAACCAGTGCGCACAGGACCTCGTCTCCCACGCGGCCCACCCACGTCGATCATCGAACTCACCGACCAGGATCAGATACTGCGCAGATGCAGCCGCGATCTGGCCCGCCAGCGCGCATATCTCCGTCTCGATGTCTGCAATCTCGACCATGAATGCCCCCACTCGTCGAATGTATGTTCGACGAACAGTACGACGAGGCACCGACAAGAACGGCGGGAAACCGACGCACCCGTCCCCGCGGGGACGTCGTCGGGGTTGCTTTCTCGCCCACGGGCCCGATACTGAGCATCAGATGCTGGATCCGACGGAAAGTGGGTGTGGCCATGAGCGGTTCGGACACCTGGGGCATCCCCAGCTCGGACTTTCTCCGCTGGTACCTGCTCGCGGCCGTTCTCGCAATACTCCTGACGATGGCGGGGAACTGGATAGCCGCTCACCGATCGACCCCGGTGACGTCGGCGGGGCGCGTGCTCACACCCCCCGAAGTAGGTGTGCTCACCAGCGACTCCCAGGCGGTGATGGCGTCGTTGGCCATACTTCGCGGTGCCGAGATCATCGACTCGCAAGGAAGGAAGCGCCGCGAGCTGAGCGCCACCGAGCGCACCCAACTGGACTGGTTCACCCGCACCGTCCTCGAACGACTCGGTAGCGGTAAGGCCCCACTGGTTCGCTCCCGGCTGGTGGCGAACATGTCCGGAACCTGCGCGCAACTGCGGAGCACTCTCGTCGACGAGGGTCTGCTGCACGGCGCACGCGGCTCCGCCGTCACTCGGGCATTCCCGGTGCTTGTCGTCATCGCAGTCGGGATTGCCCGCATCGTCGCCGGCACCGCGAACGGCAAGCCCGTCTGGTTTCTCGTCGCGATCGTGCTCGTCCTGTTCGCGGCGGTGCCGGTTCTGCTTCGTCGACGCCGTCGGACAGCTGCGGGCGATACCGAACTACGCCGACTCCGCGCCGAGAACGACTACCTTTCACCCCGCGCGCGACCGTCCTTCACCGCCTACGGGCCGACTCGTGCCGGAATGTCTGCAGCCATCTTCGGAGCAGGGGCCCTGCTGATGCTCGATCCGGCGATGGCCGGTGCACTCAGCTACGGCACCGCCCAGGCCGGTGGGGCCGCGTCGTTCGGCTTCGGCGGCGACAGCGGAGGCAGCGGAGGCGACGGCGGCAGTAGCAGTTGCGGCGGTGGCGGTGGGGGATGCGGCGGCGGAGGTTGTGGAGGTTGAACATCGACACAGTGCCCGTCGGGCTCGGAATCGGTTGGCGCTCGGAGATATCCGGCATCGTCTCGGAACTCCCGGGGCTGTCGTTCTGCGAGGTCATCGCCGAATCGATCGGTGAGCAGGCACCCGATCGCCTCGTCGCATTGGGAGTTCCCGTCGTCACGCACGGAATCTCGTTGTCCTTGGGCGGTGCCGAGCCGGTGGAACACCGTATCGACCGACTGGCACGAGTGTCATCCATGCTCGGATCCCCGCTGGTGAGCGAGCACATCGCCTTCGTCCGCGCCGACGGCATCGAGGCCGGTCATCTGCTTCCGGTACCACGCACCCACGAAGCCCTGACGGCGCTCGCGCGAAACATCGCACGAACGCAGGATGGTGTGCCGGTTCCGCTGGCGGTGGAAAACATTGCAGCCCTGTTCGATTGGCCGGAAGACCAATTGACCGAGAGTGAGTTCCTGGCAGAACTCGTCGAGCGGACCGGCGTGAGCCTGGTGCTCGACATCGCCAACGTGTACGCGAACGCACTCAATCGAGGCCGCGACCCGTGGACCGAACTCGAACGCCTGCCGCTGGATCGAATTGCCTACTGCCACACCGCCGGTGGCACGGTCCGTGGCGGCATCTATCACGACACCCACACTGCGCCCGTGCCCGACGAAGTCCTCGAATTACTACGGACCTTTGCGATGGCCGGTCATCGCACGCCCCTGATGCTCGAACGCGACGGTCACTATCCACCCGAGGCCGAGCTACTCGCAGAACTGGATGCGATCGCGGATGCCGCGGGACTCGATCGCATCACCGGGGTACGGACGTCCGGGTACGCGAGGTGAGCGACGACCTGGCGCGCCGTCAAGAAGAGTTGGTACGCGCTCTCGTGGCAGGTGGGCCACTGCCCGCCGAATTCGATTCTGCGACAGTGGACACTGTCCGGGCGGCGTTGCTGAACAAACGAGCGGCCGAGATCGCGGCACGCTATCCGGCACTGCCCTTGGCGTTGGGCGACCGATACGAAATGTTGTTCCGCCGATGGGCGTCGAGCCGCCCCAAGGTGTCGACGGCCGAGGATGCCGAGGCCTTCTACCGAGCCATGGAACAGGAAGGGGAACTCGCCGCCACACATCCGGGACGGGTCGGGCAGCGAATGCCATACATGGCCGACGCACCCAACCCGCTCGCGCGCTTTCGCAGTCCGCTGCGCAGCACGTGGTTGACGTCGGTGTTCGGGGCGGTGCTGCTCGTTGCGCTGCCGATCGTGATTCTGACGGGCTTACTGTCATACAGTGCGTACGGGCCGCAGTTCGGCCAGGCCAAACCAGGTGCCGTCGGGTGGTTGCGCTTACCGTTCTTCGACTGGCCGACTAACCCGGCCTGGCTGTACCAGCTGACGCAGGGCCTGCACGTCGGGCTGGGCCTGATCATCGTCCCGCTCGTCATCGCCAAGCTCTGGTCGGTGATGCCCAAGCTCGTCGAACTGCCGCCGGTGCGGTCGCCGGCACATGCACTCGAACGACTGTCGCTGCTGGCACTCGTCGGAGGTCTGCTGTTCGAGATCGTGACCGGCGTGCTGAACATCCAGTACGACTACGTGTTCGGCTTCGACTTCTACGCCGCTCACTACTTCGGTGCCTGGGTTTTCATCGCCGGATTCCTGGTGCACCTCGGCCTCAAGGTGCCGCTGATGTGGCGGACCCTTCGATCGGAATCGTTGATGGACGTCCTGCGCGCCCGCAACGAAGCGCCGAGCCGGCCACACCAGACCATGAGCCGACGCGGTGCGATCGGATTGGTCGCCGCCGGAATGGGTTTCGTGGCCGTGTTGACGGTGGGGCAGACCGTCGGCGGCGTCCTACGCAAGGCAGCAATTCTCCTTCCGCGGGGACGGTCGTACGGCGACGGGCCCAACGACTTTCAGATCAATCGCACTGCCGAGGCGGCCGGAGTCACCGAAGAACAGACGGGCGCAGACTGGACACTGTCCGTCGAAAGTACCTCGGAGAACATGGAACCGGTGGTTCTCTCCCGCGGCAGGCTGCTGTCGATGACTCAGCACACCGCCGAACTTCCCATCGCCTGTGTCGAAGGATGGTCGACCACGCAGAGTTGGACGGGCGTTCCGTTGGCCGAACTCGCAGCACTGGCAGGTGTACCCGCACCCAGGTCCGCGGAAGTCATCTCGATAGAACAGGGTGGCCCATTCGGTCGTGCTGTGCTGCAGGGTAATCAAGCGCTCCATCCCGATTCACTGTTGGCATTGAAAGTCAACGGCGTCGATCTCTCGCTCGATCACGGCTACCCGGCACGCGTCATCGTTCCCGCGCTTCCCGGTGTGCACAACACCAAGTGGGTGGCGCGCATCGTGTTCCGTTCGTGACTTTGCAAAACCGCCCGGATGGTCGAGAATCTTTCATCGGTGGCCCGCGGGGCTGCCGACGAAGGAATGCTCCTTCGCCTGGACGAGTCCAAAAGGTCATGCCACGATGCACGCACTATCTCGAGGCCTTCTCGCCGCGGGTGCAGCCCTCACGCTGATGCTCGCCGCGGGCTGTTCGTCGTCCGACGCCGGCACTGCCGTTGCCGCAGACACCACCGCCTCCAGCAGCTCCGCAGCCCCCACCACCACCGACAACGTGTCCGGCCAGGAAGGCATCGACGCCGGTGGCTCCACCGACATCGACGTCGAGATCGGCCAGTGCGTCAAGCTCGGCGGCACGATGACGGCCGCCGAAATCGACAACGCCGAATGCGGCAGCACGGAGTCCAACTACAAGGTCATCGCCAAAGCCGCAGAGAACGAGCAGTGCCCCACCGACGTCAACCAGACGTACTACGAGACTCTGAACGGTGTCGAGCAGGGCGCACTGTGCCTCGACGTCGACTGGGTGATCGACGGCTGCATGAGCGTGCCGAGTACCGGAATGGACGAGCCCGCCCGAGTCGATTGCGCAGACCCCAGCGCGACGAGCGTCGAGAAGGTCACCGAGATCAAGACCGGTACCGCGGACCCCAACGACTGCCCCGAAGGCGGATTCGCCTACGAGGCACGGCAATTCGTCGTCTGCACCACGACGGTGGCCTAGCCTCGAGTCGCCGTCATCATCTGTGTGACGTACTGATAATCGAGGTGGCCGTGGCTGTCGATAGCCGCATGAACCGCTCGGAGCACTTCCTGCCGTCGTGTGTCGGTGAGAATCAGGTGACTCGAATATGTCGCGGCCATCGCGCAGAATTCGTCTGCGGAGTAGCGCTGAACCCACTCGTACGTCGACGTGGACCAGGGGCCGAAGCCGACCGCGCGGGGTACCGCGGTCTCGGATTGCACGCCGAGGGAGTGCGCCAACAGCGGTGCGGCGTCCGGCTCGGTGGCGATGTACGCAGCCCGTACCGACTCCCACACCGGGCCGTCGAGCTGACCGGGCATGTTCCACCACAACCGAAGTGATCCCCCGGGGACCAACGCACGAGCCGCCACCGCGGCTCCTCGATCGGGGTCGACCCAGTGCCACGCTTGAGCGGCCACAACGACGTCGAACGATGACGGCGCACCGACGAAGTCCTCGAACCGGGAGACCTGAACATCGACGTCCATGTTCTCGGTGCGGCGTCGGATCACCTCGGCCATACCCGAATCCGGCTCGACCGCAACCACCGAAGCGCCGCGTTCGGCCAACGCGACGGTGGCTTTTCCGGTGCCGGCTCCCGCTTCCAGCACGCGGGTCGCACCGCCGGCAAGAACATCCGTGTACAGCGCCGCCGGGTATCCAGGGCGAGCCCGGTCGTACTCCTCGGCGACTCTTCCGAAGCTCAATCCGCGGGGTCGTTCCGGCTCGTCCGTCACGTTAGCCAGAGTACCGATTATTCGGGACTACCGATGTTCGGCCGCTTCCAGCTGCGATCGGAGAGTGGACTCGGTGTGCCGAATCGCCTGCCCGACGACGGGCTCCACGACGGCCCCGAGAACTTTACCGGCGATGCCCCCGGGCAAGCTGTAACGGAAGATGACGTCGAGACGGGTTTGGCCCTCATCCAGGTCCGTGAAAGACCAGGTCGAGGAGTTGGACAGGCCTTCGACCGATTCGAGCGTGAGTCGCTCGTTCTCGACCCATTCGGTGACGCGCACGATCGAATTCAACGATTTGGGGCCGATCTGCATGGTTGCGTCGTACGTCGCCCCGAGACCGGAGGTGGTCTCACTCCTCGGCTCGAACCGCGTGATCCCGAACATCCACCGCGGGACGTTTCGATAGTCGTCGAGGTAGGCGAAAGCCGCATCGCGGGGTGTCGACGCGACCGCCGAATGGTTTATCTCACGCATTCCACCGACACTAATACACGCGACGGCGTGTTACACATAGATTGACGTCGGCTTCTACCGGCGGACGTAGCCCGCCTGCTTGTCCACCACATTGACCAGGGACTCGTTCCGCCGGTACCTATCGAGATTGTCCTCGAACAGCGTCCACAGCCGATCGGCGAAGTCGTCGGCGTCACCGGCCAGATGCGCCGTCAGAATCACGTTGTCGAGCTCCCACAGCGGACTCGACGCCGGAAGTGGCTCGACCTCGAAGACATCCAACACAGCCCATCCGATCGCCGCGGAATCCAACGCCTCACACAAGGCCTGTTCGTCGACAACGGGACCACGGGCGATGTTGACCAGCCCCGCGTCGTGACGCATCGCCCCGAGCACCTCTGCATTCACGAGCCCGCGAGTCTTCTCGGTCAGCGGCGCGGACAGCACCACCACGTCGTATTCACCTGCGTAGGAAGGTAACTCGTCCACCGAACGAATTCTCTCGAACTCCGCATCTCCCGGCCGCTCGGATGTACCGGCCGCGTCGACACGCATGCCGAGTGCACCGAGAACGCGACCGATGGCGCGGCCGATCGCACCCGGACCGACGACCAGCACCCTCCGATTGTGAATTCCACTGGTGAGGCGATGCTCCCAAACCCGTTCACGTTGTCGCCGAAGCGCTTCGGGCAGCTTCTTCATCGACGCCAGAATGCCTGCAGCGACGTATTCGGCGATCGCACGGTCGAGAATGCCGCCGGAGTTGGTCAGCACCCACGGACTGTCCCGCAGCACCGGATCCAGCACCCGATCGACCCCGGCGCTCGACACATGAATCCAGCGAAGCTTGTCGGCGTGCGGCCACACATTCTGCAGGTCGACTGCCTCGAACGTGCGAAACAGTAGAACCTCCGCCCACGACACCGCATCGACGAGTTCGGGGATCGTGCAACTGCGGAAGTCGACTCCGCCAATCGACGGGAAGGCCTTTCGGTCCGAATCACTTTCGACCACAAGCACGTTCACCATAGGACTCGTCACCTCCGTACGATGGCAGGGTGCTCACCGTAGAACTCGCGTCTGCCGCCGACGCAGCAACGATACTCGACCTCCGGCACGCCGCCGAGGACTGGTTGGCCGCCCGGCGAATCGCTCAGTGGGCACCGCGCGAGGTACCGCTGTCGACTGTTGCGGCCCAGATCGAGGCAGGGCAGTTCCACATCGCCCGACGCCACCCCGCTGGCCCGATTGTCGGAGCCCTACGACTGATCTGGGCCGATCCAGCCATCTGGCCGGAGCCGGACAACGACGCAGGCTACGTGCACGGACTCGTGATCGACAGAAGCGAAGCCGGTACGGGACTGGGGACGTCGCTGCTCGAGTGGGCGTCGCAGCGGACCCGACAGGAAGGGCGAGGGCTGCTACGGCTGGACTGCGCCGAGACCAACACTGATCTACGCAACTACTACGTTCGGCAGGGTTTCCAGAACGTCGGCCGTCGCGACTTCGAGGGTGGCAGTTCGTGGTTCAGCGTGGCGCTGTTCGAGAAGCCGACCGCTCGATAGTGTCGGGTCCATGAGCGAGAATCGGGACCGGATGTTGCGCGGCGAACTCTATCGAGACAATGATCCCGACCTGGTGGCGTCTCGGGTGTCGTGTGGAAAGCTGCTCGACAGATTCAACGCAACCGAGGCGGACCAGGACGCAGAAAGACGTGAACTGCTCGGCGAGCTACTCGGTTCCATCGGAGCGGACTCGTGGATCATGCCGCGATTCCAATGCGACTACGGCACATACATTTCCATCGGGTCCAACAGCTTTCTGAACTACGACGCAATCCTGTTGGACTGTGCTCCGATCACGATCGGAAACGACGTCTCGATCGGTCCGCGTGCGCAACTACTGACGGCGCTGCATCCCATGGAGGACCATGACGCTCGTCGATCTCGTTGGGAGAGCGCCCTTCCCATCACTATCGGAGACAATGTCTGGCTCGGCGGAGGCGTCATCGTCTGTCCCGGAGTCACGATCGGAGAGAACTCGGTGATCGGAGCCGGAAGTGTCGTCACCCGCGACGTACCGCCGCATACGTTCGCTGCAGGGAACCCGTGTCGGGCGATCCGCGCACTACCGTGAGATCACCGAGTTCAGGATTCTGTCGGAGTCACGAACCAGCGTGCCGACTGCCATTCGCGCGCCCCACCACATCCCCAGCCAGCCGATCGCTACGGCCACCAGGATGGACAGATACGCCCACGCTCCCGGAAGGAGCAGTGCGAGAAGCAGTGCGGGCACGACCGACACGGCCAGGACCACTATCCCGAGGATGAGGAAGACGAATGCATTTCCTGTGAACGACCCCCGTGTGTTCATCGAGAACGACTTTGTAGCTTCGGGCACCGGGTAGGCACCGCGTACGGAGTTCACGGCCGTCAGACCGGCGCTGACTCCGAGCATCGAGATCGTCACGGCGACAGGGATCTCCCATCGGTCGAGCCCGAGATCGCTGAACACTCGAACCACCACGACCGGCACGATCGCGAAGGGAGTCGCGACCAGCAACCAGGCGATCTGCCGACCACGGATGTCGTCGGGGAGGGCCTGCGGAATCATCACCAGGTGCCACATCGAACCACCGTCGAGACCGTACGAATTCGATCCCGCACCCATCGCCATGAAGATCGCGATCCAGGCGCCCCAGGCTGCGCTGAACGGAATCGAGTCGGTCACCAGCGGGCCGATGCCGGCCAGCACTGCGAAAATCAGCACCGACAGCAGCTGACTCCGACGACGCATGTCACCGCGCCACAGAGACAGCTCTCGCGTCACTACCGCGCCGACGCGCGTTGCCCGCCACCCTGTTGCACCGTCGCGGCCCTTCTCTGCCGTCTGCTTACGGGTCGATCCCGACGACGTCGAGACCCGCCCCTCGAAGTGGCGTAGAACCAGTCGCTGCCAGGCCCACACCAGTGCGACGTCCAGCAGCAGCAATCCCACCACCGCGCCGATCGCCAACAGCCAATTGCCCTCCAGCACAGCATCGACGCCGGTGATACCCCAGCCGAAGGGAATCGAATGGGCCAGTGTGAGCGGCCACGTCACCTCACCCGACAGCACACGATCGAGATTCTGCGTGATGGGGAACTGCAGGAAGTACAGGCCTCCGAAGACAGCGCCGAACGCCAGCAACGCGAACTCGCGGCTGCGGCGACTCTTGAGTAGTTGCGACATGGCCAGTGTCACCACCCGTGACAGCGTCACGAAGAACACCACCGTCGCGGGCCAGGCCACCAGCGCCAGAGGCACTGCGGCAACCGACCGCGACAGAGCGTAGATCGGAATGGATGCCGTCGCGACGATCGTCAGCGGAACCACCATGCCGATCACCGACGTGGTCAGCAGCGCACGGGCCAGTCGCGCAGGATCGACGGACAGCAATGGGAAGTGGCGGGGCTGGATGTTGTCGTCGGAGATACCCGACAGCACCGGGAAGAGCACCCAACTCAGGCCCGTCAGGGTCAGTCCGAGGCTTGCGGTGCCGCCCACCAATACCTGCGACGCGTCGGTTCGGGCCGCCATCACGCATGCGAGAACCGCGAGGGCCAGCCCCAGCAACCCGAACACGGTCTTGACCACTGCTTGTCCGCCCTTGAACTGCCTGCGGTAGAGCGTGATTCGCATCTGCAGGACGGTGCGACCGACCGACTTCACGAGCGCATCCAGGACAAGCCGTCCGGGTTCTGGTCTCGGGAGCCGACGAGGCGCACGAAGGCGTCGTCGAGGGTGCCACCGGCGCGGACGTCGTCGACCGTTCCCGCCGCCACGACTCGACCACCGGTGATGACACCGACGTGGGAGCACAGCCGTTCCACGAGGGCCATGACATGACTGGACAGGATCACCGAGCCACCGGAGCGAACGAACTGAATCAGGATGTTGCGGATCGTCGTGGACGAGATGGGATCGACGGCTTCGAAGGGCTCGTCCAACACCAAGAGGCGAGGCCCGTGCAACAGCGCCGACGCCAGTCCGATCTTCTTGGTCATTCCGGCGGAATAGTCGGCGATGACGGTTCCGCCGGCATCGGCGAGACCCAACGCGTTCAGTAGCTCGTCGCGACGTTGCGCGATGACGTCCTCCGGCATCGCGCGCAGTCGACCGATATAGGTCAGGAGCTCGTGGCCGGTGAACTGGGAAGGCAATGTCAGTCCGTCGGGTAGCACGCCGAGCAGCTCCTTCGCCGCGATCGGATCGGCCCAGACGTCACGCCCGAAAACGAGGCTTCGGCCGTACTGCGGTCTGAGCAGCCCGACCGCCATGGACAGACATGTCGTCTTACCAGCACCGTTGGGGCCGACCAACCCGAACATCGACCCGGGCGGAACCATCAATGACAGGTCGTCGACCGCAATCTTCGGGCCGAAGGCCATGCACATGTGCTCGAGCAGCAAAGCGGGAGGATTCGTTTGCACGGGTAACAGACTAACCGGTATGGGCGTTTTCGTCATGCGCTACGAACCGACTGCACCGGTACCATCTGGGCATGAATCGCACCGCAGTGGTCACCGGAGCTTCGTCGGGCATCGGAAGGGCCGTCGCGTCGGCGCTGGTTGCCCGCGGCTACCGAGTTATCGGCACTTCTCGGAATCCGGATTCGATGACCTCCGATCAGCGGGCAGCAGGCGTCGAGTACCGCGCTCTCGATCTCACCGATTCCGCGTCGATCACCGCATTCGTGACCGAGCTCGGCGCCGTCGATGTTCTGGTCAACAATGCCGGAGAGAGCCAGTCCGGACCCTTCGAGGAACTGCCGACCGACGCCATCGAGCGATTGTTCCAATTGAACGTGTTCGGCGCAGTGACGCTGTCGCAGAACGTGATTCCCGGCATGCGTGAGCGCGGGTACGGCCGCATCGTCATGGTCGGGTCGATGCTGGCGAGCTTTCCGCTCGCCTACCGCTCCTCGTACGCGTCGACGAAAGCAGCCATCAAGGGCTTCTCCGACGCAGCGCGGCTGGAACTCTCTCCGTTCGGCGTGTGGATGACCACCGTGGAGCCGGGATCGATCAACACCGGAATCAGCGAACGCCGCACCAAGTACATCGCAGCGGATTCGGTCCACCGTGACGACTTCCACACAGCGATCTCGTCACTGGATCGTAAGGAAGGAACCGGAATCTCCGCCGAGGACGTCGCCGAAGTAGTACTGAAGGCCATCGAGGCCGACAAGCCGAAACCCTTGTACGCCAGAGGAAGCAACGCACCGGTCGTGTTTCTGGCGCGACGGTTGCTGCCGGCGACATTCATGGAGAAGACGATTGCGAAGATGTTCGGGCTGAAGAGATAGTTTGAACCCCTGACCTGGTGGAATACAGCCGGGTGATAGAAACTCTGGGCCTGGTCCTGGCTGCTACGGGTCTGATCGTCGCCGCGCAGGTGATCTCGAAGAAGACGGCGCTGCCCGCGGCAGCGTTGTTGACCTTGGCCGGCCTGGCCGTCTCGGCGTCGGCGTTGCCCGACATTGTTCTCGACCCCGAAGTCGTGCTGACTCTGGTGATTCCGCCGCTGCTCTACAGCGCCGCGCTGAACTCCTCGTTGATCGCGATCCGCCGCAACGTCTGGACGATCCTGAGTCTGTCGGTCGCCCTCGTGGTGGCGACCGCCGCCCTCGTGGGCGTCGGCATGTGGTTGCTCGTTCCGGGCATCACCCTGGCCGCCGGTATGGCGCTCGGTGCCGCGGTTGCGCCGCCGGACCCGGTCGCCGCCCTTGCGGTAGGTCGTCGCGCCGGTATCCCACCGAAACTCGTCACCCTCATCGAAGGTGAGGGACTGCTGAACGACGCGACGGCGCTGACGATGCTGACCGTCGCGATCGCCGCAATATCCAGTCAGGACATGACCTTCGTCCACGCGGGTGGGTTGTTCGTGTTGGCTGCGGCCGGCGGAATCGTCGTCGGATTGGTCGTCGCCCTGCTGATTCGCCTCGTACAGCGCTACGTTCACGATTCACTGCTGCTCAACATCGTGTCGCTGGCGACGCCGTTCGTGGCCTACCTGGCGGCAGAGGAAGTTCACGCCTCGGGTGTTCTCGCCGTGGTCGTCGCGGCTCTGGTGATCGGGCACCACACCCGCCACGCCATCTCCGGGGCCAGCCGACTGCAGACCAGCGCTGTGTGGCGACTGATCGATCTGCTGCTGGAGGGATTCGTTTTTCTGCTCATCGGTGAGCAACTGCCCACCGTGGTCGGCGGCCTCTCGGCCTACTCGGGAACGACCATCGCTCTCGCGGTCACGGTCACTCTGGCCGGCGTGCTCCTGCTGCGTCCGCTGTGGTTGCTCACGACCGGGCTGTCCCCACGCGAGGCGGTGGTGATGAGCTGGGCCGGCACCCGCGGCGTCATCACCGTCGCCGCGGTGTTCACGCTCCCTCTGACGATCGACTCGGGCGAGCCGTTCGAGAGCCGAGACCTGTTGCTGTTCTGCGCATTTCTCGTCGTGCTGGTGACGGTCCTTGGACAGGGCCTCACGTTCGCTCCACTGGTCCGCAAGCTGAACGTCGTCGCGGACCCCGCCGCAGAGGCGCGTCTGCGAAACGAAGCACGTGAGGGATCGGCCAAAGCTGCACTGTCACAGCTCGATCGCATCGCCGACGAAGAGAACCTCGACGACGAGGGCCGGGAGATCCTGCGGAGCGAGCTCGAGCATCGCATCGACCGCTACCACCGTCGACTCGATCATCTCGACGAGACGGACGTCGGCGACGCGGTCATCTCACCGGAACAGATTGCTGCGATGAGTACGCGCCGCCGAATCCTCGATGTGGAGCGAGAAGAGTTGCTCTGCTGGCGCGATGCCGGCCGGCTACCGGACAACAGCATGCGCAGCCTCGAACACGAACTCGACCACGAGGAGCATTCGTTCCGCCCACACCGAGAGACCGATTAACCGGCGATCGCGGCGTGCATCTCCCAGACGATCACTTCGGCACCGCTGGCAGTGCTCAGTTTCTGACCGCCGCCTCCGCTGACGCGCACGGCGTCGCCCTGCGCGAGGGGTCCGACTCCCTCGAGCATCGCCTCACCCTCGGCCACGAAGATGTGTACGAACGGTGCATCGGGAATCTCCACCGGAGCCTGCCCGGGCTGTAGGCGCGCCACGTGCATGGCGGCGTACTTGTTCTTGATGCGAATGGCGGCGTGATCGGCATGGTCGGGCATGCCGGATGCGACGGGAACCAGACCGCCGCTGAGCAATTCGTTGTCGATCTCGAGCTGTTCGTAGCCCGGGGTGATGCCCTGCTCGTCGGGCACGACCCACATCTGGACGAAGCGAACAGGATCGCCGTGCTTGCCCGAGTACGAGCCGGCAGTATCGCCGAGTCGCCACGAATCGTTCTTCTCCGAGTGCAGAATTCCGGTGCCAGCGCTCATGCGTTGCGCGAGGCCGGGGTAGATGACTCCGGAGTGGCCCATCGAATCCTGGTGCACCAGCGATCCCTGCAGAACCCAGGTGATGATCTCCATGTCGCGGTGCGGGTGGGTATCGAATCCCATTCCCGGGGTGACGATGTCGTCGTTGTTGACCATGAGGACGCCGTGGTGGGTGTTACCGCGATCGAAGTGGTTGCCGAACGAGAAGGAGTGCTTGGAGTCCAGCCAGCCGATCTTGGTCTTGAATCGGTCGTCGGCGCGGCGGAGGTCGAGTGTGGTTGCTGCAGAGGTCATGTCATTGCCTCGAATCTCGAAAGTAGGTGTGTTCTCAGAGAACGTGCGAGCCGTACATTTCACCGAGCGGATCGGCGATCAGTTCGAGCCGTGCACCGTCGGGGTCGCGGAAGTAGAGCGAGACCTCGCTGTGCTCGATCAATTCGATTCCCGCGTCGATCAGCTTGGTGCGCAGGTGCTCCCAGCGGGTGGGCTCGACACTGATGGCCACGTGATGCAGACCGCCCAGCACCTCCGCGTACGGGCCGACGTCGAGTCCGGGGAAGTCGAAGAAGGCCAACAGGTTGCTGTTGCCGATGTCGAAGAAGAAGTGCGACGAACCCGGGTAGTCACGGTTCTCGATGAGCTCGGTCAGAGGGAACTCGAGCAGGTCTTGATAGAACCGCACGGTCGCCTCGACATCGCTGCTGACCAATGCCGTGTGATGAAGTCCGCGGGCAGACGATGCCGGACGCTCGCCTGCAGGCTTCATGTACTGCTGACGAATGCGATCCCGCTGTTCGGCGTGCTCCTGCGCGCGGCGTGTCTCGTCTGCAGTCAGTTCGTTGGTCTCGGTCATCGCTTCGGCCTCCGGTCAAGTAGTTGCTTCGTCAACTACCGAGAACAGTACACCGGTTAGTTGCGTTGTCAACTAGCATGGGGGCATGGACTCACCACGGTGGCTCGGTGCCGACGAACAGCAGGCCTGGCGCGCATACCTCGATGCGACGCGGCTGCTGCTTCGCGACCTCGACAATCAACTCACACGCGACTCCGGGATCTCCTTCACCGACTTCGAGCTGCTGGTCGTGCTGTCCGAAGCGCCCGACCGTCGCCGACGAATGAGCGAACTGGCCGACGCCGTCACCACGACTCGCAGCGGCGTCACCAGAGCCATCAGCAGACTCGTCGACAACGGCTGGGTCACACGCGTCAAATGCGACGACGACAAGCGCGGAATGTCCGCCGAACTCACCGAAGCGGGCATGAACACGCTCGCCGCCGCCAGCCCGGGACACGTCGAGGCAGTACGAGAGAAAATGTTCGACCTGGTTGACCCGAACGACCTCGCGGCTCTGACGCGAACTTTCACGGCAATGCGGAATCACGCATCGTGATCAGTATCCGGCGGTAGCTTCGGTGTTCGACGCACCGGAGAGCACCGCTTCCGACCCCGACACGCCCAGCCGGGTCGCACCGGCCGCAATCATCGCCACTGCGTCGTCGTAGCTACGGATTCCTCCCGACGCCTTGACCCCCAACTTGCCCTGCACGGTGTCGGACATCAGGGCTACCGCATGCGCCGATGCTCCACCGGTGGGATGAAAGCCCGTCGACGTTTTGACGAAATCTGCGTCGGCGGCGACAGCGGCTCGGCACGCCCCGACGATCTGGTCATCTGTAAGCGCGGCCGACTCGATGATCACCTTGAGAACTGCAGGCCGCTCGACCGCAGCGCGAACGGCGGCGATATCGGCTTCGATCGCATCGAAGCGGCCCTCCTTGGCTGCGCCGATGTCGATGACCATGTCGATCTCGTCGGCCCCTTGGCTCACTGCGAGCCGGGCCTCCGCGGCCTTCACCTCCGTTGCGTGTTTTCCGCTCGGAAAGCCGCACACCACGGCTACTTTCACATTCGAGCCCGCAGGCAACTCGATCGGAAGCATCGACGGGGATACGCATACTGAATACGTTCCCAATCTCGCAGCGTCGGCGACGGTGGCCGCGACGTCTGCAGCGGTCGCTTCCGGCTTGAGCAGAGTGTGGTCGATGTAGCGGGCAAGTTGTGCGGGTGAAATCGGAGACGGCATCGGAACTTCCTTGTCGAGTAACGAGAATGGTGTGGACGGAACTAACGACTGCCGCGCCTGTCCAGGACGTGGTTGAGGATGAGGGCGGCCACGAGGATGAGGCCCGTGACGAGCATCTGAAAGAACGAGCTCAATCCCATGAGGTTGAACAGGTTTCGCAACACCGAGAGCAGCAGTACGGCTACGAAGGTTCCGAAGATGCTGCCCTTGCCGCCGAACAGACTGGTCCCGCCCAACACCACCGCTGCGATGGCGTCCAGTTCGAGTCCCTGGTTGGCGGTCGGTTGCCCGATGGTCAGTCGGGCGGTCAGCAGAATGCCGGCGAAGGCGGCGAGCGAACCCGAGATCACGTACACGCTGACCAAGATCTTCTTGACCGGAAGTCCGGACAACCGCGCCGCGTCCTTGTTGCTTCCGACGGCGTAGATGTACTCGCCGTATGTTGTCTTGTTCAATACGATGCCGGCGACAATGGCCACCACGATGAAGATGATTCCGACCGTGGGGATGGGCCCGACCGAGCCGGCCCCCAGAAAGCGAAGTCCCATAGGGATTTCCGATGTTGTCGGAGTTCCGTTGGTGGTCAGGTACGTCAGTCCACGCACCGATTGGAGGGCAGCGAGAGTCACCATGAACGCCGGCAGCATCAGATAGGCGCTCAAACTTCCCACGATACCGCCGGAGACCGCTCCCGCCAGCACAGCGAGCAGCAACGCGACGGGCCAGGCGATTCCCATCCCGATGAAGATGGCCACCAGCATTCCTGCCAGTGCCGCAACACTTCCCACCGACAGATCGATGCCTGCCGTCAGAATCACCAAGGTCATTCCGATGGCCACGATGCCGGTCAACGACGACTGCTGCAGCAGATTGGCCAGATTCTGCGACGTCAAGAACTGTGGTGCCACGAGTGAGGCAACGACGAACAGCGCCGCGAAGATGAACAGAAGATTGAACTTGACGATGATGTTCTGCCGGTGCTGCTTCTGCGTCGACAGTGTTTCGGCGACGGCGACAGATGTATCAGACATTGCTTTCGATGCTTCCTGTGACGACCATTCGTGCGATATCGGCCGATGGGGTTGTGTGGGGGTCGTACTGGGCTACGTTCCTGCCTTCGTGCAGAACCCAGACGGTGTTGCAGTTTTCGGTCAGCTCCGACAGTTCACTGCTCGCCATCAGCACTCCGACTCCGGAATCGGCAAGTGCTCGAACCTGCTCGAACAGGTCCGCTTTCGCACCGATGTCGAGACCACGAGTCGGCTCGTCGAGCAGCAGCAGCGAGATACCGCGGGCCATCCATTTGGCCAATACCACCTTCTGTTGGTTTCCGCCCGAAAGCTGCCCCACTGCTTGAGTTTCGGACGCGAACTTCACGCCCAGTTTCTGCAGGGGTTCGCGGGCCACTGAAGCGGCGCGTCCCGACGGATTGATGCCGAACAGTTTCAAGGCTGCCAATCCGGCGTTGCGAACCACCGACATTTCCAGCAACAGACCCTGCTTCTTACGATCCTCGGGAACGAGTCCGATGCCCAACCGGACTGCTCGCTGCGGATTCATCGACGTGAACTGCGTCCCGTGCAACGTCATGTCCAGTTCTGCTGAATTGTCGCCGAACACGGCGGACAGCAGCGTGGAGCGGCCCGCGCCGCCCAATCCTGCAAGACCCACGATTTCCCCTGGGCGAACAGAGATTCCTCGAATGTCGAGAACGCCGGGGATGGTGGCCCGGTCGATGCTCAGGAGCTGTCCGGAACCGGTGAACGGACCGCGAGTGGTGCCTGCAGAATCCACTGCTCGTCCGATCATCGCGTCGACCATCCGGGCCTTGGATGTACTGGCGACATCGAACACTTCTACCGTCGAACCGTCGCGCATGACCGTCGCCCGGTGTCCGATCTCCTTGATCTCGTCGAGTCGGTGCGAGATGTAGACGACCGATTTCCCTTCTGCCACCAGTTCGCGAATCACGTCGAACACCGCAGACAGATCATGATCCGTCAGTGTCGCCGACGGCTCGTCCATCACGATGATCCGCGCGGAGGTGGTCAGCGCACGCGCAATGGCGGTGAGTTGCTGGTCCGACACCGACAGCGCACCCACGGTCGCGGTGGGCGCGAACTTTCCTCCGACCCGCGCAATGGCGTCGGCGGCGGCAGCATTGCGGGCCTTGTTGTCGACGAAGATTCCTCGTGTCGGGGCATGTCCGAGGAACAGATTCTGCGCCACCGTCAGGTCGGGAACCAGATCGAGTTCCTGGTAGATCGTGCTGATTCCGGCCTTGACCCCGTCCAGGGGGCTGGAGAAGTTCATCGGCTCACCGTCGACGGTGATGGTGCCGCCGTCGGGACGGTAGGAGCCGGACAAGATCTTCATCATCGTGCTCTTGCCTGCACCGTTCTCCCCGAGCAGGCAGTGAACCTCGCCCTTGGCCACCTCGAGCGTGGCCTTGTTGCAGGCCAACGTTCCCGGGAACTCTTTGACGATGTTCTCCATACGCAGTGCTGCGTTCATAGCTTTCTCTCCAGAACTGTGCGTGCGGTCTCTTCGTCCGTGATCAGGACCGAACACAGACCGTTTCTCAATGCGCCCGCAACGACATCGACCTTGCGCAGCCCGGCTGCGACGGCCACCGAGCAACGGGCAGCGCGCAGGTCGTCGAGTGAGAGGCCCATCGTGCGAGATTCCAGGTCGGTATCGGCGAGTGTGCCGTCGGGAGTGATGTAGTGCGCCAGAACGTCACCGCAGGCACCTGCCGATTGCAGACGTTGCAGCTCGTCCGAGCTGATCGCTCCGCTCTGCACCAGAACAGAATTGGCATCGAGCGCACCCAGCGAGAACAGCAGGACATCAGCTGCACGCCCTTTGTCGAGTACCTCACGCATGAACGGCTCACTGTCCAGTGCACGCTTGGTGGACACCTGCTCCACGATCGCCGGTACCGGCAACAGGACCGCATGCCCGTGGGCACTGTGCGCGATGCTCGTCGCCACGTTGGCAGCGGTCGTCGGCTTGATCGAGCGACTGATGCTGCCGTTGATCTGAATGACTTCCACGCCGTCACTCCAGCCCGAGGGAAGCGCAGCGGCAATGTCCTGCATCGTGTTTCCCCACGACACACCGAGAGTACGAACCTGAGGTCCCCTGCCCTGCAGGTAATCGGCAGCAGCCTTCGCCACCTGTGCTCGCTGATCCGAGAGATCTGCGTGAGTCCGCACCACGATGCACTCGGTCAGGTCGAACCGCCTTGACAATTCCAACTCGAGGGTCGACTGCCGCGCCTGGGGATGAACGATCTGAATGCGGACGATTCCACACCTGCGAGCCTCGTCGAGCAATCGACCGATCTTCCATCGGGTCAGATGCAGCTGTCGACCGATGTCGTCCTGAGTTCGGTTCTGTTCGTAGTAGAGCTGTGCCACTTCGAGCAACAGCGCGTCATGTTCCTTGTCCGGCGTCGTCATCGCTTCTCCAATGCGATCACCGATCGATGCATGACGGGCTTGAGAACCGAGGTCAGCTCGACATAGCTCGCGTACGTCTGTTCGTAATGCTCGTGTAAAGCAGCGTCGGGCACCAACGTCGTTGTGCGAGGGCTGAACAGAGCCGCGCCCTCGTCCAGAGATCCGACGAGGCCGGCGGCTCGGGCGGCGATGACCGCACAGGCACGCAGCGTCAGATTGTCGCTCAGAACCATCTCGGTCTCGATTCCCAGTACGTCCGTCGTGATCTGCTGCCACAACCGATTCCTGTGCATTCCACCCGAGAACACCAGCCGATCGCACGAAATGCTCCCGCGTGCAAACGAATCGAGTACCGACTTGGTTCCACATGCAACCGCCTCAACGGCCGATCGGTACAACTCTTCCCGGGTGGTCCCGAGCGTCAGACCGACGACTGCCCCGCGCAGCCGGGCGTCCCGATGCGGTGTTCGGTTACCCATGAAGAAGTCGAGCGCCAGCAACCCGTGGCTTCTCGGATCTACGGCAGCAGCGCCATCGATGAGAGAACCGATCTGCTCCCTCGGCACACCCATGATTCCCTCACCGACCCACTTGAGAATGGATCCACTCGTGATCTGGCCACCTTCCACCAGCCACTTGTCCTGACGGAGGGCGTGGGGGTAGGGGCCCCACACTTCACCGGTGTCACACGGATCGTCGATCTCGGTGATGATCGCCGTGGAGGTACCCGAGACCAACGACACCAGGCCCTCGGGCTTGCCGCCGCATGCCAGCAGCGAGACGTGTGCGTCGATGCCACCCACCCCGACGACGGCGTCAGGTGAGATTCCCAATTCTTCTGCAGCACAGGCACGAACCACTCCGGCACTCGATCCGACCGGAAGGATCGTATCGGGCAGCTTTCCAGTCAGCTCCCCGACTCCGAGTGCGTCGTACAGCTCCTGCGGGAGCCTGCCGGCGACCGAGTCGTAGTTGTACTTGCAGACGGCGTTCATCTGCGACCCGACCCACCGGCCGGTCAACTTGAAGGTGATGAAGTCGATGGCCTCGACGATCCGAGCTGCTCGGTGAAAAGTATCCGGTTCGCACTGCTGCAGCCACATGGCCTTGGGAAGCAACCACTCGGTCGCATCGGACCCACCCGACCACTTCAGAATGGGATGGTCAGCTACGAACGTGGCAGTCAGATCCGATTGTGCAGAGGCTCTGGAGTCCATCCACAGGATCGCCGGGCGCAGTGCATTCCCGGCCTCGTCGACAACGGCGACAGTCGACGCTGTCGTCGACGATGCCACCGCCAGCACAGGGCCTGCAGCAACGCATTCGGGCTGCGCCAGCAACTCACGCGTAGCGCCGACACAGGCACACCACCAGTCCGAGGGATTCTGCTCGGCCCAACCGGGCCGAGGAAAAACCGTCGGGTAGGGCCGATGAACGGAGCCGAGAGCGACTCCATCATCGGTGAATGCTCCTACCCGAGCGCCCTCGGTGCCGAGATCGAGGCTCAGCAATATTCCCATGATATGTATCAGCTTTCGTTGGGCATGAAGATGACCTTGGAGCTGAAGACAGACCGGTCACCGAGCGCTTTCATCATGTCGGGCAGCTCCGAAAGCGGAAGTTGATGGGTGATCATGAACTCCCACTTCAGCGAACCGTCGGCCAATTTCTGTGCAGCGGTGTGCCATTCGGATCCGGGGAACGGAGCGGAGAACGAGTTCCACGAACCGTGCAAGCTGGTTTCCTGCCGAAGGAAGTTGTTGAACGTTTCCTTCTCCAGCGTCACCGGTGCATGCGGGATGCCGATGAACGTTGCATGCCCTTGCGGTCCGGTGAGTGCGGCTGCCAGGTCGACTGTCGAAGCGACACCGGCGGATTCGAGAACGATGTCGAATCCACGACCACCGAGTGCGCGAGCCTCGTCGGCGGACTGCACTGCATGGGTAGCACCGGCTTCGAGTGCCATCGCCGCCTTCTCGGGACTCAGATCCAGTGCCACAACCTGGCTGGCACCAGCCATTCTCGCCCACTGAATACCGAACAGGCCGATTGGGCCGGCACCGATGACCAGGACGCGATGTCCGGTCCGCAGGTTGGTCTTCCACAGTGCGTGCAGTGCGATGGCGGCGGGATCGAGCATCGCTGCCGCCCGCGGATCGATCCCGTCGGGCATCTTCATCAGATTGCCGACAGGAGATGTCACATACTGCGCATACGCTCCGTCGCAACGACTCCCGAAGTAGTCGTAGTCCTCACACAAGCCGAACTCACCTTTGAGGCAGTACTCGCATTTGTAGCACGGGATGAGAGGCGGAACAGAGACGAGGTCGCCCACCTCGAAGCCGGTCACCCCATCACCGAGAACTGCGATGTGAGCGGAGAACTCGTGCCCACAGATGATCGGCATCTTGTAGCCACCGTTGCGCAACATTCGGGGAATGTCGGACCCGCACACTCCGCACGCCGCGACCTCGAGCAAGACCTCTCCGGCCTTGGGCTCGGGTACAGCGACCTGCTCGACTCGAATATCACCTGGCGCATACATCACGGCAGCAGTCATCTGCTGGGGAACCATTATCGAACTCGACTTTCTCGAAATATGTTGAACTACAGAAGCGGATCTGAATCGAGCAGAGACGCTACTGAGCTGAGGACTCTGCGAAAGTGGTATCTCCGACGAGGGTTTCAGCGTTGGACTTGTCGACCAATGCAGTGCCCGCATCGACGAAGGACTCGACGCTGTCGCCGTTCGCGACGGCGATGGCCGTCTGTACTGCCTTTTGGCCCTCGCTGCCCGGATCGTTCGACGCCGTGGCCACGTACTGGTCTCCGTCGGCAATGGCCTTGACTGCCTCCATCAAACCGTCGACACCGAACACCTTGACGTCGGTGCGGTTGTTCTCCTGCAGAACCTGCAGTGCACCGAGAGCCATGTCATCGTTGTGCGCATATACGGCCTTGACATCCGGGTTCGCCTGCAGCAGATCCTGCATGGCGGTCACCGCCTCGGACCTGATGTAGTTCGCGTACGGACCTTCGACGATGGTGATGTTCGATGCGGCATCCGCGGCGGCGTGGAAGCCGTCGCTTCGGTCCTTCGCGACGGTTCCACCTGCGTCACCCTGGATTTCGATGACCTTGCCGCCGTCTGGGCCAAGAGTCGCAACCATGGCCTCACCGACGAGCTGACCCATTGCCTTGTTGTCACGTCCGACGAAGGACTCGGCTCCCGAGTCGATCGGACGGTCGACGGTCACGACCTTCACACCTGCTGCCTCGGCCGCAGCAAGTGCGGGGGCAATGCCTTTGGGGTCGACCGGATTGATGATGAGAACGTTGATGCCGCGAGTGATCAGGTCCTGAACGTCGTTGTTCTGCTTCGTCACATCACCGTTGGCGTCCACGTTGAGTAGTTCGTTGCCCTGCGCCTGCGCCTCGGCCGTCGCTGCATCGGTCAGCGAGACGTAGAAGGGGCTCTGCTGGGTGGCCTGACTGAACCCGATCTTGGCCTTGGCACCTTCGGGTAGAGAATTGGTTGCTGTCGAGCTGCCGTCGCCGGGGGTCGAGCATCCTGCGATGACGACGGTCGCGAGGGCAACCAGCCCGGCCGACTTCATTGTCGTGGCGAGTTTCATGGGGTCCTTCCGAAAAAGTGTGGGCCGATGTGGGGCGGGCTCAAACGTAGGCAGTGACTCGGGTCACGGTCAACACTTGAGCGTAATTATGCTCATATGAGCATTTGTCGAGATCGGAGACCCACCGGAATGCGGGATCCGACGTGCGCGTTGAGCACGTCATGACATCGAAGCCGCAGGTCACGCACTTACCCGGTGCGCAACGCCATCACTGGTGGAACGAATGGCTCGATTCCAAGCAGTCGTTTCCCGCCACCGGCAATTACGACCTGGCGGCCAATGCGCACGGGCTACTGATGGTGCACAACGAGGACACGGTGTTTCCCGGCGAAGGTTTCGACTCCCATCAGCACGAGAACATGGAGATCGTCACGTGGGTGCTGGAAGGGACGCTGAAACATACTGACTCCGAGGGTGATTCGGGGCTGATCTACCCCGGCCTCGTTCAACGCATGAGTGCCGGAACCGGAATCCAGCACACCGAGACCAATGCGTCGAGCCGGACCAGCCGCGAAAAGCTGCGCGTGGTGCAGATGTGGATCCCACCCGACACCGATGGAACCGATCCCTCGTACGAAGAGCTGGACGTGCAGGACCAGCTGGCGAGCGGCGAGCTGGTTCCGGTGGCATCCGGCATGTCGGGGCGCGGCGGCGTTCGGATCGGCAACCGCTACGCGACGCTGCATGCCGCCCGACTCGCACCGGGGGAGTCCGTCACCGTCCCTGACGCGCCGTACGGTCACGTCTTCGTCGCCGACGGTTCCGCAGTGTTCGAGACCGTCGGAGACGTTGCCCAGGGTGACGCGGTACGACTCACCGCCACCGGAGGTCACCGTGTGACAGCATCGACGGCGATCGAGATCTTGATCTGGGAAATGCACGCCGGCTTCGCCTGACCGAGTTCTTCTGACACAGGGAGATTGACCATGCCAACCGTTGTCACCGACGATGCCGTCTCCCTGAACTATCTCGACGAAGGCACCGGCCCGGCCGTGGTTCTCGTCGCCGGCTTCTGCGCACCGGCGACCACCTGGATGTTGCAGCAGAAAGCGTTGGTGCGAGCCGGATACCGTGTTCTGGCCCTCGATCGACGGGGTCACGGCACCTCCGATGCACCGACACACGGAGCGTCGATGGAGCGGCACGGACGCGATATCGCGAATTTCCTCTCGGAGGTGGGCGTCGACGAAGCCGTCTTGATCGGAGGTTCCATGGGGGCCAACACCATCTGGTCGTACGTCTCGCAGTTCGGCACCGACCGCGTTCGAGCCATCGTGTCGGTGGATCAGACACCGAAGATGGCGAACAGCGACGATTGGTCGAACGGCTTCTACGGTCTGACCGACAGCAATCGAACGTCGTTCTTCGACAGCGGAATACCCGACACGGGCCACGGCCGACCGCAGTGGAAGTCGGTGCCTGCACTACTGAAACTCGCGTTTGCATTGCGCGCGATGCCGAAGATGGCATCACCCGACACGGCCCCGATGAAGGCGCTACTGGCCGATCATGCGGCGCAGGACTGGCGCGCAACCATGTCCGGTACCGATAGGCCGTACCTCATGATCGCCGGACGCGACAGCCAGTTGTGGCCTGCTGCACATGCTTCCGAGTCCGCGAAGCTCAATTCGGGTGGTCGATCTGTGGTCTTGGAGAACTGCGGTCACGCTGCCAACATGGACCGGCCGAACGAGTTCAATGCGGCGATGCTGGAATTCCTCGACTCGATCGACTGAGGTTACGACTGCTCGCGCCCGTCCAGAGCCTCGGCACACGTAACAAGGTTGCGGTGCAGCACTTCTCGCTCGCTCTTCGACAGCGACGCAATCATGGCGTGTTCCACCGCAGCGACAGCGGCCGACGCTTGCCGCAGGCGCTCCCTGCCCAGGGTCGTCACGTACAGACGCTGGTCTCGACCTACCCCCTCGATCTCCACCAGGCCGCCGCGTGTGAGCCCGGCCAGCAGTTGATGGGTTGCCTGCCTGCTGACGAATACCGCGCGCGCGAGTTCGGCGTTGGACAGTCCCGGTTTGTGCGCGAGGAGTTCGAGGCTCGAGTACTGCGAGACGGTGATATCGAGATCGCGTAGGCACTCGTCCATCGCCGAACGCAGGGCGGACGTGGCCCGCTTGAGGGCGTAACCGATCGAGGTGTCGACATCCACTTGACTCATGTCAACATCTTGACATACATTCAGTTCGTCAAGAACTTGACGAAATACCGAAAGGACACGACATGACCGTTGCAACCGTTTCCGGACCGAGCTTCCTCTCCCTCCAAGTACGCGACCTGGCCGTCAGTGCAGACTTCTACGAATCGCAGCTGGGCCTCGTCCGCGCACCCCAGGCACCACCCGGCGCAGTGGTGTTCACCACCTCACCGATACCGTTCGCCGTCCGAAACCCCGCTCCCGAAACGGATCTCGACAGTGGTCAGCCGGGACTCGGAGTTGCCCTCTGGCTGGTGTGCGACGACGCCGAAGCGCTCCACGAAAATCTCGTCGCCGCCGGCGTGACGATCGTGACCGCCCCCTTCGACGGCCCCTTCGGAAAGACCTTCGTCCTACGTGACCCCGACGGATACGCCGTCACCGTGCACAGCAGTTAACCCCGAAGTCATCGACAAATGTGGGACCCTGAGCGCGGATGCCACCTCCGACGCGTAGGGAACACGACCATCATCGAGCGCCTGAAGAACCGCCTCATCGAGTCGGCGAACGCACCTCGAAAAGCCGCGAAACCGCCCGGGCCGATCCTGCTGGTATTTACCACGATCGCCGCCGTCACGTGGGTATGCGTGTCCAGGAACTGGTGGCCCTCGCCCTACGGACAGTTCGCCTGGTTCGATCCGCTCCTCGCCGGCGCGTCATCGATCCTGGTGCTGCTGATCGTCGGGCTCATCTGGGCAATTCGCACCCTCCACGTCGTCGGCCAGGATCGAAGATGGTCGTGGTGGATAGCGTCGGCTCCGGTGGTGGTGGGCTTGGCAGCGGCTGTTCTGGTACTGCTGCCACCGGACAATATGCTGGACCATCGCGACGAATTCGAGGCCGTTGCGCGAGAATTGAGTGCACAGCCCTCGAGTAGCCGCGAACACATCGAGATCGGCCCGTTCGACATCAGCTCGGCACGCGCCACATCTGGCGGCGAGGTCTACTTCACCGAAGACGGCGGCTTCTCCCTCATGAGCGCCTCGGGCTGGGCGTATGCACCAGGTGGACCGCCCGCGGGATTCGACGACTTCACCGCCACGCACCTGGACGGTCCCTGGTACGAATTCTCGGCCATCTGGCGGGACTGATACCCCAACCGCAGACCCGAAAGAACTATTGCGAAATATTTCTTTCGGGTTATGGTTGTTGCATGAGCCCACCACCTCCGTCTCGGACGCCGCGCAAGCTGACAGACATGTCCGAGCTGAAAGCGCTGACGCATCCCATCCGGTTACGTCTGCTCTATGCACTCCGCGCCAACAAGTCGATGACGGCAACCCAGCTCGGCGATCTGGTGGACGAGTCACCCGCCTCGGTGAGTTATCACCTGCGCAAACTCGCCGAGCACGGGTTCGTGAAGGAGGTAGAGAACGGCTCGGACAAGCGCCAACGTTGGTGGTCGGAGGCCAATGAGGAGGGCTTCAGCTGGTCCGAGAACGACTTCTCCGACTCGCCCGAGTCACTGTCGGTCGCCAAGGCGTCCAAGGACTCCTGGTTGGCGCACCAGTGGTCTCGGTTGCGTGATTTCGACCGGACTTCCGAGTCGTGGGGCCAAGAGTGGGTATCGGCGGCCTTCAGCTCCGACGACGTCCTGCGGCTCACCGCCGAGGAGACGAAGAAGATGGGCACGGAGATGCGTGCCGTCATCGACAAATGGCGTCGACACGGCGAGAACGCGACCTCGGGGGAGCGTGAACACGTGATGGTGCTGATGCATGGATTCCCCACTACACCTTAGGAGTTGGCATGTATCCGTTCGATCCGCACACGTACCTCTTCTTGGCCGAGCAAGATCGCGATCGGCATGTGCTTCTGGCCGAGCGGCGCAGACTCGCTGCTGCGCAGAAGCGCCTCCGCCGAGATGAACTCCGCGTTCAGAAGGCGTGGGACGAGTTGACCGCATCGCTCGCCGATGTCTCCCTGTCCGAGCGACGGGTCCTCGAGCTGGCTCGTCGGTGACGAAAGCTGTTCAAAGCAGTCGCTTTTCCAGCCATACCTCGGCGTAGGGCTCGGCGTTGAATGCCGGTACCTCCCGATAGCCGAGCTTGGAGTACAGGCCCCGGGCCTCGACGAGGTCCGCTCGCGTATCCAATCGCATTGTCTTGCGGCGCGATTGGCGAACCGATCCCTCGACGAACTCGACGATCGACGACCCGACGCCGTTTCCACGGGCACGCGCGTCGACGAAAACCCGGGTCAGTTCTGCGATGTCGTCGGAGACAAAACGAGCACCACCACAACCGACCAGCGTCGAGCCCAGGTATGCGACCACGAACAGACCCGAATCACCCACGAGATCGTCACTCGGCTCGTCGACCATGACTCGTCGTACTTCCTCGTCCGACGCCTCGCGGCCGTAGAAGCGTCCGACGATATCGACGTTGTAGCGAAACAGGATGTCGAGCGCCGGCTCCGAGGAGGGATGAACGACGGCGAACGTCGCCGATACAGGCACTACTTCGCGGCGGCCCGCTTGGCGAGCACCTTCGAGATCCCGAGCTGCGCAACAACAATGATGCAGCCGACGATCGCACCGATGACTGCCGACGCGAGAGTGTTGACGATCCACGCCAGCACTCCGCCGACACCCGCGACCCCACGCACCGCATCCTCACCGTGGTGCACCAGCTCGTAGATGGGGTGGAAACCGAGCTCGTCGATGCCTACGAGAAGGATGTGCCCACCGACCCAGAGCATGGCTGCGGTGCCGACGACCGACAGCACTGCCATCACCTTCGGCATGCCCTTGACCAGTCCGCGGCCGAACTTCTCGACGAACCCGGATGAACCCTCGGCCAGCTTCAGACCGATGTCGTCCATTTTGACGATGAGTGCGACGACGCCGTAGACGACGATGGTGATGACCACCGCGACGACCGCCAAGATGATGAGGCGACTCCAGAAGCCCTCGCTCGCAATGGTGTCGAGAGCGATGACCATGATCTCGGCGGAGAGAATCAGGTCGGTCCGAACGGCACCGGACACCACGCTGTCCTCGTCCCGCGGCTCGTCCTCTGTCTCGGCGTGATGATTGCCGTGGCCGAACAGCGCTCCCCAGATCTTGTGCGCTGCCTCGTAGCTGAGGTAGCAGCCACCGAGCATCAGAATGGGCGTCAGCAGCCATGGGAGGAACTGACTGAGCAGCAGGGCGATCGGCAGAATGATCAGCAGCTTGTTGCGAAGCGAGCCGACGGCGATGCGCTTGATGATCGGGAGTTCCCGCTCGGCCGCGAGGCCGCGAACGTACTGAGGCGTCACCGCTGCGTCGTCGATCACGACGCCGGCGGCCTTGGCCGTCGCTTTGCCGGTAGCGGCTCCCACGTCGTCGATCGATGCTGCCGCGAGCCGTGCCAGCGCGGCCACGTCGTCGAGCAGGGCTACCAGTCCGCCGGCCATCAGTGATCTCCGAGTGAAGACGAATGCACGATCAGGCTCCTAGGGCTGAGTACGACGCCGAAATCCGGCAATCCACGTGCTCGAACCATACCGCCAGTAGCTTGCTGCGGACCACACATCGGAGTGGGATGTATGGTTTCCTATACGTATAGCGAGCTATACCAACGAACGGAGCATTCGGGTGAGACTCAGATGGATATCGGTCGCCGCTGTCGGCCTGGCCACTGCATCGGCGACGGCACTGCTCGCCTGGCTCGTGTCACCCATCGCACCAGGGGTTTCCGCGCTGGTGTTCGGCGTCACCGCGCTGCCCTTCGGCGCGATGCTGGGCTGGATATTGTTCGTCGCTCCGGTCACCGCCGACCAGACCTACACCTCGGGCGACAGCATCGAAAGCCATTGGACGACATCCGCGTCCAGCGGTACGGCCACCGATCTGGTGACCGTACTGGGTCTGACTCTTGCGGTGGTGTCCATCGCAAGAGTCGACCCCCCGGCCACGCTGCTTCTGACGGGCTTGCTGCTGGCTGCGTTCGCATCGTTCACTGCGCGGTACGCGTTCGCGCGCTACCGGGCCCTGTCCGAGTGAAGAACGATGTTCGACGTCGTCGCACCGAGAAAGGGTGGTCTCAGAGCGAATTGGCCGAGCGAATCGACGTCACCCGACTGACGATCATCTCCATCGAGAAGGAGCGGTTCGACCCGAGCCTGCCCGTCGCCTTTCGCCTTGCCGCAGCTTTCGACTGCACGATCGAGGACCTGTTCGAGCCGGATTCGGTTTGAGCACTACTGCGAATACGAACTCATGAAGTTACCGAGCCGCTCGAGTGCGGTCGAGAGATCGTCGACGTTGGGCAGGGTGACGAGCCGGAAGTGGTCGGGCACATCCCAATTGAACGCTCGACCGTGACTGACCAGGATCTTCTCGGATTCGAGCAGATCGAGGACGAACTTCTCGTCGTCGACGATGCCGAATCGGTCGGTGTCGAGCTTGGGGAACATGTACAGCGCGCCCGCAGCCTGCACACAGCTGATCCCGTCGATGGAGTTCAGCATTCGATGCGCCAGATCCCGCTGCGCGGTCAACCGACCCGTCGGCAGCAGAAGGTCCTCGATCGATTGACGGCCGCCGAGCGCCGTCTGTATTGCATGTTGTGCAGGCACATTCGCGCACATGCGCATGTTGGACAGCAACGTGATGCCCTCGATGAAGCTCGCCGCACGGCGTCGTGGACCGGTGATCGCCAGCCACCCGGCACGGAATCCACACACTCGGTAGGCCTTCGACAACCCCGAATAGGTCAGGCACAGCACATCTTTGCCGGTGAGAGTTGCGAGATTGGTCATCTCGGAACCGTCGTACACGATCTTCTCGTAGATCTCGTCGGCGAGCAGAATCAGATCGTGCTCGCGCGCGAGGTCGACGAAACGCTGCAGAACGTCGCGTGAGTACACCGCACCAGTGGGGTTGTTGGGATTGATCACGACGATGGCCCGGGTACGGGTGGTGATCTTCGATTCCAGATCCTCGAAGTCCGGAGCCCAGTCCTGAGTCTCGTCTGCCAAGTAGTGGACCGGACTGCCTCCGGCGAGCGCAACCGAACCCGTCCACAGCGGGTAGTCGGGGGAGGGGATCAGCACCTCGTCCTCGGGGTTGCACAGCGCCTGCATCGTCATGGTGATCAGCTCGGAGACCCCGTTGCCCAGGTAGACGTCGCCGACGTCGAGGTCGCTCAGGCCCTTGGTCTGGTAGTACTGCACCACCGCGGTGCGCGCCGAGAACAGGCCCCGCGAGTCGGAATATCCCTGCGCGGTAGGCAGATTGCGAATCATCGCCATCATGATCTCGTCGGGTGCCTCGAAACCGAACGGGGCCGGGTTACCCACGTTGAGGCGCAGGATCTTGTGCCCCTGCTCCTCGAGTTCCTCGGTCTTGTCCAGAATGCGGCCACGAATGTCGTAGCGAACATTCTCGAGCTTGCGTGCCTGATCGATCGATCGCGTCATGACGAAAGTTCCTCCTGTCGAACGGACGGCGACATCCGAGTTCGGACCGCCACTGTTGCACATACGATGACCGCTGCTCCACCCACGACCACCGGCCACGTCAGTCCCTCGTGGAGCAGGATCGCGGCCCAGCAGATCGTCAGCACCGGCTGAACGAGCTGCACCTGGCTCACGCTCGACATCGGACCGATGGCCAACCCCCGATACCAGGCGAAGAACCCCAGATACATACTCACGACGGCCAGATAGGCGAACGCAGCCCACTCCGAGACGCCTCCGCTCGTGGGTTGATGCCACCACGCGAACGCCGTCATCGCTCCGGTCACCGGAACGGAGACGACAAGCGCCCACGAGACCGTCTGCCACGCTCCCAGTTCACGCGCAAGCAGCCCGCCCTCCGCGTATCCCACCGCGGCCGCCACGACGGCTCCGAGGAGAAGCAGATCCGACCACCCCAGTCCGGCGACCTCGCCGCCCTGCACGGCCGCGAATCCGACAGCGACCGCAGCACCCATGGCCGCAACCAACCAGAACATCGGCCGGACGCGTTGCCGCTCGCGGACGACGGCGAAGGCCGCGGTCGCAGCCGGCAGAAGCGCGATGACGACGGCACTGTGGCCGGCGGAGGCGGTGGTCAGAGCGAACGACGTGAGCACGGGGAAACCGATGACGACCCCGGCCGCGATGACACCCAGTCGAACCCATTGCCGTCCGCGTGGCAACCGTTGCGAGGTCAGGGCCAGGGCGGCAGCAGCGAGGGCCGCGGCGACGACGGCGCGTCCGGACCCGACGAACAGCGGCGACAGGCCACCGGTCACGGCAATCCGAGTCAGCGGCACGGTGAACGAGAACGCCGTGACACCCGCCAGTCCCCACAAGAGGCCGGCTCGGGATAGCAGTCCCGGCGCTAGCTGGGTAGCGCTACTATGCTGTGGCATGTCCGACGATAGCAGTTCCCGGATCGTGTCTGCACTGCGAACCTGGATCGCAACCGCCCCGCCCGAGGCGAAGCTGCCATCCACTCGTGCGCTGGTGGCCCAGCATTCGGCCAGCCCCGTGACGGTGCAGAAAGCACTGCGCACGCTCATTTCGCAGGGTGTCATCGAAACACGGCCTGGCGTCGGAACATTCGTCAAGACCGTGCACACGGCCCGCCCGAACGACTACGGGTGGCAGACTGCCGCGCTCGGTGCACCCGGAAACAGATTGCAACTCCCCGCCGCACTGCAGTCCACGTCGAGTGACGTGATCGCTCTGCATTCCGGTTACCCGGCCCGAGAGCTGTTGCCGGAGCGACTCGTTCACGCTGCTTTCACCCGAGCCTCACGCACCGACGCAGTGGTTGCCAGGCCGCCCACCGCAGGTCTGCCCGAGCTTCGAGCTTGGTTCGCCGCGGAACTGGGCGCTTCCACCCCGCTGGGCATCACACCGCCCTCGGCCAGCGACGTGGTCATCATCCCGGGCAGCCAGACCGGCCTGAGCACGGCCTTTCGAGCGCTCGTCGGTGCGGGACGCCCACTTCTCATGGAATCACCGACGTACTGGGGAGCGATCCTGGCGGCAACGCAGGCGGGCGTTCGCGTGGTCCCGGTCCCCACCGGGGTCGACGGACCCGACCCGGACGCGCTGGAGCAGGCATTCGCCGAGTCCGGCGCGCGGGCGTTCTACGCTCAACCGACCTTCGCCAGCCCCACCGGAGCACAGTGGTCTCCGAACCTGTCCGAACGTGTGCTCGACATCGTTCGACGACACGGCGCGTTCCTGATCGAGGACGACTCCGCCCACGATTTCGGCATCACCGCCGAACCCAGCCCATTGGCCGCACGAGACGACGGCGGACATGTGGTGTACCTGCGTTCGCTGACCAAGGTCGTATCACCGTCGATTCGGTTGGCAGGCTTGATCGCTCGTGGCCCGGCCCACGAACGTATCCTCGCCGACACGGGAGCCGAATCGATGTACGTCAGCGGCATCCTGCAGACCGTCGCTCTCGATGTCGTCACCCAACCCGCCTGGCGCACACACCTACGACGTCTACGCACGCAACTCGAAGCACGTCGAGACCTCCTGGCACACAGCCTGATCGAGTTCGCTCCTCGCGGGCATCTCGACCGGATCCCCCGGGGCGGACTCAATCTGTGGATGCGCCTGCGTGACGACATCGACCTGGAAGACGTTGTGCACAAATGCAAATCGGCGGGCGTCATCGTCGGAGCGGGAGACGACTACTTCCCGGCCGAACCCACCGGCAAATTCCTGCGTTTGAATTACGCGGGCTCGAACGCCGGTGAGTTCCCGGACGCAGCGCGAACAATCGGATCGGTCATCTGAGACTGTTCGACGCTTCGACAGCGAACGTCGAGGTGCGACCCCATACGAACCAGACCAGAGGCCCGAGGAACGGAAACGCGAGCACGACGAAGATCCACACCGCACGACCTGCGACACTGTAATTGGGTGAGCGAAGGATGCTGACGAGCGCGGCGACGAACAGAACGACCGCGCCGAGCACCGCCACCAGGACGATGGTTCCCAGCCCGAACCCGAGTACCTGCTCGGTGGTCGAGTGTTGTTGCGAAAGTAGTACTGCGGCGTGCATGACGGTTCCTCTGCTGTGCTTGTTCTTCGCTGTTTCGTTGACGACCACAACGCTATGGACCCGAACGTTCCTGCACATCGGTCTGCGCGTGTATCTCGTCGTACATCGGACGATGTAGGCCTACCGCCGGAGTCGTCGCGCAGTTACCGTGGTGCGGACGTATCCGACCTGGGGGGGACTTGTGCAGACCGTCAAGAACGACTACACGACGTGGAGGGCCTTGGGGCCGGGCGGCTTACCGGCCAACGTCGGTGGGTGGTTGATCGCCACCGCGCTACGACCGTTCTCCAGACGTGACCTCATGACCGTCGCCGGCTCTTCGCGCGCAGGCCGGCACTGGCACCTCGAGCCGCGCCAAGGACCGCGTCCGACGATCGCCCCGTACCCGATTCCACATCGCCAGCTCACCGACCGTGCTACGCCCGTACTGACAGACAGGATCACCGGCGCAGTCGCTACCGAAGCGCGCACGAACACCCGATACCACCTGGCGCGCAGCCACTTCGAGAAGCGAGGGGACGCGCTGTATCTGACGGATGTCACCGCTGCTGCACCGTGGATTTCGCGAACCAACGGCGAGATACTCCACGTCCACGAGACCGAAGGATCGATGCACGTCGTCATGCAGCCCGACGATGCTCAGACCGTCATCTCCGCGGGCTGGGGTGAGCTACACCCCCTCGCCGGACGCCCTGGCCTCGGACTTCCCGAAACCTACGTCTTCCTCTACGCACCGAGAGATTCCGACGACGCAGATCGAATCGAACAGATCATCCATCGCGCAACATCTACTTCGACGAGGTGAAAACATGACTCTCGACGACATCGTCGACCTGGTCGGCAGCTTCGACGGAACAGTGGCGCAGCGTCCCAGCGAGGGCGACGGAACCCCCGAACTCGCCTGGGGCGACGTGTTCTTCTACTACTCACCCGACGGGACCATCCCGACCGGTACTCAGCCCTTCGCCACCGTCGTGACCAAGAATTACCCAGGCGACGAACTGTCTCGGCTGGATCGTCCCGACGCCTTCCGCGTCAATGTCCCTGTAGCGAAAGAAGAATTCGACAGGCTGTTGGGTGTAGTGCCAAGCGAGGCTGACCGTGCGCCTCGAGCCGATGCCGACGACACGCTCGCAGCGCATCCGCAATACGGCACTGCCGGATGGATATCGATCGTCAATCCGGCATCTGGAACGCAGCCACAAGTCGAGGAGTTGCTTCGATCGGCCTACGAGACCGCGAAAACACGATTCGAGCGCCGCCACAAGTGAGGTGAGCGCCCACAATTCGCAGGCATCGACGCGATCCCGATTCCAGAGCCGAATTGTGGACGCTCAGGGCAGTTGCAGATCGGCGGTGAGTCAGCGCATTGCCATATGTCGCGGCGTCTCGTCGAAAGTCATTTGCATGAGCCGATACTCGTGACTACACCCAACCGTCCGACGACCGTCCGGAGAAATTCGCCAGGCGTTCGAGTGAACCCGCTTCCGGCCTCGGTTCCACGACGGGTCCGAACGGCACTCCCGGAACCCGCGCATCCGCGGGAAGCATTGCATGGAATTCCACTGCTACCGGCTCGACGAGAGTGTCGTCCACTTCTGCGGGCTGGCCAGTCGCCACCGCGAGGTCCCAGCCGTGCAGTAGTAGCTCGCGCGTGTATCCCCACACAGCCGATCGCCCCGGTACCTCACCCCACGGGACCGCGACCGGGCCATCGAGCAATTCATCGTCGGCCCACGCGGCACGGGCTTGCGTCACCGACGTGTCGAAGGATGCGGCGTCATGATCGGAGCACAAGGGCGACACAGAGTCCGGACTCCCGAGTTCGGCGATCGCAATCAGCCTTCGGACCGTCGCAACGAGATGGCCTGCCAGCGTCCGGACATCGAACTCGTCACACGGAGTGGGAAGGTCCAGTTGGTCGGCGCGCACGCCTGTGAGCAGACCGCTCACCCATGCGGCGGACGTGAAGTACACCTCGCGCGGATCCGTCTGCTGCGTGGTCTCGATGGTGTTCATTGTCGATCCTTCCGTTTCGCGGCCACCGGGTGTGGCCTGCTGGGTAGAAGTAGATCGGGTGAACATGACATCTTCTGTCATGTTTTGGTGAGAGACTTTTCGGGTGCGCGCAGACCGGTTGTTGTCCATCGTCATGCTGCTCCAACATCGGGGCAGACTGAACGCTGCCGAGATCGCCGCCCAGCTCGAAGTGTCCACGCGCACCGTGTTGCGTGACATCGAAGCCTTGTCTTCGGCGGGCATTCCGGTCTACACCGATCGCGGTCGCGGTGGTGGCATCAGTCTGCTGCAGGGCTATCGCACCGAGCTGACCGGTCTGACGGCCGCCGAGGCGACGGCATTGCTCGCTTCCGGCGCGGGACGCGTCGCCACCCCGGCGTTCGCGAGCGCCATGCGCAAGGTGATCGCCGCGATACCCGACGCTCACCGAGCAGCGGCAAGCACTGCCTCACAACGAATCCTGGTCCGGCCCGACGGTTTCGCGTATCCCCACGAACCGGAGGAACATCTGGTGGAACTCCAACGGGTCGTCATAGACGGTGTGCGGATAAGAATCACGTATCGCGATCGCAGCGGTTCGATGAACGATCGAATCCTTGACCCAATCGGGCTCGTCTACGCCGGCGATCACTGGTACCTACTCGCCGGGCGTGACGGCACCGAACGTGTCTACCGGGTATCGCGGATCGACGAACTGACTGTGCTCGACGAGCAGGCTCACCGCGCTTCCACCGTGGACCTGGAGGCCGCCTTCACCGCACACTGGAAGTCGTTCCGTGCGAGTTTGACCCACATCGAAATCACCTGCCTCGCAGAAGAATCGGTATGGATCTCGTTGACGAAGAACGTCGTTCGCGTGATCAGCGACCAAGTACAGGACGACGGACGACGCCTCGCAGTCATCGAGTTTTCCGGCCACAATCACGCTGTGGGGGCGTTGTGGCACTGCGGACCTGCGGTAACAGTGCTCCAGCCGAACACAATTCGCGACGAATTGGCTCAACGGGCTACGGCAACGGCGCGGTTGTACAGCTGACGTCGCGGCTGGATCTTCTGGGAAGGCGCGCTCAGTGTCCACTATTACTAGGCCGGCGCGCTTTCCCGATTCTCGAGCCGAATTATGGACACTCAGCGCACCACCGACGACCAAGTCATTACCATTGCGAATAGTCTGGTGCCTTCATAGGGTGGACGCGACTCCGAACAGGCAGGACGGCGCTATGGCTTTCAATCCACCCCGAAGTTGGTTCGGCCCGAAACGGTACGGCTGGGGAATCAGCCCGCACACCTGGGAGGGCTGGCTACTCCTGTTCGTCTTCGTGATAGTCGTCGTCACGCTGGGGGCCACCGTATTCTCGTGACATGTCGCGTCCACACCTCGACGTAGCAGGGATATCCATCGACTGCCCCGAACCGGTAGCCCTCGCTCGCTTCTACCTTGCGCTTCTGGGCGGAGACCTGTTGTGGGAGAACCCGTCGAGCTCGGGGATTCGCACGCACTCGGGTCTGAACATCGTTGCGCAAAGAGTGGCGAACTACATCCCGCCTACATGGCCGTCGGCGTCCATCGTGCACTTCGATCTCGATGCGGGAGTGAGCCTCGACGAATCCGTCGCTCATGCACTCGAATGCGGGGCAACAGAAGCAGCGGAGCAACCGGACCCGCGGTGGCGAGTTCTCCTCGACCCCGCCGGCCACCCCTTCTGCATCACTACAGCGGTGCACGAAGGTTGAGGCGATTATGAGGTGGGCGAATCCTCTGCAGTGGAGCTGAGTCTCGACGACATTCGGGAGGTTGTGGCCTTCGCAGCTGCCTGTGCCCGTCGGGCCTTGCCGATTTGCGAGGCCTCGCACTCGAACAATCTCCGTCCTTGCGCGGCGATCGACGCCGCCCTTGCTGCCCTGCACGCCGCCGGTGCTGCCTTTCTCCATCCGCTGTACAACTCGAATCAGGTCAAACACATTCTCGGTTCTGCCGTCCATCTCGAGCTGACGGACTCCAAAGCTGTTGCGAAGCAGATCGAATGGACCCATACACAAGCCGATGCAACGTTCCGGTCGGTCCCTAGACTGTTTCCACAACCTGTCGCAGGGCGCACCACGTTCGGCAAACTATTTGCACAGCTCGATAGCGAATTGCGTCGTTGAACCGTTGCCCCGATCGGGGTGCGGTGACAGCATGAAGGAATGAAGGCCCGAGAACGCCCCTGGACCCGATACGCGCTTGTCATCTTGCTGGCCGCGCTCGCGTTCCTGACGATCCGCGACCTCGTGTCCGATCCTTCTGTCTGGAACTGGTCGAAGCTGGTGGTGCTGGCAGTAGCCGCCCCAGCGCTCTGGCACCAAGGCGGTCGGCACCGGCCGGTACCCAACAAGATCGGTCCCGAATCCGTACCCGCCGAGGATGTCGAAGCGGTAGTCGAAGAACGCGGCAGAACGGTCTACGCCATCAAAGCGCTGCGAGAGATGCATCCCGGCCTCGGTCTGCTCGACGCCAAGAATCTCGTTCAACCGGATCACTGACAGGGGAGAAGTCGATGACATCGGTCAGCGGTACACGTGCCGTCCAGGATCCCGCCGAATTCATCGAGGCCGCAACCCTGTTGATCGATTTCAATCGCGAGTACGACTACCCGGTGCCCGAGCCGGATTGGCTTGCATCACATCTCGACACTCTGGTGAAGTCCGGCGACACCAGCGTGCTGACGTTTGGGACTCCCGCCATCGGTGTAGCGGTTGTGCGTTTTCGGATCGGGAGTTTGAGCGCAGACATGGAGGCCTATCTCGCCGAGTTCTACATCCAGCCCGGGCTGCGCGGGAAAGGCTACGGCACAACCTTTCTCGACAATGTCATCGAGCACGCACGCGGTAGGGGTGCGACCTATATGGACCTCAATACCTCGGAAGACGACGAGGCAGCCCGCCACGTGTACGAGAAGCGCGGCTTCGACTGTCACGAAGGACGCGGCGAGGGACCAAAGGCTCTCTACTACGAACTCGAGCTCGAACCGGACGGGTAACGTGACCTTATGGTTAGCCGAGATAACAGCTCGACGTCGTTCGGGACCGCCGCCGAGGTGTATGAATCTGCTCGTCCCGAATACCCGTCGGACGCAGTCGCGTGGATGTTGGAGCCCACTCTCGCGTCCGATCGTCGTCCACGAGTCGCTGACGTCGGTGCCGGCACGGGCAAGCTCACGCGCAGCATCGTTGCCGCTGGTTGCGACGCCATTGCCGTCGACCCTGATAACGCCATGCTCGACGCCCTGCGGATCGCGGTACCGGGTGTCCCGACCAAGGTCGGTACTGCCGAGTCCCTCCCAATAGACGACGAGAGTCTCGATGGAGTGCTGCTTGGACAGGCCTGGCACTGGGTCGATCCAGTGGCCGCGTCACGCGAGATCGGACGGGTCCTGCGCCCTGGCGGTGTGCTGGGATTGATCTGGAACATTCGCGACGAGTCGCAGCCCTGGGTTCGACGCCTCAACTCCGTGGTCTCACGTGGTGGAGCGATGGCCATGTTCGACGACGGTCCGCCGCCGATAGCGGAGCCCTTCGATCATCTCGAAGAGCGACGATGGGCGTGGTCTCGCACGGTGAACCGATCGCTGTTGACCGACCTGGTTCGATCGCGCAGTTTCTACATCACCGCGACGGCCGACGAGCGCAACGGCATAGATCAGAATCTCGCCACCTTGTTCGACGAGCTAGGGCTGCATGGGGATACAACGATCGATCTGCCATACGTGACCAGAGCTTTCCGATCCACAAGGCCGAACCGATGACATCTGAAATCGATTCGTTCGCAGTCGAATCAGGCGATCCAATCGTGGGAATCGGCGCACTACTCGTCGACGACGGATCGATCCGCCTCACGCCCAATGCCCCCGACGAGCGGTCAGCGACCCTGAGCGCAGTGACCATCCCGGTGACGGGACGTAACTCCGTCATGCCATCGGGTGGGTGGGTGTCGCTGAGCGGCACGTTGCTCGACGGAGCCATCGAAGCCGACGTGATCGACGGCATCGACAGGCCCGAATATCCGGGGGAACCCGCACTGCGCATTCCTGGTCCGGCCGGGGGCGCCTGGACCAACCATGCCGTCCTGGAGGCTGTAGAGCAGAGCGAGTCGGATCTTCGTAACGCGTCGGGGGCGTATCGCGACAGCGACGGAACACTGGTGGTCACATTGGAGTATTTGTACCTCGATCGAAGGGCCTACCAGTGGCTCGCCCAACCTCACCCGGGCCCGATCAACGTATGGGTGGCCCTGCGCCCCGGGGACCCCGCAAGTCGCCATGATCACAGGAAACGAATATGATTCCCAATAAGTGGGTACCGGTTCGAATACGAGGAGCTACAACATGGCGTTTCCGATCATCGTCGCGAAGGCAGTATCGACGGTCGTGACGGGTGCAGTCGGCGTCGCCGCATACAACGGTGCCAAGAAGCTGTACGAGAAGGCCCCCGTCCGCAAGGCTGCGGTATCGGCCACCGAACTCGGTCTACGCGCAGCGCGCAAGGCCGAGGTTCACGCGGAATCGGCCCGACTGGCCGTGTCCGACGTCGTCGCCGAGGCCCGGGACCGAATCGGCGAAGAGGTTCAGCCGCCCACGGCCTCCGATGCGGGCCACGGCCACGCGCACTGACCGGGACTGCTTCCGATTATGACGACCCTCGCCCAACGCCCCCTCGACATCGACGCTACGCAGGCAGACGGCATCGAAATCCTCTCCGACGCCGCCGGCCGTATGCGCCTCCGCGTCGACTGGCTCCGCTCGAGCCCGGGCCGTGCTGTCGCGGTCGAGGACCATGTGGACAAGATCCGCGGAGTGCGCGCCGTTCATGCGTACCCGCGGACGGCGTCGGTCGTCATCTGGTACTCCCGCACACGAATCGACAGGGCCGAACTCTTCGACGCAGTGAACGCGGGGCGCTCGACGAATTGGGCCCTGGTACCGGTCCGTAGTCCGCGCTCAGCTGACGTCACCAGCGGCGACGTGCTGCGGATGACCATCGGCGGCGCGGCACTGGTCCTTCTCGGTCTTCGCCGCTACGCGTTCCGTCGGCCGCCCATCCTCGGCCCCACCAGTCGTCTCGTTGCCACCGGCGCAACGATCTTCACCGGCTACCCGTTTCTCAAGGGAGCCGTGCGCTCGCTGGCCGGCAACAGGACGGCAGGAACCGACGCACTCGTCAGCGCCGCAACCGTAGCCAGCCTCGTGCTGCGCGAGAACGTCGTCGCCCTCACCGTGCTGTGGCTCCTGAACATCGGCGAGTACCTGCAGGAATTGACCCTCAAGCGAACTCGACGCGCGATCTCCGATCTACTGACCGGCACACAGGACACGGCCTGGATCAGGCTGCCCGACGGCTCCGAGATCTCCGTCGACGTCGATCGACTCGAGATCGGCGACGAGGTCGTCGTGCACGACCACGTGGGCGTTCCCGTCGACGGCATCGTGGTCGACGGTGACGCGGTGGTGGATCAGTCCGCAATCACCGGCGAGACCTTACCGGTATCGATCGTCGCCGGAGACCGTATTCATGCGGGATCCGTCGTCGTCCGTGGCCGCCTCGTCGTGCGTGCCTCCGCCGTCGGCCGCGACACCACGATCGGCCGCATCATCTCTCGCGTCGAGGAGGCGCAGGAAGATCGTGCACCGATTCAGACTGTGGGGGAGAACTTTTCACGACGCTTCGTCCCCGCGTCCTTCATCCTGTCGGCACTGACCCTCGTCGTCACCCGCGATGTTCGACGTGCCATGACGATGCTGCTCGTGGCGTGTCCGTGTGCGGTGGGATTGTCCACGCCGACCGCCATCAGCGCAGCCATCGGAAACGGTGCTCGCAGAGGCATTCTCATCAAGGGCGGATCTCACCTCGAACAGGCCGGCAGGGTCGACGCCTTCGTGTTCGACAAGACCGGAACCCTGACGGTGGGACGCCCCGTGGTGACCAATGTCGTGTCTTTCCAAGACGATTGGGAACCGGAGCAGGTGCTGGCCTACGCGGCGAGCTCCGAGATCCACTCTCGACATCCTCTGGCAGAGGCTGTCATTCGGAGTACCGAGGAACGGCATATCGTCATCCCTCCGCACGAGGAGTGCGAGGTGATCGTCGGACTCGGCATGCGGACGGTCGCAGACGGACGGACGCTGCTCCTGGGCAGTCCATCCCTCCTGCGCAGCGAGAACGTCGCGGTATCCCAGGATGCGCAGCAATGGGTTTCGCGGCTGCAGGACGAGGCCGAGACTCCGCTGCTGCTCGCCGTCGACGGCGTACTCGTCGGCTTGATCAGTCTCCGCGACGAAGTCCGTACCAACGCATCCGCCGTTCTGAACGCGCTTCGAGCCGACGGTGTCGAACGCATCATCATGCTCACCGGCGACCACCCGAAGACAGCGGCGGCGGTCGCCGCGGAACTCGGTATCACCGAGTGGCGGGCCGAAGTGATGCCCGACGAAAAGCTCGAAGCCGTCCGAGAACTGCAGGACGCAGGTTACGTCGTGGCGATGGTCGGTGACGGCACCAACGATGCCCCCGCTTTGGCCGTCGCCGATATCGGAATCGCAATGGGATTGGCGGGCACCGATGTTGCCGTCGAGACCGCGGACGTGGCACTGGCGAGCGACGACTTGTCGCGTCTGCTCGACGTACGTGACCTCGGCCGGCATTCCGTATCGGTCATCCGTCAGAACTACGGAATGTCCATTGCCGTCAACGCTCTCGGCTTGGCGGTCAGCGCCGGTGGTGCGCTGTCACCTGTGCTGGCGGCAATCCTGCACAACGCCTCATCGGTCGCGGTGGTCGGCAACAGTTCGCGATTGATCCGATACCGACTCTGATCAGTAGCGCCCGAACGCCAGGGCAACGTTGTGCCCGCCGAAGCCGATCGACGTACTCAACGCGTAGTCGATCTGCTGGCGGCGTCGTGAACCGACGACATCGAGATCGATTGCAGGATCCTGATTGTCGAGGTTGAGAGTTGGCGGCACAACCGATTCGCGAATCGACAGTATCGAGAGAATCGCCTCCACTGCTCCGACTGCACCGATGGAATGACCCAGCGCAGACTTCGGTGCGTAGACGGATGCATGGCCAACGGTAGCGGCGATGGCCCTGGCCTCCGACAGGTCACCTATGGGCGTTGCCGTTGCATGTGCATTGACGTGGTCGATGTCTCGGGCAGTCAAACCAGCCGTGCCTATGGCCTTCTGCATGGCTTTACGGATCCCTCGACCTTCAGGATCCGGTGCGACTATGTGAAACCCGTCCGATGTTATTCCTGCACCGAGCAGTCGGCCGTGAATTCGTGCACCTCGCGCCGTGGCGTGTCTCTCGGACTCGATGATCAGCAGCGCACCCGCTTCACCGAACACGAATCCGTCACGGTCACGATCGAAGGGCCGCGAAGCCCGCGTCGGTTCGTCATTGCGAGTACTCATCGCCCGCATCATCGAGAAGCTAGCGATAGGCACTGCGTCGATATGCCCTTCGACGCCACCAGCGATCACGACATCCGCCTCACCCGAAGCGATCAGTCTCCATGCGTGAGCCAACGCCTCCGAACCCGACGAGCATGCCGACACCGGAGTGAACACCCCCGCCCGAGCGCCGACCTCGAGCCCGATATGCGCAGCCGGTCCGTTCGGCATCACCATCGGGACCGACATCGGCGACACCTTCCGGTATCCGCCCGCCCTCATCGCGTCGACGGCCCCGATCAACGCATCGCCGCCACCCAGTCCGGTCCCCACTGCGACGGCAAGACGATCCGAGTCCATGTCCTCCAGACCCGAGGCACGCCACAGTCGCCGTCCCAGCACAACCGCCAACTGCTCGACGAAGGACAGTCTCCGCTGCTCCACGCGGGTCAGATGGTCGGAGAGCGCCACCTGAAGGACACCTCCGATGCGAACTGGAAGGTCATACCTCGCAACGAAGTCACTCAGGAGCGGGCCTATCCCACTTTGCCCGTCCATGAGGCGATCCCATGTTGTGTCGGCGTCGTCGGCCAGAGCCGTCGTGGCTACGTACCCGGTGACGACGGCGTTGCGATGAAGTGTTTGTGTAGCGATCGGTTCACTCATGACGTCCATGGATACATGTAGCGACCGGTACAGTCAACCCATGGCCCGTCCACTCGATCACGACAAGCGCGTCGAGCTGCTCAGCCGCGTTGTCGACTACATAGGCACTCACGGTCTCGACGATCTGACCCTTCGCCCCCTGGCCGCCGAACTTGGCACCAGCTCGCGGATGCTGATCTACTACTTCGATTCTCGCGAGAACTTGATAGTGCAGGCCTTGACCAGTCAGCGGCCGGCGTTCGCAGAAATGTTCGGCGACGTCGACACTGCCGACCAGCTCGAGAGCCGACTGCTCGAATTGTGGAAGTCGATGTCCGACGGTCACGACGTGGTCAGCTCACGAATCCTCATGCAGGTCATCGGAATTGCCTCCATCAAGTCCGGAGTCCTCGCGGACTTCGCACGCGACAGTGTTCGGGCACTGACCGACGCTTTGGCCAGTGCGATGGCGCGCTGCGGGATGGACTCGACCACGGCCTCGTTACAGGCGACAACCATGGGGGCCGGATTCCGAGGGCTACTGCTCGACCGCTTCACCACGGGGGATTCCGAACGCACCGACGCGGCCGCCGCCATGCTCTTTCGCGCTGCAGCGCGACCGTGTTTACCAGTGGTGTGATCCGCGCCGATTTCGGCTTGCGTTGGAGTGCACTCCAAGACGTAGCGTCTGGTCCATGACCGCAGCACCGCATTCACCGGCCGCGACCGACGCCGAGGACGTGAGTATCGGAATTGCCGAGATGGCCGAGTCCTCGGGGCTGACGCAGGGCACGCTGCGTTGGTACGAGCGGGAGGGCCTGATACCCGAGATCCCTCGCACGGCGATGGGTCGGCGCGCGTTCAGCCCGCGACTCGTCGCACTCGTGAAACTTCTGGTTCGTCTGCGGACGACCGGGATGCCCACAGCCGATATGCGCCGATTCGTGATTCTGGTGAATCTGGGTGCGTCGACGCATCAGGAACGGATCGACATTCTGACCGCGCACCGGGTACGTGTCGAACAGAAGCAACGTCGTCTCGCCGAAGCACGGTCGGCGCTGGAGTCGAAAATTTCGCACTACGAGGACCTGATCGCCCAGGGTCTCGACTGTGACGGTCTTGCGGTCGTCACCCCATCATCCAACGAGCACAGGAGCATTGATGTCGATTCCCACTCGTAACGTCCCGGCACTCGGACGCAATGTCGGTGCCATCGGCCTCGGTTGCATGGGTATCAGCTGGGCCTATGCCGGTGCCGACGCCTCCTCGGACACTGCCGGTGCACCAATCCTTGCGCACGCACTTGAGTCGGGGATCGACTTCTTCGACACCAGCGACGCCTACGCCGCCGGACACAACGAGAGGGTCGTCGGCCGCGCTCTGGCCGGGACGAATGCCGTGATCGCCACGAAAGCCGGGCTGATCGGCAACGTCGACGGCGGAGCGCCTGTTCTGACCCGAAACGGTACGCCGAAGCACCTCGCGCAGGCCTGCGACTCGAGCCTGCGGAACCTCGGTGTAGACACCGTCGATCTGTACTACCTCCATCGCGTCGACGACAAGGTGCCGATCGAGGACTCCTGGGGAGCGCTGTCCGAATTGGTTGCGGCGGGCAAGGTGCGCGCCCTGGGACTCAGCGAGGTCACCGTCGAGCAGGCACGGGTGGCCCACAGTATTCATCCGGTCTCCGCGGTGCAGTCCGAACTATCCCTGTGGACTCGAAACGCACTGGGACAGGGCACAACACCCGACGGTGAACCTATGGGAAACATGGTGGAGTGGACGAGTGAGAACGACGCGGTGTTCGTGCCGTTCTCGCCGTTGGGTCGAGGATTTCTCACCGGTTCACTCGATACCTCCACACTTCCGGCGACCGACATGCGGTTGGCACTTCCCAGATTCTCCGGAGCTGCCGCCGAACAGAACCGATCGATCGTCCAGGTGGTGTCCGCAGTTGCATCGAGGCACGACTCCACCGCTGCCGCTGTGGCATTGGCGTGGGTACTCGCCCAGGGTCCCCACGTGATTCCCATTCCCGGCACCACCAACATCGAGCATTTCGACGCCAACCTGGCGGCACTGGAGCTTAAGCTCACCGCCGAGGATCTCACCGCGCTCGACGATGCACCCGCTGCAGTCGGAACCAGATACTGACATGCCGCGAACGGCACTGGTGGAGATCGACTTTCAGCCCTGGATCATCGAGCTCGGACACGATCCCGACGCAGTGGCTCGCGCCGAATCGGTCCGTGCAGCCCAGCGCGCTACGGGCGCACTGGTGGTGTGCAGCCGCTATCTGAGCCAGGACGCTGCCGATCCTCTGCGTTCCGACCCGGAGAGCGTCGGAGCCCGCTTCCACCCGAGGATGACGCCTCGGCCGGGAGACCTCATCGCAACGAAGTTCGACCGCGACATTTGGTCCAACCCCGATCTGGATGCCCAGCTGAGACTTGTCGGGGTGGAGCACGTGGTGATCACCGGGTACCTCACGGATTTCGGGGTCCGGATTGCCGCGGAACGTGCGTGCGCACTGGGATACCGCGTCACGGTTCACTCCGATGCTTGCGCGGGATCGACCGAAGACGAGCATCAGCGAGCCCTCGAATCCATAGCGGCAGCCGGTGCCACTCTCGAGTAGTCCATGCTCGGGTGTCACCCGCGCTACATATACGCACCTCGACAGGAACGCCGGTGTGCCGAGAGACTATCGCGGTGGTCTGGTGACGCTGGGCCCCTACTACGTTGGGATCCACGTGGCCGCAGCTGATCGACAGCCGCGGACCTGTTTATCGGAGTCCGCTATTTTGCGTCGCGGAAGTACGGTTCGACTGTGCCCTTGAGCTTGACGAGCATGGGGTTTCCGTAGCGATCCTTCGCGGTCGGGACCTCGACACGCACCCAACCCTCGGACACGTTGTATTCGCGAATGCTCGTCTTCTCGACACCGTTGAAGCGAATGCCCACGTCGCGGCGAAGAACCTCTTCGTTGTAGAAGCGGCTGCTCGGATCGATCGAGAGATGATTCGGTGGAACGTTTGCGTTCTGGTCCTCGGGCATGATTACTTTCGTCGATGTGCTGCGTTGGGTGCTGGGGTCTGAACCCCATGAAGAATACGCGACCTAGCGTTGGACCAGCGCCGCTGTCCCTAGCCCCGTGCCATGTCCACGAATCGGGACAGGTGAAGCTGGTGTGCCACAGTGATTGTCGCCGTCGGACCGTTACGGTGCTTGCCGAGGATCAGGTCGGCCTCGCCGCCGCGGGGATCGTCGCGCTCGATGGCGTCGGGGCGGTGCAACAGAATCACCATATCGGCGTCCTGCTCGAGTGAGCCGGACTCACGGAGGTCCGAGACCATCGGCTTCTTGTCGGTTCGTTGCTCAGGACCACGGTTGAGCTGGCAGACCGCGACCACCGGGCATTCGAGTTCCTTGGCCAACAGCTTGAGCTGACGGGAGAAGTCCGAGACCTCCTGCTGACGGGATTCGACCTTCTTGCCGGACGACATCAGCTGAAGGTAGTCCACCACAATGAGTTTGAGGCCGTTGCGCTGCTTGAGGCGTCGCGCCTTGGCACGAATCTCCATCATCGTCAGGTTGGGCGAATCGTCGACGAAAAGCGGTGCTTCGCTGATCTCGCTCATGCGACGAGCCAGCTTGGTCCAGTCGTCGTCGGTCATCTTTCCGGAACGCATGTCACCGAGCTTGATCTTCGCCTCTGCGGACAGCAGACGCATGACGATCTCGGTGCGACTCATCTCCAGAGAGAAGATGACACTGGGCATACCGTGCTTGATGGAGCACGAACGCATGAAATCCATCGACAGCGTGGAGTTGTGGGTCGGGATCATCGATTCGCTGGCGAGATACAGATGATCCGCGTTGTCGACCTCCACGCAACGAACAGGAACGGAATCGACTCGACGAACGTCGACGATGAACCGCGAATCCGACCGCACAGTCGATCCAGCGGCACGACGCTCCTTGTGCAGGATCTGCTTCCGGTGCAGACCGAAGACGACATCGTCCGTCGCGAACGTCAGAGTAAAAGCCGTTGACGATGATTCGCTTCTGCCGCGTACTCGCTTCGTCGACATCTGCACGCGATAGCCGAGACTGACGATCAGCTCGCGCACACCCCGAACAAGTCGCTCACTGGTCACCGAGAACTGAACCGAGCCGCCCGCGGTCACCGTGCCGTCGGTATCGAGGAGTCCCGCCAACAACGCGCGTCGTTGGCTCTCGGACCCGCGGAGGTAGTCGGTAGGTACGTGCTTGTTGCCCAGCACACCGATCGTCCGTAAACGCGCCTGCACGGTCCCGACCGAGTTGCGGCATGCCTGGCAGCGGCGCAGACTAGTCGTTACCGCGCCGCAGTCGACGCACGCCGGGGCAGCGACCGGAGCGGACATGAAACGTGCCTTGCCACCGCAGGATTGACCGCAAGTCCGGACATTGAGCGGAAACGGAACGAACTGCTTGCCGCAGACGACACAAGCCTTCGATTCGACCGCCTCTGAGGGCAATTTGATCGAATATCGAAGAGCAGCCTTCTCCGACGCCACCACGTGCAGGCCTTCGCCCTCTATCCGGGCAATGATCTCCGGGTCCGCGCTCGTGATTTTCGCGGACGCAGATGTCCCGTCTCCCAGCCACGCGCCGAGGGTGTACGGCGGCACCAGAAGCTCACGCTCGGGCAGCTGAACGGCCTCGGTATTGGTGACCGAGTGATTGATGCGAGCGTCCTTCGTCTCGCAGCGCACCGTGTTCGCGATTTCTTCGGTGGTACGCACAGCAGCGAAGGTCTTCTGATTGCGAGTCCGGTTGTAGTTGACCGCCGCCGCCTGCGCCGACTTGCGCGACGCCCTGGTCTCCGTCAACCACTGATGCTCTGCATCCGCAACGATCACTGTGCCGTCGGAGAATTCGACTTCGTAGCACGGTCGATCGAGCATGACGTCCGTTGCAGCCACGACGCGAGTCGGAAGCCCGTGGGCGTCGATGAGGTGGTCTCCCACAGCCACCTCGCCCATCGTGGTCCAGCCATCCGGCGTGGGAAGCGGCGTGTCGAGTGACAGCGCCTTACCCACGCCGGGCCTCGCCGCGACGATGATCATCTGACCAGGGTGAAGACCGTTGGTGATCTCGTCGAGTTCGGCGAATCCCGTCGGCACGCCGAGGGAGATGCCGCCGCGGCTGGCGATGGAGTCGATTTCGTCCATCGTGGGCTGCAGCAGCTCTTCGAGGGGTAGGAAGTCCTCGGAGGTGCGGCGCTCGGTGACCTCGTACACCTCTGCCTGTGCGCGGTCGACGACCTCGGCGACGTCCTGACCGTCGGCTCCGGCGTAACCGAACTGCACGATGCGGGTACCGGCTTGCACGAGCCGCCGGAGAATGGACTTCTCCGCCACGATCTCGGCGTAGTACCCGGCGTTCGCAGCGGTGGGCGTCGTCTGAGTCAGCGTGATCAGGTACGGCGGGCCGCCGATGCGCTTGAGCTCGCCGCGGCGATCCAACTCGGCCGAGACGGTCACCGGGTCGGCAGGCTCACCGCGGCTGTAGAGGTCGAGAATGGCGTCGTAGACGTTCTGGTGTGCCGGCCGGTAGAAGTCGCCCGGACGGAGCACCTCGAGCACGTCGGCGATGGCATCCTTGCTCAGCAGCATGCCACCCAACACGGACTGTTCGGCGGCCATGTCCTGTGGCGGCTGTCGCCCGAAGTCTTCGCCCGGACCTTCGCTGGAGGAGGAGCCGGAGTAGTCGGACTGTCCTCGATCGTCCACAACTGCCACGCGAACCGGCCGTCCTCTCCCCATAGTCCGAGCACGGCCGGGTAACACCCGGACGTGCGGTCAAGCAAGTTCTACCCCCGGGCACCGACAGGTCCTGTTCGGTACCGGATCCGCGCTGCCCCGGCACCGTTCGACGGCATCGAGAGAGACGCTGGAGGGACGTTAAGCGGTATCGCCGGGAGTCACAACACAGGCTGTGGATGGATCTGTGGATGAAATGTGGACGATGTCGAACAACGGTGTTGACCGTCTGGGGATAACCTGGGTATAACTTTTGGACTTTGCACCATTCCCGCACGTCAAGGCGTGTACATAAAGTTTTTTGCCTGTGCATCGTTCTGGGGGCGGCGTGTCGGCCGAATTGACAACTCGGGCGTGTTGAGTAAATGCCGAGTGAACTCCATGGTGAAGTACGTCACACCGGCTGGAAATTGGCACCGAAAAAGTCTTAAAGCTGGTTTTCGAGCCGAAGGGCCCGATCCCCGTCGGAAATCGGGCCCTCGTACTTCGCTCGAACAGACCGTCAGAGATCGGCCTTCTGCGGGCACAGCGCCGGGTCGAGAACCGTGATCTCCTTCGTACCGATCTGCAGAACCCGGGCCGACGGGATGTCGAAGAAGAGACCGGTGATCCGCAGACGACCCTCCGCGTTCGCGCGTCCCACCACCCGGTGACGGGTCAACGTCTGCAGCTGCACCGCGACATTGACCATCGCGAGCTGGTCGGCCTCGCCGAAGCCCAACTCCGCCGCTTGACGGCCCACCGCGTGCCCACTGCGGAACGCGTCCAGGCTGGCCCTTCCGTGCCCGAGCCACTCGGCCACCGACGGGTCGGCGGCGTTCTCCGCCCCGCCGAGAATCGCCTTCATGGCACCGCAACCGGAATGGCCACACACGACGACCGACGACGTACCCACTTCGTCGACGCCGAAGGCAAGGGCTGCCTCCACCGAGCAATCCTGACCTTGGGTGGGAATCATGTTGCCGACGTTGCGCACGGTGAACAGGTCACCGGGGCCGCTGCTGGTGATCGTGTTCGGCATGACGCGTGAGTCGACGCAGCAGAGGAACAGCGTGTCCGGGTCCTGAGACTCGGTCAGACCTTCCAGGTGCGGACGAATGTTGGGGGCATGAGTGCGGTGGTACTCGGCCACTCCGCTCAACACCGGACGCAGAGCGGCAGGCGAATCTTCCTGCGTGTCGTCGCTCTTGAGCTGCCACGCCCGCCACGGTGCCAACGAACTGCGCACCGTGGAAGATCCGCGCCGCGGTGGTCCTTCGGTGGCCGCAGCCATCGACGCCGTGCCCACCTCCTCGACGCGCACAGAACCACCGGTCGCCTCGTGTTGGCGGACCCACTCGTTCAACGCGTCGTGCACAGCATGGTCGAGGAAATCGACTCCGAGATGGACGGTGACAGACGTGCCTGCGGGCACCGTGGCCAACACACGAGTCAGTCGCGGCAGCGCGAGGAAGCTCAGCGAGCCCTCCATAGTCACCCGCCAGGTTCCGTCGACCGTTTCCTCGGCCCGAATCTTCGCCAGCACCACGCGTCGCAGAACCAGGATGATGGAGAGCGCCAGGCCGATCAGCACTCCCTCGAGCAGGTTGAGCGCCACGACACCCAGCACCGTGACTGCGTAGACAGCGATGTCACCGGTCTTGTTGGCGATCTTGATGTCGGCCAGTTTGATGAGCTGCACACCGATCATCACGAGCAACCCGGCGAGCGCCGCGAACGGCACGAGCTCGACGATCGAAATGAACAGCACCGAGAAGATCAGGATCCACACGCCGTGCAGAATCGCCGACGCACGAGACTTGGCACCGACCTTGACGTTGGTCGCGCTACGCACGATGACGCCGGTGATCGGCAGGCCACCGATGGCACCGGAGGCCATGTTGCCCGCACCCTGCGCCATCAATTCGCGGTCGAAGTTGGTGCGCTCACCGCTGTGCATCTTGTCGACGGCCACAGCGGACAGCAGGCTCTCGACGCTGGCGATCAGCGCGATGGTGATGACACCGGTGGCGAATGCACCCCACTGACCGTCGGGCATGATCGGGAAGCTCAGAGACTCGATGAGGTTGCCCGGCAACTCGATTCGCTCGACGTCGAGCGAGAAGAAGATCGAGACCGCGGTTGCGGTGACCACTGCAACCAATGCCGCAGGCACTTTGGAGACCTTGGCCATCACACTGGACACGCCGGCCAGTCGCGGCCACGAGAACATCAGCACGACGACGATGCCGCCGACGACGATGGACGGCCATTGGCCGTCGGCCACGGAACGCGGAATGGCGAGCAGGTTCTGCACCGCGGAGCTTTCGGACTCTCCACCGAGCAGCACGTGAATCTGTTGCAGCGCAATGGTTATACCGATGCCGGCGAGCATCGCGTGAACGACCACCGGCGAAATGGCAAGTGCACTACGAGCAATGCGGCTCATGCCCAGCAGAACCTGGACGAGGCCGGCCAACACCGTGATGGCACATGTTGTGGCCCAACCGAATTGGTTGACCAACTCGGCGACCACCACAGTCAGACCCGCAGCCGGACCACTGACCTGCAACGGCGATCCACCGAGAATACCGGCGAGAATACCGCCGACCACAGCGGCGATGAGGCCGGCCATGATGGGAGCGCCGGAGGCGACAGCGATACCGATCGAAAGTGGCACTGCCACAAGGAAAACGACCAGCGAGGCCGGTAGGTCGTACTTGATTATCGACCCGACCCGAGACGGCGGCTCGGATCGGGTCTTCGGACTGGGTTCTGAATCGTGCTCTGCTGTCGTTGTCACGGCAGTTCCTCCGGGCGTCTAGGCGTCAGGTCGGTCGATCGTGTTCCGGCTTGAAATGTCGCCCCCAAGTAAAGGGTACGCAAACCTCGGCCGAAGGTGGCACCGAGAGAGATCCTTCACAATTTGGAAACCGTTGTGACAGTTGAATTTTGTGAGATGGCACGAAAAAACCCCACGAACCGAAGTTCGTGGGGTTTCTTGCAGCCGTTTCGGGCCGAAAGCTGAAAATCAGCTTCCGACGACCTCCAGCTTGAACTTGGCGGTCACGTCGGGATGCAGGTTCACGACGATGTCGTGCTTGCCCGTGCTCTTGACGTGAGCCTTCGGCAGATCGATGCTGCGCTTGTCGACGACCGGTCCACCGGCAGCCTTGAGTGCAGAAGCGACGTCCGACGCGGTGACCGAGCCGAACAGCTTGCCCGAGTCGCCGGCAGTCTTGACAGACAGCGTGACGGACTCGAGGCCCTCGATGGCCTGCTTCAGCTCGTTGGCGTGCTCGAGGCCGCGAACGGCCCGAGCTTCCTGAGCGCGGCGAATGCCGTCGACCTGCTTCTGAGCTCCACGGGTGGCCTGGATGGCCAATCCGCGGGGCAGCAGGAAGTTACGGCCGTAGCCGTCCTTGACCTCTACGGTGTCGCCAGGCGCACCGAGGTTGTCCACATCAGCGGTGAGGATCAGTTTCATACCAATCGCCCCTTTCTATCGAGCCGTCGCGGCGTAAGGCAGCAGTGCTACCTCACGCGAGTTCTTCACGGCAACGGCCACGTCACGCTGATGCTGGACGCAGTTGCCGGTGACACGGCGAGCACGGATCTTTCCGCGATCGCTGACGTACTTACGCAGCAACGTCGTGTCCTTGTAATCGATCGCCGTGTTCTTTTCCTTGCAGAAGGAACACGCCTTCTTCTTGAGCACCTTGTCGCGCAATGGCGGTTTGGGCATGGGTCTTTCTCCGTTACATCTGGTTGTTCTCGATCGAAGGATCTAGAACGGTGGCTCTTCGTCTCCGCCACGTCCGCCGAAGGAGCCCGACGCCGCCGGGGCACTGCCCCAGGGATCGTCTCCACCGGAACCGGAGTTGGACGAGGAGTTCGAGCGGCCGCCGCCCGATCCGCCGGAGGAACCCGAGCCGGAGTTGAAGCCGCCTCCGCCGCCACCTCCACCGCGATTGGCCTTGTTGACCTTTGCGGTGGCGTAGCGAAGTGAAGGTCCGATCTCGTCGACTTCGAGCTCGACGACTGTCCGCTTCTCACCCTCGCGCGTCTCGTACGAACGCTGCCGCAGCCGTCCGCTCACGATCACTCGTGAGCCTCGGGTCAGACTCTCGGCAACGTTCTCCGCTGCCTCGCGCCAGATGTTGCAGCGCATGAAGAGCGCGTCGCCGTCTTTCCATTCGTTCGTCTGACGATCGAATGTGCGCGGGGTGGATGCAACCGTGAAGTTGGCAACTGCCGCACCGGCGGGGGTGAATCGAAGTTCTGGATCAGCCGTCAAGTTTCCGATGACGGTGATGACGGTCTCGCCTGCCATGGTTCCTCTTTCAGTAGTAAGCGTTGTGAGTGCCAGCCTAGGGCCGGACACCGACAATTACTTGCCCTGTCGCAGGACCTTCGTACGCAACACGGACTCGTTGAGTCCGAGCTGACGATCCAGCTCGCTGACGGTGGCAGGCTCGGCGTTGAGGTTCACAACGGCGTAGATGCCCTCGGCATGCTTGAGGATCTCGTAAGCCAGACGACGCTTGCCCCATACATCGACCTTGTCGACGGTGCCGCCATCCTTGCGAACGACGTTGAGGAACGTATCGAGCGACGGAGCGACAGTGCGCTCGTCCAGATTGGGGTCGAGAATGACCATCAATTCGTAATGACGCATAAGACCTCATCACCTCCTGTGGACTAGTGAAAACGGCCACGGACTATCCGTGGCAGGAGGGTCGTTGCGTCAGCAACCCCTCGAAGATACACGACAGGGCCCTGACCTGCTAATTCCCTCTGGGCGCACAGTCGGGCATTCGCTCGTCATACTCTTGCACCATGCGATCCGGGGTCCGCGCCAGTCCGACGACGGTTGTCGTGGTCGTCGCGATGGCAGCAATCGGGTTGATTCTGGGATATCTGAACAAGGCCCGCTGCGCCGTCGCACCGTTCGACGAGTCCGGACGCAGCACGGTGTTCGACGTCATCAAGGACTCGTCCGTCTGCTACTCCGACATCCAGTTCCTGTGGCTCGGCCGCGATATCGACAATCACATATTTCCCTACATCCACGGGGCCATCACGAGCGACGGAATCCTCACCGGAGGGACGGTCGAGTATCCGGTTCTGAGCGGTCTGCTTATGTGGCTCGGCGCGATCCCGGCCCACACCGACGCGCAGTTCCTGTTGACCTCGGCACTGATCCTTGCGCCGTTCGGGCTTCTCACCGCTTGGATGCTCGGGCGGATGGCCGGCTGGCCGGCGCTGCTGTGGTCCATCTCCCCACCCCTGGTGATGTATGCCTTCCACAACTGGGAGCTACCGGTCGTCGCGTCTGCGGTAGGTGCGATCTTCGTCATGACATTGCCGATTGCATTGCGACGCAAGGCAATTGTGGCTTCGGTACTGCTAGCGATCGGCTTCTGCCTCAAGATCTATCCAGGCGCATTCGTGCTCCCTCTCATTGCCTATGTCGTCACCGGCGGAACGAACGGTCGAGAAAAACCGGAGACCGTCCGTGGCCGCTACGACATACGCGGCGGCCTGCAGGTCGCCGGAGCCGCGATCGCCACCGTGGTCGCAGTCAACCTGCCGTTCGCCGTCATCGGTTACGAGGGCTGGCGCGCGTCCTTCACCTTCCAGTCGCTGCGCCAGGCGGACCTGACGACCAATTCCATCTGGTACTGGGGGCTGCGCCACTTCTACGTCAACGACCGCATGACGCCCGACGCGTACAACGACGCCGAAGCGTCGTTCCAGAAAGTCGTCGACGTGGCGTCGCCGCTCCTGGTGTTCGTCGCGTTCGCGCTCGCGCTGTGGCTCGGCTTCCGGCGCGCGAACGCGATCGGCACCTATCCCTGGGTTGCCGTGAGCGGGTCGATGCTGTGCGGCTTCATGCTGCTCCACAAGGTGCACTCACCCCAGTACACGCTGTGGCTGCTTCCCTTCCTCGTGTTGCTTCGGATCCCCTGGGGGATCGTCGCCGCGTACTTGATGGTCGATCTGTCGATGGGGATCGGCGTGTTCAAGTACTTCGCTGCGCTGGCCTCCGGCGTCGACGCCAACGACGAGGAATTCTTCGTCCTCGTCGGAGTCTGGGGGCGAGCGCTGCTGCTGGTGGTGCTGTTCGTGATGTTCGCCCGCGCTCGCCTGCGGTTTGCCCAACCGGGCGAAACCGACTCGGAGTCGGTAACGTCGCCCCGTCCGTCGACGACATCTGTGACGGCATCACCGAGGCACTAGAGCTTCGGTAGAACAGGGCGCTGGGGAAAAGGGCGCAGAGCGGGGCGGGGACATGGCACAGGTGTCGCAATCTCAGGGAAGTACCGAGGACGGCACTGCCGCGGTACGTCGCATCGGTTTGATCGAGGACCACGAATCCGTCGCGCTCGGCCTCAAGGCCATGCTGGCGGACGAACCCGATCTCGATCTCGTGATCATGGCCTCCACCGTGGACGAATTGCTCGCCCACCGAGAGCAGCTCGACCTGGTGGTACTCGATCTGCGACTCGGCGACGGATCGTCTCCGCGCTCGAACGTGGAACAGTTGCACGCCGCGGGATCACGAGTGCTGGTGTACACCGGTGCCGAGAACGCATTCCTGGTTCGGTCCGCGGCACGCGCGGGAGTTCTCGGCGTGGTGCGCAAGTCCGCGCCCGCATCGGCCATCGTGTCTGCGATCCGGCGAGCCGCGAGCGGCGGGCAGGTGGTCACCACGGACTGGGCCGCGGCGATCGACGGCGATCCACAACTGCCCGACGTCGGTCTGAGCCCACGTCAACGCGAGGTGCTCGCCCTGTACGCGTCGGGCGAGAAGGCAGGACGCGTCGCACGCCTGGCCGGACTGTCGGAACAGACCGTGAACGACTACCTCGTGCGCATCCGCAACAAATACGCCGAGGCGGGGCGTCCGGCACCGACCAAAACCGACCTGTACAAACGCGCGGTCGAAGACGGGTGGCTCCCGATGCCCGAGCTCCCCTCGCAGGACTGATGACCGTTCGGAACGCGATTCATGACGCATCCTCGGAGTTGACGGTTCAAATGCCCATAGAAATCAGGGCAGCGAGTCTGTGATCGACCTGTGAGAATGAGTCGACTCAGGTTTAGACCGTCTCAACCTGCCTCGGCCCTCGGGAGAACTGATGTCCGCACTGCTCGATCCCATGCCCTCGGAACACAGCGACTCCATCTCGGCCGCACCGCTCGCTCGCGGACTGATCAGCTTGGTGCCGCCCGCTGATCAGCTGGACACGTTCCCCACGCGGCCCGGCCTGACCGACCGTGAGATCGAGGTACTGCTCTGCTGGATTCGCCTCGACTCCAAGACCGAGGTCGCCAAGGCACTGTTCCTGTCGCTGGGAACCGTCAACACCCACTTGACGCGCATCCGCGCGAAATACACCTCTGTCGGACGGTCCGCCCCGACCAAGGCCGCCCTGGTGGCCCGGGCCCTGCAGGACGGACTCGTCGACATCTCGGAGCTGTAAGTCTTCGAGCTGTTGTGGTTCGAAGCGAAGGTCAGACGTGGACTTCGGTGTCCAAGCCTTCGCTCTCGAGACGCTTGTTGCGTCGGATGCTGCTGATCAGTGCCGCACCGATGAAGAGGATTCCGACGAAGCCGGTGATCAGTTCGTTGATGTGAACGCCGATCGACACGAGCAGGATGAGGGCCAAGGCACCGATTGCCCAGTGCGCGCCGTGCTCGAGGTACACGTAGTCCGACAACGTTCCCTTGCGAACGAGGAACACCGTGATCGAGCGAACGAACATGGCACCGATGAAGCCGAGGCCGAGCGCGATGATGATCGGGTCCGCGGTGATGGCGAAGGCTCCGATGACACCGTCGAACGAGAACGACGCGTCGAGGACCTCGAGGTAGAGGAACAGGAAGAAGCCGGCCTTGCCGGTCGCCTTCGCCAGTTCGCTCGGGCCGCCGGAGGACTCTTCGCCCTCTTCCTCGATGTGGAACAGTTCGCCGAGACCGTTGACGGCAATGTACGTGATCATGCCGAGCACGCCGGAGACCATGACGGTGGAAATCTTGTCGTCGTCGGCGAGGAATTCGGCGCTGAGCACGAGCAGCAGGCCCGCGACGACAACGGACAGCTGATCGAGGCGACCGATCCGGGCGAGAGGCTTCTCCAGCCAGCTCAGCCAGGTGATCTCGCGATCCTCGAAGATGAAGCCGAGGAAGAGCATCAGCAGGAACATGCCGCCGAAGGCTGCGATCTGCGGATGTGCGTCGGTGAGGAGCGTTTCGTAACTGGGCGAACCGTCCGGGAAGGTCGCGGCACCGTCGGCGGGCGGGTTGAGTGCCAGGTCGATGGCGGCGACCGGACCGAGGCCCGACGCGGCCCAGACGATGACCAGCGGGAACAGCAACCGCATGCCGAACACGGCGATGACGATGCCGATGGTGAGGAAGATCTTCTGCCAGAACTCACTCATCCGTCGCAACACGGTGGCGTTGATGACGGCGTTGTCGAAGGACAGGGACACTTCGAGCACGCCGAGGATGAGGACGAGAATCATCGCCTCGAGTCCGCCGTACAAGAAGGCCACGATGACGGACACGATGGTGACCGCAATCGACCAGCCGAAGATTCTCATAACCACGTCAGTGGCCTTTCTGGCTAGGAGCAGAGCCCGCAGGCGCGACCAAGTTGGGGGACGAAACGGAAAAACCCCCGCCCATCATGAATGACGAGGCGGGGGTATCCCCAATCTTGGGAATGCCTTTACTAGACGTTTACTCCGAAGTCCCGGGCGATGCCTGCGAGTCCGGACGCGTAGCCCTGGCCGACTGCGCGGAACTTCCACTCCGCGCCGTTGCGGTACAGCTCGCCGAAGACCATCGCGGTCTCGGTCGAGGCATCCTCGCTGAGGTCGTAGCGAGCAAGCTCGGAGTTGTCGGCCTGGTTGATGACGCGGATGAACGCGTTGCGCACCTGACCGAACGACTGCGAGCGAGCGTCCGCATCGTAGATCGACACGGGGAACGTGATGGTCTCGATCTCCGGCGGCACAGCGGCGAGATCGACCTTGATCTGCTCGTCGTCTCCGTCGCCTTCACCGGTCGTGTTGTCCCCGGTGTGCTCGATGGAGCCGTCGGGAGACTTCAAGTTGTTGAAGAACACGAAGTGCCCGTCGCTCAGGGCCTTCTTCGTCGAGTTCAATGCGATGGCGCTGGCATCGAGGTCGAAGTCGGTGCCCGTCGTCGTGCGGATGTCCCAACCGAGGCCGACCACGACCGCGGTCAGGTTCGGTGCTGCCTTGGTGAGCGAGACATTGCCACCCTTGCTGAGGCTGACGCCCATTGAGAGGTCCTTTCGCAATTGGTTTCCCGTTACGGGTACAACCGTAGTGGGAATGTCCGGTTTCTGGACGTACTCGACCAACGAGCGCGGTGATGCGGAGGTTCCCGTCGGTAGTATCGAACAGGTGACAAGTCGCTGGCCTGGGGTGTTTCGCCGAGGTTCCGAATCGGACGCCGCCGCGCGTCGTTCCCAGGACGCCGCTGTCGCCGCCTTTCTCGACATGGACAAGCGACAGTCCATCGCATCCGCCGGCGTCGAGGCATCCACCGCGCTGCGCCCGGAAGACGGACTCGCCCGCCGATGGTTCGATACCGAGAAGCTGTGTTTCGACGCGGGAGCGGCGTATCTCGCTGCCGTCGAACAGTTCGACGGAATCACCACTGCCGCCGCCAGGTCGGCATTCGACAACGCGACGCGGCTGCTCCACGACGCCAGCGTCGCCGTCGATCGTTTCTACGAGGCTCATCGCAGCACTCTCGAGCACGCCTCGGCACAGTTCGCGGCCACCCCGCGCCTGGTGCAGGACGCACTGGCCGAGGCGGACGCTGCGCGGTCCACCGTCGACGAGCAGTACGCCACCTATCCATCACTGCGGCAGGCCTGGAACGAACTGGATGCCGCCACAACACAATTGAACGATGTTCGACGGGATCCGCTGCGTGCGCGAGAGCAGGCCGCCGTCGTCAGGGACAGGTCCACTGCGTTGCGCGAGGCGGTTCGCTCGGCTCCCGGACGCCAGCAGGAGGCCCGGACCGCACTGGTCTCGGTGCGGACCCGAATCGAAGCCGTACGAACGAGATCCGAGGGCATCGCGCCGGCCTTCTCGAGTTTGCTCCGCGAATTCAATGCCAAGAGCTCGGCAGATCTATCGCACAACGAACGATCGAGCACGCGCCACATCGAACAGGCCGACGAGGATCTGCGAGCGGCCCGTTCGGCGCTCGACACGGGCAACCCCGAGCAGGCCTTGGATCTCGTCGCCCAGGCCCGGTCGCACCTGACCGATGCCGAGCACCTGGTCGACGCCGTCACCGATCGAGTTCGCCTGCTGCGCGCACTCAAAGCCGATCCGAGCGAGACCGAGAACAAGGTCCGGTTCAAACTTCGTGACGCTCAACAACTCGCGATCAATCGCGGTCTGGTTGCCGAATGGGGCTCGGTGCTGGATGCTCAGCTCGCCCGGATCGACAGGGCGAGCAACGCACTGACGGGTACTCATCCCGACTACTGGTCATATCTGCAGGATCTGGCTACCATTTCGGACTTCATCGCAGGCGTGATCGAACGCATGCGCAGCTAGCACCGACCGCATTCACACGAAGGATCATGGTGCAACACTTTCGCCATCTCGACGCCGACACCCGCGAACGCATGTTCTTCCTGCAACCGGAGGACATCGCGGTCAGCGACGGAAACAACGTCGTAGCAACAGCACTCGGTGCAACGCTGTACATTCCCGCGACCCGTGCGGACCTGACCGCGACGGTGCACAAGCGCACCGACGAGGGCGTTCGATCGATCGTGATCGATCTCGAAGATGCAGTCGCAGATCATGATCTGCAGTACGCGGTGGAGAACACCATCCGAACTCTGAACGAACTTTCGGGTTCGAATGCACTGGTGTTCGTCCGAGCCCGCACGGCCCAACAGATTCGGACGGTCTGCGCCGGTCTGGCTCCCGGGGCCGCAGGACTTGCCGGATTCGTCGTACCGAAGTTCACCTCGGCAACCGGAGCCGAGTACCTCGACGAGATTCTCGCCGCGTCCACCGCGCACGACACCCGCTTGTTGGCGATGCCGGTTCTCGAGTCGGCCGAGGTGGTCCACCGCGAAACACGCGACACCGAACTCGTTGCCATCCGGGAACTACTGGGAAAATACCGAGACATCGTGCTGGCCGTCCGCATCGGAGCCACCGATATGTGCGGCACCTTCGGCATTCGCCGCGACCGTGACCTGACGATCTACGACGTCCGCGTCGTAGCCGACGTCATCAGCGCGATCGTCAATCACCTGGGCCGCAACGACGGATCGGGATTCGTCATCACCGGGCCGGTGTGGGAGTACTTCGCAGACCACGAACGCATGTTCCGGCCACTGCTGCGTCAGACGCCGTTCGTCGACCAGGAGGCCGTGCGCTTCCGGCAGCAACTGGTCAGCAGCGACTTGGACGCACTGCTGCGCGAGGTCGCCCTCGACCGCGCCAACGGTATCCAGGGCAAGACGGTCATTCATCCATCCCACGTTCCTGCCGTGCACGCATTGTCCGCAGTGACGCACGAGGAATACCACGACGCCCTCGACATTCTGGCCTCCGATCAGGGCGGCGCGCAGGCCTCCGGCTACCGGAACAAGATGAACGAGCTGGGACCACATCGCAATTGGGCGAAACAGACGATGGTTCGCGCCCGGGCATTCGGGGTCACCAACGAAGGGATCACGTTCGTGGACCTCCTGACGGCGCTGGCTCAGCGATGACCGACAACCCGGCCGACGGCATCGTCCTGACCGACACCGGCTCCTCGTCGTCGTGGACGGCACGACAACTGGTGCGCCCCGGCCTACGCCGCAATCCCCGACGGGCACATCTGTTGGTGTCCACTGTGCTCGGCAAACACATACCCGTGGATCCGGACGTCGTCATCGGTGCCGGCGAAGAATTGGCCGGCCTGGTCGCTGCGGCGGTCGGCGGCTCCGACATCGATGTTCTCGGATTCGCGGAGACGGCAACGGGATTGGGGCACACGGTGGCAACCGCCCTCGATGCGCGCTGCTATGTGCACTCGACCCGCCGCACGGTACCGGGCATGACGGTGCACGGAGAGTTCGAGGAAGGGCACTCGCACGCCACCGACCATCTGCTGATGCCGACCTCGGCGGACCTGCTCGGCGGCGAACTACCCCTCGTTCTCGTCGACGACGAGATCTCGACCGGAGCCACCGCGCTCGATGCGCTCCGCCAGATCCATTCCACGGCTGCGCGTTCCCACTACGTCATCGCATCCCTGGTGGACATGCGTACCGCCGAGCATCTCGACGCGACCGCAGCAACGGCCACCGAACTGGGCGTCGTGATCGACAACGTCAGCCTCGCTCAGGGATCGGTCGAGCTGGAACCCGGGCTCGTGGAGACGGTTCTGAGCCTCCCCGATCCGACGTTCAATCCGGTTGCTACACAACCCGGTTCGGTACGCCACATCGACGCGCCCTGGCCCGCAGCTCTACCCGAGGGCGGCCGCCACGGCTTCCTCAGGTCCGATGCGGCCGGGTTCGCCGACGCGATCGAAGCAGTCGCGGCCACCGTCGACGCGTCGCTCCCCGACTCGGGTGCCGTCGTGGTCGTCGGGCACGAGGAGCTGATGTACCTGCCGTTACGCCTGGCGGCAGCGCTGCAACGACGCGGACACAGCGCACTGTTCCAGACGACCACCCGCTCGCCCGCCTACGTACTCGACGTGGCGGGCTACCCACTGCGCCGGGGCTTCGAATTCGCAGCGCCCGAGGACGAATCCTCTCTGCGCTACCTCTACAACGCCGACGCGCCGGCCGACTCGACCCTGGTGTTCGTCGCCGATGCCCCCGCGGATACCGACGCACTCACCGCCGCGGCGGAGACACTCGCGGCGGCGGGCACCGACGTGCTGGTCGTGGTCGTGACCGGTGCCGATCCGCAGGCGCTCGAGATCGCCAGGCGCGCCCGTCCGCTGCGTGGGCCCGAGTTCGGCTCGTACGCGCCGGACGAGGTGACCTGGCTACTGAAAGACCTGTCGGACGTCTCGCTGGAAGCAGCAACGGCGGAGCGCGAGAGGGCGATTCAGGCCGGCACGGCGCACTATGCCGAATCGCTGCCGGTCGAATACCAACCCGATCTTGCGTATCGCGAACTGTTCGAGAAGGTACTGCACGACAGTGCGGCGCGGCTCGCGGTCGCCGTTGGAACCGTCACCGAGGTGGTGCTCGCCGAGCGCGGACACGACATCGTGCTCGCGTCACTGGCCCGGGCCGGTACTCCGGTGGGAATTCTGATGCGGCGCTGGGCTTTCGCCGCCCACGGCATCGAGATACCGCACTACGCCGTCTCGATCGTGCGTGATCGGGGTATCGACAGCGTCGCTCTGCGCTACCTCGCCGAGCACCACGATTCACGCTCGGTGGTGTTCGTGGACGGCTGGACCGGCAAAGGTGCCATCGCACGCGAACTCACAGCGGCACTACGCGACTTCCCTGGGGCGGACTTCGACGACGATCTGGCCGTGCTCGCCGATCCCGGACACTGCGCTCGCACCTACGGGACCCGAGACGACTTCCTCATCGCATCGGCCTGCCTGAATTCGACCGTCTCGGGCCTCGTTTCGCGAACTGTACTCAACGACAGTCTTATCCGGCCGGGTGATTTCCACGGCGCGAAATACTACGCAGACCTGGCTCCCGACGATGTGTCGCGGCACCTACTCGACGCGGTGACGGCTCGATTCGACGACGTGCGTGACGAGGTCGCGGAGACAGTGTCGTCGGTGCTCGCGTCCGACAGAACTCCCACCTGGTCGGGATGGGCATCGGTGGAGAAGGTCCGCCAGGAGTACGGCATCTCGCACGTCAACTTCGTCAAGCCCGGTGTCGGCGAGACCACGCGGGTGCTGCTACGCCGAGTACCGTGGCGCGTGTTGGTGCGCGACGCGAATGCTCCGGAGCATCAACATATTCGGATGCTCGCCGAAGCCAGGGGAGTACCGGTCGACGTGGTACCCGACCTCGCCTACTCGTGCATGGGTCTGATCAAGAACGTCTCGACCGAGGATGCCTCGTGAGCGCCCTCGTCGCCGTCGACCTCGATCGCACGATGATCTTCTCCGAAGGCGCGCTCGGTGTGCCACTGGACGAGACGTTCGAGTGCGTGGAGGTGTACGAGGGTAAACCGTTGTCGTACATGAGCACTCGGTCGATGTCGCTCCTCCGCGGGTTGAGCGAGAGCGTCACCGTGGTTCCGACGACGACGCGAACCATCGAACAGTTCCAGCGTATCGACCTGCCGGGTGCCCCGTGGCGGTACGCCATCACCAGCAACGGTGGCAACATTCTCGTCGACGGTGAGCCGGATACGGCCTGGCGCAAGGGCTTCGATCTGGACCTGGCCGGCATCGGCGCAGAGTTGAGATCGAGGGTCTCCGAAGACTGGGTGCTCAAATACCGCGAGGCCGACGGCCTGTTCTGCTACCTCGTCGTCGACGTCACCGCCGTCCCGCCGGACTTCGTCTCGGACTGGTCGCAGTGGTGCGCGGCACGCGACTGGAACGTGTCCCAGCAAGGCCGCAAGATTTACACGATGCCCAACGCGGTGTGCAAGAGCTCCGCGGTCGCCGAGGTCCGATCCAGGCTGATCCACGACGGCGCTCTGGACCCCGAGGCCGGCGTGTTCGCGGCCGGTGACGGCGCGCTGGACGCCGAGATGCTCATGGCCGCCGACGAGGCCGTTCGGCCGCGGCACGGCGAGCTGGAACTGCTGGGGTTCACCCGCCCCGGGTTGACCGTCACCGATTCCTCCGGCGTGCGGGCCAGCGAGGAAATTCTCGAGTGGCTGCGGAACCGAACCACAGCGCACCGCGTCTAACAGTTCGTCGGGGGGGACAGGCGCGTGGCAAGGGGTGGGCATGGCGAATCCGTACGAGGAACTCGAAGCGACGATCGACGGGATAGTCACCAACATATTCGTGACCCCGGTGGGGCCCGAGCTGGTCGGCACCATGCTCGGGGAGGCGTTCGAGAAAGCGAACGGAGCCTTCGACTACCGCGGTGACTACGAACCCAACGAAGTGACGATCACCGAACCGTTCGAGGTGATGTCACACGAGGACATCGCGGGCATGGTCGGGTCTCTGGCCATCGGCCCCATCGCGACCTCGTCCAAGAACTGGAACGACCTCTCGGCCGCCGCCGGCTCCGGATCCGACGGCTTCCGAACGGGTATCGAGGCGGCCATGGCGTCGGGCTGGTCCGGGCCGATGTCCGACGCCGTGCGCGGCGGCGTGGGCGATTACGTCTCGTCCGCGTCCGCGCTGGCCACGTCGATGAGTCTGATCGGGAACAAGCTGCTCGAAGCGCACGCAGGATTCGAGCAGACCAAGTCGAGAATGCCGCCGGTGGTCGCATCCGAGGCCAGCACCCTGATCGGTTCCCTGCTCCCCGTTCCGTTCGCCACGAAAACGGCGACGGCAGTGCAGGAGGAACAGCAGAACGAAGCGCGTCGGATCATGCGATCGGTGTACGTACCGGGCGTGGTGCTGTCCGACACCAACGTTCCGGTGCTGCCGACGGCGCACAATCCCGTCGACGGCGGAGGCGGTGGTTCCACCGGCGGCTGGGCAGGCGGTTTCCCGGCAGGCAGTTTCCCGGCCGCCAGTGGGAGCGGCGGTGCGACGTCCGGTGGGGGCGCAGGCTCGGCAGGAACCGTCGATCCCGCAGCGCAGTCGGCTGCGCAGCAGACCGATGCCGGCACCGCGACGCCTGGGCAATCGGACACCGGGCAACCGGGTTCGAGTCCATCCGGACCGCTGCCGCCTGCAGATCGATCCGGGGAAACCCGGGCCGCCGCAGCCGGTGGCCCCGGAAATGCTCCCGGGGGACTCGGAAGCAACGTGGGAGGCGGCGGTTCCTCGGGGACAGGCTCCCCGGGTGCCGGCTACGGCGGCTCGGGCTACAACGGCTCCAACTACGGCGGCTCGGGCTACAACGGATCCGGTGGCGGTGTGGGCTCCGGTGCAGGTTTCGGCGGCTCTGTTCTCGGGTCTCCGATCGGTTCCGGCGGTTCCAGCGGCGGCCCGGGCGGCGCGAGTGCGGCGGCGGCCGGTCGAGCAGGGGCTCACGGTATGCCCGGAGTGGGCGGTATGGGCGCGGCGGGAGGTCGTGGCACCGGCGACAACGACGGAGAACACACCACCCCCGGCTATTTGATCGACGTTGGCAACGGCAGCGAACTGATCGGCGACCTGCCACTCGTCGCACCCCCTGTGCTCGGCGGCTGACGGTGACGCAGTGGACCGTGCGCGGCATGGATTTCGCGATGCTCTGCAGTCGTTTCGGACGGGATCGGCTGCCCTACCCTCTGGCCGTCACCGTCGACGTCGATTCCGAGGGTCAGCTCCAACGGCTGCGGCGCGAAGCGTCGGCGAGGATCGACGCGCTGGTGGACGAGCGGCTCGAGGCAGCCATCGGAGTGGTGGTCGACCCCGCTGTGCGCATCGAATGCCGAAGCGACACCCACGATCTCGGGCAGAGCCCGGTCCGCGTTCATGCAGCGGTGACCCATGATCTCGCGGTTGTCCTCACCCAACAACCTGGGCCGGACTGTTCGGTCACGATCGACACGGTGACCCCGGCATCTGCCCCCGTACGGATCGCCGAGTCCGTGCCGACCGTGCAGGCCGGACGCCGTGCGGCCGCCACCCTCGAACACCCCTGCACTGCAACCACATCGAGTGGAGCAATCCTGTCCACGGCCACTCGAAACGCGACTCCGGACGAGAAATTCGAGGCGTTCTTCGCCCGACCGCGATCGGCAGTCGGCGAGGTGATCGTCGCGCGCGGCGCCACCTACGACCACCGCCGCGATACCGATGCCGTCTCGTTCTTCTGGATGGACTTCGACGGGGACGGCCGTTACCTCGTTCGGTCCCACGCGTCGATCGACGTCGTGCCCGCCGATTCCACCCGATTGGTTGCCGAGATCGGGCGACAGTTGGAGTCGGCCTTACGCCGATGACACAGCCCACCCCTTGACACCGTATCGATTTTCGATAGGTTATCGATATTCGTTGTTATCGACTATCGATATGGAGGCGGCGGGATGGCATACGGATTGGGTTCCATGAGGACCAACAAGTGGGCGATGGTGTTCTACGGAGCACTGGCCGTGGGCTGGACCGGCTGGAAAATGTGGAAATACCACTCCTCGGACTACGTCAGCGCGACCGTCGAACCCGAGTGGAACACCCCGCCGGTGGAGTTGTTCGGAGGCCAGCTGCAACCGGGAAACTCGATCGAGCTGAGCGTCCCGAAAGCCGAAATCGTACGACTGCTGGGCTTCATCGACGTGATGCGCTACGGATCCCTCGCCGTCGGACTGGTGATCATCCTGGTGGGCCTGCTGTTCTTCTACCGCTTCTGCGATCGCGTCATCGCCGGGAATCCCTTCACCAACGCCGCACGCACCGACGTCGTAGTGATCGGCGCGTGCATTCTCGCCTACCCCATCATCACTGGGTTCATGAACATGCTGGGCACCAACAGCGTCGTCGGTGCGCTCGAGCTGAGCGGGACCGTGGACACCGCTCGACCGGCCACCGGTCTCTGGATCGCAATCTTCGTGTCCACGTTCCTGCAATTCGTCTACGCCACCATCGCCCAGGGCTCCAAGCTCGCTCGCGATGCCGATGGTCTGGTCTGATGGCCGAGGAGTTCGTCGACCATCTCGTCGTGTGTCATCTCGGCGAGATCCTCGAAGCCCGCGGCATGACGCTCGCCGAGCTGTCGCGTCTGGCGGGGGTCAGCGTCGTGAATCTGTCGGTACTCAAGAACGACCGCGCCAAGGCCATCCGATTCTCCACCTTGACCGCCGTATGCCGGGTGCTCGGCTGCACCCCTGGCGACCTGTTCACCCTCCGCCAGATCTGACCGACAGGCCTTCGCGGTCACACCAGTCGGACAAATCGACCAAGTACATTGGATGACGGTAACCAGCACTTCGAGAGAGAGTCCACCACATTGTCTGCTCCGGCCGGTCAACCGTTGTCCAAGGGTCAGAACGGCCCCCTCACCGTCGGCGACGTCGTCGTGTCCATCGCCCTGGCGGTGCCGGCCGACCTGTCTGCACTTCTGGTCACCGACGCCGGAAAGGTCCGCACGGACGCCGATTTCGTGTTCTTCAATCAGCCGACCGGTCCCGGTGTCCGCCTCGAACCCGGGCAGGGCGGGCCGGCGCGACTCGCCGTCTCCCTCGGCGCTGTTCCGTCCGACATCGAGCAGATCCGTGCGGTCATCACCCTCGACGACGCGTCGAGCAACTTCGGCCGATCTGCACCCCCGGTCGCGCGGGTCAGCGACACAGCGGGAAATGTGTTGTACGAGTACACGATCGAGGGCCTCAGCTCCGAATCCATCGTCATTGCGCTGGAGATCTACCGCCGCCAGGGGAGCTGGAAAGTTCGTGCCGTCGGGCAGGGTTACGCGGGTGGTTTCGCTGCGTTGGTGACCGATCACGGTGTCTCCGTGGACGACGCGTCCAAGTCGATGTTTGCCGCACGGCCCCCGCCGCCGAACAGTCCACCCTTCTTCGGGGTCGTCACCGGGTCCCAGCCGAGGCCCATGCGAAT